>JAIBAN010000199.1 GCA_019695185.1 Blastocatellia bacterium | reverse complement strand
TCCACCGTGACCACAACGCCGCTCGCAATATTCTCGCCAGAGGAATCAATCTCTGGCTCGCGGCAGGGCTTGCCGTGACTGTGCCCGGAGGCTTGGCGTGAGCTGGGCCGTTGAAGGGCGAACCTGGGAATCCTGTGTAAGCAGGTTGCCCGTTCTCTGGCGCACGGCTGCGGCCTTCACCCAGGGAATCCCCGCAATTCATTGCGGGGAGGAGGTCAAGGAAAGTAATCCTGCATTCAGTGTCAAAAAAGGTCCGGTTATGAGTCGTAAAATAATATTTTTTGTTTTTACTTCAATCGTTTCAGTCCTCACAACTGCTGACTGGGTGTGTGGGCAACACCCACTTATCAAAAAGGAGGCAACCGTCAAAGAACGAAAAGCCTGGTACACAATTCTCAGATGGCCAAAAGAATACCGGGAATCCCCCCTGGAGACCTCAAGTGGCTTGAGTTTTTATGAATTGGAGAAAGGAACCTATCTGGTGGAAATCTTGTGTGCTGGGGGAGCCTATCAACCCCTTTATGTATACCAGTATTTTGACGAAAATCAGAAAACACCCCAATCCTTCCCATTGTTGAGCTTTAAGCAATACGAACGGGAACCGAGTGGCAAGGTGACGACGAGGCTTGAGTCCGAAATTTCCGGGTTGCCCACCTTTGACCCAAAAAACAAAACACTCACCATTTTATCGAAATCAAGAGGTCCGGGGGACTGCGGTTCCCTGGTGACGTATCAGTTTGAACATGGCAAACCCGTGGCGATACAGGCGCGAGCCCGTGCCTGTCGTGAGCAAAAGTGGGTTGAACCAGAACAATGGCCAATCATCAAAAACCCGTAATCCGGTTCCCACCCAGACCTGGTTGCACAGGTAGCGGCTGAGCCGGATGTCCAGCCGCCCGTCGTTGACCCGCAAACGAATCCGGACGGTCGGTTCAAGGGTTGTGGATGAGGGGGCAGGATTTGGTGCGGAAGCCATGAAATTCACTCTTTTTCGATTGGAATGGGTTGCCGGTCAGGCTCGGCGCGATACGCAACACCCGGTTGGGCTGGTTTGCCGGAGCCGGTTGCGGCCGGCCAGGTGAAAATCAACATATCCGTGGTTTCACCCAAAACGACCTCATCCGGAGCGACCTGTGACAAGTGAAGGACCACAATTTCACCGGTGGTCAGTTCCACCCAAACCGCACCGGTGGGAGTCATTGGAGTGGGTTGGCGGGGCACCAGGACCTCAATTACCAGCTCGGCGGGGTGGTCGGACGTGACACTGAAGCTTTCCCCATTGTGGTTGTGAAGTTTGGCAATGGCTGAGGGAAAGCTGACCAGGGCGGGAAAATGAGGAGCGAGAGACACTTCCCGGACCACGTTCCCATCCAGTTCCACGGTCACAATCCCGGTGGCAGGAGGGGGTGCCTGGGCCATCCCAGGCCGAGACGAGACCGCCGGTTCCGCAATTATGCCTTCCACCGGACCATAAATGGGCGGCTGGGGGCTGGGCGGCACAGCGGACCTGGCCTGATGATGGCCAAACACAAGCTGGAATCCCAGCACCAGCGCCATGCCCCCGCCAAAGCTGACAACCGAGCAGAGCGCCAGTCTCAGAGGTTTCGGTGCGGAAGAGCGGGTTGCAAGGGGAACCGGGTCGTCCGTGCGCCAGTCGGAATCCCCGGTGAGGGTATATTTGGGGTTGAGCAACGTTTTCGGCATGATGGGCTTCGTCCTTTCAGAGTCAGGCGGCGGTGGGAAAAGCGGGCTGGGCTGCGGGGTAGAGGCACAGGTCGCGGACGGCGGCGGGCAGGCCGCCGACATCGGCATAATCGGCCCAGACTTCCAGCAGCCCCGTGTCGTTGCTGTGCAGCAGCAAGGAAAGCAGGGTTGGCGCTTCAAGTCTGGTTCCCAGCGCCAGTTGGCTGGTGACCCAGGTCCGGAAGCGTTCCCGGCCGGCTGTCAGTCCGGCGACGGCTTTGGGATGGAGGGCCACCATCCGGGGCTGGTGCCGCAGGTCCAGGGTGGCAAAGGGACAGAACCGCAGCAGAAAGAAGGTCACGGAGATTTCCTGGGTGAACTCGGCTTCCCGGTCGGTGCGGGAATGGAGGTTGAGAAAGCTCCGGATGCGGCGTTCCAGTTCGGCAACCGGAAGCCGCTGGTGGGGAGCGGCCAGCAGGCTCCGGCGCACGATGCCGCGACAGGCGCGGACGAGTTCAGCCGTTCCCTGGGCGGCGGCGGTGGTGGTCATGACGGGTAGCATGGGTTGGGTTTCCTTTCGGGAAAAGTGGTGGTGTGCTTGGTTTCCGGTGGTGCAAGCCCCATGCCAAAGAAGGGCTGAATTTCGCTTTTGACCAACAAAAAGGGGTTCATCCGGTTGGGGCCACCAGAAACACATCAACCCCAGCCGGAAGCCATCTTGCAGTGCCTGGGGAGGGTTTGGCCAATAGGGTTTGAAACCTGCCAGCCGGATCCTGGTTCAAGTACGACTGGCAGGCAGGGGTGCCGGTCAGGGCCGGTCCAGCGGACTCCGGACGGCTTTGCCACCCCGGTTGAGGACATGAGTGTAGATCATGGTGGTCCGGACATCGCTGTGGCCGAGCAGTTCCTGGACGGTGCGGATGTCGTAACCGTCCTCCAGCAGGTGGGTGGCAAAGCTGTGGCGGAGGGTCTGGCAGCTCCATCCGGGCCGGCCGCAGCGCCGTTTTGACCGCTTTCTGCGGCACCGATTCCGAGAGGTGATGGCGGCGGCGGATGCCGCTCCGGGGGTCAAGCGACAGGTGGCTGGCCGGGAAGACATACTGCCAGCCCGGTTCAAACGGAGCGGCAGGGTATTTCCGCTCCAGGGCGGTGGGGAGCAGGACGGCTCCCCAGCCTACTGCCAGGTCTTCTTCATGGAGCAGGCGCACCTGCTGGACCTGGCGCTGCAGGGCTGGTTCCAGCGACCGGGGCAGCAACGTGACCCTTGATTTGCCTCCTTTGCCTTCCCGGACGGTCACCTGACCCAGGTTGAAATCGAGGTCTTTGACACGGAGCCGCAGGCATTCCAGCAGGCGCAGGCCGGAACCATAGAGCAACCCGGTCACCAACCGGGGGAGCCCGTTCAGGTGGGCAAAGAGCAGTTGGATTTCCTCCCTGGTGAAGACGACCGGGAGGCGCTGCGGTTCCTTTGCCCGGACAAAGCCCCAGGGTTGGTCCATTGGTTCGTGCAGCACCACCCGGTACAGAAAAAGCAGACCGTTCAACGCCTGGTTCTGGGTGGCCGCCGCGACTTGCCGGTCCACCGCCAGATGGGTCAGAAAGGCTGCAATGGCTTCCGCCCCGAGTTCCTTGGGGTGACGTTTTCCATGAAACCGGATATAACGTTTAATCCAGTCCAGATAAGCAGTTTCGGTGCGCAGACTGTAGTGGCGGCAGCGCAGGGCCGCCCGCACCAGGTCAAGCAGTTTGGGTTGAGAGGCAGACATCGATGGACTCCCGGCAAATTAAATTCCGGTTTCGTTTCAAACCGGTGGCCAGAAGGAGTGCAACTGCCGTGCCTGGGGCGAAGGAGGAGGTCGGTGCCATAGACCCAACCGGGAAGTCAGTTTCAATTTTCAACCTGAAGCTATTCAGGGGAAAGCCCACCACTGGCAGCAAGGGCAGCGGTGTTTCCCCCGCCCTGGGGTGTGATAGGCCGCTGCCGGACAGGTTTGGCAGCAGATGGCGGGGATGGACAGTTTGGGGCGGTCTATTTTAATATGACCGATGGGAACTGGTTTTCCCGCGTAATGACCATGATAGCCCGTTCCCTGCGGCTCACTAATAAGTTGGCTTGTCGTTCTTTGCAGAAAACCACGGTTGATTTTCCGGTCAGACTGCTGACCGGTGGGCGGGTTGGTTTGATTTGCCAGCTTGTTTTCCGGCGGGCTTGTTTGGGCAACAGTCCGGTTTTCCGTTGGGTTCCGTTTTGGTGTGCCGTGGTTCCGTCCGGTTCGCGCCAGTCAGGTCGTGGTGGTCAGTTGCTGGGGTTCTCCCCGTGTTTTCTGGGGTTGGCCCGGTTGGTCAGGCCGTGGCGGTGATGTGGCCGGTTTAATTCGTGTTTCCGTTGGTTGGTCGGCGGGTTGGCAATGAAACCAACAGAGTGACGCTTTGGCAGAAATAGGTTGACTGTCAATTGATGCCAGGGTGATATTTTCAAACCAAGCTGTTCGTCTGGCAAATTGGTCGGGTTTACCAAATCAAGCCAACCATGCCATGCACGCGGACTCGCCCAGCACGGGTCATCGGTCTGAAGGCAGGTTGCTCGGTGCTGTCCTCGCCGGTGATGCCCGCCGTTGGGTTGCGTTCAGAATTTCTGAATGTTTTTTAGGCGGCTTCCGGAAAGTCGCCGTTTTTGAAAACCAAAGCAGATGCTTCCGCGACGGAAAACAAGTCGTGCTACGCCCGACCGCTGGCGCTCAATCGCGCAGGCGCGATGCCTTCGCTTCGTTGGAGCGGTCAAATGTTTGCGCCACCCAACAATGGCATGCACCGGACTCACCCAGCACGGGTCATCGGTCTGAAGGCAGGTTGCGTGGTGCTGGCCTCGCCAGTGATGCCCGCCGTTGGGTTGCGGTAAGATATTCCAAATGTTTTTTTCGCGGCTTCTGGAAAACCGCCGTTTTTGAAAACCAAAGCAGGTGGTTCCGCGACGGAAACCCCGTCGTGCAGGCGCGACCGCTTCACTTCGTTTCGCTCAATCGGGCAAGCCCGATGCCGTCGCTTCGTTGGAGCGGTCAAATGTTTGCGCCACCCAACCATGCCATGCACCCGGATTTGCTTCAGCGGGCAGCAACAATGAAAGGTGAGTTGGTGGCCGCTTCGCAAACCGGTGATGGCTGCCGTTGGGTTGCATTCAGAATTTCCAATTGTTTTTTGCGTGGCTTCCGGAAAACCGCCGTTTTGAAAACCAAAGCAGATGGTTCCGCGACGGAAAACCCGTCGTGCAAGCACGACCGCTGACGCTCAATCGGGCAAGCCCGATGCCGTCGCTCAGTTGG
>JAIBAN010000097.1 GCA_019695185.1 Blastocatellia bacterium | reverse complement strand
TTTTCAAAGCGGGGAGGATGTCAAGTAAATTATTGTTTAGAAAAGGGTTATATCACTTTCGCCGGTCTTTTTCATGAAATATTCCTGATGCTAACGGATTTTGTGGTGAGGAAATTCACTTATTGAAAATAAAGGACTTAACCCCACCACAAAATCCGTTAGCATAAGAAATATTCGGGATTGACCGGCACTCCCTGGGAGAAAGTGTCGTTCAGTTTAAACCGGAAACCCTTTCAAAGAGGAAAAATCCAGATCAGCGAGAGTGCGGGAGAGCCAATATCCGATTGAAATGTCCGCCCTGTTTGCGCTTACTTTTGGTCAGGAGGCATCAGGCTTTTTGGCAACGTGGTGCCGGGTTGCCAGTTGTATTCTTCCAGGTAAGCAATTTTCTTTGCGACATCAGTGCCCAAAATTCTTTCAATGATGTGCAGTGCACCATCGATGCCGGCGGACAATCCGCCTGTGGTGATGATTTTGCCATTGTCTGTATAGCGCTGATCCCGGACCACTGTGACTTTTGGGTATTTCCGGGAAAGGCGGGGAATGTTGCCTCTGGTGGTGGTGGCATGCAACCCGTTGAGGAGCCCGGTATTGGCGAGAATAAAGGCTCCGTTGCAGACAGACATTATGTTTTCTGCATGAAGGCTGGTTTCCTTGATGTAGGTGAGGGTGGCCTCATCGGTTTCAGAATCATTTACTCCACCTCCGGGGATGACCAGGATATCTGCCTTGGGTGCGTCTGAGAAGGAATAATTGGGTGTCACGATCATCCCGAGATAGGTTCTGATGGGTTTTTTGGTTGCGGCTACGGTGAATACCTCAAACCCGGCAACTCCAAACATTTCGTAAGGCCCCGTGTAATCAATGATTTCGACATCATCGAAGATGAGTATGGCAACCTGCTTTTTGATGGGTGCCTCGGCTTCTTTGGAGGTGGATTCAACGAGGGGCATCTTGCAGGTGGGGCAGATGCCGGGCTTGTCGTGAATTTCCTTATCGCAAGGCATATTGCACGGGGGGCAGACGTAGTGTTTGTCCTGGTTAATGGTTGGGTGGGCCATGGCCACCATTCCAAAGAAGACGATAAGTGCCGCCATCAGCGACATTTTAAAAAGGGAAAATATGTTCATTGACAGGTCCTTGGTTGGGGAACAGCCGATTGGCAATTCCAGGTATGATCAGGAACGGTTAAACCGGTCCCGGTACTGACCGGGGGCAATGCCCAGGGTACGGATGAAGGCGCGCCGCATGGTTTCGGGGGTTCCGAGCCCAGTCTGGTCGCAAATGCTTTCAATCGAATCGGAGGTTTCTTCCAGCAGCCTGCGGGCGGTTTCCACCCGGACCGAATTGACGAACCGGGCCGGCGTTTGCCCCACTTCCTTGAGGAACAGGCGGGCAAAATTGCGTGGGCTCATGGCGGCTCGACTGGCTAGCTTTTCAATGGAGAGGTCTTGGGAGGGGTTCTCCACAATATAGGTTTGGAGCTCCCTCAAGGGTTTATGTTCGGCCATTTGGACCGAGAGTTGCACGCTGAATTGAGCCTGACCACCAGGCCGTTTCAGGAACATCACCAGTTCCCGGGCGGTGGCCAGTGCCACCTCGCGGCCAAAATCTTCCTCGACCAGCGCCAGGGCAAGGTCCATGCCAGCCGTGACCCCGCCGGAGGTATAAACGGAACCTTCCTGGACGAAAATGGTGTCTGGCTCGACCCGGATTTCGGGGAAAGCACGGGTGAAATCGGCGCAATGGTTCCAGTGGGTCGTTGCCCGTCGCCCATTGAGAAGTCCGGACTCCGCCAGCAGAAATGCCCCTGTGCAAATTGAAGCGAGCCGCCGGACCGATTGAGCCTGGCAGCGGATCCAATCGAGCAACAGGGCATTCGTGCGGTACTGCTCAACTCCAACGCCGCCAGCGATCAGCAGGGTATCGATGCCCTCGGTCACGTCCGTGATGCTGTGATCAGCGTAGATGCGAAGTCCTGAGGAGGTCAGGAAGGGACCCTGCTCCAGACCGATAATTTCAACCGTGTAGGCGAGATCAGGTCGCTTACCATGATCCCGTAACCACCTGGAGGTGCGGGAAAACACTTCCAGCGGCCCCATGACATCCAGCACCTGGACATTGGGAAACGCCAACATCGCGATGCGTTTGGCAACTCGGTCGGTGGTGGTTGTCAGGATTGGCTCTGGGGCGGGAGTACGTTTCTTCATGGGTTGAAGCATATCAGTGAGGCAGTTTGGCAACAATGACAACATCCACACAAAAACTGCCAATTTTTAAAGGGTTCTGGACCTGTTTGCCGCAATCAGAACCGGTTTTCCGGCCCACTCCAGGGTTTGACGGAAATGAATTTGCTGAAGATCAGAGCGCGGAGGAGATTGGTTCCATCTTCGATACTCAAGGGGGAACCGTCCGTTACCATCCAAGGTTGTCTCAAAGCGGATGAGGGAAATCAGCACCGGCCATCCGGCTCCGACCCTCCTGGAAAAGAGAATCCCGGCTGTAGGTTGGTTTGGAGCGAACCGGAGTTCATTGATTGTTTCGGGTCATGGTTCAGCCACCCATTTTTTCTTTATGGGTTTTGAGTTTCCCATTCATTATCGAAAGGAAGGTGGCCCCCTGCACCCTGAATGCCACACTTTTTTTCTCGGGGTTTCGAATTCTGTGGTCCCTGCTTTCAGTCACCCTACTTGAATTGAGCCCCACCAAATGGGATGGTGTTTTTCACATACACCGCCCAAACATTTTTCGAATATGAAACTATGTTCAAGAGACCAACCGTATTGTCATCATTATTTACCGGTATCATTCTGGTCCTCAGTTTTTCTATCCTCAAACATGTTTTTTTCTGCTTCACAGTCGTTTTCCCAAAAATATAAAAGGCTTTCACGGCCATTGTGGAAGTCCCCACATTTTCCTTTTCCCGAAACGTCCGTCTGCGACGTGAGAGGAGCTATTCAAGAGTATGGATCCAAAACCGTTTATTTCACTTGGAAGATCATTTGGAGTTTCAATTGGGTTGGTGGCATTGGTCCTGTGTTCGTGTCTTGGCGTTGTTGCCCAACAGCCGCCGAACCAGTGGATTTCACGCGGGGCAGGGGGCGGCGGAGCGCTGTTTTCGCCAAGCATCAACCCACTCAATCCCAACGAAGTATATGCAGCGAGTGACTTGAGTGCCTTGTATCGCACTTCGAACTATGGCTTGAGATGGGACCTTGTCGATTTTCATCAAATACAGTCGTTTCACGAATCGAAGCTCGAATTCACAAGCGATTCAATGATTCGCTACACAATCAATTTCGCTTCCGATGCACGCACTCCCGTCAAAAGCACTGACGGCGGGGGGACCTGGACTGCGCTCGCTGGGGACCCTACCGGTGCCGAGGCTTATTCTCTATTCGCTGATCGAAGCTCTACCAATCGCCTCATTGTGACCGACTATACGACGATCTACCTTTCGACCAACGGCGGAACGTCATTCACGGCGAAATTCACGTCCAATGTTCGTGGGGCAGGTTGTCACGTCGGGGGCGTGTTTTGGGATGGCAACAACATTTATGTGGGAACGAGTGCGGGACTGCTTGTTTCAACCAACGGGGGAAATTCATTTTCCATTCAAAGCACTGGAGGGATTCCAGCCGGAGAGGTCATCGTTTCCTTCTCGGGAGGGAAGCAGGGGACGACCACCCGGCTCCAGTGTATTACCTATCCGGTGGATGATGTGTTTCCGGCCGTAACCCCGATCGGCATCGAATCAAATTTCCAGGGCCTTTACACTCTGGATGTCGGGCAGGCGAATTGGACCTCGCGCACGTCGGCGATTCCCGCTGGCGTCTATCCGTATTTTGTCGCCATGGCGGATAACAACATTAACATCGCCTACGTCAGCGGTGCGAGCGACAAATTCACCCCAACCATTTACAAAACGACCAACGGCGGGGCAACGTGGTCGAGCGTTTTTCAAACAACCAACAACCAAAACATCGTCACCGGTTGGGCCGGGGATCAAGGCGACCGCTCCTGGGAGTTCGGCGAGTACGCCCTTGGATTCAACGTCTGTCCAAGTGATCCAAACCGAGTCATATTGACGGATTTCGGCCATCCCCATCTGTCGAGTGACGGGGGGACAACCTGGAAACAAGCGTATGTTGATCCTGCCACGCAAAATCCGGCTGGAAGTGTGACGCCCAAGGGCAGTCACTACCTCGGCATCGGCATGGAACAGACTTCCACCTGGTGGCTTGCCTGGGCGAACGCCAACACCATGTTCGCGGCGTTCACCGATATTCGCGGAAAGCGCAGTACCGATGGCGGGACAAAATGGTCGTTTGGCTATACAGGGCACACGCTCAACAGCATGTATGAAGTCATCCGACATCCGGGGACCGGATGGTTGTTCGGTGCCACGTCGAGCGTCCACGACATGTACCAGAGCACGTACCTGACCGACGCGCTCATCGACAGGGGAACGGGGCAAGTCCTTTTTTCCAGCGATCAGGGCGTGACCTGGCAGGTTTCATACGCGGCGGGGCGTCCTGTGATTTGTCTGGCCTCCGACCCGACGAACCCCAATCGCATGTATGCCAGCGTCATCCACAGCACCGAGGGGGGGATTTTTGTGAGCAACAACGTCAATGCCGGAACCGGTGCCACTTGGACGAAGTTGACCAATCCCCCCCGCACCCAGGGGCACCCCTTCAATATTCGGGTTCTCAACGATGGTAGTGTCGTTTGCTCCTATTCTGGAAGGCGGGCCGGAAGCCCGCTGACCTTCCAAAACAGTTCGGGCGTTTTTTACAGTACTGATGGAGGTGGGACCTGGGCGGACCGCACCGGACCTTCGATGATTTATTGGACCAAGGATGTCGTGATTGACCCACACGACGCTTCACAAAACACCTGGTATGTCGGGGTGTGGAACGGCTACGGATCCGCTCCCTCGGCAGGACTCCCACCACCGCAGGGAACCGGCGGGCTGTACAAAACATCGGATCGCGGACAAACCTGGACCAGGATCCTCAATCCCGATAGCGTGACATCCTGTACCATCAGTCCAACGAACGGCAACGAAATGTATGTCACGACCGAACATAACGGCCTTTTGTACACCACCAACCTGAACAGTGGGACTCCGACTTTTTCGAACCTTTCTTCGTTCAAATTCCGCCAACCGGAGCGGGTTTTCTACAATCCCTTCGACACGAATCAAATCTGGGTGACGACTTTTGGGTCGGGCCTCCATGTCGGAACGCTGAAGGCTGGCAATACGCAACCAACCATCAACGCAGTCGGTGTGACCCGCCAGGCGGGGAGTCTGGTTTCAAATACCACCATAGCCAACGTCAACGACCTTGAGGATTCGGAAAACACTTTGGCCATTTCGGTCAACGGCGGTAGAACGGCAACCGCCAACGGAGTTACCGTTTCGGGTATTTCCGTGAGCGCTGCGGGTGATATCACGGCAGATGTGGTTGCCTCCTGTACTGCGTCTGCGACGGCCACGTTTCTCCTGACCGTGACCGACAGCGGCAATCTGACGAACCAGGCAACCCTGACCGTAACGGTTACCAGCAATCCACCTCCCATACTGAGGTATCCAGAAGCGGTAACAAGGCTGGTGGTCCAAGGGGAAGCGGTCATCAATCCAACTTTGGGACCAAACGACAACGGAACTGTGACGTCATTGGTGCTCCAGGGCCAAGTCGGATTTACAGGTACGGTTCAGGTTAACTCAAGGGGAGTGGTGACGATATCGAACGCTGGACCTTTGGGGGGACCGTTCACAATCATCATTCGTGCAACCGACAACTGCGGCAGCTCCACTGACGCATCGTTTCAGGTGTCAGTTCAGGGTGGTAACACTCAACCGACGATTACACCGGTTGGGGTGACTCAACAGGAGGGGGGGCCGGTCTTGAATTCCACCATTGCCAATGTCAACGACGTTGAGGACGCCGAAACCAACCTGGCTGTGATGGTCAACGGAGGAGCCACGGCTACCGTCAACGGTGTAACGGTATCAGGCATTAGGGTGAGCCCCGCAGGTATGGTCACAGCAAACGTGGCTGCCGCTTGTAATGCGACGACTGCTCAATTTACCCTGACTGTGACGGACAGCAGCAGTCTGACGAACCAGGCAACCCTGACCGTGACGGTCAATGCGAACGTCGGGCCGGCGCTGACCTACCCGGCCAAAGTGATAAAACTGAAGGCGGGAGCGGGAACGACCGTTAACCCGGCTTCAGGACCGACCGACAGCGGAGGCGTTTCATCGGTGGTTGTTCAGGGACAAGGCGGATTCACCGGGAAGGTGCTGGTCAATGAAGCCGGCGTGGTTACAATTTCAAATGCCGGACCCGTGGGCGGACCGTTCATAATCACGATACGGGCCACTGACAATTGCGGGAGCTTCACGGATGCAACCTTTCAGGTTCGATCCAAGCGGTGAACACCCAACCGGCGATTTCACCAGCCAATGGGACCGGAAAACCTCGGGCCTTGTTTAGAATTCGATTACAACAAGCATCCCCGACAATCAGAATACAGGAAACCCGTGGCTGTGACCTTTAATGTCGCAGCCACGGTACCCATCATCGTCCTGCCGGTGTCTGACATTCCGTTTCAAGCACAGTTGGGAATGGATGAAGGAGACAAGTCTTGAGTTATTTCCTGCACAGGGTATAAAGCTCAAGCTGGGATACCAACTGAAACCTGAACTCCGAACCCAAGAGGAAAGAAACCCATGCGACCAACTTTGCCCGGAGTCCTATTGATTTCACTGTTCTGTTTACCCGGATTACCCTGCCATGCCGGCACCTCCTGTTCTGCTCAGGAACCAGTCCCTTCGCTCCCAAACCAGACGGTGCCACCCCTCCCAGCAGAACCCCAAACCCTGAAAGGGGCCGAGAAACACAGCTACAAGTTGAATCTGAAGGCCAACGACTTTGTCAATCTGATGGTTGAACCAATGGGAGTCAACCTGGTGGTTCGTTGGCTCGGGCCAGATGGGACAACATTGGTTGAACTGGACAGCCCAAATGGAACGCAACCGGCGGTGCCGCTTCCCTTGATAGCTGAAAAGCCGGGCAGTTACACACTGGAAATCGAATCACAGGAAAAAACCTCCCAGGCGGGAAGATACAGCCTTAAGCTGGAGGCCTGGCGGGTGGCCACTGTGCAGGACCGGTGCTTGGTTGAAGTGGACAGGCTGAATACGGAAGCTGAACAATTTCTTAAACAAAAAAAATTTGAGCAGGCAGAGCCGAAAGCTCAACAAGCTGTGGAAAAGGCAGAGCGAATCCTCGGCCCGGACCACCAGGCATTGGCAAAAAGCCTCGCCACCCTGGGGCATGTTTTCTATTCCCAGAACCAAAGGCCAAAAGCTGCGCCATTCTACCTGCGGGCTCTGGCCATTTATGAGAAAACACTCGGCCCCAACCACCCCACCCTGCCGAATGTACTTGATTATCTGGGCCAGATTTACAGTTTCCAAGGCGATTACACGAAAGCTGAACCGTTTGAACAACGTTCCCTGACCATTCGGGAGCAGAAACTGGGCCCTGAGCATCCAGACACGGCCGACAGTCTCAACAATCTAGGGGCTCTCTATACCTCCAAAGGCGACTTTGCCAGAGCTGAACCTCTGTTCCTGCGGGCCCTGGCCATCCGGGAGAAAGTTTTAGGCCAGGACCACCTCATGGTGGGCAACAGTCTCAACAATCTGGCTTCCCTGTATGTCAACCAGCGCAACTATTCCAGGGCAGAACCGCTTTTCCAGCGATTTCTGGTCTTGATGGAGAAATTGTATGGCTCCGACAGTCACTTTACCGCTCTTGCCTGTAACAATCTGGCAACGATCTATAACGCCCAACAAGATTATGTAAAGGTAGGACCGTATTACCAGCGTGCCCTCGCCATTTGGGAAAAGGTGTATGGCCCCAACCACCCGTTTACTGCCCTCGGCGCAAGCAACCTGGCTGGAGTATATGTTTCACTTGGTGACTACGCGAAGGCCGAGCCTTTATACCTGCGTTCCCTGGCCACCAATGAACAGGCCCTTGGTCCGGACAGCCCGTATGTCTCCCAAAATTATGAAAATCTGGCCCGGCTTTATCTGGCCAAAGGTGACCCGGTCGCGGCTATTTCTTTCCAATCACGATGTAACGAAGTTCAGGAACGTGACCTGCAACGCAACCTCATCTCAGGGTCCGAACGGCAAAAACTGCTCTATCTCAACCGGACTGCAAAATCTCCCGACAGAACACTTTCCCTTCATTTGAAACTGGCCCAGCAAAACGGGGATGCCCAGCGGGCCGCCCTGACCGTGGTACTGCGTCGCAAAGGCAGAGCGCTGGATGCCATGACCACTGCCATCGAGAGGTTGCGCCGCCAGCAGCGTCCTGAAACGCAAAAACGGCTGGATGATTATGCCCGGCTGGTCAGTCAGATTTCAGCGTTGACCCTCAGAGGGCCAGGAAATACAAAACCGGAGGAACATCTGGCGACGCTTCGCTCCCTGGAAGAGCAGAAAGATCGTTTGGAAGATGAGATCAGCCGCCTGAGCATCGAATTCAAAACCCAGACCAGAGCGATCACACTGGAAGCAGTTCAAAAGCAAATCCCTGCGGATGCGGTCCTGGCGGAATATGTCGTGTATCGGCCATTTGAGCCCAAATCCATTACCTATGGAAACCCCAGTTATGCGGTTTATTTGCTGAACAGCAAGGGGGAAATCAATTTCGCGGATTTGGGACCCGCCCAACCCATTGAAGCGGCCGTGGATGCTTTTCGGAAAGCAATCCGAAATCAGACCGGTGGGGATCCCAAAGTTTCAGGAAAGGCAGGAAAAGCCCGTCAGCAAGGCATCCTGCAAGTAAAAGAACTTGGCCGGAAATTGGAGGAACTGATCTTTCAACCAGTCCGCAAACTGCTGGGGAAAACAAACAGGGTGCTGCTTTCACCCGATGGAGTTTTAAATCTGGTTCCTTTTGATGCGCTGGTGAATGAGAAGCAGCACTATCTGGTGGAAACCTTTGAATTTTCTTATTTGACCAGCGGGAGAGACCTGTTGCGGCTGCAGACCGGCATCAGGAGCGAAGGTCCGCCCCTCGTGATAGCCAACCCTGACTATACGGACGGAAGCGGTCCCAAATTGCTGGGGACACAATTTTCCCCCCTGTCGCGGCTGTCCGGAACCGAGGTTGAGGCCAAACTCCTCCAGGATACATTTCCCGACGCTGCGGTTTATCTTGCTGGTCAAGCCACCAAAATGGCCCTGACTACAGCCCGCAGGCCGGAATTTCTGCATATCGGAACGCATGGTTATTTTCTCCCTGACGTAGGCCAGGAGGCCGTCCCTCAAAATGGACCGAGCCGGGTCCTGACACGCCCGGAAGATTCGACCAGTGAGGAAAAAACCAGAAAGGAAAATGGTTTGCTGCGGTCTTATCTGTTCTTTGCGGGTGCCAACCAAGCTGGTGGACCCCAGGCGGAAGGGGGAGTGATGACCGCCCTTGAAGCCACCGGACTGAACCTCTGGGGAACCAAACTGGTGGTTTTGTCGGCCTGTGACACGGGGGTCGGGGATGTTCACAACGGAGAGGGGGTCTATGGACTGCGGCGCGCCCTGGTCCTGGCTGGTTCAGAAAGCCAGATGGTCAGCCTGTGGCCAGTGTCAGATGCCGGAACCCGTGATTTGATGATTACCTACTATCGGTTGCTCAAAAACGGGGCAGGTCGTTCAGCGGCCCTGCGCCACATCCGGCTGGAGTTTCTCAAAAACCCGAAGCGGCAACACCCTTACTTTTGGGCCAGTTTCATCCTTTCAGGTGAATGGGCCAACCTGGACGGTTACAGGAGCCGTTAGGAAGGTCCGGGCAAAACTACAATGGTCTGAAGCACATGCCGAAATCATCGGAATCTTTTGGTACCCACAACTTGTTCCACAGGACTCAAAGGTGATTCCATTCGGTGTGAGGTGACAGATAATCCGGCACCTGAGGATTTCTTTTCATTCCGTTGAACAGGTATCCGGTGTACATTGGCTTAGCTCTGGTGACGCAGGAAAAGGTGTCCTGGCCGCCATTGCCGGGTAACTGGTTCACATTTCCCAGGAGGATTTCATGAAACAATACAGCGCGGAGTTTCTGGGTACGTTCTGGCTGGTTTTAGGCGGGTGCGGGAGCGCGGTGCTGGCCGCCGCTTTTCCGAATGTCGGGATTGGACTGCTCGGCGTCTCGTTGGCCTTCGGGTTGACGGTGCTGACTATGGCCTATGCCATCGGGCACATTTCGGGGTGCCATCTGAACCCCGCCGTTTCAGTTGGGTTATGGGCGGGGGGCCGGTTTCCGGGCAGCCAATTGGCTCCTTATATCCTTGCCCAGGTGCTGGGTGCCGTGGCCGGAGCCGGGGTGCTCTTTGTGATTGCGAGCGGCGCACCCGGCTTTGATGTCTCCAAAGGATTTGCCTCGAATGGTTATGGAGACCATTCACCGGGCGGCTACAGCCTGCTCGCCGCCTGTGTGACGGAAGTGGTTATGACCATGTTTTTCCTGCTGGTCATTCTGGGAGCCACTGACAAACGGGCACCGGCGGGATTTGCCCCGCTGCCGATTGGACTGGGGCTCACACTCATCCATCTCATCAGCATCCCGGTCACCAACACATCGGTCAATCCGGCCCGCAGCACCGGCGTGGCCCTCTTTGTGGGAGGCTGGGCCATAGCTCAATTGTGGCTGTTTTGGGTGGCCCCCATGATAGGCGGTGTGCTGGGCGCGTTTGCCTATCGGTCCATTGCCGGCGAGGGAAAATAAAAGGGAGTTGGTCCGGCGCCGATATGACCAGGTGTTTTGCACCGGTTGCCGACCGGTGATTTCGGGTCGGACCTGCCATATCCACATCCAGGGTTGGTTTGCAACGCAACGGGAAACCTCAGAACTGAGGGAAGACTTCCTGAGCTGATGTCTGGACGTGACCCTGAAATGCCCGAATGGACACAATCAAAGAGTGACCTGCTGTGTTCAACCTGGTTTTAAGACGGGCGGTTGCAGGAGGTCTCCGCTCAGGAACTTGCCGCCAGGGCTTCCAATCCAGCCAGCCAACCGCCTGAAGCGTAGGCGCGGGAATCCCCGACCTGTGTGCCACATATAGGTGATCATTCACCCAAATGATCCCAGTCAGGGTTGTCCCCATGCCGGCATGAGCGGGGTTGACCAGGCATTGCCGATGGATTTCCCGATTGGCATGTCCGGCCGCCGCCGCCCAGCGGGCCAGCCATGACATGCCGTGGGTTTCCCAGTCATTCAGCAGGAAATACTCGCTTACACAAAACCCGCAGAAAGCCCACGTGCTTTAGCCGTGGAATGAATGCGGTCGGCCGAGTATCCGTAGGGTGGAGGCGTTGTATGCCTCCACCGATAAGCCTGCATCAGTGAGACTTCTGGTTGGCAAGGTAGCGTTTGATGGTCTCGGACGAGACATTGCCTGCGGTGGAACAGAAATAGGAACGGGTCCACATCGAAGGCATCCGTTGCAGGTGTGCAAACTCCTGGCGGAGCACCCGTGCCGAGTACCCCTTAATCCGAAACATGATTTGGTCGGGTGCCAGTGTCGGGGGACAGTTGAGGAAGAGATGAATGTGGTCGGGCATGATTTCAACTGCCAAAATCTCACAATCCAACCCCCTGGTTGTTTCCGCCAGCAATTCGCGCAACCGCTCCTCAACCAGTCCGATGAGCACCTTGCGCCGTCGTCGGGCAATCCAGACAAAGTGATAATTGATGAGCGTAACGGATGTGTTGTCATGTCTATATGCTTGACTCATAGACGCAAATATAATATACTAAACCTTGCTATGGCAACAGTTTATACCACACAAAAGAATCAGATTCGGGGACTGCCCGCCGAAGCGTTTGAAGCCCTCCTGGGAATGTGCCGGACAGCCAAAAACCTCTATAATGTGGGGCTCTTCAACCTGCGACAGGAGTTCTTTGCAACAGGCCAACCGTTGACCTATGAAGCAAACTGCAAAATTGCCAAAACCAACGACAACTACCGACTTTTGCAGGCTGGAGTTTCCCAACAAATCCTGGGGGCGGCGAGCGCCGCGTTTGCCTCGTTTCTGGGGCTTAAACGACTGGTGGAGCGGGGCGAATATCCCGCTGAAAAAGTCCATCTTCCCAGGTATCTGGACAAGGATGGGTATTTCAACCTGATTCTCTCAACCAATGCCATCACCATTCGTGACGGGGTGCTGGTTCTGCCCTGGTCACGTGAATTCAAACGACAGCACCCTGGACGCAAACCCATCACCATCCCGTTCCCGTCGAGGCTCGATCCCAGGACCATCAAGGAAATCCGTATCCTGCCCAAGTACGATGCGCGATTCTTTGAAATTGAGTTTGTCTGTCAAACCACCGTCCAACCAGCGGAAGTTGAGCCGGACCAGATGCTGGCAATTGACTTGGGACTCGACAACCTGGCAGCCTGCCTTGGCACCACTGGGGCGTCATTTCTGATTGACGGCAAATCCCTCAAATCCATCAACCAGTGGTACAACCAGCAGAATGCCAGACTTCAGTCCATCAAAGACAAACAAGGGATCGAGTCCATCACCGCCCAACAAGCGCGGTTGAACCAAAACCGCAATCACCAGGTGCGGGACACGCTCAACAAAGCCGCCCGCCACATCATCAACCATTGCCTGGAACACCGGATCAGGACTGTCATCGTCGACTGCAACCCCGGCTGGAAACAGGAAATCAACCTGGGCCACGTCACCAACCAGAACTTCGTTCAAATCCCGCACTGGCAACTCCGGCGCAAACTCAAAGGCCACTGCGAACGGTACGGCTTGGAGTACCTGGAAACCGAGGAAGCTTATTCCTCCAAATCCAGCTTTCTCGACCTGGACCCCTTGCCCTCCTTTCAACCGGGAGTGCGCCACACGTTCAGCGGCAAGCGCATCAAACGCGGTTTGTACCGGTCCAAAGACGGTCGCACCGTCAATGCCGACCTGCATGGTGCGGCCAACATCATGCGCAAAAGTAACCGGAAGTTCGATTTCGAGCGACTGGCTAGCGGGCTTTTGGCAAGCCCTTTGAGAATAAGGCTGGCCTGAGCAGCATCCTTCTCAAGAATCCAACGGCTTCAGCCGTTGGAGTGTCAACGCAACCGAATCCCATCACCCCCTTCTCCCACCACTCCTTCCGCCTGCAACTCGTCAATGACGGCACCAATCAGATTGGTGAGGGTGGTGCCAGAGCGGGAAAATCCAAATAAGGCTCTCACGGAATTGATTAATTGGTCCCTTTTGCGACCATCTCCGCACCGGAGGACCGCCAAAACGGCCGAACGATATTCCTCCGGCGCAATCCGCTCCGGGGGGATGTCGGTTTCCGTGCGGGAGCGAATTGGCAGTTCAGCCGGCTGGTTTGGTTGATAGACAAAATCCCCCGCCAGGCGGCATTTCCCCTGTGTTGCGTGGGATTCAAGGACTTGTTTCAAATACCGGTTCATGGATTGTCCAACCCGGTCGTGTCCCCACCGGGCCACCACCCGGCTGGCCAAATCCTTCAGGTGGATGGGGGCCTCAACAGAAAGCACTTCGGTAATGGTTTGCGCCAGGTGCGTGGCAGGCGCAGCGGTAAATTCCAGCCCTTCATACTGCCTCGGGGTGGGGGCAAAAACATAAGGCACTGGTTTTACCTCCAGCGGCGCAGGTGGGGTGGAGCGCGGACCAGTTTCGGGAGCAGTGTCAGGGAGGGCGACGGACTGGGCCTGACGCTGCGAGGCTTCCGTGCGTTCCTGGGCCTCCCGGGTGGCTTCCGTGGCGGCCTGGGCAGCCACTTTGGTTTGCTCAATATGTTGCAAAATCCGCTCGATGTGCCCGGACCGGTCCTTAAACCAATCGGTTGACCAAATCCGGTGAATGGTCCAGCCCCTGGTTTCCAGCACCTGTTGCCGAAGCCGGTCGCGGTCGCGGGCGGTTTCTGCGGAATGATAGGTGGCCCCATCGCATTCAATCCCGCAAAGGAACCGCCCAGGCAAGGCTGCATCAATCACGCCGAAATCAATCCGGTAACCGGCCACCCCAACCTGCGGCTGGAGTCTGATTCCGTGTTGAGCCAGCTCTTGGTGGACTTCGCGTTCAAATGGTGATTCGGAGGCAGCCGTGGCTCCTGGGCTGGAGCTGTCCAGGTGCCCATGTTCGGCGAAAAGCAGAAACTTGCGTAACAGGTGCGGCCCAGGCGAGGTCGCCTTGTTTGGGTCAATTTCATCCCCCCGCATTGAACTGAATACCCGCATTCCCTGGCGGGCGCGGGTGACCAGCACGTTCAGCCGCCGCCACCCGTTTTCCCCGTTGAGCGGGCCAAAATTATAACGCAGCATCCCCTCCGCATTCCGGGCGTAGGTGACGCTTAGAAAAATCACATCACGTTCATCACCCTGGATATTTTCCAGGTTTTTAACAAAGAACGGTTCTTTTTTACTGCGTGCAAAAAATGGTTCCAGGGTCGGGTCATTCCGGCGCCGGAGTTCCAATTCATCCTGAATGGCAATCTGCTGCCGGAGATTAAAAGTTCCCACCCCGAGGGAAATCTCAGGAAAGGTTCTGGCATGGTGCACGACGGCGTCAGCCACCCGCCGGGCTTCCACCGGGTTCAACCCTTTGCCTTCATAGTACCCCTGGGGGATGTATTCGAAGGAGAGGCCTCCAGCTGCGGTTTCAACGCTGGGGAAGGTGAGCAGGTCAGACTCGTAAAAACTCACATTCGAGAATGCAATCAAGGATTCGTGGGCGCTGCGGTAGTGCCAGCGCAGGCGCGTGTGCGGTGTTCCGGAACCCAGGAATTCCTCCAGGATGCTTTCGCTGTCTTCAAAGAGTGGCAACCCCGACTCATCCCTCGGGGCGTCAATCGTCCCGTTCATGACGGAAAAGAAATTGGTGGGTGGCAGTTGTTTCGGGTCACCAACCACAATCAATTGTTTACCCCGGAGGATCGACCCCACGGCGTCTTCGGTGGGTAGCTGGCTGGCTTCGTCAAAGATCACCAAGTCAAAAACATGGTCCCTGGCTTCGATCAGTTGGGCTGCCGAAAGGGGGCTCATCAGGAACACCGGTTTGATGGCGCGTATGGCTGGCAACGATTGTTGAAAGGTGACCCGCAAGGGACTGAGCCCGCGTTGCAAACTGAATTGACGCCGCAGAAACGAAAGCCCTGCGGCTGTTTCCGGCGTCCGCAGCAGAGTCTGGGTGTGCTCCCTCCGTTGCTCAATCAAGGCCAGCCGGTTCTGGAGCAGGATGCTTTGATCCAGTTCACGGAAATCACGGATTCTGCTTTCGTGTTCGGTCGTGGTAAAGCCGCGTAAGGATGCACGTTCCTGGAATACCTGATTGAGCCAGCGTTGATAAAAACCCCGCAAGTAAACGGGCACCAATTGGTCAAACCCGATTGAACCACTGACGGCAAAGGGGAGGAGTTCCCCTGCTGAACCGGCTGCCACTTTCGCACGCAAGGTTTCATAAGTGGCCCAGCGGGGAGCCTGTGCCAGATTGGCTCGCAGGTCGGAGATTCGTTGAAAAAGGTCTGACAAACCTTCCTCAGCCAGGTAATTGGTTGGCCATCCAATCTGTTGTCGCAAGGATATAAGTTCCGCCCTGACCAATTCTGTTTCAGCGCAAAGTTGGTGGAGTGGTGCCAAATCCGGCCGAATCTGCCCGGCCACTTCCAGAGTGGTGGCTGAACAGCGATGACTGAGGAAAAAACGGCGGAATTCAACCACCCACTGGGTATAGGCAGCCAGCCCCTCCCAATCGGAATCCGGCCCGTTCCACAGTGGTCCAAAAAGCTGGCTTCCCTGGGTGGATACCGACCCAAGTTCCTGCCGTTCCCGGCGCAGGCGTTCGAGGCCCCGCATGTCGTTGGCCTGTTCCACCAGGGTAGGCTGATAGGACGGCTGGCGATAGGTGGCCCACCGTTTTTTGATGGCATTGAAACGGCCACTCAGAAAATTGAGAAAGCGCAAAGGGCTGTTTTCTTTTTCCTCCACCAGGGCGATGTCCGCCGCATGGTCTGTCTCCCAAACCGTGTCAGTGAATTTCTGCCTGATCCGGGTTTGGAGGTCGCGGGCTGCCCGGCCCCGTTCTATCAGGGCCAATGCAGGGGCAGGGGGAGCATTCCACGAGTTGCTTTGTAACACCTCGGGCGGTGCTCCCGGTGAGCGCGTCAACAGGTTGGCCAAACCAGAGGCCACCTCCAGGTCTGCCCAGGTTCGGATGGGAGGCACGCCAAACCTGGTTTCAACTTCAGTGGCCAGCTGAAAAACCTGTTCCAACCGTTTTCTCAATGTTCCTGCGGCCTGATTGATGCCGGCCACATCATCCTCCGAATAAAACGATTTGGTGGCATCGCGCCAGGGGCATTCAGTGGGATGACCCAAATTCCGCGCTGCTTCGGCCAGGTTTTGCAGGTCACGTTGGGTGGAGAGAAAAGCATCGCGCGAAACGGTTTCAACCGGGATGGAAAGACTGCAACGGGGAGCCGACCGGACGGTTTCCAACAACCCAATCACCTGAAACGGGGAAAATCCGGCCGCACCGAACGGAGCATGCAGGTCACGGGCATAAGTGGTCAGGTTTTCCCGCACGGCGGCCAATCGGGTTGCCTCGGAACAGTTTGGGGTGGTTCGTTCAAGCGAGGCGTCCAGTGCGTTTTTGAGTTGCTGCATGACCTCGCGTTTGCTGGATTTGGTTGAGTGGAGTTCCAGACAGAACTCGCCCAGTCCGGCATCCAGCAGTCGTTGGTGAACCACCGCCAGCGCCGCCATTTTTTCGGCCACAAACAGCACGGTTTTGTTTTCTCTCAGTGCCTGTGCAATCAGGTTGGTGATGGTTTGGGATTTTCCGGTTCCCGGCGGGCCTTCGATGACCAGGTCACAGCCCCGGCTGGCCGCCAGGATGGCCCGGAGCTGGCTGGAGTCGGCATTTACCACCTGGGCGGTGGATTCAGGGGGAAACACCTGATCCAGGTTGGCTTTCCGGATTGCATCAGGCAGGTTAAAGATTCCTGCTCCGTTCCGATGGATGATCTGTTGGACCAGCCGATGGTTGGCAAATGCGGTGGAATTGACCTCCAGGTCCTTGAAAAGCAGAAGTTTTTGAAACGAAAAAAACGCCAGGTACATATCCGTGGTCACCTGCCAGCCAAGCTGGCGCTCGATTTCGGCCACCACCGCCTTGAAAAAGATTTGCAGGTCGTAGGTTTCCTCCATTTCGCTCGAATCCGGCAGAGTCGGCAGATTGACTCCATTGCGGCGAAGGTATTCAACCAACGCTGGATTGACAATCGGTTCTTCGTCGGTCATCCGGACCGTATAACCAGACCGTGCACTCTTGCGGTTGAGTTCCACCGGCACCAGCACCAGCGGCGCACGATAATCCACCTGGGGTTCTCCAGGTTCACGGTAGTGGAGCATGCCCAAGGCCAAAAAGAGGGTGTTGACGCCTTGTTCTTCAAGGCTTTCCAAGGCGCGTTGAGCAATCCGGCGCAGGGATTTGTCCAGTTGCTCGGGCTGGGCAGTGGTTTGCAAGGCATCGTCAGTATGCCGGACAGCCAGTCGGGTAACCTCGTAGGGGGCGAAATTCTGTGCCAGACCCCAGTCTCCCTGGTCAAGATCGGTTTCACGGGCGGGTAGAACGGTTCGGGCTGGTGCTTGGGCTGGAGCGGCGAGAAATTTCATGGCTCTGCCGGTCAGACAAAGCTGCCGAAAAACCTCTCCCGGAAGCTCATCCACAATCGTGACCGTAGCGACTTTGTCGGGTTTGAAATTCAGCGCCCGGTTACGTTTGGTCAGGTCCAACAGTTTTCGTTTCCAGTTTTCAATGGTGGCATTGGTTTTCGCAGGATCGGTTGGATCCAAGGAAGCATTGGGGAGAACAGTCATACCCGAGTTTGCACCTTTCTGACTTAAGGAAAAAAACAAAATCGGACCACCAGAGATTGGAAGAGTCGCTCACACTGTGCCAATTGAGAAGCAACCCAAACCACTCAAAACAAAAGGGAGCGACAGTGAGCCAAAAGATAAAAGTGAAGCTCTCGGCTGTGGAGCAAGCCGGAATGCTGAAATATCTGCGGCAGGGCCGGTACAGGTATCTGTTGCCACCGAAGCTTGCAGGAAAATGAATACCGTGAGCGAAATCAACCCGTCGCCAACGGTATCCATTTCATGGATAACTTACAACCGATTTCTCCTTCCCTGCGTTTTCGTTTTGAAATTTGGTTAGTGGGAGTAGGCGATGTGACGCATGGCCGGGCCTGTACGCTGGATGCAACGCAGCATCTGCCTGCCACCCAAACCAGCGCCCAGGCGGCCCTGGCCCACTTGACCGGGACGAAACCGTGCTGGCGCCGGTCGGGGTTCGCTACGGTGTCTTTGACGGCTGTTACAGCAAGGCCCCCCGGAGGGGTGGCAGGCGGAAATTTTCGGCAGCCCAGCGGCCGCAGGTCATCGCCTTGGCATGTACGCAACCCAGGGATCACGCCAAGCCGTGGGTGCGCTGGAGCAGTGCGAAACTGGCCGCTGTCGCGGTTGAGCAAGGCATCGTCCCCGCGATTGCGCCGAGTACGGTTCGTATCTGGCTGCGGGCGGATCGTCTTAAACCCTGCCGGTTTCACAACTGGCAACCTTCGACCGACTCGCAGTTTGTGGACAAAGCGACACCGGTGTTGGACCTCTATCAACATGCAACGGACCTGGCCGCCAAGGGCGAGGTGGTCGTTTGCACCGATGAGAAAACCTCGATTCAAGCCCGCCAGCGGCTGAGCGCCACCACCGCTGCGATCCCTGAATTTCCGGTTCAGGTCTCGGACCGCTCTCGACGCATGGGGGCGCTCCAATTGTTTTGCGCGCTCTTGGTCGCCACTGGCCTGACTTTTATCCTAACCAAGACCGGCAAGTGTTTTTCTGATTTCAAACAATTTCTGCTCGCCTTTTTTGCTTCGGTCCATTGTCAAACCTGCACCACCGTCCACTTGATTCTGGACAACGGCTCCACCCACGCCAAAAAACAACTGGGTGAGTGGATCGCTTCCTTTAACTTATCTGATAGCGTCAAAATCTATTGGCTGCCGACTCATGCCAGTTGGCTCGACCAGGTTGAAATCATTTTTTCCAAAGTCCAGCGCGATGTCCTCACGCCGAATGATTTTGGCAGCACGACCGCCCTTGAAAAAACTTTGAAGGCGTATTTTGCCGATCTCAATCAACATCCGAACCCCATCCACTGGACCTACACCAAAACCAAGTTCCTGGCCAAATTTAATCCGCCTCAAATTGAGGTTGAAATTGAGGAAACTCAACTGATGGCTGGCTGTCAGGAAGCTGAGGTTGAGATTTACATCTGCAGCGGAGGGCTCGGAATCTATCGGCTCCCATATCAGTTGCCAAGCCGTTCGCACCTGACGGGAAACCTTTGGAAAACCGGGAGATTTGAATCCGCCAACCGTCACACCGATTTCGCCAGCCAAAAACACTGAATTTCATTTACCGGACCTTTGGAAATCCGTCAGCCTGATGTTTGGGGTTCTGGCTTAGGTAGTTCGCTCTTCACGTCCGAAAACAGACACATTAAAGATTGAAAACCCAAACCCGCTTTGCTTTTCGCCCAGGATTCCATATTTTCCCGCGCATTGATTTGACTCATCCAGTTCGTTCCGGCTGTTTTATCAAATCAAAACTTAAACCACCTGGACCCAATCCCTCCACTCGACCGGGTTGCATTCCATGGGGACATCCGTTCGGAGACCTAATCAGATGCCCAGTTCACTTTTCCTTGCCTGCCTGAAAAAAACCTTGGCTTTTTTCATATCCACTGTGCTGTTCTGGAGCGGTTGCTTGTTGGGGTTTCCAGCCCCGGTCCGCGCCCAGGCTCAGCCCTTTCAGGTCCGGAACATTCAGATTGGGCCAGGTGGCAGTACCCCCTACGGAATGGCGCTCAACCCAAACACCCATCTTTTGTACACGGCGAATACCATGAGCGATAACCTTTCGGTGGTTGATACCGAAACCAGCCGGGTGGTGCGAACCATTCCGGTCGGGCGCTTTCCAGTTGACGTAACCGTCAATCCCAATACGAATATGGTGTACAGCCTCAACGAAGGCACGAATTCCATTTCGGTGATTGATGGGAATCGCAACCAGGTGGTTGAAACGGTTTCATTGGGAGAAGCCACCTTTAGAACCGTTTTCAGTAATCTGGAGGTCAACCCAAAAAACAACCGGATTTATGCGGCTGAACCGCGGACCCGCCAGATCTTGGTACTTGACGGAGCGACCAACACCATCCGCAGTACCATCAGTTTGCCAGCCAATGGCGGGTTGAAGGATTTCGCGCTCAATTCCGAAACGAATCAGGTGTATGTTATCTACGATAATTCCGCCAAGCTGACCGTTATTGATGGCACGACCAACACGGTTACCGCCAATCTGGACCTGCCTAACCAAGTTACCGAAATCGGCATTCATCAAGGGCTCAATCGAATCTACCTCCGTTTAGCCAATACCGGTGAAATCCTTATCCTGGACGGCACCACCAATGCCAAAGTGGGCACAATTCCAATGCCCGACACTTATGGAATCGGCCTGAATGAAACTACCAATCTGCTTTACACTTATAACTTCCAGGGGCAGCAGGTTTCCGTAATTGACCTGAAATCCAACCAGGTCTCCGGAAATATTCCTATTGCTGCGGGGTTTGGCCGGTTTCTGATTGATCAGGGTCGCAACCGGCTCTACCTCTCGCAGGACACAACCAATCAACTGCTAGTGGTTGATACAGTCAGCAAAATGGTCCGACCTTCCGTTATTTTAGGGAATGGGCCGGTGGGAGTCGCTTTTAACCCGACCACTAATCACGTCTTGGTGACAAACGCAAACCGGTCTGTGGTGACGGTCCTCGACGGGACGACCGGTGCCTTGGTGAAAACGATTGAATTAACCGGGAGACTGGCCGAAATCGGGGTGAATTTCACCACCAACAGAATTTATGTGGCCAACCAAGGTGAAAAAACGTTGATTGTCCTGGATGGCTCCAATGAAACCGTGCTGACCACCATTCCACTCCCTTTTGAACCGCAGTCGGTTGTGGTCAATCCGCTCTCCAACCGGGTTTATCTGGGCGGGTTGGGTTTTACCGCGGTTGACGGAGCCACCAATACAGTCAAGGGAACCTCAGGTTTGCTCATTTTTGAAATTGCCTGTGACCCCACCACCGACCGGATTTTTTTCATGGACACCTCGGGTAGGAAAATTATCGTCATGGAGGGGAAGACCCAAACCTTTCTTCCAAGTGTCCCAGTGAACCTGTTGGCCCGCAGTTTGGCATTTGAGACCGGCAATCGGCGGCTGATTGTGGGAAATTTGGGAAGCACTATGGCTTCGGTGTTTAATGCTGAGACCCTGGCCCCGGAAAACCCTTTCCGGATTCAGGTGACCGCGTCGCGAATTGTCAACAATCCTGTTGCTCAGCAATTGTTTCTGGCCGAAAGCCTGAACAACCGGATAGAGATAATCGACAGCAAAACCCTGCAATCAATCGCGCTGCTTCAGGTTGGAAAAGGCCCGCGTGCGGTTGCCTTCAACTCGACGGGGGACCGAGCCTACACAGCCAATTATGATAGCGATACAGTTTCCTTTATTACCAAAGCCGTGCCTGACACTGAACCGCCGATGATCTCAAACGTGACGCTTTCCAAGAAAAAAGTGCAACGGAAAACGGACCCCACCGTGACCATTTCCTGGAATTCAAGCGACAACCAAACCTTGGCCGGGCATGACCTTCAGTTTGCAACGGATGGCCAAACCTTTTCAGTTCCAGTGGTTTCCGGCTTGGCTGGAACCGCCCAATCCTACACATGGACAGTGCCGGCCAGTGTGGCCAAAACCAAGAATGGCGTGGCCAAGGTGATTGCCCGCGACGGGGGCGGCAACCGAAGTGAAGCCAACAGTGGTCCACTGACCATAAAATAAGGAGAGCCGACGGATCATGAAACCCTTTCGATTCGGACTGTTTTGGCTGTTGTTGTTTCTGCCGGGACTGGTTTTACCTTCGTGGGAATTGGTTTCGGCCCAACGGGACCTTGCTCCAAACGCTGCCCCAGTGTCCCAGATTGATTTGGGCTTGGGATTCGACTTTTTTTACTCCAAAATTTATGTGAATCCGGTAACCAAACAGGTGCTGGTTTTTGGCCCGAATCGGATTTTGGCCGTGATTGATACGGTGACAAACCGGGTTGTACGCCAGCAACGGGTGACCTTTAACCTCCAGACCTGCGCCATCTCCCCCACCGCCAACCAAATCTATGTGGTTGATTCCTTTAACCGGCTGTTCATTTTGGACGGTACCACTTTGGAGGCCAGGGAACCGTTACCCCTTCCCCCATCGATAGATTTTTTTGGGCTGGCTTTCAATGGCTCAGGGACGCAACTCTACGCCCTGACCAGCGAACATTTGCTGGTCATTGACCCCCAGAACGGCATCCAGACCGCCACTATCAAAATGCCCCAACCCGGCTTTCTGAATCAGGCTCTGGCTGTCAATTCGCTGAACAACCGAATTTATGTCTACCGCTCCACCGGTCAGTTGCTGGTGATTGATGCCAACAACCAGAGCATCCTTTCCCAGATCAGCGTTCCGAGCCCCGACTCGCGGGCCAGTATCGGAGTTAACCCTTTGACCAACCGGATTTATCTGGGCGGAGCCAGAGAGTTGGTGGTGGTCAATGGGGAAACCAATGCGGTCGTGAAATCAGTGCCCGTGGGAATCTTTCCGGCAGATGTGGCGGTCAATTCTGAAACCAACCGGATTTATGTGCTCAACGGGAAAGGCACCGGTTTTTTTGATAATACCGTTTCGGTGGTGGAAGGAACCAACGACACGGTGGTGGGGACATTGACCGGCAAACGGGCCTTTTTCGGGCTGGCGCTGGTTCCGGGTACCAACCGGATCCTTCTCATGAGCGGGGAAAATTCCTATCTGCTGGCATTTGACGGTGCCACCAATTCTTTGGTGGAAAAAATTGTGTTGAGGGCGGATCCAACGGACATCGCCGTCAATGAAAAAACCAACCGGGTGTATGTCGCCAATCGGTTGGCTGATACTGTGACCGTGATTGACTCATTGACCAATACAGTCCTCAACCAGATTAATGTTGATCCTCAGCCCAGCGGCATTGTGGTAAACCCGGTGACCAATCGGGTTTTTGTCAATCACGAGCGGGAAAACCTGGTGTCCATCATTGATGGTGCAACCAATCAGGTCGTAAAGACCATTCCACTGGGAAGGCCAGCAACCTCCTTAATCGTCAACCCGGTGACCAATCGCCTTTTTGTGGCTTTGTATGATGATCCAGCCGTAACCGCCTTCGATGGAAATTCCGGGCAATTGTTGAAAACTCAAAAACTGACCGTTGCGGCCAATGAAATTACGGTCAACCCGCAAACCAATCTGGTGTATCTTGCCTCGCAGCAAAGCAGTGCGGTTCAGATCGTGGACGGGGAAACCCTTGAAATACACCCCTCCATCGAACTTCCCCAAGGAACCTTTTATTACGGTATGGCCCTCAACCCGGAAACCAACCGGTTGTACGTCTCAGACAACCGGGACAAATTCGTGGTGGTGATGGATTTGAATACCAAGAACGTCCTGGCCCGGATTCCGCTGGAAGGCCCACCCTCCCGAATTGCCATCAACCGGACCACCAATCGGGTTTTTGTTGCAAGTTCATTCTTCAATTCCATTTCGATTCTGGATGGAGCCACCAACCAATTGCTGGAAGTTTTTCGACCGGATGAATTTCCCCGTTTCCGGACACCGTTGGGAATTGGTACTCATGCCGGGATAAACCGGACTTATGTATCATTCGCAGTTGGAGATACAGTAGCGGTGCTGGCTGGCGAAGATCCGCCGACGGCAACGCTTCAGTTTTTCCCAGCGACGATTAAGGTCAACGAACGCACCCAACTCACCATCACCCTGACCAACCCCAATTCCACGCCTTTGTCGGGAATCAGTTTCCGCAACAGCCTGCCGGATGGAGTCTTGGTCCAGGCAGGTGAAAGCGCTGTTGTCGAAGGTATCCAAGGAGAAGTGACAGCCGCCGGAAATGTGGTTTCCCTGTTCAATGGTATTCTGGCACCCCGCCAAACCGGAAAAATCACGGTTTCGGTGACCGCCACCAAACCAGGAATCAAAACCAACCTGCTCAATAACCTGACCGCCCGGGAAAGTGGCCCGGCCAAATCCGCTACGGCCCTGCTCACGGTCAATGCAGGCGATACTGAAAACCCGGTGGTTGCCCGGGTGGAACTCTCCAAAAAGAAAGTGAAACGGCTGCATGATGCCATGCTGCAAATCACCTGGGCTTCAAGCGATAACGTCGGAGTGGCCGCCCATGACATTCAATTTGCAGAAGATGGGAAAAATTTTCAGGTTCCGGTTGTTTCAGGTTTGGCCGGACAGGTGCAGCGGTTTGTGTGGAATATTCCAGCCATCGTGCCCAAAACCAAAACCGGTGTTGTCAAAGTCATTGCTCGGGATCAGGCTGGGAACTCTGGCAGTGCCAACAGCCCGGTGTTCATTGTCAAATAGCCACTGAATCAGTCCCCAAAACAGATTGGGCTGCCAGTGGCAAAGAGGAGCAACACTCGGGCCAGAGCGTGGTTTGCAAGACCAGCCGATACAATCCTGATAGCCGCTATTGGGTGTTTTTGGATAAACCGACAAAACGGTATATTCCAAATTATCGAACTTCACGGAATGGAAAGATATGATCTTAAGTATTTGAGATAGTTGCCAATTTTTTCCCGTTCAAATTCTGCCTGAGCACGACCAGAGAATAATCTGTCAACGAACCAGCGGGCCTCCCCAGAATGGCATATTCGAGAGTCTGAAAAGCGATGCATTTTGCTTCAGCGGCAAATCTATCAACCTCCTGCTGATTCCCGCCCAATAAACATTCTGGCTGCAATGCTCACAAAACCTCACCTTGGACTCACTGGTAGCTGATAGTTCATCCCATGTTTTTGGACACCTCAAAGCCAGGGTGCATTTGATTTCATTCATAACCCCTCAAGCTGTTCACCACTCCACGTCCCAGTGGGGAGAGTTAAAAAAACAGGGCGGAGCTGATGCGTTTGAGTTTCTCCTTAGATGAGGTTTATAGGAAGCCAGCAGAAAACCCCGCATTTTAAT
>JAIBAN010000096.1 GCA_019695185.1 Blastocatellia bacterium | reverse complement strand
GGGGGTGGCTGCGGTTGGAAAAACCGGCTTGGTGCTGGTTTGGACTGACACCCGCACCGGTTCGGAGGACATTTTCCTGACTCGGCTGAAAGAGTTCTAAGTTTTGCGTTCAGAAAAAGTTCAGAGTACCGCCATCAGGCGGCGGTTTGGAGTACCGCCTTCAGGCGGCGGTTGGGCAGCCAACCTTCAGGTTGGCGGTTTGAAAGAAAAGAAAAATCCAGCCGCGTAAACGCGGAACTCAAAACTGCCGCCTGAAGGCGGAACTCAAAACAGCCGCCCGAAGGCGGGACTCAAAACAATCAGCGAAAGTTTTCCACCATCACCAAGTCGGTGCCGAACTGGTCTTTCTGGGCGTAAACCAATTGGTTGAAGTCGGGTGAGATGGCCAGCCCCGAGGGGCCGCGCAGGACTGCCCCACGAATGGTGGTGACTTCGTGGATGGTGCGGGTTTTGAAATCAAAAAAATTGATAATCCAGATTTGGGAGGCGTTCGGTGCGGCAAAGAAGATGCCTCCCGCCGCCACCGCCCAATAGCGATACCGGCCGGCGTGGGCCAGTTCCGGGATGAGTCTTTCCTGCCCGGTGGTGAAATCAAGTTCCCAAATGCCCGGAGTCGACCGGTCACTGGTGAAGTACAGCCGTTTTTGGTCCACCGATTCGGAGCATTCAAATCCGCCGACCTTGGTCACCTGGACCGCCGGTCCGCCGGTGGCTGGCATTTTACAGATTTGCCGTTTGCCCGTCCGTTGCGAGCAGAAATAGATCCATTTTCCGTCCCGCGACCAGGAGGGCAGGTTATTGGCGATTCCATGTTCGGTCAGCAGTTGCGGCGTGCCGCCCTGGGCACTCATGCGATAGACCAGTTTTTCCCCGTTCGTTCCGCCGTCAAAAACGATGGTCTGTCCGTCAGGTGACCAGTGCGGTGTTCCGGCCAAGTTTTTGTTGAAAAAGGTAAGCCGGACGGGATTCGTGCCATCCGCCTTGCAGGTCCAGATTTCACCGGTGCCCGATTCGTTCGAGGCAAAAACGATATGGTTGCCATCGGGTGAAAAGTTGGGGCTGTCAGCCCAGCGGCTGGTGGCGGTGAGCGGTACCGGCTGCCCCACATTGGCCGATGACCAGGGAAGGTTCGGGTTGGCGCGTTTGAGGGACCATAGATTGGTACTGAATTGCATCTGGTGATAAACCAGCCGATGACCGGTTGGGGACACAGCCACATCCGCCGGAATGCCATTGGCCGGGGTCACCGCCTGCGGTTCCCCACCTGAGATCGAAACCCGCCACAGGGCAATATCGCCCGCTCGATTTGAGGAAAAAACCAGTTCTTTCCCATCAGCCATCCAGGCCAAACTGTCCAGCAATTGTTTCTCAAACGTTATCTGCCTGGGGGCCCCACCCTGGGCGGGTACCACCCAAATATCACCATATTCAGCTTGTCTCCGCAGAAACGCCATCTTTCGGCCGTCGGGCGACCAGACCGGCCGCAGGTCATACCAGGGAGCCGGCGGGTTGGTCAGCAGGCTCCGTTGGCCGGTTTCCACCTCCAGCAGAAAAATGCCGGTCTGGGTTTTTTCAGGCAGCAAATCCTGAATTGCCAGATATTTGCCGTCAGGTGACCAGGAAAGTCCGCCCTGCACCATGCCCAGCGAACGTTCCGTTCCGGTTTCAATGGATTTAATGATGAGTTCGAGGGTTTCGCTCTGACCGCGCAGGAATGCCAGATATTTGCCGTCCGGCGACCAAACGGGACGAAACTCCTTGAGCGGGTTGTCGGTGAAGCGTTTCGGGGTGAGGCTGCCAACCTGAGTAATATAAATATCGAAATCTTCGGTTTCGCGCTGGTCCCAGGCGTAAGCCAGTTGTTTTCCGTCTGGCGAAAAGGCAGGGTGGATTTTCTCACCCGAAAGATTGGTCACCGGTACAATCCGGGGAGGCGGCAGAGCGGGACTGTTCGACGGGGCGGTCAGTTTGGCGGCAAAAAAACCCAAACCGAGCAACGACACCATGCCAATCAGGAGCAACGCCGGCCATTTGGCGCGGGCCAGGGCTGGCGGCGGGGGCTGAGGCAGGGAAACCGGACTGCCGGATTCAATCTGTTTTGGGGGCGGTACTGGTCCAAGGTCAATCAGCGGGGTTGCCGAGGGCGTATCAAACGGGAGGTCAATTTCTTCGGTGACGACCTCCGTGACCGTATAGCGTTCAATCACCACCGCTGGCGGCTGGAGGAGCGTCACGTTCCCCCGAAAGCGATACCCGTGTCGGGGAACGGTTTCAATGATTGAACCCTCGGCAGCCGTGGACCCAAGAGCCTTGCGCAGGAAGGAAATGTTGTTCCCAAGATTGGCTTCCTCAACCGCGAGCCCCGGCCAGATGAGGTCCAACAGTTCCTGTTTCGAGAGCAATTTCCCATCGTGACGGACCAAAACCACCAGTACGTCAAAGGCTTTGGGGGGCAAAACAAGCGGCTCCCCGTCCCGGTAAAGCCGTCGTTCAGCCACCTCCAGGCGGAATGGACCAAATTCGTAAATTTCGTTATCTCGTTCTTCCAAAAACACTTAGGCTTTACTTATAGAAAAATTACAGAAAAATTAAAGATGCTTGGGGACGCCTGATGCAATTTTTTGTAGGGTGTTGCCACTCTCGCAAAGACAAAAAAACAAATCGCACCCGGCCTTGAGAACCAAGGCCACAGGCAACTGGCTTTTTAACAGAAAGTGGCAGTGAAGGGAAGTTATGTCTCAAATTCGGCGTACCTACACAAGGATCGTCACCCACGAAATCATCCGTTCGGAACCGAGCGGTTCCATCCCTGTGGGGCGCTGTCCGCTGTGCGGTCATGAAACTCTGCCAGCGTTGCCGGAAACCGGGATGCAAACCAGTCAACCAACACACGAACAACCAGAGCGGAGCGGTTCCATCACCCAACCAAACCAAAAAGAACCGCCGCCGACCACATAAGACTTGTCTGAACGCAACCAGACTCACACAGCCAAAGCACCACGCCACCCAAGTGGCAGGGAGAAGTGTTGTCTTCTGACATCCGCAAGTGGATGGAAACCACCAGCCGGATGCCAGTTTTTCACCTGTGAGTGATCAAGGAAAATTTCACTATGTTACGCCAAATTATTGGAATCACAGTTCTTATCATGATCATTGGAAGCCTCTGCCTGCTGCCGCAAACCACCTCGGCGCGGAAATGGCTGGGTTTTCAGCCGGAACCGGCCCCGCTGGCAAAGCAACAGGAGCCGACCGGCATTCCGGTCAACCCTCCGCTGGTTGAGGCACGCAGTTTTGTGCCGAATGCCACCTTTACCGTGACAAACCTCAATAACAGCGGGACCGGTTCCCTGCGGCAGGCGATTACCGATGCCAACAACAATGGGACCGGGGCCGACACCATCAACTTTCAGGCCGGGTTGACCGGAACCATCACGTTGACGAGCAGTTTGCCCCAAATTACCGGTGCCCTCACGATCAACGGGCCAGGGGCCAATGTCATCACGGTCACGGGCGGGAGCTTCACGATCATGAGCGTGGCCAACGGAATCTCGTTGACCATGAGCGGGTTACGGATGACCGGCGGGAGCACCAGCACCGGCCTCAATGCGGCGCAACTGGAGGTGGGTGGGGGAAGTGCCACCGTCAGCAACTGCTCGTTTGAAGACAGTCTGGGGGGGAGCGGAGCGATCGCTTCTTTCGTCTCACTCACCATGACCAACTGCGCGATCAACAACAGTACCAACACCGGCTTGATCAACGGCGGCGCGGCCACGCTGACCAATTGCACCATCACCGAATGTTCCAGCCGGGGAATTGATGAGTCGAGTGCGCCGGTCGCCTCCACCACTTTGACCAATTGCACGATTGCCAATAACGGGGGGAACGGATATATCGTCCAATTGCGCGCTGGGGAATCCCACACCCTCAGGTTACGAAACACAATTATCGCCAACAATGTCGACCCTCAAATCCGCGCTGTCGCTGCGGGCGGCCCGGCTCTGACGTTGACCTCGCAGGGAAATAATCTGGTGAGCGATGCGAGCCTGACTCCGACGGCGACCGGGGATTTGATCAATACCAATCCGGTGTTGGGAACCGTAGCCAACAATGGCGGCACCACCCCGACCTGCGCTTTGCTGCCGGGCAGTCCGGCCATCAATGCCGGAACGGCGACCGGCGCGCCCACGACGGACCAACGCGGCATCTCCCGCGTGGGCACGACCGACATCGGGGCGTATGAGGCCCGCGCCTTCACCATGGCCATTTCCAGCGGCAACAGCCAGAGCACCGCCGTCAGCACAGCTTTCGGAAGTCCTTTGGCTGTAACAGTAACAAGCGCCAGTGGTGATCCGGTCAACGGCGGCACCGTGACCTTCGCGCCGCCGGGGAGCGGAGCCAGTTGCACGCTGGCCGGAAACCCGGCCACCATCACGAGCGGCGTGGCCACGACCGGCACCGTCACGGCCAATGCCACGGTGGGCGGACCCTACACGGTGTCGGCCAGTGCCGTCGGTGTGGCGACCGGGGTCAATTTCAGCCTGACGAACAATGCCGCCGGAACGACGGTTTCCTCCATCAACCGGGCCTCGACCAATCCGGCCTGTGTCAGCACCTCGGTCAGTTGGACGGTGACCTTTGCCGCGTCAGTGACAGGTGTCGCCACGTCAAACTTTTCGCTGAGTGGCGGAACCGGAGCCACCATCACGGGCATCAGCGGTTCGGGCACCACCCGGACGGTGACCGCCAATACCGGCACGGCGGGGGCGACGCTGGGGCTCAACATGGTGAATGCAACCGGGGTCAGTCCGACCATTACGAACCTGACGTTTACCGGCCAGACCTACACGGTCAACGCCAATCCAACGACGGCGGTGGCCGGAACCGACCAGACCATTTGCAGTGGCGGGGCGACGCTGGCGGCAAATACGCCGACGAGCGGCACAGGGGTCTGGTCGGTGGTGAGCGGACCGAGCACCTCCACCGCGCAGTTCAGCAGCACGAGCAGCCCGACGGCGACCTTTACCCCGGCAGGTGGTGCGGGGGCCTATACCTTGCAATGGACGATTTCCAACAGTCCCTGCACGGCATCGAGCGATACGGTGGTGATTACCCTGGCTTCGACCGTGGTCACCAACGGCAATGACAGCGGCGCGGGTTCCCTGCGCGACACGATTGCGAATGCCTGTGCGGGCAGCACCATCACGTTCCAGGCGGGTGTGACGACGGTGACGCTGACTTCGGCGGAACTGGTCGTCGACAAGAACCTGACCATCAACGGGGGGAGCGGAGTGACCGTGACCCGGAGCGGGGTGATTGCTTTCCGGATTTTCAATGTCACGAGCGGCACCGTCGCAATGAACAATCTGGCGATAACCAACGGCAATGTGACGGGAGCTGGCGGTGGCATCCAAAACGGGAGTACCTTGAGCCTGACCGATTGCACCGTGAGCGGGAACCAAGGCACCGGTCAAGCCGGAGGAGTGCAAAACGGTGGGACGGCAACTCTCACCCGCTGTACCATTTCCGGCAACACCGCCCCCCAAGGGGGTGGTATCCAAAACGACGATATCCTGACGATGACCAATTGCACCGTCAGCGGCAACACCGTGCCCAACAGCATTGGCAGCTTCGGCGGCGGATTGTTAATTTTCGGCCCGACCACCAACCTGGTCAACTGCACCTTCACGGCCAACATGGCCACCCGGGGAGGGGGAATCTCAGCCGCTGGAACAGTGACTTTGACGAACACGATAATTGCGCTGAACACCGGTTCGTTCAACACAGCAATTGAAGGAACGGTGAACGCGGCGGGTTCCTTCAACAACTTCATCCAAAACAATGGAACCGGCGGGCTGACCAATGGAACGAACGGAAATATCCTTGCCACCTCAAATTTCTTGTTGGGAACGCTTGGTGCGAACGGCGGCGCAACACAAACCGTGCCGCTCCTGCCGGGGAGTCCGGCTATCAATGCCGGAACCGCGACCGGGGCACCGGCAACGGACCAGCGGGGCATATCCCGCGTGGGGACGACCGACATCGGAGCCTATGAATCGCGCGGGTTCACGATGGCACTCGCAAGTGGCAACAATCAAAGCACGACGGTTACGACGGCGTTCACCAATCCGCTGGCGGTGACGGTGACCAGCGCCAACGGGGAACCGGTGAACGGCGGACAGGTGACGTTCACGCCGCCGGGCAGCGGGGCCAGTTGCACGCTGGCAGGCAATCCGGCGACCATCACGGGCGGGACGGCGACGAGCGGAACGGTGACGGCCAATGCGACGGCAGGCGGACCCTACACGGTGGCGGCGAGTGCCAGGGGGGTGGCGACCGGCGTCAATTTCAGTCTGACGAACAACCCCTGCGGGACGGTGACGGTCAGTCCGACGACCTTGCCGGACGGAGTGACGGGAACCGCCTACAGCCAGAACCTGTCGGCCACGGGCGGGGCAGGCGGACCGTTCACCTTCGCGGTGACGGCAGGGGCAGTACCCACCAGTCTCTCCCTTTCGAGTGCCGGGGTATTGTCAGGAACCCCAAGTGTTTCAGGGACTTACAATTTTACCGTGACAGCCACCGGCGTGGCGGGATGCACGGGGAACCGGGCCTACACGGTCAACATCACGCGGCAGTTGAATGCGAGCGCGACGGTGACAGTGACGGGTACGAGTTCCAACATGACGCCCTCGACCGGCTTTATCGGTGATTTCACGATTACGACGACACTGCGCAACACGAGCGGGGTGACGTTGAACGGGCCGATGTACTTCCGGGTGACCCAGTTGCAGGCGGGTGCGAACACCTACCGGCTGAAGACGGCGGATGACTTCGTGGCTGCCGGGCCAACTGGCGGGTTGGTAAACAGTCAGCAGACGGTGGTGGGCGGAGCCCTGGCCCCGAATGCCACGCGGACGGTGAGCTTCACGGTGGGAATTGCCACGGTGCGGGTGCCGTTCCAGTTGTATGTGGATTTGTATGCCGTCAATGGCACCTCGCCACGGGCGGACAAGGTGGGCAGCTACAGCTTTGCCGTCAATCAGAAATTCGGCGCGAGCGGGAGCAGTTTCGGCACCAAGCTGGAACTGGAACCGGAAGCGGTCAGCGAAACAGCCGTGATTGGCGGGATTGGCACGCAGACGAGCCCGGTGATGGCCAAGCATCCGACGGATGTCAACCGGTTTGCGGTGGCGGCGGATGATTACGCCACCCGCAATGTGGTGGTGCGGTGGACGGACAACGGCGGTGCATCGTGGCGGACCCAGGCGCTCTCCCGTGTGGTCAACGGACGGGAATACTATGTGGCAAATGCTCCGGCATTGGTCTACACACCGCAAGGTGATTTGGTCGTGGTCTACACACTGGGCAATCTGGAAGATTCGGCCAATGCGCTGGTGGTGAGCAGGTTGGGTGACCGGTTGACTTTCACCACGCCGGTGGCGATTGCCGAGTACAACACAACGCAACAGAAATTCGTGGCGCGTCCAAGTCTGGCGGTGAATTCGCTGGGAACGCCCTATGTGGCCTGGGAAACGGTGGATACGCTCAACGACACGTCCAGCATCAGCGTGGCACGGGCGCTGGGGACGAATCTGATTCAGGCCACGGTGGCCAGTGGAACGGTGTCGCATCCGGTCCTGACCGTGGCGAAAGACACGCTCTATCTGGGCTGGCAGGAATGGACGGCCAAGAATGCCGGCACGGGCGGGGAAGTTCGTCTCGCCGTGAGCGACAACAATCTGAGCTTTGGTCCGGCCCAAACGATTGCCGCCACGGGAATTGGGTACGGGCGGACGATTCCGGCCATGCCGGAAGAGGAAGTGACAGCGAATCTCTCGCTGGTGGCGGACCCGCTCCAGACCGGAACGCTCTATGCAGTGTTCACGCAGGCGGGAGACGGGCTGGATGTGGTTTTGTCTCGGAGTGCGGACAACGGCAAAACCTGGAGCGTGCCAACCCTGGTGAGTGATGTCACAAGCGGCGACCAGTTCCACGGGGTGGCGGATGTTGGTCCGAAAGGAGCCTTGAGCATCGGCTACCGCGACACGCGGCACAGCCTGGGGAATGAAACGGTGCTGGTGCGGCTGGCACAATCGGGTGACGGCGGGCAGAGCTTCACGCATTCAATTGTGTCAACCGTGCCGTCCAATGACTCACGGTCGAACCCGAACCGCGACACCACGTCCAATTTGGGCACCAGGATTGGGCTCAAAGTGGTGAACGGCGTGCCGGTGGTGGTCTGGACCGACACCCGCAACGGCAACGAGGACATTTATCTGAAATAGTTCAGAAACAGTTCAGAGTTCCGCCTTCAGGCGGCAGTTTGGAGTTCCGCCTTTAGGCGGCGGTTTGGAGTTCCGCCTTTAGGCGGCGGTTCAGAAGGAAAAAGGAAAAAGGAAGTAGGAAAAAGGAAACAACAACATCTTTGCTGACACCTTTACCTTTTGCATTTTACCTTTCACTGGCCGCCTGAAGGCGGAACTCCAAACCGCCGCCTGAAGGCGGAACTCCAAACCGCCGCCTAAAGGCGGAACTCTGAACGAGAAACTCTGAACAAAGAGCTGCTCCAGGGTTGCAGAACCCAATTATGTTTCTGCCAGCCGGACCTTCCTTCAATGGGTCCGGCTGTTTTTTTGCTTTCAAAGGAAGGGTTTCTTTTTCCCTTGGTTACCTTGGCTCACCCTGAATCACAAACGCAGCCCAGTAGTAAGGCATTTCCCACCGCTTTTTCTTCCACATTGCCAATTGAGCCGCCCGAAGCGCCGCCGCCGGGGTCATCCGGGCCGGACCCAGCATGTTTTGATAAAACTCTTTCATCAATTCGGCGGTGGACTTGTCTTCGACATTCCATAAACTGACCACCACGCGGGAAGCTCCGGCATACATAAACCCGCGCGTCATGCCAATCAGTCCTTCACCTCGAACTTCTTTCCCCAGTCCGGTTTTGCAGGCCGACAACGTGACCACTTCAGCCGGGAAATTCAGGTTGTAGAGGTCAAACACCCGCAGAAAGCCATCCTGGGGTTTGCCCTCCTGGTCAATCAGACTCAGAACCAGGGCTGACAGTTCCGGATGGTCGGCATCGAGCAAGCCATGCGTCGCAAAATGAACAAACCGATACTGGCTCATCTGGTCACTCATAGCCAAGGCACGCGTGGCTGAGAAATCCAACGCTTTGAGCGTTTCGGCCTGACTGGCCAACCCGCTGATTGACTCGGCTTCCAGGCGGCTGGCGGGCAGGCGGCGAATAAAAAGCACACCTCGTTCCCCGGCAGCCGCCGCCGGAGAAGCGGACGCAGGTGCCGGTTCCACCAGTCGGGCCAGGGTTTGCCGGTTGGCGGCAGTCAGTTCCGGAATTCCGTTTTGGGTTCGGCCCTGGCTGGAAAGCGACCGCACCCTGATGTCATCCGTGCCGCCAAAAACCGGGTCTGCCAGCACTGCCAGCAGCTTCGCGGGAGTTGTGCGGTTGCGCTTTTCTGCCCGTTTTTCCGCCCGCAGAATGGCGAGGGCCGAAACTGACGGCAGGTTGACGATTTCGTGTTCAACCAGGAGCGGACTGAGGACTGAGGACGAGGGAAAGGACTGAGGACTGAGGACTGAGGACTGAGTGGTTTTTTCTTGACCCTGGACCCTGGACCCTGAACCCTGAACCCTGAATCCCGAACCCTGTGGATTCGGAAGCGCCCCAAAGGGAATGTATTGCAGCACGCCGTCGGCCACTATCAACAACCGTTTTTTCCCCAGCCGGTCAGCCACCGGACCCAGTATCAGATTGCTCAAAGAAGCTGCTGCCGCTCCCAATTCCTGGTCCGCCCGTTTAATGTTGGTCAGTATTTCCTCCGGTGACCCGGAAAGACGGTTGCGGGCGGTCAGCAGGTCATATACCCGGCGGGCAATCGGCTCGATTTCCTCTTGTTTGGGCAAGGGAAAGACGGCACAGGAATCCACCGTGACGGCAAACAGATAGCTGCCTTCCTGCCCCAGCAGGTATTCAAGCAGCATGGAATCCGCATCCAGTTCCTGTTGAATTTCCTTGAGCGTCACCAGCTTGGGTTGCGTCAGGGCCGCATAGCGCGGACTGGTTTGGCGAATCCGTTGCTGCACTTGGCGATAGTTCACCGTCAGGGTTTCAATGACCTGCTTGGCCTCGGTTTCCTGGGCTTCGGTGTGTTTGGAGGTGAGCAGTTTGGTCAGGTCTTTCAGTTTGGCGGTGATTTGGTCCTGTAGCCGGTGTTCCTCGGCAATGAGCTGCGGGTCAGCCCCCTGCCGGAGGTCAGTGCCTGATTCCACCAGCAAATCAAGCAGACTACGGGCTCGTGCCTGTTCGCTGACGGCCAGTGCCTGCCGGTCAAAACCAGCCTGCGGGTCGGCCCGGTGCAGGCGCATGAGCAGGTCCACGTAAAACTGAAAATACCGTTGGACGGTGGCAAAATAGGAGGCCCGGTTTTCCTGCGTGCCGGAGTTCGTCCGGATAAATTCAACCAGTTTGAGCGCTTCCTCAATATGGGTCCGGGCAACCGCGAGATTCCCCAGGTCCCGCTCAATCAGGGCCAGGTTGGAAAGGGTATTGGCCTGGAAACTGCGGGCCCCGACCTGCCCCAGTATCGGCATTGCTTTTTGATAATATTCGCGGGCTTTCACCGGGTTTCCCAGGCGGCTGTAAACCGTTCCGATACTATTGAGGGTTTGGGCCTGGGCTCCCCGGTCACCGGTGGCTTCCGTCAGTTTCAAAGACTGGTCGTAAGCGTCCAACGCCTTTTGAAATTGTTTCAAATCCGAATAAACATTACCCATCCCGTGCAGGGTAATGGCCTGTCCCTGGCGATTCCCCAGAGCGACGAAAATCCCAAGCGCCTGGGTAAAGTATTCGAGTGCCTTGGGCCGGTCTTCGAGTTTTTCATAGACGCTGCCCAGATTGGAAAGCGCGGTGGCTTCCACCGACCGGTCGCCCGCCTCGACAATGAGCGGCAACGCCTTTTGATAATAATCCACGGCTTTCCGGTCATCGCCCAACTCGTGGTATTCAGCCCCGATATTGAGATAGGCCAAGCCCTGGCCGGGCCGGTCCCCGATTGCGATTTGCAACGTGAGTGCTTTCTGGAAAGAGTCCAGCGCCTGCTCATGCTCATCCCGGAGGGAATGAATGCCCCCGATGGAATTCAACATGTTGGCCTGTCCCTGGCGGTCTCCGATTTCTTCATAGAGCTTCATCGCTCGCCGGGCATAGTCCGCAGCCTTTTCGCTTTCCCTCAGCGAGTTATGGAGCAGGCTGATATTTTGGAGGGTGATGGCCTGTCCCCGTCGTTCGCCAGCTTCAATCCAAAGTTTGTAGGTCTGCTCATACGCCGCCAACGCCTTGGAGGTCTCGCCCAGTTCCCGATAGACCACTCCCATATTGCCCAGCACATTGGCTTTTCCGCCCGGTTTGCCGAGGGCCTCCCACAACGGGAGGGCTTTCCCGTAATAGTCCAGCGCCTGCTGGTTTTCACCCAACAGGTAGGAAACAATGCCCAGACTGTTGAGCGAAGCCGCCTGACCGCTTTTGTCATCAATCGCAGCATAATGTCCCAGCGCCTGGGTAAAAACTGCAATGGCTTTGAGGTTGGCTGCTTTGGTCCTTTGACCGCGAAGCTGCATACCCTCGGCATAGAGCCGTTGCGAAGCCAGCCGGTGAACATCCTGGGCCGTGGAGGGACGGTTTTCGACCACTTTAGCCTCATAGCGGCCAGCCGGGGCGTTTTTTTCCAGGGAGGAAACCTCCAGCCGATAGAGGCCGCTTTGTTCGGCAATCAGGTACACCGGTTCCGGTCCCTGGGTGCCATTCGGACTGTCCACCGCCACCAGTTTGGCTCCATCAGGGCCGTAAACGGTGACCAGCACGTCAATTCCTTTTTGCTCCACTACGGCATGCAGGTAGGTGCCTTTTTCAAGCGAAACCGTGTAGTTGTGCCGGTCACCGCCCTTGAGTTCCTGCTCAAGCGGTTTGTCCGCTGGGAGCGGAACAGCATCCGCTGCCGTTTGTGACACCTGCGCCGAAACTCCGATAAAAAGAAACCCAACCGCGAACAAAACCGCAAACCCACAAACCAAGCTGGCACGCATCCAACCGTCACCTCCACCAAAACGGGATGAATCTTGTTTTTTTCCGGAAAAACCGGTTGGCCAGCGGTTGCACGGACCCGCTGGCCGGAAAACCTGTTCCATTGTGGGTTGACTGGATTCAATTCGTCCAGTCAATTGTTCAGAGTTCCGCCTTCAGGCGGCAGTTTGGAGTTCCGCCTTCAGGCGGCTGTCTTTTCTTTTTTCTTTTCAAAAAGGACAACCTGAAGGTTGTTTTCTCAACAGCCGCGTAAACGCGGAACTCTCAACAGCCGCCTGAAGGCGGTACTCCAAACGGCGGAACTCAGAACGCTACGCTCGAAAAACCGGCAGGGGCTTTCCTCCGGGCACCACTTCGGAGGCAGGTGCGCCCATCCAGCCTTCGGCAACGGTGGCCAGCACATCCTGAAATGACATGGTGGCCACCAGATTGTCATTTGCATCCAGTCTAGTCAGCGAAGGCGGGGTTCCATAAAACCCGCCTTTCACTTTTTTGCCCACCATGAAGAGGGAATTGGCGGTTCCGTGGTCGGTTCCGCTGCCGCCATTGTCACGAACCCGGCGGCCAAACTCGGACGTGGCCAAAATGACTGTCTGGTCGGCCAGATGCTGGTTTTCCAGGTCTTGCAGAAAGGCTTCCAGGGCTGCATCGAGGTCGGACAGGTTGGCTTCCTGCCGTTCGGGCTGCTCCACATGGGTGTCAAAATCCAGGGGAAGCGGCACATGAATGACCTGGATCCAATCATTTTTGGCCAATAACCGGGCGGCAAAGGAAAGGGAATAGCCGGTGTCGGTTTTCGGATAGGTTTTGTCCAGCCGTTCCAGGTTGTTCATAAAGTCCGCGATGGGCAGGGAGCGTGCCAGCCCCTGCCGGGCTGCCTGCATAAGTGTTGAGTCTGCCTTGGTGGGCATTCCGAGATTGTGGAGCGCATTCCGCAGCAGGTCATCCAAACCGGCAGGAAACTGTAACCGTCCGGCCCCCGGATATTCGGCAGCCCCGGCATAATCATGCACACCCCGCAACATGGGGCTGACTGCCGGGGCGAGACTGAACCCGCCGAAAGGAGCCTGCGGGTCACCAATCACATCGAGCAGGCGACCCAGCCACCCGGTTTGATTTTCTCCCCGAAACCCTTGGGGAAGCCCGGCCCGCCAGACATCCTGCATGGCAAAGTGGGATAAATCCGGTTCGGAGGAATGTCCGACGCCGTGAAAGACGGCGACCTGATTGGACCGGAACCGGTCTGCCAGACGTGGCAGGGCCGGATGCAGACCCCACATGGAATCCAGCCGCTGGACCTTGCCGGGGGCAATCGCTATCCGTTTCCGCAGGTCGTAATAGGCTCCGGCACCGAAGGGCACCACTGTGTTCAACCCGTCATTGCCGCCATTCATTTCCAGCACGACCAGCCGGGGCCGGATTGGTGGCGTGCCGCCTTTGACCTTTGAAAGCTGACAGCTTCCCAGGCAAAGGCTGGCCAAGGTCATTCCGCCCAGGCCAAGAAAGGTGCGTCGGTTCATCAAAATGGGATGTTGCGTGGATTTCATAAAAATTCCTTGTGTATCTGCTTCGGGTTGCTTCGGGTTCTTCGTGGATAAAAATTGGAATATGGGGCGCTTCAACAAAAAGCGAATTCCGGGCTGGCCACCGCCAGAGCCAACAGCGTCTGGGCCAGTTTGGAACGGTCCGGGATGGTGGCAGCGGCACGGGTCAATTCGTTTCGAGTGGAGGTGGAAGTTTCATAGAGGCCGGTTTGGGCCAGCACTGCGGAAACCGGGTCTTCTGCCGTCGCCACTTTGAGCACTGCCGGGTTCCGGGCTGACAAATCAAACGCCTGAAGGCCAAGCTGAATTCTGGCAATCGTCTGGGGAGCCGAAACCCAGCGCCGGTCCAGCGGCCAGCCAGCCACATTCGGCGGGTCAAACGGCAGTTGCCCGGCGGACATTAAAAATGAAGCGGCATCCAGTTCCCTGGTGGTGATTCCAAAGGCGGCGGCAGTGGCCACGACGGTTTCAAACGGAAGGCGGAGCCGGGCCCCGCGTGCCTCCGCGTCCCGAAAGACCGGATGCCGAAAGAGGGCAGCCAGCAGCGGTTTGATTTCGTAATTGGCGCTCCGGAACACATTGGCCAGACCGGCAATTGAGGCTTCATCAGGTTCGGGATGAACAAAATACTGGAACAACCGGCGGGCAATGTAGGTGGCACAGGCGTCCTGAGCCAGAATCCGGTCAATCACGGACGGAATGTCAAACTTGGCGGTCACGCCCAGGAAGGTCACCGGCTGGTCATAACCGGATTCCGGGTCAAACCGGGCTTCAATCAGACCGGGGTCAAACAGTCCCGGTTTGGTGGGATACCGTTTCAGATACCAGCCGGAAAACACCAGAGCCGCTGCTCTGACATCCGCCTGTTGATAATGGCCCCGGCCCAGCGTGAAAAGCTCAAGCAATTCACGGGCGTAATTTTCGTTGGGACTGTCGCCGGTGGACCCGTCACCGCCCAGGTAGGTCAGCATCGCCGCATCGGTCGTGATGTCAATCAGCATCTGGCGAAAGTTGCCCAGGGCATGTTTGGCTAAAAGCTGATGTTGCCGGAAGAGCAGGGATGCGACATCCACCTCTGAATAACCGGAGGTAATCAGTCCGTGCCAGAACCACAGCATCCGGTCGCCCAGACCGATTTCCGAACCAGTGAGCCGGTTCAGTTCATAATTGAGCAGCAGGAGAAAATCCCGGTCGTAATCCTCCTCTTCCTCCGGGTCCAGATAGTAATTCCGAAACGGCAGATTCGATGCAATTTGGGGTGGCTGGGCTTCGTCAACCCGGCGTGAGAGCGCGGTTTCCCAGTCTGCCTGGGAGAGTTTTTCAACGTCGGCAGGACGGGCCGCAAAGCCGGTTCGCTTCAAGAGATGGGCAATTTCAACCGGGGTCGGGATGGTCACAGCAGGTTCCTCCGAAAAACGGGAATCTCAGATACGGAGGAAGCATAGCCACATGCTGCTTAAAGGAAGTTTAGTTCAACCTTAGATTTTTTTAAGGTGCCGCCTGAACTTATTTTCAGGTGGATTGATTGCTGACCAAGGCCAGCCCGCGCAGGGCCAATCCGCAGGCCACCGAGGTCAGTTCCTGACCGCTCCGAATGCGGTCAGCCCCAAACCGGTTGATAAATACTTTTCGGATGGCGGGAATCAGGCAGGAGCCTCCGGTTAAAAAGACACTGTGAACGTCCTGCTGCGAAATCCCTGTTTCAACCAGCAACCGGTCCACCGTTTCCTCTATGTGTTCCAGGTCCATTTTGATCCAGGATTCGAATTCCGCCTGGGTCAACCGGGATTCAATCGGCTGGCGCAGCTCGTCAAAGGAAAACCTGGTTTCGGTCAGGCGCGAGAGGTCAATTTTGGATTTTTCCACCGCCTGGAACATCCGATAGCCCAGGTTGTGTTGAATCAGGTCGCGCAGGTTGTCCAGTTGGTTTGGTTCCGAAGCCTGCACCCGCACCTGATTGATGGTGCGGACGACCTCCGCCGAGCGGAGAAAGGAAAGCAGGTGCCATTGTTCCAGATTGGCGTAAATCCAGCTCGGCATGGGCAGGCTTTTGCCCATTGAGACAAAGGTGGAACCCAAACCCAGCTTGGGGCTGATGAGGTGGTGGATAATGCGTGAATCGAAGGTATTGCCGCCAATCGGAACCCCGGCATTGCCCAGGATTTTGGCGCGGGGCCGGTTTCCCGCCTGACTTGGTTCAAGGTGGAGCAGGGAAAAATCGCTGGTGCCGCCGCCAAAATCGCCAATCAGGACGGTTTCATTCGAGGTGAGTCGTTGCTGATAGGTAAACGCTGCTCCAATGGGTTCATATTCAAACTGGATGTCCGTAAAACCGGCTCGTTCCACCGCCGTTCGCAACCTGTCCAATGCCAGTTGTTCAGCTTCGGGTGTTTCAGCCCCAAAAAACCGAATTGGCCGGCCCACCGTGATTTTGGTGCCAATTTCCCCCAGGGTTTCACGGGCGGTCTGGGCCAGGTGGCGGATAATGTAGGTAATCAGGTCCTCCAACGTGTGATTGCGGCCAAAAACATTGGTGGTGGTGAAACTTTGGCTGGTCAAAAAAGATTTCAAAGACTGCATCAACCGACCGTTTCCTTCGGAATCAAGATATTCCTGAATGCCGGTTTCCCCAACATGGACCGCTGACATGCGTTTTCCCGGCGGGGGCGGTTCAAAGTACAGAATGGAACGAATGGTTTCCTGCAATCGGCCATTCATGCGGAAGGAAAGGGTCTGCACCTGACCATCGGGCCGGGCGATGGCCAAGGCTGAGTTTGACGTGCCGAAATCAATCCCAACGGCGGGTTCATGAGGCTGCATAACCTGGGGTTCCATTTCATTCAACAGAGAGGGAGGGCCACAGACCCTGGGTTGGTTGATGGTACCTGTGAGAAAACCGCCATTATCAGGATCATCCCCTGTTGTGTCAAAGAACCGGATGCCAGGGTTGCTTTATTTCCTCAAGCGGTCGCTGACATGACCAAGCGGCAACCAGACGGTAAACACACTTCCTTGCTTGCCGGGGCTGGTGACTTCGATACGGCCTTGATGGGCTTCAATGATGGATTTGGTGATGGCGAGTCCCAGCCTGGTCCCGCCGATTTCGCGGGCGCGGGCCTTGTCCACCCGGTAAAAGCGCTCGAAAACAAACGGCAGGTCAGCCGCCGGAATGCCGCAACCGGTGTCGGAGACAGTCAGTTTGGCCTGCCCGTCGGTCTGGCTCAAGGTTACTTTTACCAACCCGTCAGCCGGTGTGTATTTGAGCGCATTTTCCACCAGATTGAGCACGACCCGGCTCAGTTGTTCGGCATCGCCTGCCAGTTCCAGCACCGGAAGACCATCCACCGCCAGTCCGATGTGGTTGCGGTCGGCCAGTGTCTGCAATTTTCCGCACACGGCGCGGCAGATTTCGCTCAGGTTGCATGATTCGCGGACCGGATTGGATTCCCCTGCATCAGCCCGCGCCAGCAGCAACAGGTTTGAGGTGAGAGCGGAAAGCCGGTCAATTTCCTCCAGGTTGCTGGTGAGCACCTCGCGGTAATCATCCGGCTGGCGGGGTTTGCGCAGGGTGACCTCGATTTCGCCCCGCAGGGCCGTGAGCGGGGTCCGTAATTCGTGGGCGGCATCGGCCACAAACCGTTGCTGGAGGGTAAAGGCTTTTTGCAGCCGGTCAAACAAACCGTTGAAGGTCTGCGCCAGTTGGCCGAGTTCGTCCGCCGGGTTGACCACCTCCAGCCGCTCGGTGGAAAGGGTTTCGGAGTTCATTCGCTGGGCCGTCCGGGTCATCCGGGCCAGTGGCCGCAGCAGGTGGTTAATCAGGAGCCACGCTCCTGCCATTAAAACAGCCATTGTGAGGGGCAACGCCACCCGCAGCCAGCGCTGCAACTCAAGGAGCGGGCGTCTGATTTCAGTGCCCGTCAGGCCGACCTGGGCAAATCCGATGACATCCCGTTCCCCCCATCTGGGATAGGTCGCCAACCGGACCGTTTCGCCCCCTTCGATGCGGATGGTTTCGAGCACCACTTCCTCACGGGCCAGGGCTTCGGCTCTGGTTGCTTCGGAGAGCGGGAGCGGCCCGGCCAGATTGAGCGATTTTCCCAGCACCCTGCCTTTCAGGTCGCTGATTTGAATCCGCAGTTGGTTGGTATCAGGCCGGAAATCCTGTTCGATTTGGCGGGTGATGTTTCCCTGGTTGGTGTAAATCCAACTTGAAACAATCATGACCTTGTCCTGCACCAGGCGGTCGGCTTCCTGGTACCGGCTCTGTTTTTGTTTGAGGTATAAAAAGCCGCAAAATCCACCCAGAATCAGCCCGAAGACCACCACAAACCAGCACCACAGGCGGAAACGAATGGATTTCATGGGGTCGGCTCCTCTTTGAGCAGATAGCCCACCCCGCGCACCGTATGAATCAGCGGCCTGGCAAAGCCCCGGTCAACCTTGTCGCGCAGATAATGAACGTACACCTCAATCACATTCGAAAAGGGGTCGAGGTGTTCGTCCCAGACATGTTCCGAGATTTGCGTTTTGGTGATGATTTTGCCGGTGTTACGCAGGAAATATTCAAGCAGGGCATATTCTTTCGGCGTCAACACAATGGCGGTTCCATTGCGCGTCACCTGATGCGTCACCAAATCAAGCGTCAGGTCCGCCACCCGCAGGAGGTTGGTCCCTCCCGAATGCCCCCGCCGCAACAATGCCCGGATGCGGGCCAACAGTTCCTCAAAAACAAAGGGTTTGGTGAGGTAATCGTCTGCGCCGCAATCCAGCCCGCGAATTCGGTCTTTGACCGCATCCCGCGCCGTCAGCAGCAGCACCAGCGTTTGGGAACCGCGTTGGCGCAGTTCCTGCAACACCTGAAGTCCGTCTTTTTTGGGCAGCATCCAATCCAGCACAATCAGGTCATAGTGGTTGATTTCGGCCAGATACAACCCTGCTTCACCGTCGTGGGCGACATCCACGGCATAAAATTCCTCTTCCAGGCCGCGTGTCAGAAAGCGGGCGACTTTGGGTTCATCTTCGACGACGAGAATGCGCATAGCGGGTCTGGCTTTTTTGGAGTGCGGCGACTTGTCGCCGCTTTGTTTTTCGGCGACTTGTCGCCGAATTTGGAGTGCGGGGACTTGTCACCGCTTTGTTTTTCGGCGACTTGTCGCCGAATTCTGCTTCTTGTGTTTTTTCCAAATGGTGGCGACAAGTCGCCACCAGCAAAAGCGGCGACAAGTCGCCGCACTCCAAATTTGCAAACCCGCCCTCAAGGTTTCGCGGGCAAAGCCTGCCAATTTCCGGATTGAAAAAAACCGGCCCAGAAATATGGATGGCGTGTCTTTGGACGGGCCAGCATTTCCAGTTGAACCTGCCGCAGGGCTTCACCCCGGTCTTCCCCGGCCTTGAGTCGTTTGTAATAAGCCACCATCAAATCCCTGGTTGCTTTATCTGAAACCTTCCACAGGCTCATGACCAGCGATTCGCTGCCGGCCAGCCAAAAGGCCCGGCGCAGGCCATAAACGCCCTCGCCGCTCAAAACGTCACCCAGCCCGGTTTCACAGGCGGAAAGGGTAACCAGTTCGGTTCCCCAGAGGTTGAGCCCGGTAGCCTCCAGGGCGGTCAGCGTGCCGTCTTCGCCCGTGCCGCTTTTGCCTGTGTTGGCTCCGGCCAAAAACAGTCCTGAACGCAGCAACGGATTGGTTTTGCGGATTTCGGTGACATCCGTCAGCAGGAAGCTCCGCTGGCCGTCAGTCTTGAGAACGGGCTGCGCCGTCGTTGTGGTTGGGGCTTTCTCGGCAGGCAGGAAAAAGCCGTGGGTGGCAATGTGCAACACTATCGGAGCATCCACCTGTTTAAGGACTGCTTCGGTGGCATTGGACTCCATCTTTAATTGGGTTTCCGGGAAAATTTCAGAGATTTTGACCCCTTCCTGATGGGTTCCGAGCAGGCGCAACAAAGGCGAGCTTTGGGCTCCAAACAGAGCCGGACCCGGACCTTTTTCATAATCGGGGTCGGCCAGCACGACAAAATTCTTCCCGGAAGCTGCCTTGAATTGGAACCGCAGCAGGTCGCGCCCGCTTGAAAGGTAGGTCATGCTGAACTGCTGGACCAGAAATTTCCCCTGGTCGTCCACCAAAGCGGCAAACGGAACCAGATTCAGGTTGCCGTCCGGGGAAAGCAGCAAGTGCTGATGGGGGCCAGTCAGTGCCAGCACAGGCTTCATCAGCTTGCGGTACAAATCCTGACCGGCCTGCCGGGCGCGTTTCAGGCTTTGCTGCGGCTGGTTTTCCCCTTCGATTCGGGTCAGGTTGCGGGCGGGCTGGCCTCCCAACAGTTCGCCCCGGAACGCTTCCAACAGCGGGTCAATTTCAGCCGTCGGGCCAAGGTCCACCCAGCGCACCGGGAAATCCCGCCCCAGCACATAGGCGACATACCGGGCCGGGCCAAATTCGTCCTGTTTGGGTTCATAAGGCCGATAGGTCATAAACTCAACCAGCGCCGCATCGGAGGGAATTGCGTGTTGGACCGCCTCCAGCGTGATAGGTTGGTTTTGGGCCTGAAATTGAGCGCTGCGGGAACCAATCAGGGCTTCCAACCGGTCAATTCGGCCATTCAGGGCACGCAGGTTTTCCTGGTGTTTGACCGCGCCTTCACGACCGGGACCTTTGAGCAACAGGCTGGAAAGGGAGCCTTTGGCGGCTGCCAGCTCGTCGAGCCACTGTTTTTCCTCCGGGCTGGCATGACGACGCAGGGTTTCAATGCTCCGGCTCATGGCATCCAATGCCCGGCCTTTGCGCCGCAGGACAATGGTTGCGGCTGCCGTTGCGGCTGACTGACTGGCCGGTGCATGTTGCACGTGGAGGGAAATGGTGAGGTCGGTGTAATCACCGCTGCTTTTCAGATAGAGCAGTTTTTGCCGTTCGGAACCCGCCGCCAGATTGCGGACCAGATTGGTTTCACAAATTTCATTGGAGTGGGTTTGGAACTCCAGCGCCTGGGCCGGATTTCCTTTGAGCAGGCTGATTTGGGCCAAGTGTGAATTGGTATTCACAAGGTACGGATGCTGTTCGGAAAAACTGGTGCGATAGATATTGGTTGCCCGGAGCAAATAGGATTCTGCCTGTTCCGGTTTTTTTCGTTTGCGGGCCAATCCGGCCAGATGAATCAGGCAGTTACTCAGCAAGGGGTGATTTTTGTCCAACCGCTTTTCCCAGATGGTCAACGCCCGTGTGAAAGCGGCATCGGCTTTCTCCCAGTCTCGCCTGACCTGATAGAGCAGTCCCAGACTGATGAGCGTGTAGGGAATAAACTGGTGGTCTGCCCCCAGTTGTTTTTCCTTCATCCGCAGTGACTGAATCAACAGGGGCTCGGCTTTTTCCAAATCCCCTTTTAAACGGTACAGCTCGCCCAGATTCTGCACACTGTTGGCGACATCGGGATGTTCGCTGCCCAGGGTTTTTTCCGAAATCTCCAGTGACCGGAGAAAGAGCGGCTCGGCGCTTTCCAAATCCCCTTTGAGCTGATAGAGCAAAGCCAGATAGCTGATGGCCGCCGCCACTTCCGGATGATTCGGCCCCAGGTTTTTTTCCCGAATGGCCACGACCCGCTGGTAATAGGCTTCGGCTTTGATGTAATCGCCCTGGTCTTTGAACAGCGTGGCCAGACTGTTCAGGCTGTGGGCCACTTGCAGATGGTCCGGGCCATATTCTTTTTCCCGGATTTTTAAGGAGCGTTCCAGCAGGGGGCCGGCCTGGGTATATTCGCCCAACGTCTGATAGAGCCAGCCCAGATTGTTCAGGCTCTGTGCCATTTGAGGAGCATCGGGGGAAAGGTTTTTTTCGTTGATTTTCAGCACTGTCTCAAAGGAACGGAGGGCCTTGTCAAAGTCACCCTGAATCTGGAAGGTGAACGCCACATCATTCAGGGCACGGGTTTTTTCCGCCCGCTCGCCGGGATAGTTCCGGTTGAAAATTTCCAAAGCCTGAAGGAACGTCGCTTCCGCTTTGCGATAGTCGCCTTTGGCGTAATAGACCTCTCCAAGCAAGGTCGAAAGGTAGGCGACCGACGGATTGTCTTTTCCCAAAATTCCTTCCCGGATGGCAATGGCCCGTTTGAATCCGGTTTCCGCCGGGGCAAAATCGTTTTGGGCCTGCCGCAGCATGGCCAGGTCCACCAGTGAAACAGCCACCATCAGATGATTCGGGCCAAAGATTTTTTCCCGCAGAGTCAGTGCCTCAGTCAGATTGGCTTCAGCCTTTGGCAGGTCGCGGGCTTGTTGCCAATAGAGCCCCAGCAGGTTGAGCCCTTTGGCGTACAGTTGATGTTCCTGGCCGAAAACTTTGGCGGCCCGGTCCAGGATTTCCCGGATGGGGGCGGCAGCCTGGGCGGTTTTGCCCTGGTCAAGCAGGTCCTCCGCCTTTTGGGCCAGTTCCTCCAGTTCAACCAGTGCCTTGTCTTCGGGTGTGGCCGTCCGCAGGGCTTTCACGCGAAGTTCGTAGGTTCCGGCAGGCGCTTCTTTGTTGGTGGATTGAACCTCCAGCCGGTATTGCCCGGTTTCGGTGGCCAGCAAGAGGAGTTGTTCCGGACCGACGGGGCCGTTGTACCAGTTGTTTTCTTTCCGAAGCTCTTTCCCATCCGGCCCGACCAGGATGAGGGCAAGGTCAATGCCTTTTTGTTCGACTTGAAGGTGGAGAAAGGAGTTGGGGCTCAGCGTAAGGGAATAGCGGTGGCATTCCCCGCCTTTGAGTTCCCGTTCCACTGGCCGGTCAGCCAGGATTTCCAGTCGGGACGACGGTTCCGGGACCACAGGCGCAGGTGTTTGGAGTGAACCCGCAACAGCGGATGACGTTCCCGCTCCGGTCAGCCATAACAGACTCACCCACCAACCAATTGCCGTAACCCAGTGCATTGACCCACCTGAAAAAAAGAAGAGGAATCGGCTTTCCTGTGACTGCCAGGGAAAAGCAGGGGCGCAAGACCGGAATGTACCTGTTTTTTCAGCTTTTTAGAATATCAGTCGGGGAAAAGAAAAACTGTTTTGGAGATATTTACTGACTGCTGCCTGCGAACAGACCTTGAATTCAACAGGTTGGGCGGTTTGAGGGCTTAATCCGGAAAAACGAGGTCAACCTGATTTTTCCCTTGGTAATCTGCCCGGCTTTTCTTCGTCTTACTTCAAAACCGGAAGAATCAAAGCACTGATGTTTCATGGGGCAATTCTCACTGTTCCTGGCCGGTTGTTTCAAACCTGTCTCGGTTTGGAAAAAATTGTGGCGCGATTGGTTTAATCGCGTCTTTTCGGTGCCTGAAAGAAGCCAGCCATCAGGAACCGTAACCCTGCAAGCAAAGTTTTTCTGATTTCAAACCCAAACCAAGCGCGATTAAACCAATCGCGCCACTGTCCAAACCGAGAATTGTTGCCGGTGCTCCATAAATTATTGTAACTGCAATTTTTTCAATGGCTTGTCTGTCATTTTTCACTCGTTTTCGGCGGTGGCGGGCAGCTTTGGGCTGATTTTGTTCCTGGAGGGGAAGGTATGCAATCAATCACCATTTTCCGTTTTCCATTCCGCTGGTGTGGAATCCTGACTGTCTTTTTGTTCCTCGTCGGCATTGCCGGGGTCTTGCTTCCCCGAACTGCTGCCAATCCTGGTCGGGAACTGATTGCCAGGCATTCTTATCCTTTGACTTTTGAACAACGGGTTGATTACCAGCGGGCTATTGAGAAGGTGTATTGGCAGCATCGAACTTGGCCGAAAGAAAATCCCGGACCCAAGCCGGATTTTTCAGAAATCATATCTGAAACCGAAATCCGTCAGCGGGTTGAAGCCTATCTCAAACAATCGAAGGCGCTTGAAACCTATTTCGGACGACCAGTCGGACCAGAACAGCTTCAGGTGGAAATGGACCGGTGGGGCCGGGAAAGCCGTGACCCTGCACTGCTTAGGGAATTGTTGGCAGCCTTGGATGACAATCCGGCGGTGGTTGCGGAATGTCTGGCCCGACCGCTGGTGGTGGAACGGGCCATCCGGGAGCTATTTGCCTTTGACAGCCGGATTCACGGACCATTAAAGCAAGCTGTGGAAACCGAGATTCAGAGAGGCGGTTCCGCCGAAGAAGTCCAGCACTGGAGCGGAATCGCTGAGGAAGCTGAAATCGTTCGGACGGTGCTGCCAACCTCAAAAAGCAGGCGACGCAACGGGATGCTCCGCCGTGAACTGACTGCAATCCAATTTGACGAGTTCAGTCAGACATTTGAAACCCTGCAACCCGACAGTCTCAGTCCATTACAGGAAACCGCAGAACATTTCACCATCCACCGGCTGAAAAAAAAGAACCGGAATGGACTTCGGCTGGTTTCGGTCAGGTGGCCAAAAATTTCATTTGATGAATGGTGGGCAAGCGAGGCTCATCAATACAGCGGGGCGGTCACAGTTTCCGATGCTCCACTGTATCAGCGGATTATTGTCAGCCCACAAAACAATACCTGGACGGCAACTGGAACCACCGGGGCACCCGTTGCGCGACAATTTCAGACCGCCGTCTGGACAGGCTCCGAAATGATTGTGTGGGGTGGGCAGGATGGTGCCACTACGTTCAATTCCGGAGGGCGCTATGTGCCCGCCACTGACAGTTGGACTGTGACCTCCACCACCGGGGCTCCGGTGGGGCGGTTCGTACATTCCGCAGTGTGGACCGGAACGGTCATGATTGTCTGGGGCGGCGATGACAGCGGATTCAATTTACTCAATAGCGGTGGTCGGTATAACCCAACTACGAATAGCTGGGCTGCAACCACCACGACCGGTGCTCCGGCAGCCCGTGACAACCACACGGCGGTTTGGAACGGTTCCGTGATGATAATCTGGGGTGGCGTGGACACCAGTTTCAACCCGACCAACACTGGCAGCCGTTATGACCCGAATGCCAACAGTTGGACGGCCACGACAACCACCGGCGCGCCGACGGCCCGCTCCGGGCAGGCCTCGGTATGGACCGGAAGCCTGATGGTGGTGTGGGGAGGGGTGGATTTGGGAGGTAATTTTCTGAACGACGGGGCGCGGTACAATCCGGCATCTAATACCTGGTCAACGCTGTCAACTAGCGGGGCTGCTTCGCCCAGAGTGGGACATACCTATGTCTGGAGCGGTTCTGAGATGATTGTCTGGGGAGGGTTTGATGCAACTGTCCGTTTGAATACCGGAGGACGCTATAACCCGGCCAGCGACAGTTGGCAAACCATAACAACGGTTGGGGCACCGGCGGCGCGAAACAGTCATCAAGCCGTCTGGACCGGAACCCAGATGATTGTTTGGGGGGGAACTCTGCCAGCTCAAACCAACACAGGTGGAGTTTATGACCCGGCAGGCAATACATGGTCAGCCACCACCACCACCAATGCACCTGCGGCCCGAAACAATTTCACCGCCATCTATACCACGGCTGAAATGATTGTCTGGGGAGGGTTTAATGGCACTGGAAGGGTCAATACGGGGGGCGAATACCTCCCGCCCGTGGCATGTACCAGTCCCTCTGTGACGGGCCAGCCCTCCAATCTGACTCGTTGTGTCGGAACCAGCGGGAGTTTTACCGTGGCCGCATCGGGAACGGCGACGCTGACCTACCAATGGCAGCGCAACGGAGTCAATATCACGTCGTCACCGCTCGCGGGAGGCACGGTGGCGAGTGGCTTTACCACGGCAACCTTGAGTTTAAGTGGAATCCAGGCAGCGGATGCGACGACCTACCGCTGTGTGGTGACGAATGGTTGTGGGAACGCGACCAGCAACAACGGGACGTTGACGGTCAACCCCTTGCCCACAGTGACGGCGGGGAGCAACGCGCCGCTGCTGGCAGGACAGACCCTGAGTCTGACGGCGACGCCGGGCGGCGGGGGGACCTTTACCTATGCCTGGACGGGACCGAACAGCTTTACTTCAGCGATGCAAAATCCAAGCATTGCCGGTGTGACGGCGGCCAACA
>JAIBAN010000198.1 GCA_019695185.1 Blastocatellia bacterium | reverse complement strand
CGCTGCTGGCCAGCCAGCAAATCACCCACTTCCCCAAAACCGTGCTCGACAACGCCACCAACTGGGTCTTCCTGCGCGTCCAGGCCGACAACAAAACCCGCATCCTGCGCGACTTCCCGGCCCTCAAACCCTACGCCCAGGAACTCACCCGGCTGGAACCGGGCGAGGGCTTTGTGCTGGGGCAGGAAGGCGTCCCCTGGCCTTTTCGGGTGCTGGAGGCTCCCATTCTGGAACAACGGCAGGGGTGAATATGGACTGCAAGACCAGAACCCCGAACGGAAGAATCATTTTCCGTTCGGGGTTCGGCGCGAATCCGATGCGGGCTCAACAGGCGTTTTATTTTTCCGGGCTCAATTTCCACCTGGGATATACCCGTTTGAATGCCCGCCCCATTGCCACTACCAAATCGTAATGCTCCTGCCCCATGGTAAAATCATGATCGAGCAGCAGATTCACAATCTGGTTGAAAGTTGCCTCCCCAACCGTCGTTTCATTTGGATGGCGCATGCGGGAAATGGTTGAGGCCAGCGTATTCCCGAAAAAAGGCTGGAGGGGAACATCAAATCGGTTGAAAAGGTCGCGGAACGTTTGTTGTAGCGCAGGTTTGGCTGGCAGGTCCGGATATGGAACCGGGGCAGCCTCAAATAAAGGGTTGAATTCTTCCTTGCGGGCAGCCGGGGTCAACCGCAAAACCGTTGGGGTTTTGCCCCCTGGTTGTTCAGGTGACGGTTCACTCGCAACCAGGGGCTCACCTGGAACCGACGGCTCATCCACCGATGGAAGCTCAGTCTCCTGGTAAAAAGCTGTTTTTTTGTACTGTGGCAATAAATCCGGTCGGTCCTTCTCCGTTGAGTATTTTTCAAATGCCTGTGGGGTAAGGACAGTGAATTCGGGATTTTTTTCCTGCACCACCCGCGCTCGCGCCACCACTGTTTCAACCAGATTCATCAGCTTGCGGGAATTTCCCTGGTCGCAATTCCAATCAAATTTTCTCAGGTAGTCCTCAACATCGGGACTCAATTTAAATGCTTTGGGGGACAGGTCGAATTCTTTCAGCAGTTTTTTCAACTGGAGTTCTGCCAAATGAATAATTTGGCCAGGCACCTCATTCAAGGAGGGAAGGTGAATTCGATGGGCGGAAATGCGGTGCAGCAGGTCTTTTCTGAATCCCGACATCGCGTCCGGGTCCCGGTTGGTAGCAAAAGCAATGCGGAAATTCATATTGATCAACACCTCCGGTCGGCCTTCCCAATAATATTTACGGTCTTCAACCCACTTTAAAAATTTGGCTTGATCCTGCAATGGCATTTCGCCAATCTCATCCAAAAAAACAGTCCCCCCGTTTTGTGCCTGACCAAAAAGCCCAGGGTAGTCCTGCTTGAACTCCTGAAACGCGTTTTTGGCGGCACCGGAAAGGTTGCACCAGGAACGAACGGAGTTATCCCCAAAGCCGGCACAGTTGAATTCAACCAAATTGCCGAAGCGGGTGGCATTGCTTAAGATGTGGATTTCCCGAATCAAAATGGTTTTTCCTGACCCGGACGGTCCGGTAATCAGGATATTCTTATCCCTTGGCAGCCGAATGACGGCTTCAGCCTGGTCGACCGCCCGCAAATATCCAATATCGTTATATCGCAACTTCCCCAGCGGGATGGGCAGCGATTGGGGAGCATTCGGCTCCAATACCATAAAATCATCCATCAGTTGTTTGATTTGGGACGTGACCATATCCAACGCGTCGGGGTCGGTTCCCGCCGTGAACTCAAGGGCATACCCATACCGGAGTTCAACCGTGAAAGGGTTAAAGTCAGGCGGTAGCGTTTCGGGGATTTGGGCCAGGGTGTGTTCACGGTCAGAGTCACGGCGGAAAAACCGAACGTGCCGCACCGCCAGGAAACTGGAAGAGTTAAGAAAGTTGACTGTCTCCCTGGCAAACTCCTGAATAGAGGTGGCCTTTTTCAGATTCCGAATGAGTTCCCCGATGTTTTTGGAGTTATCCAGGACGACAGCCCGGAGGGTCCGCTGCATGTCCATCGCTTTTGACAATCCCTCATGGGTGCGCCACGCCAAGTGCCCCATTTTGCTGTTGATGAAACACCGTTCCGCCTTTTGAAACAATTCGATTTTCCGCTCAACCTGCAGGTCGGGAATGCGTTCCGCCGATTCTTTATACATCCGCCCGGCCTCGAATTGCGAACACCCCTCAAACAGCGAGAGCGCCTGACTTAAATAATCGTCAATTTTTTCAAATTCCTCCAGGTGATTGACGTCCGTTTGTTTTTGTTTCCGGTCCCGCGCCTTAATCAAATCAACCGCCCGGAATTTCATATAATAAGCTTGAGACAACGGGTCATCCTGCTTGGCTTTGAGTTTATCATAGGAACTCTTGTCCGGGTTTTTATGCCATGACGCAAGGTGCGCCTGCATGATGTCAATCCACTGTTCCTGGTCCGGGTAGGGCCAGGTGGATTTGTCCGCATTGCGGAGTTGAAAAAGTCGTAGCGCCTTTTCCCCGTCCCACTCATTCCGCACGGAACACAGCAGGAAAACCGCATAGTAATCGGCTGGCAACGGAGGAACTGTTTCGGCAGACATGTCGGCCAGCAGCTTGAGTGGTTTGGCAATATTTTGGTCGTGAATCCAGGCCAACCTGGTAATTTCAGTCAAAAGCGGTCGTCCATCCGGGCCGATGGCGGTGGGGGCAGGCAGTCGCCCGTTTTGCAGGTCAAGGATCGTATAGGGTTCAGTTTGTGTGTTGGTCATGGCGGGCCTCTGGAGGGTAGTTTGTCGTTCAGCGCGGGTAGCGCGCTGGTTTACTGGAAAGTATTGCTGATGACACCGACTCGAAGCGAATTGGGCCAAGTTGCCTGACGTGCAAAACTCAGGCCGGAATTGAACCGGGACGTCCTTGCAACCAAAGAAATTGGCTGATTGCCTGCGATCCCCCCGCAAAAGTGTGTGAGGAAAACCTGAAAACCAAAAATATCTGCCCTTGAGGCGGTGCTGGAAGAGCAATCACAGATATCAAGCGGAGTATAATTAACGAATAATTAAATTACAATTATGATCTAATTATAGCTTAATTGTAATCTAATTATACAAACCACCAGAGTCCCTTCGCCTACCCGTCGGAACCCCGCAAAACCGGCTCTCCAAAGCGTCGTTTTCAATTGGCACGCCATTTGTCGTCATCCAGCCCAAGCAACTCCGGCAATCAAACCCCAAGCTGCTCAAGTCAAGCCTGTTGAGATACCCGTTTGGTTTGATTGCCGGTGAAACAACAACTTGAAAACGAGAATCCTATGCGCGTGCCAAAACCGACAATCACCAAACGCTCCTCATTCCAGGCGGGTCGGATTTCCCCGCACCAATTTGCCTCCTATCTCCATGTGTGGGGCCGGAGTCAATCCGAGTTTTGCTTTGAAGGTGCCGACCATGGCGAATTCGATGTAACCGGTGAAGTAACCCTCAAAATGCCGGACCCGGTTCTGCAGGCCCAGGACCTGCTGGAAACCGCCCGTCGCCATTCCGACATGTTCGGCTTCGGTGAGGCGTTCGCGGTTTTGCACCAGGCAGCGGAACTGATTCGCGCGATAGACGGCGCTGAGGCTGGGCGACTGCGCGCCCGCCTGATGGCTGAACAAGGACGGCTGTATTGCGGTCTGGCAGACTGGAAAACCGCCCAGTCCTGTTTTGAGGATGCCTTTCTGCGGGCCTCGCGCTGGGATTTGCCGGAAATCCGGGAAGCGAGTCGGAATGGCATCCGGCTCACGAATCATCATCTGAATGCTGCCGACCTCAAAGCAGCCTAATCCAACCACCATTTACAGAGGAACCTATGTGCAGCACCCTGACCCATATTCAAAGCGTTGTTGAGGCCACCCACGCCGAAGCCGGTGCATGGCTTGAACTCTACGGCACGACCAGTGACGGCAAAGTGTTTCGGGTCCTGGCCGTGGAAAACACTCCGGACCGGTTTGAAGAAGCGGTCCTGGACCTCGAACGGCAGGCGGCGGAAGGACTGCCGCCGGTGGCCAGCCTCACTGAATATCAAATCACCAGCCTGCGCGACTCGCAGGAACTCAAACTCAACCAAATCCTGGCCGAACTGGAACATTCCAGTTCCAGCCTGCCGTCGTTGGCCGCCCCGCTGGCGGCCTGAAACCGGACACCCGCCCCGCCCTGAGAAAGTGAAGCGGGTGCCCACCCTTTCCGTTGGAATTCCGAAAAGGAGCACGAATTTACCATGAAACTTCACACCCTCGGAATCGCTCTGGCTGTGGCAGCGACTGTGTCGCTTCCGGCCACTGCCCAAACCCGCCCGCTGCCGGGAACCAATCCCATCCAGCGCGTTCCCATTGGAGCGCCGGTCAATACCGCTCCGGCTCCGCGTCCACCGACTACACCAGCGCCGGTGGCTCCCGCCCCTGTGACATCCCAGCCGGTTGGCAATCCAGCCTCCAATCCGGGCTCCGGCCCCGCGTCCAATTTTACCGTAGGGGGAACGGTGGCGTTTGAAAGTGCGCTGCTGGCACCCAATGGCGTGCGCCAGTTCCTCACCAACACCCAGCGGTCGGTGGGCTTTCCCTTCGCCAACAACTACGTGTTCAGCTACGAGTATATGCGGGAATTCGCCGCCACCTTCAATCTCGACCCCGGCAACACCGGGACGTTTACCGGGACCAACTACGGCAGCTTTGATACGCAGAACGGCAAACTGCTCCTCACCGGCTTCGGGGTCTGGACCAAACTCAAGGACCAAAAGGGCCGCACCGTTTATCTCAAATATTTTGTCCGGCCCTTTGAAGTCAATTTGACGGCCAATTCCAATCTGACCCGGTATGACGTGGCCTACCAGAACTGGCAGACCGCCGTTGACCGGCCCGTCCAGAACCTCAACGGGGCCATGGCCCAACTGACCTCCCAGGCCCAGGGCGAACTGGCGGGCCGCTTTCAACAGATGCAAAGCCAGCGCCCGGAATACCGCATCCTGGCCACCAGCAGCACCGAGCGGTTACGCGCCGACATCGTCTGGACTTCGTTCCGGGTCGAGCATTTCCCGGAGGAAATCAAGAACCTGCCCCAGGGATATGTCGATATCAGGGATGTCCAGAACTACCTCAAAAGCGCGGGCTTTCCCGAAC
>JAIBAN010000095.1 GCA_019695185.1 Blastocatellia bacterium | reverse complement strand
GGCTCAATATGATTGAAATCGAGTTTTCCGCCCTCGCCCGCCAAGGTCTGGACCGCCGCATTCCGTCCCTGGATCAATTGCGGGAAGAAGTCCTGGCCATCGTGGCTGAGCGGGACCGCAAGGCCATTAAAATCACGTGGCAGTTCACCGTGGAAACCGCCAGGACCAAGTTAAACCGAGGCTATCAACAGGTGCATCCGGAAAACGAGAAATACAAGAAAACTTAGATTCCATTGTACTTATTTTGGCTCAAAAATTGTCTAAATGAATTACCAAAAAAAATTTCATGCCGTAAATTTTTCGGTACTGGTTGTGGGAACCAGTTTTCCTCCTCACCGCAGAGGCGCAGAAGATGTGCAGAGAAAATCAAAGAGAAACTCTGCGTGAACTCTGCGCCTCTGCGGTGAAAGAAAGAAACCAGTTCATTGCGGGTAGTGGCCGCAGTGCTAACCGATCCGCAAACGTTGGATTTGCCCTTTGCCTGTTGGCCCCTAAAGCAACTGGTGGCATATCCCCAGGAGCAGCACCAAATTGAGATGAAGCGCAACCGGGTGGTTGAGATTCTGGGCCGAAGGGTTGCGCTGGCGCAGCCAGGAAACTTGGTTTGGCGAGCGGGTGGACCCGGAATTCGCCCAAAAAAGGATGAATTGAAATTCTTTACTGCAAGCTCCCAGCCGGCGGTGTGGTGATTTGTCTGGATGAGTTGGGGCCGGAAAGTGCCAAAAATTTTGCCGGTCGTCAAGTGCTGGCACTGCCCCACTGCGGCATCGGCCACTAGGCCAGCCTCGCGGGCACGGCAAGAAATTGATGACGGCCGGCGCGGGAAAGGCTCCATTTCGGTGCCTTGTGGTCGCAGACTGGTGGGGTGCTGAGCGCGCCCTACCCACGTCGCACGATTACCTGCTGGCTTGATTTCCTGCACCGGGTCGAGGTGCTTGACTGCCGCCCGAGGTCAAACGCGTGTACGTCATTTTGGATGACCTGAAGGCTCGACCTGCTGTCGCTGTCCTCTTGTTTTCACTGGCTCATCCACGCTGGGAGTTTATTTTTCAACTTACTAACGCAGCTTGTCTTAACCTGCTTGAACCCTGGTGGAAAAGCCTGCGCTCCCTGGTTTTCAATGGCCGCTGCTTTGAAACCTGGGAGGAACTGACTCAGTCTGTGGCTCGTGCCACGGCCTACAGGAATCAACATCGCCATCCTTTGTCTGGTGTCGGCACCGATGCCATCAGCCCAAACGGCCCCAGGCCTTGCTTCTCTGCCAATAATGGGGTGAATTTACCGGATGCACCACTAAGACAATTAGGAGCACTTCACTTCCCTGAATTCATATGAAAACTCCCTCCGATTATCGACTGGCTTTGGTAGGAATGTCCTTTGCTAGTCTTGTCATTTATTTCAGCCTTTCCGTCCCCAAGCTTCAGCAAACCACGGTTGATGATGCATTTATGTTTTTGCGCTATGCCAAACACTGGTTGACAGGAAATGGTTTTTCTTGGAATACAGCGGAAGGCCCTGCTCACGGAATTACGAGTGTGACACATTTACTGATTGTCACAGCGTTACGAGGTCTTACCAACTTACCTGACCCTTTGGTCATTACTTTGGTTTCGTTTGTGGCAGGATTGGCCGCAGTTGCGGTTTTGACCACCAGCGGGTTTGTCTTTTTTCCTCACCTCAGAAAACATTGGAGCGCCTTGCTGGTCATTCCTTTTATTGTGCTGGGGCAGTTGTTTGCTACTCATAGCGTCACGGGATTGGAAACCACATTAGCTCTCTTTTTTAACTCTGTTTTTATTGTGACAGTTCTGTATTTTGCCAAACAACGTTCTATCCTATCTTTGGGATTGTGCCTCTTGACTGCTTATCTTTCATTTCTCACAAGACCCGATATGGGCTTGTATTGCCTCATCTTCCCACCTCTTTTTTTAATGGCCGAGGATACCAAGCAATGGAGGCAGGGAGCCTGTTATATCCTAGCCTTTGTCCTGCTTTTGGTGGTCGACCTTTTTGTCAAAAAGGCTTTGTTTGGCGATTTTCTCCCACTTCCTTTTTATGCTAAATCCTCAGGGTTTTATCGTGGATACTTAGGGGCAAGCCGGTGGAATGCAGGTGACCAAAACTTTATTTTTTTTCGGGAAGCCCTTCCCTGGCTATTGGTTGTTGTTGGGTGTGCCTCACGCGCCACAATTCGGAAACTGGTTGCCATTTTTCTTCCCATGCTGCTGACCTTTGGTTATTTCGCAACCGTTATCCAAATAACAGGTCTGGATGCGAGATATTACTATCCTTCACTTCCATTCGTGATCCTGGGTGCATTTCTGACAATGCAAGACTATGCCCAAGAGCATCTGCAGGATTCACTGCCGCAACTGAGAATTCATCCCTGGCGTGCCTTGGCAGCAATACTGCTCCTGATAGTGTTTACCTTGCCATTGGTGGAGACCAGTGTGAAAAATACATGGCAGGCGTTGATGATTCCCCCCGCAACACCTTACCGGGTACAGCGTCCGTTCCGAACTCCGACAAGTGTTACCTTGCCACCTCTGGGTTGGTGGAAGGGAATTATTGAAATCAATGCACTACTAAAGAAACTACCTTCCAATCTTGTGCTGGCTTGTTCAGAATATGGGTATATTGGCTCAGAACACCCAGCTCTGCCAATTATTGACCTTGTTGGCTTACATGACAGAAAGGTGGCATATGCAGGGTTCTCAGCCCGGTCAGTTCTGGCCCAAAAACCTGACATTATCTGGTTTCCTCATACAGACTATACGTTTGAAATAACAGAAATCATTGATAATGAAGATTTTAGGAACAGCTACGAATTTTACCCGAAGGTATATAATTATGGAATTGCCGTTCGAAAAGATTCTTCTGAAAAAGCCATTATTCAAAAAGAGTTAACCAATGAGTTTGAGCGAGTCTATCCTGGCTATTTGTTGTCTGACTTCAAAGCCGAACCAATCGGGGTCCCCCACCCTCCAATCAGTGCTCCGGTTAATCCAGATCAATCAACACCCGGCGCATCGCCTGAACAGCAGTCCGGCAACTGACGGTATCCACATCGTAATGAGTCACAAAGCGCACTTCATAGGTACTGACGGCTCCGGCCAGAACCCCGCGATAGGCTAACCGTTCACACACGGTGGTTGCCGTCATGCCGGTACCGGAAACATCCGCAATCACGATGTTGGTCACAACAGAGGCCGGGTCAAGCAGGACTCCTGGCAATTCAGCGATTTCACAAGCGATAAAACGGGCATTCTCATGGTCCACGGCCAGTTTGGCGGGGCTTTCCGCCAGAGCGACCAGCCCGGCGGCGGCCAGGACACCAACCTGGCGCATACCTCCGCCCAGCATTTTTCGCAGGGCGCGGGCTCGCTCGATGAATTCCCGGCTGCCGCAAATCATTGAGCCGATTGGAGCCCCCAGTCCTTTTGAAAGGCAGAACATGACCGAATCCACTCCCTGGACCAGTTCGGCAACCGGTAGTCCCAAAGCAATGGCGGCATTGAAAATGCGGGCTCCGTCCAAATGGACCTTCAGCCCGGCGGCATGAGCCTGCTCACAGATTTCACGAAATTGGGCCACGGGCATAATGGTGCCGCCGGCCATGTTGTGGGTATTTTCCAAACAGACCAGACCGGTCTGGGCCCGGTAATAGGTTTTGGGCTGGATGGCAGCGGCCAGTTGCTCCCAGGTCGGATGGCCGTTGGCAGTTTGAATCAGGCGCGGCAGTACGCCTGAAAAGGCCGCCGGCATGGCCAGTTCCCAATTGTAAATATGCGCCCGCACATCGAGCAGCACTTCCTGTCCCGGCTGGGTATGCAGCTTGACGCAAATCTGGTTTCCCATCGAACCGGTCGGGACAAAGAGTGCAGCTTCAAAACCAAAAAGTTCAGCCGTTGTTTCCTGGAGCCGGTTGACCGTGGGGTCTTCAAGGTACACATCATCACCAACCAGGGCTTCGGCCATTGCCTGGCGCATGGCTGGGGTTGGGCGGGTGACAGTATCGCTACGGAGGTCAAGAGTGGCAGTCATGATTTTGGATTCAGGGTTCAGGATTCAGGGTTCAAAGTTTTACACAGAAGTAACGTGAGGTGGCAAGAAAATTAACCTTCAGCCAATATAGTCAGAGTTGAGCTTGATAAGAAACGAGAAACAGCGTTTTTCTGGAATTCGAAACCGGAAAACAAAGGAGTTGTTATGAAAAACATGGGAAAACTGGTTGCATTTGGAATCGTTCTGTTTGGGTGTCTCATTGTCGGGGTGGTGGTGGTCAAAAATATCAACTATGCCGAAGAAGGCACTGTCAAAGTACTGACCCAATGGGGGTCAATCCAAAAGATCTATAAACCATCCGATGGCTGGTTTACCACCTGGATGCCCGGAGCGCGAGCCTTTGAAGTCAATGTCCGTTCCTTTACCGAAACGGCAACGCCGCGTGTAACCTCAAAAGACAATGCGGCGTTACAGGTTCCCATCAGTGTAACGGCCTACAGTAATGCGGAAAAAGTCTCCGAATACGTGCGCAAATACGGCTTCAGCGAAGAAGAACGCCATAAACGGCGGAATGAGATTCTCAACGGGCTTGTCCAAACCGAAGCCCGCAACGCCTTTGCTGAATATGCCGCCTATGAAATTTATGCCAATCAGGAGGCCATTCAGAAACGGATTGTCGAAACTCTCAAACCGCTCTTGGCCAATCAGTTGTTCCTGGTGATGGAAAGCGTGCAGATTGGCAACCCGGATTTTCTGGATGACCGCATCGAACAGGCGGCCAGTGCCGTGGTTGCCAACGAAAAACAAAAACAGGCCGAAGAGGCCCGTTTTAATGCGGCGGAAGTTGCGGCCAAAACCAAACAAATCGAGGCTCAGACTTACTCCAACCCAGCTTTGCTCGAAATCAAAAAACTGGAGCTGATGCTGGAAATCGAAAAGGCGCGGGCTGATGGAATTCGCGGCCACCAGGGTCCGCTGACCGTTGTTTTCGGCAACACCAGCACTGGGCTTCAGTTGCAGACACCAACCCGGTGAACTTCACTCGTTTCTGAAAAATGACAGGTGCCAGGAAAAATCCTGGCACCTGTCCCTGTCTTACCGGTCTAATTCTTCGACTTTATCCACCTTCCAGGTTCCCTGCTGTTGAAGCAAATTGACCCGCACATTGCGTGACATGTTCGGCCCTTTGAACTGAACATTCATTGAGGCTTTGGTTCCCTGCTCCGCCAAAGCTGAAACCACGATGTTGTCTTCCCATTCCTTGTCCCAATCCTGGGCATCAATGAAATAATCGCCGTCCAGTCCGTCCGGTCCTTTGACCATCCGGTCAATTTCTTTCAGTAACCGGGCGGTCACATACTTTTTCATGGTTGGGCCGGGTTTTTCGACCGGATTGTGGTTTTGGTTGAGTTCGTGCAGGTACCACTTATAAAAACTGCGGACGGTGGCTTCCGGAGTTGCTGTCGCTGGTTTCTGGGTGGTTGGTGGTGTTTGTGCTGCCACCATCAGGTTTGTGGATCCGAAAAACAGGCTTGTCAAATATAAACATCCAATTCCAATTGTATTAAATTTCACATTATCTCCTTTTTTCCCAGCGCGTTGCGCCGGGCTATTTCATTTTGCTCCTTCGGAGCGTTTTACATACCAGCCCTGAAAGGGCAACCTCCAATAGCCCGGCGCACTGCGCCGGGGAAGGTCACCATGCCGGGGTTTGATCAATCCTAAACGTACCGTTCATCATATTTGATTTCATATTTTTGCAGGAGCCGCCGTAATTCATCCTGAAACGACTTCCGGCGATGATGTTCCTTTTGAGTCATAATATACCGTCGGAGGGCTTCAATATTTGATTGCCCGATGGAAAAAGCTCCATATCCGGCCTGCCATTGAAAGTTGTGGTAGGACCCACCTTTGGTTTCGATCCATTTCGAAGAGTTTTTTTGATCTCTTCGACCACTTCGGCAATGGTTCGAGTGCGATGAAGTGCAAAGAGGATATGCAAATGGTCCTCAGTCCCGCCAATCGTCAAGAGAGGACTTTGACAACTGCGACAAACCTCTGAGATGTACCGATACAATTCTTCTTCGATTTCCGGCAGGATGAAAGGTTCACGGTATTTCGTGCTGAAGACGAGATGAATAAGCACTGAGGCAAGTGATTGCGGCATACCTGCTACGCTCTGTCAGCCGCGCCTTCAGGCGACTGGAAGTCATTCATATCGCAACGCTTCCACCGGATCCAACCGGGAAGCCCGTACTGCCGGATAAATTCCGAAAATCAGACCAATCGCAGCCGAAACACCAAACGACATGGCAATTGAAGCCGATGTGACGATGGTGCTCCATTCGGCAAAGGTCGCCACCACCCGCGAAATTCCAAACCCAAAACAAATTCCCAGAATTCCGCCGAGCAGGCTGATGGTCAGGGCTTCAATCAGGAACTGCATCCAGATGTCACGCTGGCGGGCTCCCAAAGCGCGGCGGACGCCGATTTCGCGGGTTCGTTCCAGAATATTGGCCAGCATGATGTTCATAATTCCAATTCCACCAACCAGAAGGGAGATTCCGGCAATACAGCTCATGACGATGTTGAAAATGCGTTGGGTCCGCTGATTCTGCTCCAGCAACTGAAAGGGCACCACGATGGAAAAATCGTCCTGTTCGCCATGGGTTTTATTGAGCAGTTGGGAAATCAAAACGGCACTGGCTTTGAGCGCAGTGGTATTTTTCAAACTGACAATCGCTTCATCCAGTTCGGCTTCAAAAGTTTTGAGTTCAAATTTCTTGAGCGCGGTGGTGAGCGGAATGTAAATGTCGCTGCTGAAATCCTGCAATTTGACACCCTCAAACTCATCCTTGCCCAAATTGTTGTCCGCCAATACCCCCACCACGGTAAACCAGAGCTTGTCTATTTTAATCGGTTTCCCGATGGGCGAGGCTGTTCCAAAGAGCTTTTGTTTGACCCGCGACCCAATCACACAAAACTGTTCGAACTCCTGTTCATCCGGTTCGGCAAAAAAACCGCCCTCAGCCAATTGGTATTTGGATAATTTGAAATAAGAAGCCGTCACCCCAACCACATTTGAGCCTTCGGCTTTGCCTGTATAAGTAAAAATCTGGAAGGTCCGCACCCGCTTACGGGCGGCACAGGCTTCCAGGCCCGGCGTGATACGGGCAATGCCCTCCACGTCGCGCAAGGACAGCCCCAGTGAATTTTCCCGGATTTTTTTCAAATCCTCGTCTTTGAATTCGCGGTTTTGCACAATCACGTTGCGGATTCCCATCGTGTCAATCAGGCGCAGGCTTTCTTCCTCGGCACCGGCTCCGATGGAAAGCATGGCAATCACGGCAGCCACTCCGAAAATCATGCCGAGCATGGTGAGAAAGGTCCGCAGCTTGTGACCGCGCAAATTACCAAGTGCGTGTTGGACTTCGTTGAAATAGCGCATGTTTTTCAGTACCGAGGACTGAGGACTGAGGGCTGAGCCCTAATTGCTCAGTCACCTCTTCACCCCTTCTGTTTGTCTCGTTTTGCATCCGGCGGGTTGAGGGCAATGGTCTGACCGGGCTGAACGCCTTTGGTAAGAACCACCTGAATGGCATCACCCTGGCCAAGCGTGACCGGAACCGCTTCAAACTGGCCGGATTGTTTTTCCAGGTAGGCAACAAAGCCGGACTCCTTTTTCACGACCGCGCTCCGAGGCACAAGCAGTGCGTTTGGTACGTCGCCGGCACGAATTTTGGCGGTTACCTTGACACCGGGTTTCATCCGTTGCTGGTCGGTTTGGTCAAGCGCCACAATCACCTGAAAAAACTTCACCGGGGATTCACGGTCCAAAGGGCGGGCCAGCTTGTCAATCCCTTTTACTTTGCCGGCAAATTCAACCCCTGGGTAAGGGTCCAGAGTAACGGTCACCGGTAAATTGGGCTTGAGGTCGCCAGCGTCTTTTTCCAGGACATAACACTTGGCCTCCATGTTTTCGGCCTGAACCAGACTGAACAGCGGCATTCCCAGAAAAACCGTTTTGCCCGGTTGGAGCACCCCTGACCAACTGTCCTGCGGATAAACAACAATCCCCGAAGTTGGAGCCAGCAGTTTGAGCGAACCCAAAGCCCGCTCGACCTGGCCGATTTTGGCTTTGGCCTTTTCCCGTTCCAACACCAGAATGGCCTCTTCAAGGGTGTAAACCTTCCCTTTCAGTTGCAACCGCACGTCGGCGAACATGATTTTTTTCTCAGTGAAATTCCGGTCCAACTCGCCTTCCAGGATTTGCCGCCGGGTGAAAATCTCTTCATTTTTGGGCTGAAACTCCTGAATGGTTTTCAGTTCCAGTTCCGCCACCGAGCGGTCCTTGCCAATGTCAGTTTTTTCCGCGCCGGAAGTCATTTCCCCTTTGTTGATTTTCAGGTTGGCGGCATCCAGCGAGGACCGGTGTTCCAATGCCTGCCCGGTCAATTCCGTGGGGTCAAATTCAATCAGGACATCCCCCTTTTTGACCCGGCTGCCTTCCGGTACCAGCGTGGCAATCCGCAGAGGGGAATCCACAGGCACCGGCGGCGTGGTTATCAATGTGGACTCCACTGACTGCAATTCACCTTTGGCTGGAATCACCAAGGCAAAAGATTGAGGCTGGAGCGTCAGGGTCAGAGGTTTTGCATCTGCCGTCACAGCCGTCAAGGCTTGATACCCTTTGAACCCGCCATACCCAAGACCTCCGCAAATCGCTCCGAATACCAGTCCCATGCCAATGCGATGCATTATTTTTTTCTTCGTCTTTTTCATATTCTTAAACCCTGAACCCTGAACCCTGAACCCTACTGCTTTGCCTTCCCAAAATCGGCGGCAACCCGGTCGCCGGGATTAAGTCCTTCAGCAATCACCACTTCCGCTCCGACCGTCTCACCCAGTTTGACCGGGATTTCGGCCCAGCCCTGCTCGGTTTTACGTTTAACCAGTGAACCGGCGGCAGTCGTTCGAATCGCTGTCAGAGGCAAGGTCATCGAACGTTCCCGCGTACCGGTTTCGATTTTGGCCCTGACGCTCATGGCCGGACGCATCACAGCCACATCCAGTTCATCAAAATTGATTTGCACATCCAGCACTTTGTTGGGAATGTCGTAGGATTTTGGGTGAATCAAAGTGCCAACCTGGGTCACCTTGCCCATGTAGGTTTTACCCTGGAGCGCATCTATCGTAATTTCAACCGGTTGCCCCAGTTTGATTTTGCTCACGTCAACTTCCGGCACATACACATCCAGGACCAGCGTGTTCAAATCCGGAATTCCCAAAATCGCCTGGCCCCGCCAAATGGTGTCGCCCACTTTGAGTTTTTCATTGTTCCAGCGCTGTTTATAGATGACGATACCACTCCGGTCTGCTTTGAGTTGCAGGCTGTTCATGCTGGTCAACAGTTTCTGGACGGTGTTTTCCGCCAAAGACTTTTTGGAAGCAATCAAGCCAACATTGGCTTCGCTGGCTTTCCGCTGCCATTCCAGGTTTTCAGTGAGAGCGACGACTTCCCGGCGGGCCTGTTCCAATTCCAAGCGATCAATTTCCAAATCTTTCGCCATTGAAACCTGAACCGTTGTGCTGCTTTGCTTCAGTTTGAGCTTGTCATAGTTGTTTTGTGCCGTGGCCAGCTTTGTTTCCAGGTCCTGCTGTTCAACCTTGGCCTGACTTTGGGCTTTTTCCAGTTCTTTGGCTGCCTGCTGGGCTTCGGTTTGTGCCACTTGCAGGTCTTCGGCAATTTTCGGAACCGCCAGGGTGACCAGATTTTCCCCCGGTTTTACATCCTTGCCCTCCGGGGCCATGCTTACAATCTGGAGTTCCCAGTAGTTTCCCAGGTCTGCCGGAGGCGCGATGTTTTGCATCGAGGCTGCCCGTAAAGCCCCCGTGGCCTCGACCCCAAAAGTCACCGTACGCGGCTGGACGACAATTTCTTCCACCGTGGTTCCCGCCCGTGGCTGAAACGAAGGCAGTTTTTTGGGCAGCAGGTAAAAGGCAGCCCCACCCAACACCAGCAATCCAATCGAGAGAATGAGAAACCGTTTGACTCTGAAACTCATAACCACCTCATTTTCCGTTGACCACTACTTTGTCACCTGAACGAAGCGCCCCGTTTGCAGCAACGGCGTAGGCAACGGCATCGGTTGCCAGAATGGTCACTGCCAGGGTCCTGGGAGCATTGTTTTCCCAGCGAACAACCTGCGGAATGCCGTTTTCAAATCGCATGGCAGCGCGTGGAACCAGTAATTGTTCGCCTGATTCGCCCACTGGAATCGAAATTCGGGCGGACATACCGGGTTTCATAATGGCGGATTCGGTTTTATCAAGGGTGATGACAGCCTTGAAGATTTTGGTTTTGCGGGCTCCGCTGGCCTGCACGGCAGTTGGGGAAATGTCTTTGATGAGGCCGGTAAATTCGCGGTCGGGGTAGCTGTCAAGAACCACCGTGGTTTTCATTTGAGGCGAGAGTTTGGGGCCGTCCACCTCATTGATTTCCGCCAGGATTTCCATTTCATTCAAATCCGGGACGGTCAGCACCGGCATGAAAAAAACTGAGTCCCCAACCTGGATTTTGCGACGTTCACCCCAATTCATGACCGAGTAGATGACCATTCCGTCAGAGGTGGCATTGATGGTCATTTCCTTGAGGCTTTCCTTGGCCACCCGGAGCTGTTCGCTCACTTTGTCGAGGTCAATCTGGTTGAGTTGTTGTTCAGCCTGTTGCTCCCTCTTTTTCTGGTCAATCCTGGCCAGTAAAGCATTGTATTCGGTCTGAGCTTTATCAAAATTGAGTTGTTTTTGCTGCAAATCGCGTCGTGCCACCGTTTCGGGAGCACTCCCATAAGTCCGTAACTCAACCCTGGCCTTTTCCAGTGTCAGCCAGGACCGGCTGACATCAACCTCCGATGTGCGCAACTCTGACTCATGCTTGGATTTGGTTTCAGCAATTTTGTTTTGAGCAGCCACAACTTTGTCGGAAAGGTCTTTGATTTTGGCAAGAATACTGCTTTGGTCAAACTCAGCCAGCTTGTCACCGGCCTTGACGATGCTGCCTTCGGGTGGAAGGTAGGTGATTTTGGCCTGCACAGTGGACGGTGAATAGACTGCCCGCGACCTGACTGCCCGCAATTCACCGTCAAAATGAAGCGTCTTGGTCACCTGTCCGGCTTTGACTTCAACCATTTGTGGCAATGTTTTTTTTGAATTCAGGTCCGGCAACGCCACCAGGAGTGAAGTCCGATTGGGCAGGCGGGCAAACGCCAAGGTAATTGGAATTGCGACAACGGCAGTAAAAGCCGTGCCGATCAGGAGCCAGTGCCCAAACTTGGCACGCGATGAGAGGGTCGGCATAGAAATTGAGAGTTGAGAATTGAGAATTGAGAATTGAAAAGTTTTTGAGATGGGAATTGTTTTTTGAGGAATTGCAGGGTGTCTTGAAAACCAACACCCTGCATTCGAAACCAATGGCCGGTGATAGCCTTTAATTCTCAATTCTCAATTCCAAATTAAAAACGGGAGTCGCCCCGGCTTCCGGAGCAACTCCCGCTTGGGCAAACAGCCATTTGGTGTTTGGGTTATGCGGCAGCCCCCTTGGAAAGGGCAACAACTTTTTCGGCAGCATCCGCCATACCTGCGGCGGTGGTGAAATTCAAACCGGATTCTTGCAGCAGTTCACGCGCCCGCTCGACATTTGTTCCCTCAAGTCGCACGACAATCGGAACCTGTACATTCAGATTGCGGGCGGCCTCAATCACCCCGCTCGCCACCATATCGCAACGGACAATTCCGCCGAAGATATTGATGAGCACGGCATTGACCTTCGGGTCAGCCAAGAGAATACGGAACGCATTTTCCACACGCTGTTGCGAAGCACCGCCGCCCACATCGAGAAAGTTGGCTGGCTCCCCGCCCGCCAGTTTGATGATGTCCATTGTGGCCATCGCCAAACCTGCCCCGTTGACCATGCAGCCAATGGTGCCGTCCAGCTTGATGTAGTTCAGATCAAATTTTGAGGCTTCGATTTCGAGGGGTTCCTCTTCGTTCAGGTCGCGCAGTTCTGCGTAATCCTTATGCCGGAACATGGCGTTGTCATCGAAATTGACTTTGGCATCCAACGCGTACAATTCGCCTTCTTCGGTCAGTAGAAACGGATTGATTTCAAACAACGACGCATCGCATTCAATAAACGCCTTATAGAGCGCCATCATGAATTTGACCGCCTTGCCCACCAGTTTGTCCGAAAGCCCCAGGCCAAAAGCCAGTTTACGGGCCTGATAGGGTTGAAAACCGAGTGCCGGGTCAATGTATTCCTTGAGAATCTTCTCAGGCGTATGGGCTGCCACCTCTTCAATATCCATTCCGCCCGCCTGGCTGGCCATAAAAACCGGCCCTGAAGTCGCCCGGTCAATCACCAGTCCCAGATAGAATTCCTGTTTGATATGCAGACCTTCTTCAATCAGAAGCGTGCGCACCACCCGTCCTTCCGGCCCTGTTTGATGGGTGACCAGGGTCATTCCCAGCATGTTCGAGGCAATGGTTTCAACTTCATCCAATGATTTCGCCAGTTTGACGCCACCACCTTTGCCCCGTCCGCCAGCGTGAATCTGCGCCTTGATGACCACCGGGAAGCCGCCAAGTTGTTCCGCAACGGCCTTGGCTTCGGCTGGGGTGGTGGCGACTCCGCTACGGGGTACAGTGACACCGTATTTCGCCAAAATTGCTTTTCCCTGATATTCGTGAATTTTCATGAAGACTCCCTAATGTATAAAGAACTGAGGACTGAGGACTGAGGACTGAGGTAAACCGGTTTCTGAAACCTGGGAAGTCTTGTGAACTTACTCAGTCCTCAGTCCTCAGTCCTCAGTCCTCGGAAAACCCTCAGTCCTCAGTCCTCAGTCTTAAAAGAATTACCGTCTGCGCAAGCGTTCGATGGCCTGCTTCAGGCTGATCCGCATCCGTTCGAGTGATTCGGCCAACTGACCGATTTCATCGGTGCTGCCGATGGCGATGGCTTCATCGAGTTCACCCAAGCTGATCCGATTCGATGCTTCAGTCAAAAGAATAATCGGTTGGGTGAGACGTTTGGAAATCACGGTGGCAACTCCAATGGCGACCAACAGGAAGAAAATAATGATGGCCACAATCAGATACAGCACCTTGTTGACGATGGCACTGAACCAGCTTTCCTTGATTGCCACCCCAACATAGCCGACGATTTTGTCATCCACGCTCTTCACCGGCAGATAGGCTGTTTTGTAGGAAATGCCTTTGACATCTTCAGTGGCTGCGGCAGGACGATCCGAAGGCAGGTTTCGTTTGACCAAAACTCCCAAGGCACTTCCGCCATCGTTGGGGAAATTGGTGGAAACAATGTATTTGTCTTTTTGCAGAACCGTAGCCGCCGCTTCACCCAGCAAATCAGGATAGAGGGCGTTTTTGATTTCATCCGCTACCGAACGCTCCTGTTTCGCGTTGTTGATCAGAATTCCTGCAATCACCAACCCCAACGGTTGATCGCCGGCCTTGATCGGAGCAATGCCTTCAATGGTCAGGCCTTCATTGAGCTGTTTGCCCCCGTCGCCTTTGATCTGAGCCTGGGTATCCAAGCCCAGCCGCTTGAGCGTTTCCGGGTCTTCGAGCACCGAGCTGGACTGGGTGGCAGCAGCAATCTGCTCGGGCTGCTTCGTTTCCAGTTTATTCAATGTATCAAGCACCAAGGGGTTGTCCTTGACGGACTCTCCAGCGGCAGGGTCCCCGTTGTGACGTAACAACACTTGGCCGGAACGATTGGTAACAATCAAAAAATCCACATCTGACAAACGCCGTTCAAGCAACTCACGAAGCCGTTTTTGCCCCTTGACCTGACTTTGTTGCGCGGTCTTGTTGGCCTTCGTTGCGTCTTTTTCGGCTGCACTGGTGGCATTGATCGGCGTTTCAGCCGACTCAATCAGGTTTTCCGCAGCAATCGTCTGGGCCAGATTCTGGGCGATTTCCTTGATCACCTGCTGCCGTCCCTTGAAAATCTTTTCTGCCAGGCGGGCGTCTTTTTCAATGCTCTTTTGGGCGTTATCTTCAATGCTGCTTCTCACCATGAAGATAATGACGATACCTGACAATGACAGGGGAATGAAGATCAGCAGCGCAGCAAAAATGGTCAGTTTGTTGCGAATGTTTAATTTCATAGGTGCTCTTTTCTCAGAGAGGAAATCCGAGTTCCGCCCTTCCGGGTTTAGGGTTTTCAGGTGAGGATGGGATGAAGCCCTGGCGTCCTTTGCTTCTGTGCGTTTTGAGAAAACCGGACCCCGGAAATGCGGAACCCGGAACCCAAAAGCTGTCTACAGTTATTCATACAGTTTCTGCATGATGTCGAGCATCGCTTCCTGGAACTTCACCCGACGGTCATTATCAGGAATTTCCTCAGCCAGGCGTTCGGCCAATGAAGGCATCATGTCGCGCGGCAAGAGGGTCCGCCGATACCCTAGATTTTCCGAACAGTCATCCAATACGATGGGTCCCATGGGACCAATCGCCCGAATCAATTCCTTTTCAACCCGATTCATCAACTCTTCCGGAATGGAATCAATGATTTCCTCTTGCGGTTGCTGTTCACCGACAAACTCAACCAAGCCAAGGTCAAACAGCCGCACAATCACTTTTGAAGTATAGAGTTCATTGAGGTGAGTGATTTCCGCAATGTCAGCCACCGTCCGCTGGCCGTCCATATTTTGAATCACCATCCAGTCTTCCGCCCGCAGTGAGACCTCGTATTTGGTCCGGGGGGAAAGCCGGAAAATGGTATGCGGCGAGGGGATGACCCGTCGGACACTTTCCCATTCCGTCGCATAGGTCACGCATTCTAGCAGAATTTCCTCGGTTGAAAGTGTGGTGGTTTGTTCGTCGGTGACCTCTCCGGAACGAAACCGAAAGGTTCCAGCCCCCCACGAAAACAGCGTATAGATTGCTTCCTCGCCGATGTATTCTTCATAGAGCGCATGGGTGATTTGTCCACTGACGATGTAAATTTCACCAATGCGACCATCTTCGTGCTCCAATTCAAGTAGACCGGTACGGTTACTGGCATGCAAGAGTCTGAGCACGTCAATGAGTTTGAGCTGGGCAAGATTACCACTGAAAGCATCTGACATAGGTTTTTGTGAGGAGTGAAAGGCACCTTCCCCTGCCTTGTTGAACCATCAGCCCACCCCTGCGGGCGGGGATTTTCATCAGGAGCATGTGGGACAACGAAACAGGGCAGGTGGACAAGTAGGTTGCGTTCGAAGAACAGCTCTTCGAAGAATTGAAGTTACCCTGGATGAGAAACGTCACTGCAAACAACCGAACCGAACTGTTTGTGGAAGCCACGTCTCTGCAAACCGGACAGGTGTTCAATCTCACCATGGTCCCTTGCTGGCGCGCTTATCCATTCCACCTTTATGGGTGGGGGTCACTGTGCAAAGGTCAAGCTCGGTTCATGGCTTCAAACAATTCCCAACTGGTCGCATCCAGTTTGTCACGGCTCAGTAAATTCCGCCGATCCACCCGGACACTGACTCTCAAATCCCGAACGGCTTTATCCATTTTCAGCTTGCTGGCAGCGACTTTGATGGTCATTCGCATTGTGGGGAGGTTTGCATTCGGAGCACTGATGACAATGACGAAAACCTCTTGCACACCATACGAACTTTCAATCATCAAGTCAAGATTTGTAATTGCAGTGATCCGGCCCTCTCCAAAGAGGGTCGAAATTTCATCCGTTTTGCCATACATGCTTTCAGCAACGGCAACCGATTGTGTGATGACCGTGGCCAACTGCACCGTCGCCTGCGAGTTTAAGGTGAATTGCCCGGTACTGAGCAACACCTCCCCCCGCTGGTTGACCAGCATGACACTTTTGACACCGGGAATCCGCATCAGTTCCTGCAAAAAAACTTCATGTGCTTTTGACATACATCCCCAACCTTCGATTTTTGATTTTTCATTTTTGATTCTTGATTTTTATTGAAGTTCCCGGTTGGAAACCCTATCCCCTGAATGACAACAACCGGTTCCCGAAGGACCAAACTGCGGCACTATCGGTTTGCGGTCTGTTACCTGTCTTCTGATACCAAATCAGAATCAATCAAAAATCAAAAATCAAAAATCAAAAATTCCTAACGGCCCAGAATTTCTTCCAGGGCGATTTCCAATCCAAATTTTTCAAAATCCGAATGCCGCCGCCGTTGCAGGGCTGTCAAGGCGGTTTCCACCCGACTCCGGACTTCACTTTCGGGCATCCGGCGGGCCAGATCGGCAATCGTGGAATGGAGCGCCTGACTGAGTCCCACCACAAAGTCAGCAGGGCGGGCAGAACCCAGAAAAATGATTTCACCGGCGTTGTATTCAAACTCACCGGCGAACGGATCCAAAAACGGATAATGTTCCGCTGCCTGCAAAAAGGCTTCCCGCAGTCCAATGCGAAACTCCCCCTCACGGACAACTTCGGTAGCACCCTGCTCCACCGCGGCAATCACTTCCCCCATCAGATTGACCAATTCTGAATATTGTTCTGCCGTCAAGGAAACCGGCGAACCAGGCGTATCAGTGTGAAGACTTGGGGCAGGCTCCTCTTCAATAGCCTCAACGACTCCCGCCTCGACGGGATCATCCGCAAAATTTCCGGTCAGACTATGAACGGTCCCGGTTGAAGCGACCAAGGCTGGCGGGGAGACCGGCGACAGGGCCCCAACTCCGGCAGACATGGCATGCAAAGTGGCATGTGAGGGCGTAATTGCCTGAGGAACCGCCAGCACTGCCCGATATACGTTAAAAACCCCGCCAAAGCTGGAGACCTGAGCCAGCAGAACCGCAATTCCTTCGGCCCCGGCGGTAGTGCGCAGTTCAATACTTTCAGGCGTTTCCCGAATCGAGGCAACCGCCTCCGCAACTCCGTCCGTAATGTAAATGACTCCTGCCCCCATCTCGCGCTCAAGCGCCACTTCAATATACCAAATGGATTCCTTGTTTTTTTTCAGTTTCTCGATCAACCGTTCCAGGTTGGTAAACTCAGATGCCAGCTCCCGGTAAATGATCTCACCATCAATAATACCGGCCAAGGCGCGGATGACCGCTTGCGGATGCTGAAAAAAACTGACGGCCCCTCCCCTGGCCTGGGCCCGTGAAACAATACTGTCAATGGCTTCCCGACCACGTTTGTGGTGTGTTTCGGTCTGCTCTGAAGCATTGATCAACTGACCGCCATCCAGGAAGACAAACCCCTCATAGTTCCAAAAGTTGACCGACACATAACCGGTAAACTCGTTGACCTGCAATTCTGCCAGCAAAGCAGCCAGGTTGACATATGACGTACTCAGGTTTTCGTGTACTGGGCGACCTTTCGGAACGTGCATGACTTCGTCGTTGATCCGGTTCAGCGTGCAGGGATACTCCCGGCACGTGCATAGAAAGGGTTAAGGATGGACGGAAATGAGGCTGAAATGAAGAAGCTTGGTGTTGACCTGCCAATCCAGAAAATACCTGAATCGAACTCACTACATGACACGAAATTCCGAACCTGCATCAGGTTCAGACAACAACGCTGACCGTCAGTTCAACGGTCTACATCCCAAATCCGGAAAGCGGACCGGTCAAAGGGCCGGTCAAAGGGCCGGTCAGTGAACCGGTGCCACCTGATACCCGGGCCTGCATTTTGCGAAAGGCACGATCAATATGCGGGCTGATCGTTTCGTACCGGATGGCACTGCCATATTCAATCAGAACCAAGTGTGTATCCTGGTCGAAAATCGTTACTTTCCGGGCTCCAAAGCTGATTGTGCCCCGTTGCAGCGAACCAACCCTTCCAGGCATACTGGCCTGCCGTCCCAAATGCACCAGCAAGGCCGACATCATCCCAACTTTTTCAGGCGTTTTAATATTGGCCTGCGCATTGACTGTGCCGTCGCGTGCCATCGCCAAGGCTCCATCAATCCCTTTGATTTTCGATAAATCGGAAACCAGGGTCTGATACACGTTGGTGACCCGTGTGACATCAGTGGAACCGGTGGGGGTGGACATGTTGGGGGCCGCCGTCTCCGGAATCATTCCGGCACGGGCCTCATCCAACAAACGCAGGCCTTCCATAATCAAGTTCGCCCAAGGTTCAAAAATGGTACGGGTCGGTGCCGGAATTCCTGTATCAATCCGAAAAGACCCTTGATCATAGGCCAGTGCTTTATAGACGGCGTCTATTCCGACCAGATTTCCAAGGCGGGCATCCACCACTTCCCCCTCGGCAAAATAAAAAACACCGTCACCGATTGGATAGTGGACCGTCAACCGTGCCGTGTTACGACCAACACAGTTGATCTGGATAATGTCCACCAGAGCCAAATCTTTCAAGTCTCCCACTAAAGCCATAGGACTGTCTCACGCGTTTCGAACGACAAAGCGGATTTTTGGCAAAGTTTCTCAACCCCAAAACGGGAAGCGGAAGCCCTTCGGACGGCCTCCGTTCAAATCAACTTTAAGACTTACGTTTAAGGGAAAAAATGTGAAACGTCTGAAAAGAGGTTACTGTAGGGCTAAACTAACAGAGATAGTTTCAGGGTGTCAATCTGAACGTTTCCCAAACTTTACGCGGAACAACGAATTTCGGCCATTCCCCAACCCGGAAAACAGACAAAAGCCTTTTTCATCAACTGCCTTGACACAGCTTCATGACAGGACTATGTTCCCTGGTTCAATCGTTCCGGCGATTTTCTGCCTGCCTCGACCTGAGGGATTCCCTCCTTCCGAGTCCGGCCAAGTCGGACACACTTGAACTCACTTGGTTTCAAGTATTTCATCAACCCGTTGGAGAGGAGCATTACGCAGTGGCTTCCAATAAAAAACTCAGCAAAAGTGAACTCAGGCGCGAACCGTCCTTTAACGTGTGGTTGCGCTCCATTCAGGAACGAATCGAAGAAATGGGAGGCAACCTGCTGACGTTCGGCCTGGGCGTTGTGGTGTTGCTGATTCTGTTTAGTGGCATTTATGGATATTTCAGCTATAACCGCACGCAGGGCGAGACCGCCTTTGCCAAAGCCCTGGAAATTTATAATGCCGACGTGAAAGAACCCAAAGACGCACCGACCACTCCTCAAGTCCGGCTGGTTTACACCGACGAGAAAAAGAAATACACCGATGCGATTGCTGCATTTGAAAAAGCAGCAGCCTATTCCAAGGAACGGGATAAAAGCCGTTATTATGCAGCCATCTGCCGATTGAAACTGGATACGGTTCAAGGCCAAAAGGAACTGAAAACCTTGGCCGAAGGAAACGGACAAGTGGCTCAAATGGCCCGACTTGCATTGGCGGATTCACTTGCTGCCAGCGGACAGGTGGATGCAGCCATTGACCTGTACAAACAGCTTCAAACCATCACTGATAACGATAAAAATGCAGGTGGAGCGGTTCTTCCGGCAGCCTCCATCCAGGTCATCCTGGGAGGGTTATACGAAAACAAAGGAAACCAGCCGGAAGCGGTGAAGGCGTATTTGAAAGCACTTGAACTGAATCACAATTCCAGAGTCGGCGTGTATGCCTACGAACGACTGAATGCACTTGACCCGGAAAACGCCCGGAAAGTGCAACCTCCCAAAATCGCTGAAGACGACACCATGTAAGAGGTATTGGCTCCAGGGCAACGGTTCACCCCCAGCGCCAGCCGGAACGGCTGGCGCTTTCTTGTATCTTCCGCTTCAGACACACAGTTTTCCCTGCCTTTCTGATTGCGGACTCAGTTTAATTCCACCTGCCGGATTATCGTAAATTGTTCGTATCCGTATTGCGTGATGGGCAGGGGACAGTTATGTTTTTGTTTGTTGTCCTGAAACACGGTTTTGTCACCCGTCAGACTGTTTCAAAATCCGGATTGTAGTCTCCATGGTTTACCGCCTTCATACCCGTCAACGTACCTATCCACTCATTATTTCCATTTTGTTCTTGGTTGCATCGGTCGCCCTATTTCGCTGGGATGCCCGATTGGTTTCCTTGATCGGCTACCTGACAGTACCGATTCTGGTGCTGCTCTCCCGGTGGGAACAGGTTTGGTTTGACGGTGAAATTCTAACCCGTCATGGATTGGTCACCAAAGCCCTTTGTTTTTTGACCGGACAGCCGTTGGTCTTACCCATCAATGAAATTGAAATGGTGGCAACCGAGTCCACCCGATTGCGGTTTCGTCCGGATCGGGTTCGTTACAATTACCGGACCCTGGTAATCGGTAATGCAGCGGAAATCCTGCTGCATAGCGGAGAACGGGGGTATAATGCTTTTGTCAAAGCCCTCTTTCAGGCTCTCGGTGAACCCAAGCTGGACCCTCGCTCCAGTGAACTCCTTCATTATCTTGACGGGACCACGGAAGGGACGGACTTTAATTTCCCCCGTGACTATCTGGCCCAGGTGCCAACCCAGTTTCTGCGCGGTGTGGCCAACAGCCTGCGGCTGTCCGGGCGCATGTCCCAAGCCTTGAACTATTTCACCCTGGCCTATCAGCGGGAACCCAATAATCCGCATTTGCTGTATGAGATGGGGCGCTTCCTCCGCTCTTTCGGTGAAATCAATGACCCGCGTCTGCTCTCGCGCTCAAGCGCCTGTTTGCGCCTAGCCGCCCGTATTTCCCATAATGAGTCCCTTTTGCTCGAACGAATCGGAGAGACCTATTTTGAACGCCTCGAATACGACCGGGCCTCAAAGTGCTTTTCCCGAGCGTTGGAACTCAATCCCAACCTCTTTCGGGCCAATGTGGGACTGGCTGAAATCGCCCTTCGTTCAGGAAAGCTGGCGCATGTGGTCCATCATTACAATGCCGCCGCTCTTTCCTCAACCGATGCCGCTCAAATGAGACTGGCCAAACGGGAAGCAGATTATTATGAACGACTGTGCCGCGACGAAGATTATTTTGAAGCGGAAATCAGCCGCATCAATATGCTGCGCCATTTTCGCTGGGCCCGTGCCACCGCAGCCGTTGTTTTTTTTGTAACACTTTTTGGAACCGCTTTTCTGGGAGGACTGCTCCAGGCATTTGAGGAACTTGGCTGGTATGTTGCAGCGTCTTCCGGTTTTGTCTGGCTGGGAGCCACGGTGGGACTGCATCTTTTTAGCAAACGACTGGATGCGTCCCTGTTTGAATCAGAAGACGAGTAGAAAGCGAGTCACGGTTCAGACAACCGGGTTCCCGTTGAGGAACTCAGTTCGCAGTCCGCAGTTTTTTGATGTACCGGAGGGCTTCCAACCCCTGTTCCAGATGTTTGCGGGTATGGGTTGCCATTACGGTCAGGCGTAAGCGGCAGGTTCCTGGCGGAACTGTCGGAGGCCGAATGCCGCTGGCAAAAATGCCTGCCTCCCATAATCTTTCCATGGCCTCCATGGTGCGAGCCTCATCGCCCAAGATAACCGGAAAGATCGGAGCCTGCGCATCTTCCTGTCCCCACCCCAATTCCTTCAACCCGCTGTTAAAAAACCGAATATTTTCATGCAGTTGCTGCTGCCGCTCGGCACTCTCCCGGAGCATAACAAGGGCTTCCAATGCGGCTGCGACCGGTGCAGGAGGCAAACTGGTGGTGAAAATAAAAGAGCGGGCCCGGTTGATAAGCACTTCTATAAATGGTGCTGGAGCAACCACAAATGCACCAAAACTGCCGAGGGCCTTGCCCAAAGTTCCCATCTGCAATTCTATCCGCCCGGAAAGCCCCAGATGGTCAACTAAACCACGTCCCTGGTGCCCCAACACACCCGTGGCATGGGCTTCATCCACCATGACCCAGGCTCCGGACCGTTCAGCAGTTTCAACAATTTCCTTGAGCGGAGCCCAATCACCATCCATAGAAAAAACCGAATCCGTCACAATCAGACGGCGGCGGGCAGTTGGGTGCTCCCTGATTTTTTGGGCCAGATTTTCTGGATTGGCATGAGCATACACCACCGTTTTGGCCCGACTCATCCGGCATCCGTCAATCAAACTTGCGTGGTTGAGGGCATCCGAAAAAATCACATCGCCTTCTGTCATCAAAGCCGGAATAATGCCGATGTTGGCATGGTATCCACTATTGAATAACAGGGCTCTGGCGTTGGGCACAGCCGTCCCTTTGAAACGGGCCAGTTCGGCTTCCAGAGCCTCATGCAGTTCCAGATTTCCGCATATCAGGCGACTGGCTCCGCTGCCTGTCCCCCAAGCGTCAGTTGCCTGCCGGGCAGCCCGGAGCAACCGTGGATGGGCAGCCAGTCCCAGGTAATTGTTGCTTGAGAAATTGATCAATCGTTGGCCCCGAATGGTAATTTCTGCTTCCGGAACCCCTGCCACCATCCGCAGTGAACGGTAACGTCCCAACCGGCGGATTTCCTGTAGCTCATTCTCCAGGGATGAAAAGTCACGCATGAAAAAGTTATTCAGTTCAGGCCAGGGTTTCCAATGTGACCAGACCACCTGCTGCAGCCACATAGGAAAAATCAGTTCCCATTTCCATTTCGGTAAATCCCAACAACTCAGGAGTCAAAATCACCGGAGCCACCCCGAAAACCTCCTGAACCCGTTCCCGAATCTGGTCCTGGGTTCCCCACTGACCAATCATCAGGACCTCGTACAGAGTGGATTCCAGCGGATTTTCCGCCAGTGAAAGGCCTGGAATGATCTCTCCGGCCCGGTCCCGATAAAACAACAGCAAGCGCTGCAAGGCGTCCAACAGGTCATCATCGTCGCCAATCGTCTGACTGCGGAGCAAAACAGGCTCATTGTGCCGCAGAATCAGAACAGTGATTTCGTCATTGGTTCGGCTCAACAGAATTTGATTCGGAAGCGCGTCAGGATGGTTCAACCATTGAGCCTCACAAATCGGGCGGGGCCACAATAATCCAACCTGCCACCCCAGCCGACTGAATAAACGGTCATATTCCTGAGCAACCGACTCCTGAATGGAGCTGATGAGAAACCGTTGTTGGCCGGCGGCATTGGAAAGCTGGGTTTTGGACACACGCAAATCCGCTACCGGAGTGCCGACCAATCGTTCCACTTTCCAAACTAACAAGTCTTCGATTTCCCGGCCCCCTTTTAATTGTCCATCCAGAGTCACAATATGGGTGCGGCTGGTTTCATCCGGCAAAGCCACAGTCCAGCGTTTCTCGCGTCCCAATCCGGCCAATTGTGCCGCCTGTTGAATGGCACCAGCCAATTCGGACAGGTCCGGCAAATTGATTCCATCAAAAGCAGGGGTCAGCAATCCCGACCGAAGTGGCAATGAGACACATTGCTTCATCCGGAAGGGATGATGCCGGTCAGATTCAGCCAGTGCAATATGGGTGCGGTTGAGTGAGCAGGCAACCAGCGGAAGTGTCGGTGCCGTCAGGGTTTTCCAAAGCCAGGTGAAAGGATTCATAAAAACAATACGGACTGCGGACTGCGGACTGCGGGTCAATCAGGTTTCTTGAGGAAAAGAATATGAGAAAACATTTGATTCAACCTCCACGGCCTCTCTTTCCTCAGTCCTCAGTCCTCAATAATTACCATTCGTTGTAGGGAGTTCCATCACTTGAAATGGCTTGAGAGCCGCTGAAAACGTCGCGGATCCCAATCCGCCCGCTCCGGCCTGAAGCCTCTTCCTCAAGTTTGACCTGCCAGGTCTGATTGCTGCCAGTAATTGGATCAAGCGGCACCTCACGGAAATATTTTGCCTTGACCAAATCCTGCAACGTGGGCGGAGCCCCGTCTTTGTCGTTGGTATAATTGTCAATGGCCTGCCGCATCTTATGTAGATTGTCCCGCAAGACTGTTTCCTTGGCGTGCAGGATCATGCTCCGATAGATGGGAATGCTCATCGCCATTAGAATCATCAAAATCGAAATGACAATCGTCAACTCAATAATCGTGAAACCGTTTCGTCCGGAATGAAACCGGGAATGTTTTTTCGCCAATGGTGTCAGAAATTGCCACATATAAACTCGCTTTTTCCAATCCGAAACTCAAAACTTAAAACCCAAACTTTTACAGCCCGCTTTTACCATTCCCGGTATTTTGTACCATTCAGACCGGTTCCTTCAGAAAGTGTATAGACATCGTACACGTCATCCCCATTGGTGGAACTTGAATCCGGTTCATCAGTCGAGGAGCGCAAACCCCATTCGGTGTTTCCGGTCATTGGGTCTTTGGGCAAACGGCGCAGGTAATAGGTCTTTTTGCCATTCACTTGTCCGACCTGAATGAAACCTTCATGCAGAATTTCCAGCTTTTTCGGATATCCCGAAGGGGTTCGATTCTCGATGGGGATTCGCTGGTCGGCAAACTGGTCCCGTTCAACCCGGCGGTAGCGGTCAATGGCATCCCGAATTTCCCGGAGGGCATAGCGCAACTCAGCCTCTCGCCGCCCCTTGACGGCATTGGCGGTCAGCGGCAGCGCTGCCGCTGTCAAAATCGCCAAAATTGCCAAGGTGATAATGAGTTCGAGTAAACTCACCCCGCCTTGAGAGTGAAGGATTGAGAAGTTCGAATTGAGAATTGAGGGTTGCTTCCCTTTTCTGCGCCAGGTTATCAAACACGTGCAGTTTTTCATAAATCCTGTTTTACCTCTTTCAACCTGAATTGAGCAGCCATCTTTTCCACATTCTCGCATCTCATCTGTAATTACTGCTGCGGGTTTCCCTGCACCACGACCTGCGGGTTTGAGGTCACTGCCACCGGGACAATCTGTTGGGTTTCTCCGCGCAAATCAACCACATCCATCCGCAGGTCGGCATTGCCTGGAGCAACCACCTGAAAGTCGATCTGGGCGACCTGACCGGCAGCAACCTGTGCCCCGGCATTGGGATTGAGGGTCACACCGACAAACACCTGGCCTCCATCATCCCGTGATTGAAAATTACCTGGTTGCATTAACCCACCATCACGAATGCTGACCACTTTCAAGACCGACGGGTTGTAGTGCATGTAGAACGAGGCGGCTGAAATTTTGGTCGCATACCCACTCACAATCACCGCGACCGTGATAGGTTGTCCCTGTTGGGGCCGATAGGTGGGATACACGCTGATGGTCATCGGGACAGGAGCTGCATTCTGTTGATTGGCCGGGTTGGTGGTATTGTTTGGATTCCCTGAGTTTTGGTTGTTCTGACCATTCGGGTCTGGATTAACCGAACTCAACTGGTTCACCGGGTTCCCGGTCTGGGCTCCGGTGGGGTTAAAGCGTCCGATGGGGGCACCGGGGGCAGTTGCAGTTCCGTTGGTGGGACGAACGATGCCGTCACCCGAACCGCCACTTAACTGGGTGCTGGTACCTCTGGTTGGAACAAACTGTGATTGCGACTGATTGGCTGGCTGGTTGGGGAGTTCTGCCGCCTGATTTTCCGCTTCTTTCCGCTCGTCCCCATCTGCCCGGTCAACAATTTCCTGCAATGACAATTGGCGTCCATAAGAAGCCGCTCCATTGGGGCCAATGATGTAGTTGAGCGGCCCAAAGGTGGCGTTTTCCTCTTCTTCCGTAATGCCTCCGCCGCGTAAAATATGCGGAGTCACCGTAATGATGATATTGGTCGCCTGTTTGTTGATGTTGGGAGTGGTGAAGAGATTTCCAATTCCCGGCAGCAGGCTTAAAACCGGGATTCCTTTGCGGGAATCCGTATTGTTTTGGCTCATGACACTGGCGGCAATGGTGGTTTGGCCGTCCCGGACTCTGGCCACACCTTTCATTTTCCGTTGGGTAAAGGTTGGCGTCAGGTTCTGGGCCGAGCCTGCAGCCGCCGCCACATTGGAGGATTCAATTTCCAGGTTCATCTGAATCAGGTCGTCAATCACCTTGGGCTTGATTGAAATGTTTAACCCCACATCCCGATATTGCACCTGATTGATTCCGCCGAATAATGAGTTGTTATTGTTGTTGTTATTGTTGTTGTTATTGTTGTTGGTGCCGTTGTTGAAGGTAGGAATGGAGGCGGTTTGAATCGGCACTGATTGCCCAACGTTGACCGAAGCCTGTTCACTTTCAAACGAATGCAACCGGGTATTGGCCAGCAATTTGGTGCGGCCCCGTGACTGAAGAAAGCTCAGGGTTGAGGGCGGCAACACTAAACCGAGTCCGTAGGAACCAAAGAGGCCAGCCGGGGCACCTTTTGCCAATCCGACCGCTTTATTCGTGTTGTTTTTGATTTTTCCAACCCCAATTCCGCCCAGGGATGTCAGTGATTGGGGGCTTGCATCGGTGGGGGAAATCTGAAACTGATTGCCGATTTGCAACAGGTCATCCTGCGAAACCTCGTAAATATTGACATCCATCACCACTTCGGCCTGGGGCTTGTCAATGGTGGCAATCAACTTTTGAATTATGCGCAGGTTGTCTGCCGTGTCCCGAATCGTCAAACTGTTGAGCTGGGTGTTGGGTGAACCGGTTTTATTTTGTCCCAGTGTGTTTTGAATCAGGCTGCGCACTTCTTCCAGTTTTGCATTCTTGATATAAAACGTCTGCACCAGGTTTTCGTCATATTTCTGCTGCAAGGTTGGGTTATTGCGCGGCCCAATCATGAGGGTCCGATACCCGACCGGGAAATAGGCCAAATTATTGGCATCCAGCAGAATTTCGAGCGCATCAGCCGGGGGAATATCCTTCAGGTCAAACCGCTGCTTG
>JAIBAN010000017.1 GCA_019695185.1 Blastocatellia bacterium | reverse complement strand
GAACGAGGCGGTTTCGATACAAATCAGCTATGTCGAGACGCTCAAATATGAAGCGGGCACCTATGAATTCGTGTTTCCGATGGTGGTCGGGCCGCGCTACAACCCCGGCACTCCGACCGGGAGCAGCACCCAGCGGAAGACGCCGGACACGACCCAGGTGCCCGATGCGAGCCGGATTGCGCCGCCGGTGGCGACCGCCGGAACGCGGGCCGGCCATGACATTTCGCTGGAAATCACGCTTGATGCGGGGGTGCCGCTGACGGGCATTCGCTCCACCACGCATGAGATTCTGAGCGAAAGCACGAGTCCCCGGCAGGCCACGGTGCGGCTGCGCGACCTGGCCGACATTCCGAACCGGGATTTCATCCTCCGCTATGACGTGGCGGGCGGGAAAATCGAGGATGCGGTGCTGCTCCACCGGGGCGCACAGGGCGGCTTTTTCACCATGATTCTGCAACCGCCGCAGGTGGTCCGGGCTCCGGACGTGAACCCCAAGGAACTGGTGTTTGTGCTCGATACGTCGGGCTCGATGGACGGCTTTCCGATTGAAAAAGCCAAGGAATGTATGAAGCTGGCGCTGGCGGGGCTCTATCCGCAGGACACCTTCAATCTGATTACCTTTGCCGGGGACACGCATATTCTCTTTCCCAAGCCCGTCCCGGCCACGGCGGCCAATCTGGCCCAGGCGCAGGCGTTCCTGGAATCGCGCAGCGGCGGGGGCGGGACCGAAATGATGAAGGCCATTCGGGCGGCACTCGACCCGTCGGACGCCCAGGGCCACCTTCGGATTGTCTGTTTTATGACCGACGGGTATGTGGGCAACGACCTCGAAATCATTGGCGAAATTCAGAAACATCCGAATGCGCGGGTGTTTTCCTTTGGGATTGGGAGTTCGGTGAACCGGTTTCTGCTGGAAAAGATGGCGGAGCAGGGACGGGGCGAAGTTGAATTCGTGGGGCTCAACGATGACGGTTCGGCAGCGGCCAGACGGTTTCACGAACGGGTGCGCAACCCGCTCCTGACCGACATCAGCGTGGACTGGAGCGGACTGCCGGTGGCGGATGTCTATCCGAAGCGAATCCCGGACCTCTTCAGTGCCAAGCCGGTGGTGATTTTCGGACGCTACACGGGCAAGGGCGCAGGAACGGTCAAACTGCACGGCAAAATGTTTGGCCGGGAAATGACCCGCGACATCCAGCTTGGGCTGCCCGAAAGCGAACCGCAGCACGACGTACTGGCGAAGCTCTGGGCGCGGGCGCGGATTGACGACCTCATGAACCAGGACCCCGGCGGAGCGCAGCAGAACGCCATGAAGGGGAATTTACAGGAAACGATTACGCAGATGGGGCTGGAATACGGTTTAATGACGCAGTTCACCTCGTTTGTGGCGGTGGAGGAACTCGTCATCACTGACGGCGGCACGCCACGTCGGGTGGATGTGCCGGTGGAATTGCCACAGGGTGTCAGCCGCAAGGCCATTCCAGTGGATGAAGAGGTTAATCCCAATTACAGTGCATCCAGCACTTGTGAGATTGTGGAGCTTTCCGCAGGAGAGCCTTTGCTTAACACTACCGATGGAAGTCTAACCACCGTCCTGAGCGACCGCGACATCAATGGGCGTTACAGCAGCACGGTTTATTCGCCACCACCACCGAAAACGAAAAAGCCTGCTCCGGCCAAAACCGAAAAAGCAGGCAAATCCGACGATGTCAAAGTCAAGACAGCCGTGGTTTTCAAATGCCATCCGGCAGTGCTTGCCTTGATTGAACGGCTCAAGCAAAAACAGGCAACCTCGACCCCGGAAACAGCCACATTCATCAAGAATGGCAAAGCCGAAATTCAGGTCAGGTTGACCGAGATGACACCCGAAACGCTTGAAACCTTGAAAAAACTTGGGTTTGAAGTGGTGGCTGAAACCAAAACCGCCAAACTGGTGGTCGGTCGGATTGCCATCGAAAAACTGGAAGCCCTGGCCGAGCTGAAAGTGGTTCGTTTCATTGCACCCATGAACTAGAGGCAAAGAGGACTGAGGACTGAGGACTGAGGACTGAGCCAATTTTCATCCGTAGTGGTGTGCTGTTCCAGGCATCTGAAGACGAACCGGAAAACGAGGATTTCGGAAAAGGTTCAAAGCCATCTGTCGGGCTCCGAACCTTTTCCGAAAGCTGTTTACCGATTTGGACCAACTCCCGGCAGTCCGGGAACGGCGATTCCTTTGACAATCCGGACACTGCCGCCGCCATCGGAAAACAACAGGTTCCCGGCTCTGTCAAACGCCATTCCGCGGGGTGAAACCACCGCATTGCGGGCCGGGCCTCCATCCCCATTCAGGTCGGTTTTTGGCCCCGATGGATTTCCCGCCACTGTTGAAATAATGCCAGTTTGGGCGTCAATTTTTCGAATGACACCGTTCCGGCTGTCCGAGAAAAACAGATTGCCGGCACCATCAAGACACAGATGTTCAGGAAACCCCAACAGTGCTTTGCTCGCCGGTCCACCATCGCCAGCAAATCCGATTTCATCTCCACCAGCAATGGTTTTTATGATTTTGGAAACCGGGTCGTATCGGCGAATGCGATTGTTGTCCGAAATGAAAAGGACCCCGTTTTTATCCAAAACCAGCGAGATGGGAAAAAACCTGCCTCCAACGAGAACATCCGATTGATTGATGGCTTCTGGTGTAATCAAAGTAGAAATCAGGTTGGTTTGACCGTCCACCCGACGCACTCGGTTATTGAAAGAGTCTGCTATCAGGAGGTTGCCGTCTTTGTCCATCAAACTGTCAAAAGGGCCGCTCAACCCTGCATTTGACGCCAGCCCGCCGTCACCGAAAAATCCCTGGCGTCCGGTCCCTGCTACGGTCGCAATGACTCCCGTGGCTGCATCTACCTGACGAATGCGGCTATCAGCCGTATCTGTTATGAACAAATTATCCTTTGTATCCAGGGTTATTTGACGTGCTTCACGAATCACGCCACTGGTGGCTGGACCTCCATCACCACCGCCAGGGCCACCATTCCCGTTGCCTGCATAATTCGAAACCAGCCAGGTCTGACCATCTATGCGGTATACGCGGTGTCCGAATGAATCACAAACCAGGATATTCCCTTTTGAGTCCAGCGCAATTCCGTTGGGACTGAGGAAAAAGGTACTGGTTGCTCGCGTACCGTCTTTGACGCTCAACTTACCAGCACCAACAATCGTTGTAATGATACCGGTCCGGGCATCCACCTGCCGAACCCGGTAATTCCCACTGTCACCAATGTATAAATTTCCCAGCCCATCCAGAGTTATGTGTTCCACCACAGAAAGTTGTGCTTCAGTGGCCGGACCACCATCACCTCGAAATCCACCTTGAAATGGTGCGATTGGCCCAATTCCAACCACCGTGGCAATCAAGCCCGTTTCTCGGCCTATCCGGCGGATACGGAAATTGCCAACATCCGCGACATACAGATTTCCCTGCGCATCAAAAGCAAGGGAACCAGGGTTGTTGAGTTCTGCCTGGGATGCCGGCCCGGTGTCTCCGCTATAGCCGCCATTGATTTGACCCTGCACATTGGGGACCCCTTTTCCGGCAATAGTGCTCAGCATCCCAGTCCGGGCATCCACCCGCCGAATCCGCTGATTGCCACTGTCACTAAAAAAGAGATTTCCCAGCGCATCAACGGCCAACCCTTGCGGGTTATTTAATGCCACTTGAGTAGCCTGACCACTGTCACCGTTGAAACCTTGTGTACCATTCCCAGCAATGGTGGAGATAGTGTTGGTTTTCGCATCAACCCGGCGAATTTGATTGTTTTTGTAGTCAGTAAGAAACAAATTTCCTTGGGTATCAAAAGTGAGACTGTTTGGAGCCAGACCTGTTTTCGTGGCCCGCACTCCATCTCCTTTATATTTGGTCAATCCGTTTCCAGCGACAGTTGAAAGCCGCCCGGTAATGGCGTCCAACCGTCGAATCCGATTGCCATCAATAAAGTAATAATTTCCAGCTCCGTCCTGGGCAAGTCGAACAGGTTTCAAATCGGCAGTTACTCCCAGCATTCCGTCAGCACTAACCCCATCCCTGCCGGAACCGGCAACGGTTGTCACGACTTGGGTCTCAGCCGAAACCCGGCGAATACGGTTGGCGTCAGCCATCGAAAGATTGCCGGAACCATCCACCACAAGGCCCGTCAAATAACCCAAATATGACTCTGTGGCTGGTTTTCCATCTCCCACATCGGCTAGACCACCCGCAATCGTGGTGACCTCACCAACGGCTAACTCTGAAAATGGTTTTGGAATGATCGCAATTGCTTTCTGGGCCAAACCACCCCGTGTTTGAATTGACACGGTGCGGTCACCATAGGCGCGCTGTTTGGGAACCCGAAACCGTAATTCCGTCGCACTGACCACGGTCAAATTCTCAACCACCGCATCACCCAGGGTGACAAGCGAGTCCGGGGCAAAATTTTTGCCAAGGACAGTAACATCTTCCCCTCCAACCGCTCGGACAACATCGCGGCTGAGGCTGGTGATGTCCGGCGCACCAACCGTGACCACATTTAAGGCAGTGTCAGCCTCCGCGCTGGCGGCATCCAGCACAAAGGTTTCCGTCCCCCGTACCGTGACACTGACCGGTTGGGCAAAACTGACATTGGGTTGGGCCAAGTCAATCTTTTGCGGCGATAGGCCAAGTGGCTGGGTGACGACAAAAACACCGGTTGCATCCACTACGCTTAAATTCCCAATCGAGTCAAAACTCACGGACTCAGGATTGGAAAAAGCAATTGGTTCACGACTGGCCTGTGTGGCTGCGGTTGTGCTAATCGTGGTTACCGTGCAGGCAATTTTGCCATCTGCGGCTTTGGTCAGCTCCAAGAGGCGAACCTGGTTATTCCCCCGGTCTGCCACAGCCAACACTTTTCCACTGGTATCAAGCGTCAGCCCGGCAGGATGGAAAAACCGGGCCTGTTGTCCACCACCGTCCTGGCGACCGGCTTCACCCGGCTGTCCTGCCAAAAGCTGAACCTGTCGCGTCGCCTGGTCCACATAGTACACCGCATGATTATCCGTGTCGGCAACAAACAGATTTCCGCCACTTGCCACTGCAATCCCGTGCGGGCTGTGCAGCCGGATTTTTTCAAAAGCCGCTGTTCCAGCCTGGGAAAACGGGGTTATGCCCGGTGCCCCGGTTCCAAGCAGGGTTTCAACCTGATTGGAAAATCCGATTTTGCGGACGCAATGGTTGAGGGTATCTGCCACCAGAACCCCTCCGCGGGGCCGGTTATCAATGGCAATTGCGGTTGGTCCGGCAAAGAGGGACTGTCCGGGGGTGGCGTTGAGGAGTCCCCGCACCCCCGAACGTCCGGCCCAAACCGTGGTCGCCGAAGTCAGAACTTCGGTGGCTTTGAGAATGACGTTTTGGGTCGGATTTGATAGGTACACCTGCCCATTTGGGTCAACTTTGGTGTCCCCTGGAACTTTTTCCCCGTTTCCTTTTCGAACGCGCACGACCGTCACAAAAACCGAAGCACTCGCACCATCCTTTGCCACGGTCAACGTCGCATAGCCCTGTTGTACCCCTCGGACCACTCCGGTTTGGGGGTCCACCTGGGCAATTTCCGGGCTTCCGGAACTCCAGATCACTCCAGTTGCGGGTTGGCCATTTGATTCCAGCGCAGTCAATGAAATTTGGCTGCCTTCGTTGGCAACCGGGTTTTTTTGTTTGATTGCCAAATGTGAACTGGTTTGCCCTTGATATCTGGTGCTGAAGGCTATTGCCGTTCGAGCAGCCGACACCCTATAAAAAACGGATAATTGCCCCAGAACTACAAGCATTCCCACCCCCAAACACACCGCCCCGCGTGTGCCTCGATGAATCCTTTGACACTTCATAAAACCTACATTCCTCAAAATTTTTGCGCAGAAACCCATGCTGCCGTGCCGGGCATGGGGTTCAGAGTCCTGGGCTGTGCGAGTCCCTGATGATGAACGCGGATTCGGTTTGAAAAAATTGTCATGAAAGTATTTGGCAACAGGGCCAGCCTGGGGATAAACCGTTGAATGGTGATGGCTACGGCAGTCAGATTGAATTTGGTTTCCGGAAGGGCATACCAAAGGTCTTTCTTTTTCCAAGCCAAGCCGCTAGCATTAGCCCCCATCTCACTGCCTTCCCATTTTCAAACAATTCAGGTCACAGCGTATGAAATTCGAAGCCTACGAAACCGATGGGTTTTACGACGAGATGTTTCATGCGAATGGACGGCCTCGGACCGGCACCAGCGTGCTGGCGCAAAGGCTGGAAACCATTCCGGAAGAAGAGATTTTGCAACGGCAAAAAGCAGCCGAGGCAGCGCTCCTCCAGCTTGGCATCACCTTTAATGTATATGGTGATTCGGCGGGAATCGAAAAGATTTTCCCGTTTGACATCATTCCGCGCATCGTCGAAGCCCACGAATGGACCCCGATTGAGCAGGGGCTCAAGCAGCGGATTTATGCGCTCAACCTGTTTATCAACGACATTTACCACGACCAGAAAATCATCCGCGACGGCGTGGTGCCAGAACATGTAATTGCCTCCAGCAAGTGCTTTCTGCGCCCCTGCATCGGGTTGAAACCGCCGCGCGGCGTTTGGTGCCACATCACCGGAACCGACCTGGTGCGGGATGGCGACGGCTGTTTTTATGTGCTGGAGGACAATCTGCGCTGTCCGTCGGGAGTATCCTATGTGCTGGAAAACCGGGTTGTGATGAAACGGACCTTCCCGCATGTGTTTGAGGATTCGCGGGTGTGTCCGGTCAACACCTATCCAAGCAAGCTGCTGGAAACCCTGGAACGGCTGGCCCCGGCCAATGTGACCGACCCGACAGTCGTGCTGCTGACCCCCGGCGTCTATAACTCGGCCTATTTCGAACATTCCTTCCTGGCCCAGCAAATGGGCGTCCAATTGGTCGAAGGCCGTGATTTGGTGGTGGAGGACAATTTCGTTCTCATGCGAACCACCAAAGGCTTTCAGCGGGTGGACGTGATTTACCGGCGGATTGACGACGATTTTCTGGACCCGAACGCTTTCCGGCCCGATTCGATGCTGGGCGTGCCGGGATTGCTGGAAGTCTATCGCGCCGGACGGGTGGCGCTGGCCAATGCGCCGGGAACCGGTGTGGCGGACGACAAGGTGATTTACGCCTACGTGCCGAAAATCATCAAATACTATCTGGGCGAAGACCCAATCCTGCCCAATGTGCCGACCTACCTTTGCGGCGAAGCCAATGAATTGCAGCACGTGCTGGAAAACCTCGACAAACTGGTGGTCAAGACGGCAAATGGTTCGGGCGGGTACGGCATGCTGGTCGGTCCCTGCTCCAGTCAGGCGGAACGCGAAGCGTTTGCCGCCGCCATCAAAGCCAATCCGCGTGACTATATCGCCCAGCCGACACTGAATCTGTCACGGGTCCCAACACTGGTGGGCAATCACCTGGAAGGGCGGCACGTTGACTTGCGGCCTTATATCCTTTATGGCGAAGAGATTTATGTACTGCCCGGCGGTCTGACCCGTGTGGCTCTCAAAAAAGGCTCCTTGGTGGTCAATTCGTCGCAGGGCGGCGGAAGCAAAGATACGTGGGTGCTTTCTGAGTAGGGTCCAGGGTTCAGGGTTCAGGGTCCAGGGTTTTTCGAGTTTTGAGTTTTGAGTTTTGAGTTTTGATATAAGTGAACCAATTCCCAATCAAAGAATGAGTTTCAAAACCCTGAACCCTGGACCCTGAACCCTGAACCCTGAAAACGACGGAGGAGTTTTCAAACATGTTGAGCCGAGTTGCCAATTCGATTTACTGGATGAGCCGCTCCATTGAGCGGGCGGAAAACGTGGCCCGTTTTGTGGATGTCAACCTGAACCTCATGCTGGACCTGCCGCAGGAACAGGTGGACCAATGGCGACCGATTGTGGATACATCAGGCGATTTCCAATCCTTTACCCAATTGGGATTTGAACCGACCCAGGAAAATGTCATTTATTTTTTGACCTTTGAAGAACGCAATCCCAATTCGATTGTCTCGTGTTTACAGTCGGCCAGGGAAAATGCCCGGTCAGTCCGGTCGGTGATTTCGTCAGAGATGTGGGAACAACTCAATTCCTTTTACCTGATGGTCAAGGCAGCAGCGGCAGATTCAAAAAAGCTCGACCTCAACTCGTTTTTCACCAGGGTGAAAATGGCCAGCCATTTATTTGTGGGCGTGACCGATGCCACCATGTCGCACGGTGAGGCGTGGCACTTCAACCGGCTGGGGCGCTTGCAGGAGCGGGCAGACAAAACCTCGCGCATTCTGGATGTAAAATACTTTATCCTGCTGCCCCGGTTGACCGATGTCGGAACGGCCCTGGATGATGTGCAATGGTCGGCGCTGCTGAAATCCGCCAGCGCCTTGGAAATGTATCGCAAACGCTATGGCCGGATTGCTCCCAATGATATTGCCGAATTTTTGATTCTGGACCGTGAATTCCCGCGCGCCATCCGGTTTTGCCTGTTTCGGTGTGAAGAATCCCTGCGGGCCATTTCCGGTTCTCCGCCCGGCATGTATACCAACCCCGCCGAACGTAAGCTGGGGCGCTTGCGTTCAGAGCTTGATTACACCACCATTGACGAAATCATCGAAGCCGGTCTGCATGAATATCTGGACCGCTTCCAGGCCGATTTGAACCAGGTTGGTGACAGTATTTTCGAAACCTTTTTTGCGTTGCGCCCACTGAGCAAGGCCGCGCAGCAGCAGTGAGTTTTGAGTTTTGAGGATTCCCCCCGATGACTTTTTGCCTTGGAATTGCAGTCGAAGACGGACTGATTGGAATTGCCGACACCCGCATCACTTCCGGAACCGAATTGAGTTCCTCCCGCAAGCTGGTGATGCACGGTTCCGAAGGAAATACTCTTTTTTTGATGACTTCGGGACTGCGCTCCACCCGCGATAAAACCGTGATGTACTTTGATGAATATATGCGGGAAAAAAGTGGAGGGTTTGACAAGCTCTACAAAGCCGTCAATGCCTATTGCGAGCAGGTCCGCCGGGTTGCAGACGAAGACCAGTCGGCGCTTTCCCGGAGCGGCATGTTTTTTGACCTTCATACTCTGATTGGCGGACGGTTTGAAAACGACGATTCCCACAAACTCTATCTGGTCTATCCACAGGCCAACTGGATTGAAGTTTCCCGCGACACACCCTATTGCATTATTGGCCGGTCTTCTTACGGTAAACCGCTGCTGGACCGCACCCTGACGTATCAGACCAACCTTGAAACCGCGCTGAATATTGGTTTTCTGGCTTTTGACGCCACCTGCACCAGCGTCAACGAGGTGGATTTTCCCATTGACGTGGCCGTCTTTCGCAACGAAACCCGAACCCTTTCCGAACACAGATTCGGCGAACAGGACCTGCTGCGGGTGTCAGAGTGGTGGCACCGCCGCCTCAGCGAACTGGTTTCCGAAGCCCCGCCTGACCTAACCAGTGTTTTCTTTCCCAAGGCCGGAGCATCAGCCCGATAACAACAGGACTGAGGACAATTTTTGAGGACTGAGGACTGAGGACTGAGGACTGAGTTTCCAATCAAAGCCGGAAGAAAAGACGGAGTTTTTCCAACAAGACAGTTGCCGTTAAAGAAATCCCTGGTCACCTGGAATCCGGGATTGGTTTTTGCTCAGTCCTCAGTCCTCAGTCCTCAGTCCTTCTTCCTACATCAAATCCACCGGGTCAATTTCGACCGAAATAAAGCGCCGTTCCGGGTTTTGGTCCGGCGTGATGGCTTTTCCGGTCCGGGCTGCTGTGGCGTCTGCCAGATAGGAAAATGCCAGGTCCAGCACATCCCGCAACTTTCGGCGGCTGCGGGATTTGAGCAGAATCTGGTGCCGGTACTCATTTTTGAGCTTGGCCAGCGGTGCCGACGCCGGCCCCAGAACCCGCACTGACGCATCCCCCTGAGCCGCCGCCCGCAAAAATTTCCCTATCTGTTCCGCCAGTGAAACGGCATGGGTGGCATCGGTGTGGCGGATAATCACGTTGGCCAACACGGAAAAGGGTGGATAGTACAAGTCCCGGCGGAACTGGATTTCCTGTTCGTAAAATCGGCGGTAGTCCTGTTTTTTGGCGCATTGGAGCGCATAGTGTTCCGGGTGATAGGTCTGCAAAATGACTTTGCCCGGCAGTTCGCCCCGCCCGGCGCGTCCGGCCACCTGAGCCAGGAGTTGGAAGGTTCGCTCAGAGGCCCGAAAATCAGGCATTCCCAAGCCTGCATCCACTGAAACCACCCCGACCAGTGTCACGTTGGGGAAATCATGGCCTTTGGCAATCATTTGGGTTCCCACCAGAACATCCAATCCGCCGGAGGCAAATTCGCCCAGAACCCGTTCAAAAGCTCCCCTGCGCCGGGTTGTGTCGCGGTCCAGGCGGGCAATCCGATATTCGGGAAACTGATTTTTGAGCAGTTCCTCAAGCTGTTCGGTTCCTTCGCCGACATAATAAATATAGCTGCCCTGACAATTCGGACACTGCTTTGGCACCGGTGCATGATGGTTGCAGTAGTGGCAAACCAGCCGCAAATCCGCTTTGTGGTAGGTCAGTGCCACATCGCAATTCGGACATTGGACTGAGGCACCGCAACTGCGGCAGAGCAGAAAACTCGAAAACCCGCGCCGGTTGAGCAAAATCATGGTCTGCTCGCCCCGCTCTTTGGCTTCCTTGAGCGCCGTCAACAATTCATCGGAAAGCGGTTGCTGTTTGCCGTGGCGTTTGAAGACTTCGCGCATGTCCACGACTTCGACGGTTGGCAAGGCGCGTCCCTCAAAGCGTTCGGTGAGTTCCAGTTTGCGGTATTTTTCATTCACGGCATTCTGAGCGGATTCAATCGCCGGAGTGGCACTGCCCAAAATAATCGGACATTTCGCCCGATGTGCCCGCATAATCGCCGTATCGCGTCCGTGGTAGCGCGGCGTTTCCGCCTGCTTGTACGAGGTATCGTGCTCTTCATCCACCACAATCAGCCCAAGATTGACCAGCGGTGCAAAAATGGCTGAACGGGTACCAATCACAACCTGCGCCTCACCCGCCCGGATGCGTTCCCATTCATCCAGCCGCTCACCATCGGAAAGCGATGAATGCAGAATGGCCACCAAATCCCCGAACCGCTCTGCCAGCCGCCGGGCAAACATCGGCGTGAGGCCGATTTCCGGCACCAGCATGAGCGCCGACCGGCCCTGCTCCAAAACCGCCTGCATGGCATTCAGATAAACTTCGGTTTTTCCTGAACCGGTGACGCCATGGAGCAGAAAACAGGCATATTCATTTTTGGCAAAAGCAGCAGTGATGGCGGCCAGCGCAGCGGCCTGCTCCTGGTTAAGCTGGACGGAATCCCGCCGGGGCAATGATTTCAGATAGGCCAAAGGGTCGCGCCGGATTTCACGGGTAAAGATTTCAACCAGACCTTTCTGTGCCATCGTTCGAATCACGCCCGGCGTGACATCGGCGGTTTGCGTGAGCGTTGTGAGCGGAACCGGGTTGGGGTCGGCTTCCAGGGCGCGGACAACTTTCATTTGGGTTTCGGTTGGCTTTTTGACCTCACCACCAGTCCCTGCGGTGGAGGGCAGCAGTCGCACCACATTTTGCCGCTTGGCCTGTACCTTTTGTTTACCCAGGGCATGCTGGATTTTGAGATGTCCGGTCCGGTCCAGTTCGCGGGCAATGGCTTTGACACGGGCTTCGCTGTATTCGGCTGCCGGAATCTGGTCGGTGAAGACACTTCCTCCGGCGTCCACCACAAATTTGAGGAACTGCCACTTGGTCAGGTGCGGCGGATTGGTTTGGGTTTCAAGTTCGGAAAGCCCTGATTCCGTCACAGTCAAACGGGTGCGCGGGGTGGCATTGAGTCCCGAAGGCAAGGCTGCTTTCAGAACCTCGCCCCAGGGAGCGTAATAATAATCAGCCACCCAATGGGTCAGTTCCAGCAATTCTTCGGTAATCACTGGCTCATCATCAATCCATTCCTCAATATCCTTGATTTTTTCAGCCGGAATATCGCTTTCAAGTGTGTCGTGGAGCGCCACCACAAAACCAACCTGGAGAGCTTTTCCAAAAGGAACCGCAACCCGGCAACCGCATTGGGCATATTGGGTCAGCACTCCTGGAATCCGGTAGGTATAGGTTTGTTGCACATAGGCAGGGATGGCCACTTCGGCAAAGAGTTCTTTGGATTCTGAAATCGTCATGGCAGCCGTTTCCTTCACGAAATCAATGGTTGAATTTCGGAGAGCAGGTTGTTGAATACAACGGTTTTATCCGAAGCATTTTACCACGTGGCAGGAAAAAACGGGGGAAGTCTTCCATCAGGATTTTGGGGTTGAGGATTATTCCCCAAACGAAGGATAAGGGGTTAAGTGGTGAACAAACTTTCTATCAACGGATTATTTCAATTCTTTTCGGATTTTATTCACATCCATTTTTTTCAAATATCCTTCATATTTAATATATCGTGAATGTGAGCCGACTTGCTGCATTTCTTCAATCGCTTCTTCTTTATCCCAACCCTGGATAACAACCCGGTAAGCCGCCATCATGACACCCGTGCGGTCAACTCCCTGGCGGCAATGAACAAACACCGGCTGATTGGCAGGGTCGGTTACGGTTTGGAGAAACTTGACCACCGCTTCGTCTTTGGGGCCACGCAACGGATTCCAACTGACCGGAACATTGAGACAGGTCAAACCGGTAGCACCAATTCGTTTGAGGTCATCGCCCGTTCCCGAACGTAGACTGACCAGGGTTTTAATCCCCAGATTTTTCAACTCAACCATCCCGACCTTGGTTGGCTGGGCTCCGCGATAGAGCGTCTTGTCCACTTGATAAAAATTGTCAATTTCTTCGCTTTTGACCGCAACTAAAGGTTTTCCTTTTTTCTTCATAGATTTTGTTTGTTCAGGAACTGTTTTTTGTTCTTCATTTTGCCCCCAAACAGGCAGATGAAAAAAGATTGACAGAATCAGAATAAAAAACCACTTGCACTTCATATTTTTAAGATCATAAACCGCGAAATACGCGAAATACGCAAAAACAAATTTTTTCTTTCTTTGCGTATTTCGCGGTTAAAAACTGTCTTTCAAAACTTCAGTTGCCAGCCGTCACGTGGGGGCGCGAGGGTGCCCCCACCAGCACTCCCGATGAAAACGAACCGGCGTACACCTGATTTTCCTCAAACAGGTCAAAGGCCACCGTCCAGACCCGTTTGCTGGGCAGGTCCTCGCGGTCAATCCGGCGGAAATGGTCGCCGCCGTCGGTGGACAGATACAGCCCGCCTTCACCAACTTCGCCCACCAAAATTTGTTTGTCGTCACGCGGATTAAACCGGATGGCGGCAATATCGCCATAAGGAATTCCTCTGCCACGACGCTCCCAGGTTTTCATCCCATCTTTGGTGATGTACAGCGACCGCCGGGTTCCAACAGCAATAATTTCCGGGCGATTTGGATTAACGGCAATTTCATGCACAAACGAGTGGTCCCGCCCGTCCATTTCAATATGTTCCCACGTAACGCCTTTGTCACGACTGACAAACAGTCCGTCCGAGGTACCGACATACATCCAGTTCGGCTGAAGCGGTGGCACAACCACGGCAAAAACCCGGCCTTCGTACCCTGTGATAGTCAGTTTTTCCCAGCCGCGTTTCGGGTCGGAACTGCGAAACAGGCCATCCCAACTGGCTGCCAGCAGAACCGCTTTTTTGCCGTCAGTCGTCAAAGCCACTTCCATGACATGGCCATCCAGGTTGTGGAGCTTGGGTCCGGGTGGTGGGGCAGGGGTTTTCGGGCGGGACTTCGGACGCGCCACCACCGAACGACTGCGGGGTTTCCCTTTTCCTTTCCCTGTCGGTTTGGCTGATGGCGGTGCGGCTTTGGCCGTGATTTCCAGACGATTCCAGGTCAAACCCGAATTTTCCGAAAGAAACAACCCGGTATTCGTAGCTGCATAGAGCTGCTTTGGATTGTTCGGATTAACAGTGACTGAATAAACATCACGGATTCCCAACCCTTGGGACGACGGACGCCATGAGCGGCCATTGTCCTCCGAGACGTAAACCCCGCCTTCAAGTCCATTGTACAGCACCGAGGCAAAAACCCGCCCGCGCTGCAAAGGGTCCGGCACGAGGCTCGAAACCTGATAGGTGGCAAAGCCAAGGTTCGAGGGTAAAAATGTTTCACCGCCATCCTGGCTGACCAGTACGCCGCTGTTTTGAGTACCAATCACAACCCGGTCGGGTTCGTGTTCGTCAATCTCGATGGCGTTGACCACGATTTGTTTGGTCAATACCCGCCAGGTCTGGCCACCGTCAGTGGTGCGCCACAATCCTTCGGTCGTACAGGCAAAAAGGGTCGCCGGTTTCGTTGGATGTTGGTAAATGATGTGGGTCCGGCGTGCGCTGTAAGGAATGCCTTGGAATTTCGTCCAGTTTCGCCCCCGGTCGTTGCTTTGATAAATGCCGCTACAGGCACTGCAAAACATGCGGTCGGGCAGGGAACGGTCAATCGCAATGCTGAAAATGTCGGAATCATCCAAAATCATGGTTTCCGCGCCTTTGATGGAAACCCAGTTTTTGCCGCCATCCGTGGTTTTCCAGGGCAGGTGCCAGGTTCCGGCAAAAACGGTATCCCCATCACGGGGGTCAATCGCAACGGATTCAATATTGCGAATTTCCGCATCGTTTGCAGGCGAAATCAGCTTCCAGGATTTCCCGGCGTCCGTGCTGCGATACACGCCGTCCAGGGCTCCGGCAACCAGCAGGCTGGAATCCTGGTCGGCCATGGTCAATGCCCGGACCGAATGCCCCTGAAAGAGTTCTTTCCAATGTTCGCCGCCGTCCGTACTTTTGAAAATGCCGCCGTCCCGGTCATTGGCCAGGGACCACATCGAAAGGTACACCGTTTCAGAGGCGCGCGGGTCAATCAGCAGGTTATCAATAATGAAGCCCGGACGATGCAACGTCGGCAGCCATTTCCAGCTTTGGGCTTTGTCATTTGAAAGATAGAGTTGTCCGTCTCCGGTTCCGAGAAAGAACCGTTCCGGTTGTTTGGGGTTTTGCACCAATGACCGGACCGTACCACCAAAAGGACCATTCAAAGTCCATTGAAAGGTGCTGCTTTCCGGAGACTCAGCGCGAACTGTCACAACTTTTTTGGAAGGAAGCCAGACAAAACCGGAAACGCTTAAACACACCAGCAGAAAAAATGAGAAATACTTCATAGCCAGCCTTAAAAATATTGTTGTTGTTTGAGCATTGATGAGGATTGCACCAAATCATCCTCAGATTGATGTTTAGATTTGAAAAGGTTCTGCCTTTCAGCAGCAGAGCTGCGGCAGATTGTAGCCTGGGGTGTGAACCCCAGGAATTTTATAGCCGCCAGCCGCCATCCACCACCAGGGTTTCGCCGTTTACACCATCGTTTTCAAGCAAAAACAAAAGGGCTTTGGCGATTTCCTGGGGTGTGACCGTGGGCGCATCCTGTGGAGCACGGGGAAGTTTCCCGTCTGTTTCGGGAAACTGCACGATGCCGGGAGCAATGGCGTTGACTTGAATCTGCGGCGCAAACGCTTTGGCCAATGTTTGTGTCAGCATGACGACACCGGCTTTGGATACGCAATAGGGCAAAAAATTTGCCCAGGGGCGGAAAGCGCCAACACAGGCCAGATTGATAATTTTTCCGCCTCCCTGACGCAACATGATTTCCCGGACGGCACGGGCGCACCAAAACGGAGCCTTCAGATTGAGGTCCAGTGTCTGGTCCCAGATTTCTTCGGTCAAGGCGGAAACCGGATGCCGTTCAAACACGGCGGCATTATTGACAAGCACGTCAATCCGCCCGAAAACGGCAGCAGCCTGGGCCACCAGAAAGTCAATTTGGGTTGTCTGCCCCAGGTCCGCCCGGAAGGGAATTGCCCGCACTCCAAATCCCTGCAAAGCGGTCGCGGTTTCCTCGGCCTCTGTGATGGAAGTATTGAAATGCAGGGCGATGTCACATCCGGCTTGCGCCAGGGTTTCGGCCAGAACGCGCCCCAGACGCCGTGCTCCGCCGGTCACCAATGCCGTTTTCCCTGCCAGATTCACCCTGCATCCTCGCTTTCCGTTGGTGCCGGTGCGACCATTCGACTGCCGCCAATTTCCCGGACGTAAAGAATGCCCCACAAACCGGGAATCAATGAATTGAAAAGGTACAACAGGAAAGCGGAGTTGAAAGCAGCCAACTCGCTCACGTGAAAATATTTCAGAACATAGACGGCGGTTCCTTCGCGCACACCGACACCGCCCAGCGTTACCGGAATCAACGTCGAAAGCAGAATCAGGGGAAAGGCAAAGGTGGCAGCCTCCAGGGTGACCGGCTCAAAGGTGAAAATCATCCAATAGAGGCACCAGACATCCAGCACCATCAGTCCCATTCCCAAGGTCAGGTTCCAGCCCAGGTCACGATAGCGAAGCGCCGTCAACCCTTTGGCCATTTCTTCAAGCTGAACCTGTAGTTTTTTGGGGAAGGGAAACCAGGTCAAGGTCCAGGGCACAATCACGGGCCAGGCTAACACCCCAATCACGGTTAAAAGCAAAATCCCGCTGACAGCCAGCTTCATCTGAAAGGACAGAAATTTGGCCGAGCCAATCAGGGCAGTCATCAAAACAGTGACCAAATCAACCGCCCGGTCCACAAAAAAGAGTCCGGTGGCAACCGTTCGGACTTCCGTCGGCAGGAACCAAATCCGTCCGAATTCCCCTGCTCTGGCCGGTGTTATCAGGCCGAAAGCCATTCCGCCCAGCATGGATTTGGCAGCCTGGAAAAAGGAAATCCGGGGAGTTCCAATGGATTTGGCAGCCGGTTGCAAGAGTGCCTGCCATTTGTAAATCCGGAGCCAGACCATGACCACACTGAGCACAATGCCACCTGCAATATAGCGCCAGTCAGCGTGCTCAAAGGCTCTGGAAAGCTGTTGAAATTCGATTTTCCGCAAAATCAGAAAGAGCAGGACCAGCATCAACAGCCCTTTCCAAATCCAGCGGTGTTTGAAAATTTTCATATCAGGCAACCAGCTTTTCAGCCTTCAGCTTTCAGCTTTTCTTCCCTGTCGCTTCCCAAGCCCGGACATCAAGTTTATCCGTTTTGCTTTCTGGCACAGGTATGAGGACATTTCAACCTGTTTGCTCCAAAAGATTGCTGATTGCTGATTGCTGATTGCTGACCGCTATTTGCTTCCCGGCCATTGGGCGTGGTACAAGATGGCCTTCTCTTTAATCCAATCAACAGACATTCATACATTCCTTCTTTGGAGGCGTAATGAAAGAACGTTTTCAGGGTTGTCTTTTGGGGGTTGCACTGGGCGATGCGCTCGGCGCGCCGGTCAAAGGCCAGTCAAGCAAAGAAATCAAGGCGCTTGCCAATCTTCCAGCCCCTGGGGCAGCAGGCCGTGAAACGGAAAGCGGTCCCTGGAAATTCGCTGCCGGCGACGATACCGATGATGCCAACCTGATGGCACTGACATTGGAAAGCATCTGTACACAACGGTCCATCAATCCGTCGGATATGGTGCGGCGGCTGCGTGGCTGGTACGGAACGCACCCGAAAAACCTGACCCCGCTCACGGCCCATGTGGTGGCCCGGCTGGCAGAAGGCGAACGCTGGGAAGAAGCCTCGGAAGGCGCATCTCTCGATGTCGCGTTTGAGCCACCTGATGCAGGACATTTCGCCCGCACCATCCCGGTGGCCCTCTATCACGCCCGGCGACCGGAAAAACTGGTGGCCGACACCATTACCGTGGCCCGCCTGACCCATTGGGACGACCGCTGCACCCACGGAGCCGTGGCCCTCAATTACCTGATTAGCCGGTTTACCCAAAATGACGCCAAGGCATTTGATTCGTTGACTACGTTTTTGTCGGACAAAAACGTGCAGGTCCGCGAAACGGTAAAAGCGGCTCCCGGACTGGCTGCCGATAAACTGGATGCTTCCGGGACGGCTCTGGGCACATTGGCCGTCGCCCTGTGGGCAGCCCAACAGGCCCCGTCGTTCAAAGAAGGTCTGTTGAGCGTGCTGGCCTTGGGCGGAGCCACCGATATCAATGGGGCTGTGGCCGGAGGTGTCTTAGGCGCTCGTTTTGGGCGGCAGGCCATTCCCTATGAATGGCAGATTGCACTCCAGGAAAAAGTACGGGTCGAAGTGCTTTCCAATCGTTTGTTTGAGCATGCCTAAAGGGTTACGGTTTTTTTGGAGTGCGGCGACTTGTCGCCGCTTTCACTGGTGGCGACCTGTCGCCACCACTTGACGAAAACATCAAAAGCCGAAGTCGGCGACAAGTCGCCGAAAAACAAAGCGGTGACAAGTCCCCGCACTCCAAAAGACCTGAACCCTGAACCCTAAATCTCCACTTCCATCACGTGGGAAACCGTCGCCCGTCCCCCAACCATCAAGCGGGCAATCCTTCCATCTTCCAAAGTAAGATGAACGTTCAGTTCACTGGGTGAAGGTTTTTTCATCAGGTGGCCCTGCTCAAGCACGAGTTTTTCCTTTTTGACCCCCAGAAAATCATACAGGTAACAGCCCAGTGGCCCGGCAGCCATCCCGGTGGCGGATTCTTCGGAAATGCCGAACCGTGGGGCAAACATGCGGGCTCCGGCATCGCGTCCGGGTTTGCGCACGTCCTGTGAAAAGGCGTAATAGCCAATCAAATCAAGGCGTTCGCTGATGTGTTCAATCTGTTCCAGATGGGGTGTGACCCGGACCAGGGCGGCTTCATTGCGGAGCGGAATCAGCAAAAAATTCACTCCGGTATTGACGATGGTCGGATGATGCCCGTCAAGCAATTCCGCTGCTGTGATTCCGAGCGATTCGAGCACGGCGGCTTCGGAAACGGGTTGCGTTTCAGCCTGTATCACCGTGTAGCGCGGGGCTTGTTGCTCCAAAAAAGCCATGCCGTCTGACAGGAAAATATCCCGGTTTCCTTCAATTGTTTCCTTGGAGCTGTGGGAACCGGTGACTTTTTCCAACTGGACCAGATAGGAAAAAGTGCCCACGGTGGCATGCCCGCAATGGGGAATTTGCCGATTGGGGGTAAAAAATTCCAGTTTGAAGGCAGCCGTTTGGGAAGGTGACACAAAAGCCGTTTCCGAAAGGCCGACCAGAGCCGCAATTTTTTGTTTTTCTACCTGGGAAAACCGTTCGGCGTCCAAAACCACGCCAGCCGGATTTCCGCCCTGACCGGCGTCAACAAAAGCATTCACAATCTGCACGTTGATACGTGACATAAGGTTGTTTCCTTTTTGAGAATGATGAGGATGTGATTTCTGAAGCGGTTCAGTCACTACGCCTGAGTGACTGGCCAAAGTTCGCAGATTTCCCGGTTCCGGCAGTTTGGCTGAAAAACATGACAAAGTTTTCCACTTTTCCACAGACCGCTTAAAAAACCTGTGGAAAACTGTACTTTCTTCATACAACGTTTACACAGTGTTACGGGAAATGACCTGTTTGGCCGCCTCAATGGCCTCTGTCAGGGTCGTCACGGTTCCTTCCAGTTGTTGCTCATACACGGCTTTGACAATCACACCGACCTGTTTTCCGGGCCGGACGCCCAGGTCCAAAACATGCCGCCCCAGCAGCAAGGGTTCAGGCGGGCCTTGCTCCAGCGCCAGTTCCCGGATTCTGGCTAGAAACCATTCCTGCATGTGGGACGTGTTGACCGGCGGAGTCCGCCCCAGGGAATCGGCTTTGGCCACCCGGTAAAGCAGTTCCGGGTCAACTTTGCGAACCAGGCGGCGAAAGGCACCGTCACTGGCCTTGGGGCTGGCCTTGAAAAACTCGCCCGGACGCAAATGCTCACGCACCAGTGCCAGCACCTGGGTCCGCACATCGTATCCGTTCAGGGTATGAACTCCCAGGCGGTTCAAAAATGCTTCTGCCAGAGGAACCCCGGCTTCGTCGTGGCCGGGAGAGCGAATTCTTCCATCCCGCACCAGCGTGGTGGCAGGTTTTCCAAAATCGTGCGCGGTAATGGCCAGCATGACGGTGATTTGTTTTTCCCGTGGCAAATCGGCAATCAGCTTGGCGGCCTCGTCCACACACATGAGGGTATGCACCCAGACATCACCTTCAGGATGAAAATCGGGCTCCTGCGGACAGCCCCGCAAGGCCGCCAGCTCCGGAAACAGTTTGTCAATCACACCGAGTTCATTAAGCGCCGCCAGCCCGCGTGAAGGCTGTACGGCTTTGAGCAGGAGCTTCTCGATTTCGCCCCAGATGCGTTCTGACGGCAAATCATCCAAGGCGATGGAACGACACAATTCAACCGTGCCGGGTTCAAGTGACAGTTCAAACCGGGCGGCCATCTGAGCGGCCCGCAAGACGCGCAGGGAATCCTCCACAAAGGTTTCCGGATGGACAATCCGCAGGACACGCGCCTGGGCGTCCCGTTCACCGCCTTGCGGGTCCACCAGCTCCCCGGCCAAAGGGTCAAACATCATGGCGTTGATGGTGAAATCGCGCCGCCGGGTCGCTTCGGCAAACGACATCCAGGGGTCGCCCTCAATGGTGAACCCGCGATGCCCTTTCCCGGTTTTTGATTCGCGGCGCGGCAGGCTGACATCAATTTCAAGTTCGGGAGCGTGCCGGGGATGAAACTTGTACACAGTGAACTGTTCGCCCACGGCATTGACCCGGCCCAGCTTTTCCAGTTCAGCCCGCAGCCGCGCGCCGGAAAGCCGATAGACTTCGCAGTCAAAATCCTTGGGTGGAAGGCCAAACAACTGGTCACGCACGCTGCCGCCGACCAGAAAGACGCGCCCGCCGCAGTCCCGCAGATGGGCGCATAACCGAAGAAGGTGCGGATTATCAAATTTCATGTTCAACAGATTTTCCTCCAACTTGACAGACAGCCGATGCCGCTTGTAGGATGCCCGTTCATTTTTCAACCATCCCGGAAGAAATCAAGCCTGAAATGGAAGAACTCGCACCTTCGGACGAGTTTTGGATGGGCGAGGCGCTCAAAGAAGCGCAACTGGCCTTTGACCAACAGGAAGTTCCCATCGGGGCGGTGCTTGTCTTTGACAACCAGATTGTGGCCCGGAGCGGCAATCGCACGCTCCGCGACCAGGACCCAACGGCCCATGCCGAAATCGTGACGCTGCGCGAGGCAGCCCGCGTGCTGGGCAATCACCGGTTGGTCGGCACCAAACTCTATGTCACGCTCGAACCCTGCGCGATGTGCGCCGGAGCGCTTATCCAAGCCCGCGTGGCAAGCCTGGTTTACGGTGCCAGTGACCCCAAAGCCGGAGCCGTTCACTCCCATTTTGAAATCTGCACCACTGCTTTTCTGAATCATCGGGTGGAAGTGCTGAGTGGGGTTCGGGACCTCGAATGTGCCGCAATTTTGCAACAATTTTTTCGTGCTCGGCGCAAACAGCCATTGCTCTGAGCATGGGCGGGTTTTCAGCTTGGTGAGGTGCGAGAGTGGCTGAATCGGTCGGTCTCGAAAACCGAAGTACGGGAAACCGTACCGTGGGTTCGAATCCCACCCTCACCGCCATTCTCCTGAAGGACTGAGGACTGAGGACTGAGGACTGAGCTTTAATTCACAAATTTGGTCAATCTCGTTTGAGAATTCATTGGCTCAGTCCTCAGTCCTCAGCCCTCGGCCCTCCAGTTTGGAGGGGTGACCGAGTGGCTGAAGGTGCAGCATTGGAAATGCTGTGTACGGGTCAAACTGTACCGTGGGTTCGAATCCCACCTCCTCCGTTTAAAGCAAGGACTGAGGACTGAGGACTGAGGACTGAGTTTGGAGATTCCACAACCGGTTTTTTTGGTTTCACGAATTTCCTGACCTGGCCCTCATTCTTCAGCACTCAGTCCTTGCAGTTTTTGGGGCAAGTCGGACGGTCGCCGTCCGTCGCAAGACGGAGGGAGGAAAGTCCGAACACCGCAGGGCAGCGAGCCGGTTAATGGCCGGGCACCAGTCTTCGGACGGGTGACGACAAGTGCAACAGAGAAGAGACAGCCCCACCCGTTTTTCCTCGGAAAAGCGGAGGGCGCTGGTGAAACGGTGGGGTAAAGGCCCACCAGCAAGCCTGGTAACAGGTTTGGCTAGGTAAACTCCTCGTGGTGCAAGACCAAATAGGGAAGTGTTGGAGGGTTGCCCGTCCAAGTTCCGCCCGGTTTCACCCGAAACCGGTGTGGGCGCAACTTCCGGGTAGGTCGCTTGAGCCGCCGAGTAATCGTCGGCCTAGATGAATGACCGTCACCGCCTTCGGGCGGAACAGAATTCGGCTTACAGACTTGTTCCAGTTTTCAACCGGAAGGTCTTTTGTCAGCAGACTGACGAAGGACCTTCCGGTTTTTGCATTTGAGGTTTGCGTTTTGCCGTGCAAATGATATGAAGGGCTTCCGCCCGTCATGCCGTTGGGTTTGAACTCAAAACTCAAAGCGAACAACACAAAACGAACGATTCAAACTTTGCAGGTGGTCCGTGTCCGACAAAAATCCGACTGTCCCCGCACGCCGATTGGCAGCCATTGACATTGGCTCAAACTCCATTCATCTGATTGTGGCTGACGCCCATCCGGGCCGGCGGTTTCATATCATTGACCGGGAAAAGGAAATGGTGCGGCTGGCGGCTGGCACCCTGCAAACGCATTATTTGTCCGGCTCGCGGATGAATGCGGCGATTGAAGCCCTCAAAAACTTTGTTGAAATCGCCAAAGCCATGCAGGCGGAACCAGTGCTGATTACAGCCACCAGCGCCGTCCGCGAAGCCTGGAACCGCTTCACGTTTCTTTCCCGCATCGAAGAGGAAATCGGCATTGAAGTCGAAGTGCTGCCCGGTGTCGAAGAAGCCCGCCTGATTGCCCTGGCGGTGGCCGAAGTCACTGATTTTCAAGGCCAACATGCCCTCATCATTGACATTGGCGGCGGCAGTACCGAGTTTATCATTTCCAATGGCAGGGAAACCCGGCTGCTGCTTTCAGTCAAGCTCGGTGCCGTCCGGCTTCAGGAGCAGTTTTTGCGAAAAGCCAAAGCCACGCCGCCCAGCCGGGCTGACGTGCAGGCCATGGTGACCTATATCCGCAGCAGCCTGGCCCGGACCGTCCGGGAAATCAAACAGGCCGGCAATTTCTCGACGGTGATTGGCACGTCGGGCACGATTCTGGGTTTGGCCAATGCCGCCTTAGAGGCGAATACAGACCGGATTGAAGACCGGTCAAGGGATTTCACGCCTTTCAGTTTAAAACTCGGCCTGGGGTCGCTGGAGGCGCTTAACAAACGGCTTCAGCGGGCATCACTCAAGGAACGGCGGAAGTTTTCCGGACTCGACAGCCGTCGTGCCGACATCATCGTACCGGGCGGCGTGTTGCTTGAAACCATTTTGCGGGAACTGGGAATTCAGGAAATCAAAACCTGTGACTGGTCATTGCGGGAAGGCATTCTGCTCAACTACCTGCATGAACATGCCCCGGAATTGATGGCGGTCAACCTGCAACCGGCGGAACCGGCAGTCAGCCGTTCCAATCTGGCAACCCGGAATCCGGCAAATGTCCGGGCACGAGGGGTGCTGGCCGTGGCCCAGCGCTATGAATACGAAGCATTGCATTCGCAGCATACAGCCTTTCTGGCCTGCCGTCTGTTTGATGAGACCAAGGCGCTCCACCATTTGGGAGCCGTCGAGCGGGAATTGCTCGAATATGCGGCCATTCTGCACGACATTGGCTATCACATCGCCCACAACAGCCACCATAAACATGCCATGTACCTCATCCGGCATGCCGAACTGCCGGGCCTGCACAGCCGCGAAATCGCCATCCTGGCCAATATTGCCCGCTACCATCGCGGTTCCGTACCGAAAAAGAAGCACGCCGAATTTCATGCCCTCGACCCATCCCAGCGGGACATGGTGCGCAAGTTGACGGCGCTCCTGCGAATTGCCGACGGTTTGGACCGACGGCATTTGGGAACGGTCAAAAACATCCAAGTCAAAACCAGCTCCAAACGGGTGGTTATCCGGGCGGTGGCTCCTGCCAACAGTGAAATTGAAATCTGGTGCGCCAAGCGCAACGCAGCCATGTTTGAAACACTCTTTGGCGTAGAAGTTGATGTGCTTCCGGCAGAGGAACCGGCTTCTGGACTGAAAACCGAGGACTTTTCCAAGGACTGAAGACTGCGGGCTGAGGACTTTTCCAAGGACTGAGAACTGAGGACTGAGGGCAGGAATTGCGCCGTCAGTTGAACCAGATGCCAGGCAACCCTCCGAGCTAAAAACAGACTTTTTCAATTTGCCCTCAGTCCTCAGTCCTCAGTCCTCAATCCTGAATCAGCACCCGCACCACGACAGCCGTCATATCGTCGTTTGGTTCGGCTCCTTCGGCAAAACGGTCGGCGGCAGCCACCAGCCGGTTGACAATTTCCGCTGCGGTCTGCGCCTGTTGACAGATGCCGGTCAATTCCGCGACCACTGCTTCATACTCCCAAAGCTGCCCATCGGCTTTCATCCGTTCCTGGAAGCCATCACTGAGGAAAATCAGACAATCTCCCGGACCAAGCTGCACTGTATGCGTGGAAAGCCTGATTTTTTTAAGAAATCCAAGCGGCTGGCTTTTCATTTCAAGCGAGGTCAACTCCCCGCAGGCCTGATTGAACACAAACGGAAAGGGCATTCCTGCCGAACAGATTTCCGCCTCTAACCGGATTGTGTCAAAAAACACCAGACAGAGCCCCATGCCGACACCCCGCTGGGAAAGCGAGCGTTTGAGCGAAGAGTTCAATCCAGTCAGGATGTCCTGCACGGTTTGGGTTGGCCCGCTGGCCTGAACCGCGTTCGTCAGCGCCATTTTAACCATGCCGACCACCAGTCCGGCTCCTACGCCATGGCCGGTGGCATCCCCAATGGCCACGCAATAACGGTTTTCATCCAGTGCGATAAAGTCATAATAATCGCCGCCAACCTCAGTTGCGGTTTGCATCCGCCCGATGATTTCCACCTGCTCCAGCCGCAAGTTGTCTCTGGGAAGCATGGACAGTTGGAGCTGGCGGGCAAAAACCAGTTCCTTGGTCTTGCGCTGGTCTTCGGCAGCAATGGCCTGGGCTTGAATTTCAGCGACCTGAGCCCGGATTTCAGCCGCCTGGGCCTTGATTTTTTCCTCGCGGAAGCGGGCTTTGGTGCGGACCCGATTGATTTGCACCTGAAAAAGCCCCCACAAACCGCCGCCGGCCACCGCTACATACAACCCATAAGCCCACCACGTGCGCCAGGGGGCTGGCCGGACCACCACCCTCAGACTGATGCCGGTTTCGTTCCAGCCGCCGTCATTGTTTGAGCCCTTGACCCGGAAAACATAGGTGCCAGGGTCCAGATTGGTATAGCTCGCATAGCGCCGGGTGCCGCAATAAATCCAGTCCCGGTCAAACCCCTCAAGCCGATAGGCATACTGGTTTTTTTCAGGCACGACATAGTTGAGCGCAGCAAATTCAAAGGCAAAAAAGTTTTCCGTATATTCCAAAGGAGCAATCTCTGTGCCGTTGAAGGTTTCAACCGGTTTGTCAAATTTGAGGTAATTCGTCAGGACCACCGGTGGAATATAAGGGTTATCCGTAATGGTTTCCGGGCGAAAAATATTGTACCCGCCGATCCCGCCAAAAAACAGTTCGCCGCTGGTATTTTGAAAGGCTGCACCCTGATTGAATTCATTGCTTTGCAGCCCGTCATGCACGTCATAAACCCGGCAGGCTCTGGTTTTGGGGTTGAACTTGCAAATTCCATAATTCGTGCTCAACCAGAGGTTTTCCTGCCTGTCTTCAAGAATTCCATAGACCACATTGTTTGGCAGGCCCTCTTTCATGGTAAAAGCAGTCACCTGACCGGAAACCGGGTCCAGCCGGTTCAACCCGCCGCCATCGGTGCCTGCCCACACAATACCGCTACGGTCCACATACACAAAACGCACCGCATCGGTGCGCAATGAGGCCGGATTGTTCGGGTCATGCCGATAGCGGCGAAACGTTCCCGTGGCAGGGTCCAGCCGATTCACCCCGCCGCCGATGGTGGCAATCCAAAGGGCACCATCCGGTCCCGGTGCCATTCCGCGCAGATTATTGAAACTCAGGCTCTGTGGATTGTGGGGATCATGCTGGTAGGAAACAAATGTCTCACGCACCGGGTCAAACCGATGGACTCCGCCTTCGGTACTCAGCCACAGATACCCCTGGCGGTCCGCACAGATAGCCCGGACTGTATTCGGATTCAGACCGTTGGAGGGGGCTCGGTTGAGCAAAAACCGGGTGAATTTCCCGGTGGCCCGGTCCAACCGGTTTAAGCCCCCTTCTTTCGTCCCAATCCACAGCCGACCGGATGGGTCTTCGTACATGGCAAGAACGCAGTCACTCCCCAAACTAGCCGGGTTCCCGGCGTCATGGCGATAGTGGTCATAGCGGCCTGTGGCCCGGTCCAGCCGGTTCAGACCGCCCGTTTCCGTGCCGACCCATAACCCCCCGTCCCTGGTTTCACAAAAAGAGAACACATGATTGTCACTCAATCCTGCCGGATTTTGCGGATCCATCCGGTAACACAGGAATTTGCCGGTTTGAAGCAACCGGTTGACCCCATTGCCAAAGGTTGTGACCCAGAAACCGCCGCTTCGGTCCTGAAATGTCAACCGTAACGAATCATTGCTCAAACTGGTGGGAATCTGTGGATGATGACGATACTGAGAAAAAGTCCTGCTGAACGGGTCAAATCGGACCAGTCCTTCATTGTCAGTGGAAATCCAGAGTATGCCGGCGCGGTCTTCAAAAATGTCCCGCACGGAACTGAGTTGCGGAAGGCCAATTCCGCCCTGCGCAGAGGTGGAAAAATGGGTAACCAATCCTGTCAGGGGATCCAGCCGGTCGAATCCACTGGCATTGGTACCCAACCACAGACTGCCGGTTTGACTTATTCTGAGGGTTCGGATGCGGTCCCCGCTCAAACTGGCCGGGTCAGTGGGATTGTGTTGAAACCGGGTAAACTTCCCGGTTGCCGGGTCAAAGCAGTTCAAACCGTTATTGGTTCCAATCCACAACCGGCCTTGCCGGTCCCCGGCCAAAGCCTGGACAAAATTATCGCTCAGGCTTTCCGGGTCGTTGGCATCTGACAGATAACGCCGGAAAGTTCCGCTGGCCGGCTCAAAGCGGTTTAATCCGCCTTCTGTCCCAACCCAAATGATTCCCTGAATATCCTCGATAATGGCCCGCACCGTCTGATGACTGAGGCTGGCCGGGTCAGCGGCATCAGAGTGGAACCGGGTGACCCTTCCGGTGGCGGGGTCAAACCGGTTTAACCCGTTGGCACGTGTTCCCACCCACAGGTTGCCCTGGCGATCTTCACAGAGGGCATAAATATAATTTCCACTCAGGCTGGCTGAATTATTCGGCTCGTTCCGATAAACCCGAAATTGATAGCCGTCATACCGATTGAGGCCGTCCTGCGTCCCCAGCCACAAATACCCGGTTTGGTCCTGCACCACGGCCTGGACACTGCTTTGGGAAAGCCCCTGTTCAATGGAAATCCGCTGAAATTGCAAATCGGACGGCTGTGCCCCCAGGGCCTCGCACAAGGCCAACAGCAGTAACATCAAAAGCTGAAAGCACCCAGGAAAAAACCATGAAAAATGAGCCGGGAACCTCTCTGCCATGCCGGTTTATCCTTTTGCATCCAATGATTTTAACCTGCTTCCGGCAACGCCAGCTCATCGGTTGCCGCCTGAGTCTCAAGTATTTTGGGCCGTTTCATGGTCCGGGTGGGAACTTCCTGCGTCGCTTCGGCCACATCAGGCAATTCAGGCAGTGGAATGTCAATCTGGAAAAACTGTTCCAGCAAGCCCCCCAATTCTCTGGCGGTTGGCCGGTCCGCCGGGTCTTTTTCCAGAGCCCGCATGATTACCTCGACAATGGAGGCTGGAAGATACGGATTCACTTCAGCCGGAGCCGGAGGTGAGTTATGCAGGTGTTGCAGTAAAATGGAAAGCACCGTCTCGCCGGGAAAAGCGACAAAGGGAAGTCGGCCACAAAGCAATTGATAGAGCATGATTCCAATGCTGTACACATCAGCCTTGCCATCATAGGCAGACCGGCTTAACCGCTCCGGCGCAACATAGGAGGGCGTTCCAACAAAACAACCGGTGGCAGTCAAAGCTTCAAAATTCTCTCCATAGGCATCATCCATCAATTTTGCAATACCGAAATCAACCACTTTCACCACTTCACCGGTTTCACCAGAGTGCAGGAAAATGTTGTCCGGCTTGATGTCACGATGGACAATTCCGGCTTCATGCGCAGTGGCCAGCATGTCACAAACCGGCAGCAAAATCTCGGCACATCGGCGCGGTGTCAAAATCCGCTGCCGCCGGATTTCCTCAGCCAGCGAATGGCCGTTGAGCAATTCCATCACCAGGTAGGCAATTCCGCTTCTGGCAATGGCTGAATCAATCACCAAAACTGAATTGGGATGCTGAACCCGACAGGCTGCCACGCCTTCGCGCCAAAAGCGCTCCAGTTCCTCAGGCGTGGTATGAAAAGCCGTCGGGCGAAAAACCTTGACCGCCACCGGGCGGTTCAAGGCGAGATGGATTCCCTGATAAATCGCCCCAAATCCCCCGGAATCAATTTTTTGGACCAGTTGGTATTTGTCATCCAGGACCATTCCGGCCAAGGTGTCAGCCAAAATTGAAAACACCAGGTCGGTCTGCTTCTGGGCTGCCTCCATAATGTGCTGTTTTTGTCTGGCCATGGTTTCGCGCACATACCAGGCATTTTCCAATGCAACCGTAGCCTGAGCCGTCATTCCCGCCCCAAATTCCAAATCGGAAGGGGAATAGTCCATTCCGCCCAAACGCGGCCCTAAGACAACCGCTCCGCGCACGCACACCCCCGCAGTGGAGGTGACCCGCAAGGGAAACAAGAGCACTCCTTGCTGGTCGGAGAGATGTTCCTTCAGCGCACCGGCAGGCAGCCCGGCCACCGGGATGGCTTCGGGCAGGCCAGCCAGGAGGTCGGCAAAATTCAGAAAGTTGACCACTTTCATTCCTTTTTGCCGGAGCACCCCCAATTGCCCATCCTTCCATGCCACCACGGCGTATCGGCTGACGGTCCACCGTCCGGCAAGTGTCAAAGCCAGCAGGCGCACCACATCGTCAGGCTCCGGAGCCCCTGTCAGCCCGCGAACAAAATCAAGCAGGGCTTGCAAGTCCTGAACTTTTTGGTTGAGTTGCTCATTCAAACGCCGGGTTTCCCGATGGGCCTTGGCATTTGAAATGCTGCCGGCGGCAATCCCCAGCAAAGCACTTAAAAACTGTTGGTCTTGTGGCGTGACGGCTCCGTGTGGCGGCAGACTGATGCCAAGCATGCCAATCGGATTGTCCGGGTCACCAATTGGAACCAGATGCTCAATTCCGGCAGCCTGAACCTCCGCCTCGACAAACCTCATGCCCGGAGCAAAGGAATTCAGGCCACGCGCCAGTGCCACCCGTAACCCATCATCTTCCGCAACCGCCAAAAGAGCCCGCCCCACCAAAAACCTTCCCATCACCACCCGCAACAGGTGCCGGAGCAATTCCTCCAAATTCAGTGAGGCATGCAATAACTGAGCGGACTCTAGCAGCGCCTCCAATTGTGATGCGTCGGGAAGTTGGGACATAAGAAATTGAGAATTGAGCATTGAGAATTCCTGAATTGCCTGCTTGTACAAACAGGCAATTCAGGAATTCTCAATGCTCAATTCTTAATGACCTCACGGTTTTCATCTTTTCGCAGCCGTTTAATCAAGAGCAGCGAGTTTTTCCGACCGGGTTCAAACTCGTAGCGGACCTCATCCATAATCGTCTGAATTAACCGCAAACCAAGCCCGCCCGATTTACGCTCGGCAACCAACCGCTCCAGTTCATCCGGTTGGTAGGCATTCGGGTCAAACCCCAGGCCGGTATCTTCAATTTCAAATCGGATTTCATGGTTGTCCAAAAAGGTTCGGACCAGAACTTCCTTTGAGTTGTCTTTGCCATAGGCATGCTCAATGACATTGGTACAGGCTTCATCTACTGCCAGGGTCAATTTGAGCACCTCGTTTTCATCCAAACCGGTCTGCATGATGAGAGTTCCGATGAAATCCCGAATAAGTGCCAGATTTTGGGTGGAGGAGGGAACCGTGAGGGTAAATTTTCCTTCAATCGCGTTCATAGGTTGTCAACCTTTTCTGGTTGGGGATTCAGCAAACCGCTGAACCGCTGCCGCCACATCATCCACCAGGTCAAAAATGTCAGGAAACCCAAGCAAATCAAAAACCTGTCGGACCTTGGGTACCAGCCCACAGATTTTGATGTCTCCTCCCTGTTCCCGCACCTCCTCGATAAAACTCATAAACACCCCCAACCCCGCCGATGAAATATAAGACAGGTTGGTGCAGTCAACGATGACCTGAAACTGCCCTCCATCCACGGCTGTCTGGATGGCAGTTTCAAATTCCGGGGCGGTGTGGGCATCCAAGTGGCCTCCAATGGAAATGAGGGATGCGCCAGCTTGTTGTGACACCTGAAGCGAGAAAGGTTGTGGCATGGAAGACTCCAATGAAACCAATACTGGATAGGGAGGGCAGGGAAGTGGACCGGAAATCCAAAATGGGTCAGTCGTCAGTTCATCGCATGTGACAGGTGGAATATAAACCGATTTGCGGGTTCAGACCAAATCAATTGAGGAAGTTTTCCCGGATTGGTCAAACCGGATTGAAAAACATGGAGTGAATTCTTAACCCATCATGGCTAAGTTTCATGGTCACAGATACTTGGCATGATGACTGAAAATTTCAAACATGATGAACCACCATGGCAAACCGCCTTTTTAGGACTATTCTTACATGAAAATCATGTCATGTTTATCTAGTAGTAGTAGTAGGGCCTGTGGAAATGTGGAAAACTTTCACCATGTCGTTGATGGTTTTGAGGTTAAGTGGACTTTTGGCTGTGGAAAAAGTTGTGGAAAAACTGTGCATGTCTGTGGATCCCTGTGGATCCTTTTTGACTGTGGAAAAAGTTTTCCACAGATTTTCGAGTTTTCCACACGGATCCACAGGCCCTTTTTTGAAAGCCTGTGGAAAAAAATATCAACTATATGAAAATAAATGACTTAGATTAGGTAAAACTGTGGAAAACCCTGTGGAAAACTCTGTGGAAAGAAAATATGCGGCTACTTCAAGGAGCTGATGAGGTTGTTGACCAGACGGTGAAAATCGCCCTTGCTCTCATACAGTTCAGCAATTTTGGTAATGCTGTGCAGCACGGTCGTGTGGTGTTTGCCACCAAAATCGCGCCCGATTTCAGGCAGGCTGTGGGAGGTCAACTGCTTGCACAGGTACATGGCGACCTGGCGTGGAACCGCGATATTGCGTGAGTTGTTTTTGGATTTGAGGTCGTTGGGACGAAGCCCGTAATGGTCGGCCACCACCCGCTGTATCATTTCGATGGTGATGATTCGCTCATCTTCCTCGATGTTCAACACTTCTTTGCAAAGTTCAATATCAATTGAGCGACCTTTGAGAGACGCATAGGCCACCAACCGAATGAGCGACCCTTCCAGTTCCCGGATGTTGGATTTGATTTTTCCGGCAATAAAGAGCGCCACATTATCCGGCAGATCAATTTTTTCGGCTTCGGCCTTCCGTTTGAGAATGGCCACTTTGGTTTCCAGGTCGGGTGGCTGCAAATCGGCAATCAGGCCCCATTCAAACCGGGAATGGAGTCGTTCTTCCAGGGTTGGGATTTCGCGCGGCGGGCAGTCGCTGGAAATGATGATTTGTTTTTGGGCATCGTAAAGGGCGTTGAAGGTGTGGAAAAATTCTTCCTGGGTTCGCTCCTTGCCGGCAATAAACTGAATGTCATCAATCAATAAGACATCAATGCTGCGATATTTCTCCCGGAACACCTGGGCCTTGTCATAGCGAATGGCGTTAATCAGCTCATTCATGAATTTTTCTGAGGAAATATAAGCCAGTCGCAGATGCTGGTTGCGTCCTCGGACTGATTGGCCGATGGCATGCATGAGGTGGGTTTTGCCAAGCCCCACGCCTCCATACAAAAACAATGGGTTATAAGTGCGGAACGGCGAATCGGCCACGGCCTGGGCGGCTGCATGGGCAAACTGGTTGCAAGAGCCGACGACAAAGGTTTCAAAGGTGTATTTCGGATTGAGGGGAAGCTGTTGCGGTTCCAGGTCGAGGATGTTTGCCGCTGAAATGTCTTCGGTAAATTCCGTTTTCGAGCGGGCGGAGCCGTTGCTGGCAGCCCGGTAGGTTTCACCTTCCGGGACTAACGAGGCATCCGATTCGGTTTCTTCCTGCGGCGGGTCGGTGACGATAAAATGCACCGTCAAATCCGACAATCCCAGCTCGGCAAAGGAATCTTCAATCAGATCGAGATAATTGCCTTCAATCCAATTGGGAAAATGTTGATTGGGCGCGTTGATGTTGATGACAGTGCCGGTCTGCGAGTGAAAGGTCAACGGGCGAAACCACGTGTTAAAGCTTTCGTGATTGACACGTTTTTCAATTTCCCTCAGCAGAGAGTCCCACAGCGTGTGTTCCATAACACTTCTACAAAGTTGTCAGATAATTTCTTGTGAGTGCTTGAATTTGAAGCAGAAGATTATTTTTTCCACAGGTTTTCCACAGAATTTCAAGGGCTTTATGTAAGGCTTGAGTGTTGCTGTGGTGAGCCGCTAAATTGCTTATTTCTCAGTCATTTAGGTCGTTTGTTGGCCTTTTGAGGTGTCAGCCAGACTAGCATAAGCCCCCCCTGAGCACAAGAAAAATCCACAGGCGCTGTGGAAAGTTTTGCACTTCCCGAAACAGCCTTGCAGCGGTCCTGGAAATTTCGTGGACAACCCGCTTTTGCTCTGTAAGAATCCGAAAACGCAACCACCTCAACCCGAATATTTTTCAAAAACGTCTGCTTGTAAGCCGGAGTCAGTTTCTATGTTGCGATCTTCACGAATGCGTACCTGGTTGGTTATGTTTGTTTTGGCAAGCTGTTTGCCGTGCGGTTCCATGCTGGGAAATGTGTGGGCCAAATCGCAGGGCCAGCAAAAAGGAAGCGAGGGGAAAACCCCGCCCCGCCCGGAACTGAAACGCTCGCCCGGAAGTGGCGAACAGGATGGCGGGATTGTCATCAAGTCCAAGGAAGTTTTGCTTGATGTTGCGGTTTTTGATCCGAACGGAAAATTCGTTGGCGACTTAAAGCCTGAGCATTTCACTGTTTACGAGGATCAGGTGCAGCAAAAGATTGAAAGCTGCCGGCTGGAGGAAGCCCCCATCAGCCTGGGATTCGTAATTGATACGAGTGGCTCAATGCGCCAAAAACTGCCCAATGTCGTCAAGGCGGCGCTGTATCTGGCTCATTCGGCCAAGAAGGGCGACGAGTTTTTTGTTGTTGACTTTAAGGAAAAAGCCGAATTGGTGGAGGAATTTACCAGTCGGACTGGCGACATTGAGGATGCACTGGACAACCTCATTGCCGGCAGCGGAACGGCCATGCTGGATGCTGTGGCGGTGGCTGCTCAATACGCCCACAAAGAAGGAAAAAACCGGCGCAAGGCCCTAGTGGTCATGTCGGACGGGGACGAGCGCGACAGCTTTTATAAACGCAAGGATTTGATCAACTTAATGCACGAGTATGACGTGCAGTTATATATGGTCGGATTTCCGGATGAACTCAGTTCTGATTCCTCCATGTTTGGCAAATCACCCCAGAAACGGGCCACCGAACTGATTAAAGACATCGCCGGAGAAACCGGCGGGCGGGCCTTTTTCCCGGATTCCCTTGATCAGTTGGCGGAAATTGCCCGGCAAATCAACAGCGATTTGCGTTCGCAATACACCGTCAGCTATGCCCCGACCAATGACAAGGCCGACGGCTTGTTTCGGCGGATTTCAGTTCGGGTGGATGATGGCAAACGCAAGCTGGTCGTCCGAACCAGAGCCGGTTATACGGCTGCGGCGGACGATGTGAAAAAATAACGGGCCGTCCTGACATTCAGGTGGTTGTCAGTTGAGAAATTTCTTGAAAGATGGTTCCTGCCTGCTGATACTCGTCAGCAGGCTTTTTTCTGCTTGGGAGGCGGTTTGCAGAAGGTTCTAAACTATCTCTGAGTAAGGTATTTGACGGCATGCCAAGCGCAATAAACGCCTGTGCAAAAAGCAGTGGAAAACCTGTGGAAAACTTGTGGAAAACCTCTGTGGCCAAGCCGTCGACACAAGGCTGGTTTCCTCACTGTTTTTCGTTCTCCTAGAACTGGCTTGATAAATTCAATCTTTCCGGAAAAGCTCAAGCACTTTCCAGCTTCCGCAAGTTATCCACAAGCCTGTGGAAAACTTGTGGAAAACTTGCCTAACAGATGATTTCACTGTGACTAAAACGAACCCCTCGGAAGAGGTTTGAAACGAGGCAAAACGATACGGATGGGAACCGGGAATCAGGATTTGGTTTTAGTGTTGTTTCGGATTGGGGCGCTTTGGTCGGCTTCGGCTGTGTGTGGAACCGTCGCATTGTTTGCAGCCCGCGAGGCACGTTCCTCCCCTACCCGGCGGCTCTTTCCCTGGCTGCTTGGAATTGGGGCCGGCTGGTATGCCCTGTTACCCCTGCAAATCTTTTTGTATCCAATGTATGACAGCCTCTTTCGGACTCAGCCGCTGGTCATGCCGACCGGTTTGCAGCGGCCTTTTTTATTATTGCTTCTGGCAGGGCTGGCTCATTGTTATATTGTTGAGGTTCCCGGTTCTTTTTCGGTTTTTCGCAAACTGCCGGTGCGCCTGGTCTATCTGCCCACCGTGGCCGCCTTTATGGTGATTGGCGGGCTTCGGTTGTACGTCATTCGGGCCGGATTGGGTACCCCCACCTGGCTTGGGTTGCAACCGTTCCTGGCCTATCTCAGCGTGATTGTTGCCGTTTTTGATTTCCTGGTCATGTTGTGGGGATACCGGCTGGCAACCCTGAAAACCCGACGGTCGGTTTTTTGGCCGGTTTTGTTCGGGGCAGAGGCGGTTCTGATTATTGCCTCGTTTTTTTTACAGGCCGGGCCGGAAAGTACCTGGGTTGGCTATTACGATGTATTCTGTCTGGTGCTGCCGCTTCCGTTGATCATCTGGCCTGCCTATACCCAGGCCCGGTTCCGGTTTTTTGACGTTTTGCTCAAACGCGGGTTGGCAGTCGTGGCATTTACCGGATTAACCGTTCTTGGCTTGACTGTTTTGACGGGGGTGTTGACGGTTGTCACGGCACTTGAGGGAAACCACTTCCCTGCCCTGTTGCAATCCGGATTTGTCGGGCTGATTGCCCCTTGCCTGACCGCTTTGTTTTTGGTTCCAGTGAGCACGATTTTCATGGCACTGCGTCCTGGTTTGGATACCTGGGTGGATCGGGTCTGGTTACGCAGGCCCGACTATGGGGCTCTGTTTTTGGCACTCAGTCGTCAGGTCCAACAGGCTGCCAATGAAGCAACCGCCCTTGACCTGGTGCGCGGGCATTTCAAGGAAATCCTTCAGGCTGAGGAAGTTACCTTTATCAAAGCGGAGCCAGCAGGTTTTGCCGAGACTTCACTGATACCGGATTCACTGGCACCGGTCGTGCGGGTTCCGGTGGCGAGTGGTCCAAAACAGTTTGGCTGGTTTGAAATTGTGGGCGGTGCCGAGGGCATCAGAGTGCTTAGTGAAGACCTGCGGTACCTCGAACGGGTTGCCGCGCAACTGGCCGGAACCTTGTTTGCGCTTTCCGCTCAGGCCGAGCAGGCAGCCCAATTGAAGCAGGAACAGGCTTTGCGGGAATTGGCAACCCAGGCTCAGGTGCGGGCTTTGCGTGCCCAAATCAATCCTCATTTTCTCTTTAACTGTTTGAATCTGCTCAATAGTCTGGTTCGGATTGATCCGGACCGGGCCCGGACCGTAATGCAAAGCCTGGCTGCCATGTTTCGCTACACACTCGACAGCACCGAGCGGGAAACCGTCTCCCTGGGCGAAGAAATGGATTTTGTGAAAAACTATGTGGCCATCACCCAAGCCCGGTTTGGTGACCGGATTTCGATAGCGGTGAACGTCCCGGAAGCCTGCCGGTCTGTGTTGATTCTCCCGATGTTGATTCAACCCCTGATTGAAAATGCCCTCCATCACGGGCTGGAGCCCAAAATGGGCAAAGGAGAAATTCAGGTCACTGCCGGATTGGCTGATGGCTGGCTGTGGGTGACGGTGGCGGATGACGGAATCGGATTCGATGCGAAAACACTGGAACTGATGGGAACTGAAACGGAGCCGAAAAACTCAGACCGGCATGCCGGCGTTGCCCTCCGCAATCTGAGTGAGAGAATCAAGTCCTGTCTGGGGGGGCAGTTGCGGATTCAGAGCCAGCCTCACCAGGGAACCAGAATTGAAATCCGATTGCCGGCCAAAAGTTGAAACCTGAGGGTTCCAGGACCCCAAATGGAAAACCTCCGTGGAGGGGAACCTTCTTCCAAAAATTGTAATGCAGAAACCGAAACCCTATGAAAATTCTGATTGTGGATGACGAACCGTTGGCACGTGACGAAGTCCGTTTTTTGGTCAGTCAGCAGGCTGATTGCGAGGTTATTGGAGAAGCGGAGAATGGGATGGAGGCCGTGGAACGGATTGAAAGCCTGAACCCTGATGTTGTGCTGCTGGATATTCAAATGCCTGGTCTGAGCGGGTTTGACGTGTTGCGGGCTTTGCACACGGAAACCCTTCCGTTGTTTGTGTTTATCACCGCTTTTGACCGGTACGCAATTCAGGCTTTTGAGGTAAGTGCCGTTGATTACCTGTTAAAACCGGTTGAGTTTGAACGACTGCAACGGGCCTTGCATCGTTGTCGGGAACGCCTTTCGCACCGTAAAGAAACTGACCGCCAGGAATCCGGATTGCCTGCCCAAACATCCATGTCTGCCTTTCAAGCTCAATCATTACAGGAGCTTCAGTCGTTGCTGGCAGCTTTACCGGCCCCGCCCCGCTATGCCCGCCAACTGGTGGGCAGAAAACAGCAGCGGATTTTGCTCGTTCCAACCGAAGATGTGTTTTGTATTGAAATGGAGAGCCAACTGGTGTTTTTGGTGACGGAAAAAGACCGTTACTGGACCAATGACACCCTGACGGAAGTGTTGGCCCGACTGGACCCGGAAATTTTTGTCCGGGTTCATCGGCAGGCTGCGGTCCGCCTGACGGCAGTCCGCGAACTGGCCCCGCTTTCCAACGAGCGGATGCTGCTCCGGTTGAACAATGGCCACGAGGTGACCGCCAGCCGCAATTACCTGCCGGAATTAAAAGCGAGACTTGGGCTCAAATAACGATCTTTTTGAACCTCTCCAGCTAAACGCCATGCGTTATAGCTGGAGATTCTTGCACAGGAGCATCTCCCGACGCACTGCGCACCTCGGCCCGTTCCAGGCCGGAATGTGGATCATAAACCGTTCCAAAGAGCACCCAATTGAGCAGACAGCGGGCAGCGTTGCGGTCCCGCGACAGTTTGAGCTGGCAATGGGGACAGTGGTGCATCCGTTCGGAGAGCGGCTTTTTGCGCTGGTGACCGCAACCCGAACAGCTTTGGCTGGGTTTGACGTTCCGCGTCGGCACTTCCACATAAGGCACGGCAGCTTCTTCCGCTTTCCGGGCTAGCAGATTGAGAAAAGTGGCGGGCGCGGTGTCGAGGATTTCCCGATTGAGACCGGCTTTTGCGGCTGCCCCGTTGGGCAGAAAGTGACCGGGCTGGTCCGGGTCGGGTTTGGGTGCTGGGGCAGCGGTCATGTTTTTGACGGTCAGTTTTTCCGTCACCAGCAGGGCACTCCGTTTGACCAGACGGGCCGACTCCTGATGGAGAAAGTCTTTCCGGCGGTGGGCGGTCCGGGCGCAGTGGCGGGCCAGTTTGCGGCGGGTTTTCTGGCGGTTGCGGCTCCGCCGTTGTTTGGCGGCCAGTTCCTTTTGGAGTTCAGCTTTCCGGTCAGCATCCGGTTTCCCGGTGCGGGGGTTGGGGATTTCGTCATAGGTTCCATCGGCCAGGGCGAGGGTCGCCAACGTTTCCACACCCCAATCAAAGGCCGCGCCTTGCGTTCCCCGCTGTCGGTGGGGTTGGCAGGCCACCGTCACACTCGCATACCAGCGCCCCTGCTTGTGGAGGATTTCGCAGGTTTTCGGTTGTCCTGGCGTCCGCGCCTGCCCGCGCAACTTGATGCGGCCAATCCCGGAGAGCTTCAGAAACCCGTGCCTCATCCCGGATTTCGCATCCGCCGTTTGGCCCTCCAGCTTCCAGCCGTCGCCATACGTCTTGTACCCCCAGCCCGGATACCGGTCAAACGACTTAAACCGGGGGAATCCGGGGCTGGCAGCCCCTTCCCGCACCCGCCGGAAAAAATGGGCAAACGCCAGGTCCAGCCGTTTCAACGTCACCTGCAAACTCTGGGCGTTGAGCGCAGCGTACTCAGGCATCCCGGCCCGGATTTCCGTCACCGACTTGCATTGGTCCGCGAAACTGACCGACACCCGGCACAACCGATAGGCTTTGACCCGTTCCTCCAACCCTGCATTATAAAGCCGCTGGTGCAACCCTTTCCATTCCACCAACAATGCTTCCTGCCGGGGCGTCGGATACATCCGATAGGTGATTTTGCGGTTAACTGGAGCGGGCGTTTCCATACTTGGCAGGATAGTTCGAAAATTATCGAAAATCAACCGGTAAAGGTATTGTTTGCTTGTTTTTACAATTTGGCTCAGGGCATCCCGGCGAGGCCCCTCCGCCAATTTTCAGTGGCCTCCGGCCACCGCTCTCGCGGCACTCGGCGGACCGCGCTTCACCTCCACCCAATTTCACCAGGAACGGAGTCGGCGCGGTGAAATATGGGTGGAGCACTGCGCGGGTTTTCGGTAGGTTGTGGCAGGCCGCCTTGGAAAGCTTCAGGGATTGGAAGGCTTTTTCAAGGCGGGCTTGCAGAACGGACCGGAAAGAGTTCAAAATCGCATTCCCCTTTCTCACGAAACCCAATTCCATTCCGAAAAGGCTTATCTGTCCCAATGACACTTCAACAGGGAGTGAGTATTGTTATTCCGGTTTATAACAGCGCAGCCATTTTGCCCGATGTTGTTGAGCGTCTGCACCCCGTTTTAGCAGGAATGGGGCAGCCGTTTGAAGTGATTTTTGTCAATGATGGCAGTCGGGATGCCAGTTGGCAGGTGCTGACTGAGTTGGCTGCGAAACGGGATTGGGTGAAAAGCATCAACCTTATGCGCAACTATGGACAGCATAATGCGCTGTTATGCGGAATTCGGCAGGCATCCTATGCACTGCTTGTGACGATGGATGATGATTTGCAGCATCCGCCGGAGGAAATTCCCAAATTATTTGCCCATTTGGGCGATGCGGACGTGGTTTATGGAACTCCCCAAGCCGAACAGCATGGCCTGTGGCGGGATTTGGCCTCACAGATTACCAAGTTGGCCCTGCAAAGCGCCATGGGAGTCAATGTTGCCCGCAATGTCAGTGCCTTCCGTTTGTTTCGAACCCAGGTGCGGGATGCTTTTATCAATTATCAAGGCCCATTTGTTTCCATTGATGTGTTGTTGACCTGGGGCACAACACGGTTTACTTCGGTTGCCGTCAACCATCAGCCTCGTGAAATTGGCGTCTCAAATTATACCTTTCGCAAACTGGTGGTTCATGCCCTCAACATGATGACCGGGTTTAGCGTGCTGCCGTTGCAGATTGCCAGTGTGATTGGCTTTGGCTGCACTTTGTTTGGATTGGTTGTGCTGGCCTATGTGATTGGTCGTTACCTGATTCAGGGCAGCGTCGTTCAGGGATTTCCTTTCCTGGCTTCGATTATTTCCATTTTTTCCGGTGCCCAACTGCTTTCGATTGGAATCATTGGTGAGTATCTGGCCCGGATGCACTTTCGCATGATGGATCGTCCAGCCTATATTACCCGGACCATCGTTTCCCAAAAACAACCTTGACCGGCAAGCTGTAACTTCATGACCACCTCTCTTACGATTCCTTTCAATGCTCCCTGTCTGATTGGGAAAGAAACAGCCTATATGCAGGCAGCCATGGCCAATCGCCATCTTTCCGGAGACGGGCGCTTTACCCAATCCTGCCAGACGTTATTGCAGGAATTGCTGGACCTGCCGAAAGCCCTGTTGACCACCTCCTGTACCCATGCGCTCGAAATGGCTGCGCTGCTGTTGGATATTCGGCCGGGAGATGAAGTCATTCTGCCGTCCTTTACCTTCGTTTCAACCATCAATGCTTTTGTCTTGCGAGGTGCTCAACCGGTTTTTCTGGATATTCGCCCGGATACCCTGAATCTGAATGAAGCCTTGCTGGAGGCTGCCATCACACCCCGGACCAAGGCCATTATTGTGGTTCATTATGCCGGAGTTGGGTGCGAAATGGATGTCATCGGCAACCTTGCCAGCCGTCACGGGATTCCGGTCATTGAGGATAATGCCCACGGTTTGTTTGGCTCCTATCGGGGAAAACGCCTGGGAACCTTTGGCCGACTGGCCACCCTCAGCTTTCATGAAACCAAAAATTTCACCTGTGGCGAAGGCGGGGCCTTGCTCATCAATGACCCTGCGTTGATTGAACGGGCGGAGATTTTGCGGGAGAAGGGAACCAACCGGAATCGTTTTTTCCGAGGACAGGTTGACAAATATACCTGGGTGGATGTGGGTTCCAGTTATCTGCCTTCTGATTTGCTGGCGGCTTTCCTGCTGGCGCAACTGGAATCCTATGAGGCAATTCAAGCCCGCCGCCGGTTTATCTGGGAACGGTATGAACGGGAGCTGGCTGACTGGGCAGCCGCCCAGCAGGTTCGACTGCCGCTGGTTCCGGCCTCCTGCGACCAGGCTTACCACATGTTTTATATGCTCCTGCCCGGTTTGCGGCAACGCCAGCAATTGATTGCCCATTTGAAAAACGAAGGGATTTTAAGTGTTTTTCACTATTTACCCCTGCATTTGTCTGAGATGGGCCAACGCTTTGGCGGATATGAGGGAATGTGTCCTGAAACCGAACGCATCAGCGATATGCTGGTCCGGCTGCCATTTTTTTATAACCTCCGGGATGAGGAACAGACACGGGTGATTGAAACAATTCGCAACCTCCGGCTGGAGCTGTGAATTCGGCCTGCGTTTCCGGTTGGAAGTTCCGGCGGCTGGTTTCTCTGATGATTCCCTATGTCGAAAATAACTTTGTTTGTCATGACAGAAAAGGGGTACGCCGTATTAACGGCTTTGGCGGAGCGGTATTCCGAACTGCTGGGGCTGGTGGTGGCCGGGCGGGACAGCCATATTAAAAAAGACTGTTTTGAGGAAATCCAGGCATGTTGTGCCGCTCGCGGCATCCCGTTTCGGGACCGAACCGAAATCACGGCGATAGAAACCCCTTACGCGATGGCCATTTCATGGCGCTGGTTGATTCAGGCAAACCAGACTGAACTGATTGTTTTTCATGATTCCTTGCTTCCCCGGTATCGGGGGTTTAATCCGCTGGTCACGGCGTTAATCAACGGAGACCCTGCCGTTGGCGTGACGGCCCTGTTTGCCACCGAAGAATATGACCGGGGGGACATCATCGGCCAATTGGCCTTGCCGGTTTCCTATCCAATCAAAATCCAGACCGCCATTGAGCAGATTACTGAGACCTATCGGACGCTGGCCTGTCAGGTGGTGGACCGGATTGCCCAGGGACAACCGCTGACGGCGACCCCTCAGCCTTTGGAGGGAGTGAGCTACAGCCTGTGGCGGGACGACACTGATTATCTGATTGATTGGGCACAATCGGCTCACTTTATCAAAAGATTTATTGATGCGGTTGGTTTTCCTTACCTGGGGGCGGCTTCACATCTGGAGGGGCGGTTGGTCCGGATTTTGGAGGCTGAAGAGGTCGAAGACGTTGTGATTGAAAACCGAACTCCCGGAAAAGTCATTTTTATGCGCCAGGGAAAACCGGTGGTGGTGTGCGGACAGGGGCTTTTGTTGATTCGGGAACTGGTTGACAATCAAACCAATGCTTCGCTGCTTCCACTGCCACGGTTTCGGGTCCGTTTGGGCTGAACCGCTCTGTTCCATCCCTTAATATGTTGAATCGAAACCAAATCTCCGTTCTGTTGCTTTCCATTGGGCTGGTCTGGGTTGTGCTGTTGTGCTTTGGCTGGGCGGGCATCCCGCTTTATAACGGAGATTCGGTGGCCTATATGCCACCAGTGGTCAATGTCGCCAATGGACAGGGGTTGACCAATACCTTTTCAAACGTGGCCACGTTTTATGACCCCAGCGGAGCCGGTCGGTTCTCGTTTCACGGATTTCTTTATCAATTGTTGTTGGGCACCGTTCTGACTGGAAAAACAGCTCACGCCTTGTTTGTGGCCAATGCCTGTTTGTGCTGCCTCTGCGTAGGGTTGACTGGTGGTGCGTCGGTGCTGGCACTTCGCAAGCAGCAGCCGGTGTCCAACAGTTGGCTGGTGACGCTGGTGCTTTCGGTTTCCGCTTTCAGTCTGGGAGGATTTGTTTTCGGAGTCTGGGGCCGTCCGGAGCTGTTTTCAATGGTTTTGCTGGCCGGATTCGGACTTGTGCTGCAACTCGTCAAACCGGAACGGTGGTGGATTCCGATTGGCATCTGGACGGCCTTGCTGGCGGTTTCAAATCCGGTGCCGGCGATTTTTACCACCGTAATTGCCGTTGGTTTGCTCTTTGCCCGCCGGGAATTCCGGCCTGCCCTGTGGGAGACGTGTCAGGCCGGTACGTTGAGCCTGACACTGTTTGGAACTTGTCTGGCGGTGCTTTACCCTTATTCGGTTGGGGAATGGTTTGGAAACCTGCAAAAGGCTGCATCCATCACCTATGAGCAGGGCTCCTCGTTTCAGTTCAGTGAGTTGGTTTCCAATCTGGTTGCCTTTCCGGCGTACCCCCTGGTCGTGATTCCTGTAAGCCTTTCACTTGGTTCCCTGATCTTTTTCATGGGATGGAGCGGGGAACCGGTGCGCAATCGGGGTATTGTTTGGGGATGCAGTGGTGTGTTGGCTCTTTTGGTTTATAAATACATCCTTCTCAAACCGTCCCAGATTTATTCGCTCGTGGCTCTGCTCCCCTTGGGCTACGTGAGCCTGACGAGCGCCTTGGTCAAACTGGGACAGCTCTGGAATGAGCAACGGCGTACCGTTTTTCAACTGGCCGGGGGCACTTTGGTGCTGCTGCTGGTTTGTTCAACGGTGGGATTGGTCCGTCGCAGTGTCTTATACGGTTTTTATCTCAAATACGGCGTTACCTATGCGCAGACGCGGGCGGTTTTTGACCGGTTGCAGGCCGAACATTCCGGCCCCATCGGTGTGACTCAGGGGCTTTGGGTTTTGACTGAAAAACCCGGCACTATCTATCCTCTTCATACGCCTTTGGCGGTGGCACCCTATTCCAGGGGTGGGGGAAAATACCTGGTTTTTCAACAGGATGGGTTCAAAACCCTGATTCCTCCGGTGCTTGAAGGGTACGATTTGGTTTTTTCCAGCTTTTCACCCGTCAGGCCCAGACTCTTTCACGTTTCAATCGGGAACACCGTGCCGGGCTATCAGATTGCCGTTTATAAAATCCGGGAAGGGGTGGTCAGTTTTCCGCTCAGATTTCAGCCGCCCGAAGCCGCCGCCCCCTGGGGGGTTGAAATCGCCCCAACTTCCAAACCTTGAACCTTGGGTTCAATCAGCGAAAGATTTCCACTACGGGTTGGCCTTCCGGATTGAGATACGCCCGATACATTCCTTCGCTATTAAAAGTCATGGCGATATTGCCGTTGCGGTCAATGGCAATCACCCCGCCTTTGCCTCCCAGGGCCTCCAGTTTTTTGAGAATGACGGTTTCAGTCGCTTCCTTGACCGAAAGTTTTTGGTATTCCATCAGAGCGGCAATATCACGGGCCACACCCAGGCGAATGAAATATTCACCGTGTCCGGTGGCTGATACGGCGCAGGTCTGGTTGTTGGCATAGGTTCCGGCCCCAATAATCGGGGAGTCGCCAATCCGGCCCCATTTTTTGTTGGTCATTCCTCCGGTTGAGGTCCCGGCTGCCAGCGAGCCGGTTTCGTCCAGGGCAACCGCCCCGACGGTTCCGTATTTGCGGTCTTCAGGCGAAGAAAAGCCAGCCGCCCGCATGTTTTCCTTGAGTCCTTTTTTCTCCAGTTCCTTTTCGTGTTGCAATTCCTCCCAACGGCGTTCGGTGAAAAAGTATTTTGGGTTGACCAGTTTCACCCCGTTCAATTGGGCAAAGGTTTCCGCTCCTTTGCCCGTAAGCAGGACGTGGGGGGATTTTTCCATCACGATGCGGGCCAGACTGATGGGATTTTTGATATGGCCCACTCCGGCCACCGCCCCGGCCTTGAGGCTTTTTCCCTCCATAACGGAGGCATCCAAACTGTTGGTTCCGTCAGCCGTGAAAACTGCACCCTTGCCGGCATTGAAAAGCGGCGAATCTTCCAGAATTCTGATGGCTGCTTCAACTGCGTCCAAACTGGAGCCATGATTTTCCAGAACGGATTTTCCGGCGAGCAGAGACTCGGTCAGTTTATCCCGGTAAGCTTTTTCCATTTCCGGTGTCAGCGAGCTTTTCAGAATGGTTCCGGCTCCGCCGTGAATGACCATGCCGATTCGACGCGACTGGGGCTGGTTGCGATGGGCATGGGCGGTGCTTCCCACCCACAACAGGCACAGACAGAAGACCAAACAAAGTGAACGACGCATAGACACCCGGTTTTCGGTTATGGTTGACAGCAATCCCTGAGGTCAGGGTTGAAGACGTAACGGACGATCATTTCGGTCAGCCCTTCGATCAGTGCTTCCTGTTCGGCTTCGGTTTTGTTTTCAGTCAGCACATATTCGGCAGCCAAGGCGTCCACCGTGTGATTGATAATTGTGGTGGCAACGTCCAGATTGACCTCGCTGGTGACACCAGCCTGGCTGGCCAGTTCAAGAATATGTCGCAAGGCGTCAATCGAACGCTGAAAATGCTTGCGCCGCAAGGCGGCAAATTCTTCATCCTTGCCTGACATTTCGAGAATCACACGGCTGATGCCGGGGGTCAGGCACTTGTTGAGAAAGGCCCGCTTGACGGCATTGTGAATGGACTGGCGCAAATTGGTGAAACTTAATTTCTCTTCCATGTGGAAGTTACTGAAAATGGCGTCAATCCGCTGGCTCATCAGCCGTTCCACCACCAGCAGCAGGACCTGTCGTTTATCCGTGAAGTAAACATAAAACGAGCCGATGCTGACCCCGGCGGCGGCGGCAATGTCGTTGGAAGTGGTTTTTTCGAAGCCGCGCTGCTCAAACAGTTCAATCGCGGCTTCGATGATTTTTTCCCTGGTGCGGCGGCTGCGTTCCTGTTTGGGCAGGGGGCTGCCGGAAAGGGATTCCGGTTGTGTTTCAAGTATGGGTTGAGTGGACATGATAACGAACCAAACCAATATGGATTTACAAAAATGTGATGGGGCACTGACCGGCCAGGGGCGTGACACGTAACAAGTGACAGGTGACAAGATCAAAAAAACAGAAAGCCAATGCTCAGTCTTTTCCTTCCTGTCACCTCTCACTTCAGACTTGTTACGTTGCCAAGTTTGTTTCCTGGTTCAATGCCTCGGAAATTCCCGTCCGGTGTTGCAACCGTATGCTTTCAGCACAAATGCTTTTCACAGGACATCCGGTCAAGCTGGAAGGGTCCTGGGATGCAGGTAACACACAAAGGGGAAGTTGGGAACTGAAGGCTGAAAGATGAACTGTTGCAAAGGAATCATCCGATTCTAATTCGCAATTCCCAAACTGTCATGACGCATTGAGATATTTTTGTTTTTTTGCGTTATGGGTCTCCATCCATCAAATACAGCAGAGCAGCGTGAAGCTCTCCCTGGGAAAAATGACCGTTCCGGGAAAACTTCCGGGTTACTGAAAATAATTCTTGACAAAATGAACTTGAACTCATATTTTTATTTTACGAAATCTGAACGTAAACTCAAGTTCATTTTTAATAGCCGCGCACAAATTGATCTTGTGGCGCTTTTCTTCAAAGAGGTGGGTGGTATGTTGAAGCGTTTGATGGTGGCAGTGGTTTTGACGGCAGTGACAATGGTTCCGGCTTTTGCCCGCAATCAGAATAAAAATCTGACGATTCCGCGCAATTGCGTGGTACAGGGCCAGGAAATCAAATCCGGTGCCTATACGGCTCAATTTGTTGACGACAAGGAAGGGGAACTGGTTTTGCTTGATGGCCGCAAGGAATTGGCCCGGATGCCCTATAAAATTGTGACCCTGCCCAAAGCGGCAAACGGTGATGTGGTGGTCTTTAACAATAACAACGGCACCCGTTCCATCAGTCGGATTGAATTCAAAGGACTGACGACCGCTCTGCAGTTTGACTAATCTTCTGTGTGATTTGCCTTTTGCAAATCTGTTTGTCTCCGCTGGGGAGTTATTCTGTACGCGTTGAATGGCGAAAGCCGCGAACGACTTCTGCAAATCGTTCGCGGCTTCTTTTTTTGTATGCACTCACAAATGGGTTTAGTTTTCGCCGATTTGAATCCCCGGCTTGGCCGCATTCCATTTGTCAATTTTGAGTCGTTGTTCCCGGTTGGCGACCCTCCAGGACGTTGCATAGACCAGTCGGGCCACCCGCGCCATTTTCTCAAAGTCAATTTTATCCACCGTGTCGGTTGAACGGTGATAATCCGAGTGCAGGCCATTGAAATAAAAAATCACCGGAATGCCGCGTTTGGCAAAGTTCCAATGGTCGCTGCGGTAAAACAACCGGGAAGGGTCATTTTCGTTGTTGTAGGTGTAATCAATTTTAAGTTTGGTCAAATCCTGGTTGGTTTCCTCGCTGATTTGCATCAGTTCCGAGCTGTGCTTGTCCGGACCAATCAGGTAAACCGAGTCCAGGTCGGCCAGTTTGGCGTCTTCCGGGTTGGTATCCTTGGGGGACCGGGACCGGCCAATCATGTCAATGTTGAAATCCGCCACGATTTGTTCCAGCTTCACCGGCGGGTTTTCCGTGAAGTAGTTTGAACCGAGCAGCCCCATTTCCTCACCGGTATTAAAAAGTACCAAAACCGACCGCCGGGGGCGTTCGCCCTGGGCAAACGCACGGGCAATTTCAAGGACGGCGGTGGTCCCCGAACCGTCATCATCAGCCCCAGGGAAAATCTCTTTATCGCTGGCTTCCAGGTGGTCGTAATGAGCGCTCAACACAATGAACTGTTTTTTGAGTTCCGGGTCGCGGCCTTCCAGAATACCAACCACGTTTTGGGCTTGTTCCTGATATTCTTTGGTTTCCACATGCAGCCGGGCGGTGACGCCAAAGCCTGTGGGCTTGACCGGGTCGCCGGCTGAAGCCTGGGTGCGCACAGTTTCAAACGACAGTTTGAGGTGTTCCAACAAGGCGGTGGCCAGTTTGGGACTGGCCAGCACCGCCGGAATGCGGGCGGCATCTTTGTCATCGGAATCTGTCTTGAGCTGGAGTTTGCGCTGGCGGGGCCGTCCGGCGGCAATGGATTTGATTTGATTCCAACCGTTTGACCAATAGACATCAGGCAGAATAACGGCTCCGCTACAGCCATGCGCCGCTGCGGCCTGAACTCCCCGCGCGGCATCGGGAATGGTTTTGCCATTCAATTCACGGGGAGTGCCGGACATCAGGTACACTGCTATTTTTCCCTTTGTGTCCAACCCCTTGTAGTCGTCATAGCCGTTTTCCGGATTTGAAATTCCATAACCCACAAAGACCAGTTCACCATTCACATCACAGGAATTGGGTGCGCCAAGAAAATCAAAATTGAGAAAATCCTCGCCAAAGGTGAAGGTTTGCCCGGAACCCACCGCGAGGGTGCTATGGGAAAAATCGGTTTCACGGGTGACAAAGGGAACCGGCTGAAAGAAACTTCCGTCAATGGCACCGCGAAACCCGAAAAACTCAAGTTGCGAAGCCAGATACCTGGCTGCAATCCGGTTTCCGGCGCTGAAGGTATAACGCCCGCCCAGTTCCGGCGAGGCCAGAAAAGAAAGATGACGTTTCATATCCTTCGGTTGGATGATTTCAACATTGGATGGAAGCGGTGAGGTGGGTGGCAACGGGCCAGCCAACAGAAGAGAACAATTTAATGCCATGGCAAGGAAGCCAAAAGCAAGTTTTTTCCAATGCTGTTGCGGGAACAATAAAACTGCCAAGTTGCTCATACAGAGAAAATCCTAAGCTGTAAGTTTTGGGGAAACGGAAAAAAGTTGAAATCCATTCCCGGTTTGTGAAAGAAACAAGGTCAAGAGTTAAACGCCGTCAAAGCCGATCACGCCTTTCCCTCGGCTTTTCCCATACCGACCATTGTTCCATACATTACAATCGAGGAGGAATGACAATGAAACATCGCTTCTTGTTTGCCTGGATTTTTGTGGCTGCCTGTATCGCATTCACGTCCGGTTCAGTTTTTGGTCAAAATCAAGGAAAAGTGCCGGCCCCCAAAGAAAGTCGCCCTGCCAATCCAACTGTTTTGGAATGGCATCCGAACGTCAACCCGGATGCTATTTTTTATCAATTGGCTTCCGACCAGCGGATTGAGGATAAAAGCTCGACCATTTGGACGTTCCCAACACTTGGTTTTCGGGAAATTCGCATGGTTGCTTTCATGACCGAGTCGGACAAAACCTCAAAGGTTGCTCCCCCCTCACTCCGCATCAGTTTGATTATCAAAGACGGCGACAAGGAACTGGAAATCACCAACAAAAACATCTCAGTCGAAACCGGAGCCGGGCGTTCCAGCGGTGATGCCTTTTTCTTTCCGGTTTACAGTGACAATGCCGTCATCAAAGTTGAACCCAAGAACATGAACGGCAAGCTGCATTTGTCAGCCTATCTTATGAAATGAAACCAGGACTGAGGACTGAGGACCAATCAAAGACTGAGGACTGAGGACTGAGGACTGAGGACTGAGGTTTTCTTTCATGAAGGGAATGTGATTTCTTTAACTGGTTTTTGCTGATTTCCTGCCAAACAACAATTCTCTCAACCCACAACTTAAGTATGATTTCACTCAGTCCTCAGTCCTCAGTCCTCAGTCCTCAGTCCTTGATTGGTCCTCAGTCCTGATTTTACTCCGGTCGCAAATAGAACAGGCTCAAGCGGGGAACCCGGTACCGTGCCCGCAATTGTCGTGCCCGGTAATTTTCCAGCGTTTGCTCATAGACGGCTTTATCCATCCGTTTTTTATGCGGTTTGAGTTGGTTGACCGCATCAGCCGTAATTTCCTCCAGGATTTCAGGTGGCGCGTCAGCAGCCAGAGTGTCGTACAGCAATTCCTCCAGACGGGTCAAATCAAGTTCCAGTTTTTCCAGATTCACCGGAGGGGTGGCGGGAGCGCCGGCAGTCGGGTCCGGCAATCGTTCTGCGCTTTCCCGCAGTTGGGCAATGGTGCGGTCAATGGCTTCAAAGGTACGGCTGTGGGGGTACAGTTCGGTCACTGCCTGTTGGGTTATGCTGCGGGTGATTTCCAGTTCGGCAATCAAATCGGATAAGTACGCCCGTACCGTTCCGGGTGGAAAGGGGTCGGCGACGGCTGTTTCATCTGTGGGCGCAGCCCCCACCTGGGATTCGGCGTATTCTGCAAACTCGGCCATGACTGCCTGCTGGCAGTAAAACAGGGTATTCACTTTTTTGTGAATCTGCTGTGGGGTTTGCGGCTGGCCGGCCCGTTTGTCAAATGCCTGGGTGATGCCCCGCAAGACCACATGGAGCGGGATGCTGGCTGTCTTCCAGCTTTCCACCAGAGACCAATCCATCGGAGAAATCATCATCGGCGACCCCCGCCGGGCCACAAAAGCTTCTTCGATTTCCGTGAAATAGTTGAAATAGTTGAACGGCTGGGAAGAGCTGTTTTCAACCGCAGGCTCAAGTTCTTCAGGGACTGAAAACGGTAAAGCGACAGGCTGCATGGGTGAGTTCCGTACTGTGAGAAACGTGCCAAATTCGTGAGTTGTTGTTGGAACCCGCAGCATAATCCGAATGCCGGTGTGGGGCAAATGAAATGGACAGGGAAGCTCTGGAATTGATTTTTGAGTTGCTGGTTTTTCAGATTGCCATCCGGTTTATGCGTCACTTTCTCAACGAATGACGCGTCGTCGTTCATTGGTGTACGGTGCCAGGGTTGTCAGGCGCGGGTCATCCACCGGACCTCCCACCGTGAAATGATACAGCGACTGATAGGTTTGGTCTGTCAGGCCCAGCATTTCATGCACCGGGTCGTCAAAAAAGCATCCGATTCCGGTTCCGCGCACTCCGGCAGCCTCAGCTTCAAGGTAAAGAATTTGGCCAATCAATCCGGTTTCCCAAAACAAACGACGGTACATCCAGGCCCCTTGTTCCCGTAGCAATGGCTCAAACCGGGCCAGCATCCCCAGACTGAAGGCCCCGGCCCCGGCAATGTTCTGCCGGCAACTAACCTCTGCCGCCTGATAGGTAAACTCTCCGGCTTCAAGTAAATAAAGCTCCATTTCGGGGGGGCCGCCGGTTGGTTTTTTCCAGACAAAATCCTGTTTCAGCAATCCTTTTAGTTCAGCCGTATGCTTGTAGTTGCGGACCAGCAGATAGATACCGGGCGCAAGGCCCCTGACCCGATGGACAAACAACACCAGATGGACTTGGGCCTGTCCGCCAAAGGTATCCCACGGAACCGTGTCCAGCATGGGAATGGTTCGTCCCAGCATGGTGAAAAAAGCCTGGGTGCTCAGTGAAGTCCGTCCATCAAACGTGACGGCACTCCGCCGCCGGAGCAACAATTTGCGAGCTGTGTGCGGAGTTCCCGCTGGGCGGAGGGGGAATTTCAGGCCGGTTGGGGCACCCTGAGGATTATCGGCTGGTTCAGGATATTCGGTGGCTGTTGCAACTGCTTCAAGTATCGGCCAGGCAACATGGTCAGAACTGAGCTGATTGGCCGTGCCGGACCAGGTTCCCTGTGCAATGGTCGCAAGCACTGCCTCAGGTAGTTGGGCAGGAAGTTCTGCCAGCCCGGCGGTGTTGGGAACAATTGCCACCAGGGCTTCCGGGTGCTCGCCTTCGGCAGCCGGAAATTCGCTGGTGCGGTCAACTCCGAGCAGGGCAGCCAGTTGCCGGTCGGTTACACCGGAGAGGAAAATCGCTTTCCAGCCCTGAATCGCCGCTGCATAGGAAAGGGCTGCAAGCGCATGGCCAAGGTCAATCTGGCAGTAGCGGAAGGAGCGCTCACCATATTTCCAGGCTTCCCGCCAGAAAATCGAAGTCAATCCGACGAAGAAGGTTTCAACTGGAAAACCCTGAATCAGTTGCCCCCAAACTTCGTCGGAAATAACGGTTCGCCGCTCCAAACCATGTTCATTTGGCGCATAGTGGTAAACACCGGCTTGGGAATGAATGTTGGCGCAGGGGGGCAATATGGCATAACCCTCGGTTGGGTGCAGGTTTCCGCTCGACGGATTAACCCGGAGTGCCCACCGGTTGCCACGAAATTCTTTCCAGGCCGAAAGTGCCAGCGATAATTCAAAGAATGAACCGATGGAAGCAAAAGTCACCGGCAGCGGTGGAATCAGGTGCGGGTAGTACACATCCTCAAATCCAGGGGTCCGGTCTTCGTTGGTTAAAGGCAGTTGGATGAGAGGGGCTCCGGCAAACCGGCGGAACGGGTCAGGCTGGGTGTTCCAATCCAGATATCCAAGTGAGGTGGCAAATCGGGAATAGTGGTGTTTGGTGGCGTTATGATACAGAATGGCCCGTTCCCAATTGGCACGGGTCGGGTCGTCCTGGGTTGGTCTGCTGGAACGAAATCCGGAGAGTTTCATGTCGGTTCTCTATCATGGGATTTCCCAAGTGCAAAGCCGGTTTGACTGCCGGTCCGTGGCAAACATGTTAAGAATGTAAAATTCTGAACCGGAGACATCCATTTCAGACGCGTATCAGGTAATCATCCTAACCGCGTCACAAGATATATCCCCAGCATGTCATTGGTTCATTCGGTGGAAAACCCCTCTGAGGATTTGCCTGAATGGATCAGTGTTTTTCGGTCCCCTGATTTATGGAGGTGTTGCGTGTATTCATATTCACCAAAACGTGTGTGGTTAGTTTTTTTTCATGCTCTTTTGATTGGTTTATTGGCATTTCACTGGCTTCAGGCAGTTGGCGCGCAGGATAAAAAAACCGACACGCCGCCCGCCGAGGTTTCCATCAATCCACGGATTTTTGATGAGTACGTTGGGCAATATCAGGACTTGGGGGACCCCGATGTCACGATGTCTTTCTTTCGGGAAGGCAATACATTTTTCGGAGTTGTCACCGACCAGGCGCAATTTCAGATTTTCCCGGCTTCCGAAACCAGATTTTTTCTGAAAATCGTGGCCGCGCAGGTGGATTTTATCCGGGGCGCGGATGGCAAAGTGCGGTCGCTGGTCTGGCATCAGGGTGGGCAGGAGTATCCGGCCAAAAAAATCAGTAATCAACCGGCCCCTGATACCAGGGTGGCGTTCAAACGGACCGAAGCCATGATTCCCATGCGGGATGGGGTTCGGCTTTTCACCGTGATTCTGACTCCGGAAAAACAGACCGTGCCTTTGCCGATACTGCTTGACCGCACACCTTATGGGGTCAAGGAATTTGATACTGACCGGGTCAATAACAGCCGGAAGGAACTGGTTGCTGATGGTTACATTTTTGTTTTTCAGGATATCCGGGGCAAGTTTGATTCGGAAGGCGAGTTCCTGATGGTGCGTCCGCCGCGTGACAAACGGGATGCCAAAGCGGTTGATGAAAGCACCGATGCCTATGACACGATTGACTGGCTGGTCAAAAACATTCCCCGCAATAATGGAAAGGTTGGAATTTTGGGCACCTCCTATGATGGCTGGCTGGCAACCATGGCCCTGATTGACCCCCATCCGGCCCTCAAAGCAGCCTCACCACAGGCACCCATCGGAGATTTTTGGAAGGGTGATGATTTTTTCCACAATGGAGCGTTTCGTCAGAGTTATGGCTATGAGTATGTGAAATCCCTGGAATCATCCAAGCAGTTGGAAGATGTGAGCTTTGGGAAAACCGATGCGTATGACTGGTATCTTTCGCTCAAAACCCTTGCAACCTTGACCGGGCAGTTGGGTGGGAAGCTGCCGACCTGGAACAACTTCACAACCCATCAAGGGTATGACGCCTTTTGGCAGGCCCGTGGCGTGCAGAACTATTTGCGGGAAAGCACCGTCCCGACTTTGGTCGTGGGTGGCTGGTGGGACCAGGAAGACCTGTTTGGCCCTTTGGTGACCTATCAGACACTGGAAAAGTATGACCGCAAACATCTGGTTTTTTTGGTTGAAGGACCCTGGAACCACGGCGGTTGGTCCAGAAAAGGCAGGCGGTTGGCGGAGGTTGATTTTGGCAGTGACACCGGAAAATATTTTCGCAAGGAAATCGAGGCCCCCTGGTTTGCTTCCTATCTCAAAGGGAAGGGAAAACCCAAACAAGCCGAAGCCACTATTTTCCAATCCGGCTCCAACCGGTGGGTGACCTATGAGGCATGGCCGCCGCGCAATCTGGCCAAACGCAATTTGTACCTGCATGCCAATCGGCGGCTGGCATTTGAAAAACCGACCCCCACAACAAACCCCGAAGGCTTTGACAGTTATGTTTCGGACCCGGCAAACCCGGTCCCCTATCGAAAACGCCCGATTGAGGCAACCTACGACCCCAACGGTTCCCAATGGTATAGCTGGCTGGCACAGGACCAGCGATTCTTACAGGGCCGGACTGACGTGATGAGCTGGCAAACCGAGCCGCTCAAAGAAAAGGTGACTTTGACCGGGGATATTCTGGCTCATTTGTTTGCGTCAACCTCAGGAACAGACAGTGATTGGGTGGTAAAACTGATTGATGTCTATCCGGCGGAAAACCCGACCAATCCAAAACTGGCCGGATATGAGTTGATGGTGGCCAGTGAGATTTTTCGCGGTCGGTATCGCAAAAGCTTTGAAACAGCAGAAGCCCTGACTCCCAATCAAGTCACGGAATACAGCCTGGATTTGCATGGTCAGAATTATTGCTTCCTGCCTGGCCATCGCATCATGGTGCAGGTGCAAAGCAGTTGGTTTCCGCTTTATGACCGCAATCCGCAAACCTTTGTGGAAAACATCTTTTTGGCTAAAGAAGCTGATTTTCAGCCAGCCACGCAACGGGTGTATCGCTCCGCGCAGTATCCGTCACATCTGAGTGTGTCGGTGGTGGTCAATCGTAAATAAAGGATTGAATGCTGAGGGCTGAAAAACCAGGGCTGAGGACTGAGCACTGAGTGAAATCCGGTTGCTTCAGTCAACCGGTTCAAATTGTTTGGGAAAATCATCTCTCAAAACTCAAAACCTAAAACTCAAAACCCCTCATAATTTATGCCACGAATTCTATTGGTTGAAGACGAGCCCGGTTTGATTATGACGTTGTCGGACCGGCTGGAATGTGAAGGTTACACGGTGGAAACCGCTACCGATGGCGAAGCCGGATTTGACCGGGCTGTGCGGGAGGCGTTTGACGCCTTGATACTGGATGTCATGCTTCCCCGGAAAAACGGATTCGATGTCTGCCGGGATTTAAGGCAGCGCAAGATTGAGACGCCAATTTTAATGCTGACGGCGCGGGGGCAGGTCACTGACAAAGTGGTAGGACTTAAACTTGGGGCGGATGACTATCTGACGAAGCCGTTTGAAATGATGGAACTGTTGGCCCGGCTGGAAGCTTTGTTGCGGCGTGCGCCGGCCCATGTGCCCCCTACCGGAGAGACGTTTCACTTCAGTACCATTCAAGTGGATTTCCGCAAAGCCGAAGTGCGGCGCGATGGCGAACTGGTGGAGCTTTCCGCACGGGAATTTACCCTGTTACGCTATTTCATCGAACATCGGGGGGAAACCATTTCGCGGGATGTGCTGTTGGATGAAGTCTGGGGCTACAATGCCACCCCTTCAACCCGGACTGTGGATGTGCATGTTGCATGGCTGCGGCACAAACTTGAACCCAACCCACGACACCCGCAGTTCATTTTGACGGTGCATGGATTGGGTTACAAATTTTCAAACTGAAAGGACTGAGGACTGAGCAGAACCACGCCCCGTTTCAGAGTGTGGTTTGCACTCAGTCCTCAGTCCTCAGTCCTCAGTCCTATTTCTTCTTCCGGTCGTCACCGGCATACTTGATGCCGACTTTTTGCAGGAATTCCTTGGGTGCGATGCTGCCAATCATGGCAAACACCACATCGTTGGGAATGGTTGCAATTTCAGACTTATCCCGGATTTTCTCAAGCACGACCTCTTTTTCCCGCACTTCGCGGACACCGGCTCCGAAATAGGCTTTAATCCTGCCTTTATCAATGCAGTAGTAAACCCACATCTTGTTTTCCAGGGTCAGGTCTTTCGGGAAGTCCGAACGAATCACAAGGGAGACTGTGTTCCCACCTTCATCCGGGAACTGGACTGTCCCGTCGTCCTGTCGTTTGCCAGTCAGGTCAACGGCAGCTTCAACGGCTGAATTACCGGCTCCCACCACGACAATATGCTTGCCCTTGTAGGCGCTTGGGTCCTGCAACCGGTATTCGACCTTGCCTGGCAGGTCTTCGCCCGGTGCTCCCAGTTTGCGTGGCTCGCCTGCGTTACCCAGTGCCAGCACAACCTTCCGAACCCGATAGCCGTTCGGATTTTTCACGGTTTTGACCACAAACACATCGCCGTCTTTGACGATTTCCTTACAGCCTTCGTATTCGTTGATTTTCAGATTCAGCTTGGCACAGGCATCATCCCACCAGCCCAGCATTTTTTCCTTGAGGTCGCCGGGGCCTTCCAGAATCACGGCTCCGAGCGATGGGTCGCTGGGATTGAACGGGTTGAACGCCACATATTTGCCCGCCGGATATTTATCGGCGATGGTGGAATACTTGCGGCCTTGTTCAAGGGCCACATAGGTCAGCCCCAATTCGGCTGCCCGTGCTGTTGCTGAAATTCCGCCTGGACCAATCCCGATGATGGCCACGTCATAATCTGCTCCGGCAGCCCGATGGTGCTGGAGCTTTTCACCAATTTTGTCCATTGCGGCGCGGCCTTCCTTGATGGCGTTGCGGATAAGCGGCACGCCCGACACGTCTCCCACCAGATGGACGCCTTCGACGCTATCGGTTTCGAAGCCATCGTTGCCACCCTTGCGGATTGGTTTCGGGGCTTCCCGGATGTTTTTCTTGGTGTTGATGAGCACACATGATTGCGGCACCGTTGGACAGGCCATCTGGCAACCGGTGTCTTCCATACATTGCTCATAGTTCACCACGATGGCATGGTGTTCCTGGTCGTCAAAACCCAGCACATCCTGCGGACAGGCTAAAATACAGCCGTGACAGCCGATGCAGGTGGCGTAATTGATGACCGGGTGTGGTACCGCTCGTGCCTGCGATGATTCTTTGGCCCGCTGTTTCTGTTCGGGTTCTTCCCAACGGTCGGCGTATTTCGTATCAGCGAAGGCTTTCCGTTTTTGTGACAACTCAATCACATTGCCTTTGAGCAGGTTTTGCACCTGCCGCCGCCGGATGGTGTCAAATCCGAAAAAGCCCAAAGCAGCGGCTGGCAACACTGAAAACAGGAGGGCCCAGCCTTCCACTGTCATGCCGCCAAAAGTGGCGGCAAACGAGGTCCATTGCCAGTCTTTGCCCCCGCGATAAACACCTTCCGGGGTAAAGGGGATGGGTTTTCGGTTTTTGCCGGTGGATTGAAGCGATGCCAGCAGCTTGGTATCGGCTCCGTGCTGCGGGTGACAGGAATTACAGTCAAGCCGGAGGTTGGCAGCCAGTTGGTCAATTTTTTCACGGTTGATGCGCTTTTCACTGTCAGCCGTGAAGCGCATTTCGTGACAGGCGGCGCAACGTTCCTGGTCAATTTCCTTGGCCCGTGAAACGGGCGTAAACGCCACGTGACAGCCGGAGCATTTCCAAGGCTGGTCAAGCGAGGCAGCCGCATGAACGAGGTGGAATTTTTCCTTTGGCCCAAGATTGTCGGGAAGTTTCCATTTGGGATTCAGCGGTTTGGTCCAGGTCCAGGTTCCATTGGTAATTGGATACCCAAACTGTCCTCCATGCGGAGCTTTAAGTAGCTGGCTGTCATTGATGCGTTTTGCCTTGGGATGGGTCGGGTTGTCACGGTGACAATCAACACACATGCTGCGCGCCACCACTGCCGGCTGGTATTTGGCTCCACGATGTTCGGTATGGCAGTCCACACACTGGATGTTGGCCTTCTCGTGTTTGGCAATTACATTTGAGTTGAAATGGCTGGTGGTGTGGCAGCCGATACATTGTGACTGCATGGAGATGGTCGCGGCATGGCAGGCACCGCATTTGTTTTCCGCCAGATTGGCCGCCACCAGTTTATCTTTGAACCGGGTGGCATGGTCGGGCGAGGCACCTTCAAGCTGGGCCAGATTCAGCCGGTGCGGGTCAGAAACCGTACCTGGTGAATAGGCATTTTCATAAATAACCACCGCCAGTACAGAAAGCACTACCAGCAATCCACCGAAAACATACAAGTAGCCGCGCGGCCAAGGCCGAATGAGGTCAAACGTCGGCAACCAGTTAAACTGCTTCTTCCCCAGGTGAAGGTTATATTGAACCAGTTCCGGGTCCGGTTCGACCGGGCGCAACTGTGATTTGTCGGCCAGTTTTTGCCCGCCGGTTTCCGCCTGTTTGCGTCGGTCCCAAAAAGCGTCAATGGCATCCTTAAAGCGTTGCTGTTGGTTTTCAGGCAGTGACAGGAGCGCGGTCAACGAGCCGGTTATCCCCTTTTTCAACTGCATGGTATTGATGCGTTCCGTGGGAAGTTTTCCTGAGGAGCGTGGGGCAGGCCGTTCACCTGTATCACTGGCACCGGGTAATTTACCCGATACTTTGGGTGCCTGTGTTTCACCCGTTGGGGTTTTCTGAGACAGCATCTCAGTTTTGCCCTGTTCACCCAGCATGCTGGTTTTGCCCTGCTCGCTCAGAAGCTGGGTCATTTTACCAGCCAGTCCCTGGGTTTTTCCTTCTTTGGCCTGTTGCTGAAAATATGAAAAAATGCTGGGGTCCAACCGGACGGTTTTGCCTTCTGCGGCGGCCTGAACCGGGTTACCTAACAGGGTTGTGGCTTTGGACCCGGCGGCAACTGAATCCACCTGGCGCTCGACTTCTAGGGTAAGCTGGTGGTTTTCAACCAGTGGGCGCAATAAAAACACCCCAATTTGAATGGTGTCATCGCTCTCGATTTGAACGGTTTCAATCAAAGCCCCGTTGACGAGTGTTCCATTCGACTTGGAAAGGTTGGTCAACCAGAATGAGCCTTCAAATTCGCGGATTCCGGCATGCAGACGCGACACGGTTGGGTGGTTCAACAGCAGGCTGTTTCCCAATTGCGACCCGATGGTGAGTCCCTCGGTCTCGGTATTGAGTTCAATAATCAGGTCGTCGTCGTAGGTGTCTTTGCGCTTGATGATGAATTTGGTCGAAAGCGACATAACCCTTTTCCTCAATTGAGAATTGAGAATTGAGAATTGAGAAGGATTGAAGCCGGATGGGAACACAACGACCTGCTGTCGGGTGCCTTCTTCCCAGGGGCTGAGCCGGCGTGGTGAGAAAAATGAGGCATTGTTTCAAACAATTCTCAATTCTCAATTCTCAATTCTCAATCGTTTTTACCGCCACAGGTAATAAGTCACCTGAACGATATGAACCAGCATGGTTGCCAGCATGACTGAAGTGGTAATGACGTGTGGAGGCAGCCAGACCTTGAGTGCCCGGTGGATATAAATCAGCGCATCAATCCGGCGGGCGGTCACCGTTGCATCCAACAGCCGTAAAAAAGCCTCCCGCTCGGTTTTGTCAGACAGTTTGTCAGCCGCTGCCGCAAAATCCTGGCGCACGGATTCCAGCAATTTCTCCAGTGATTCCCGTTTGAGATATTGACGGAAAAGGAACCCGAGCGAGGTGGTTTGGTCCAGCGCCTGGTCGCGTCCTTTGAGAAACGTTTGGGCGTACTCGGCTTCGCGGTTCTTTTCCTTGGCCAGGGTTTGAGTGGTGAGCGTGATGTCGGCGATTTCCTGGTAAAGTTCCTGTCGCCGCCGGAGGAGGTCGTCCACCAACAAGGGCTCCTGCTCGATTTGGGTGAGTGTGCGCGGACCAATCCAATAGAGGAACAGTCCGACCAATCCGGTCAAAATCACCAAATCAAACGAAATCATGAGGACGCTTGTCAATGCGCCCCCCAGTCTGGTCCCGCCGTGCAGCAGCAGCAGCACCCCGGCAATCACCCCGGCATAGGCATGGGCCAGCATCCAATACCGTAAGGGGCCGCTTCGTTTGCGCCACACCTGTCGCCGTCCGGGATAAAGCATCACCACCACAATGCCCAGCAGGCCGACGAGTCCTGTAATCCAGCGGAAATTAAACCAGCTTGTGCCAAAAAGCGGAGTTCCCAGCCCGTAGGCGACAATGCCCGCCATGGTCAGACCGCACAGGGCCAGGGTGGAAATAATCCCCAGCACGTGCATGAGCTGTTTGCCCCGGTCGCTTTGCCCAAAGTTGCTGCCATAAACCATTGACCCGTCCCGGCGGAACGCACGACCCTGGATATTGGCGATTTCGTTGAAAAATTCAGTGGGCTGGATCCGCATCAAGGCCCCGGTCGGACAGTTTTCCTCACAGTTGTATTTATGCGTGGGATACACCGGCTTGCCGTTTTGTTTCGGGTTGAGCGGCGTGTCGGCACAAAGGTTGCACTTGATTGCCACCAGGTCTTCTTCGGCGGTGACCGGCTTGGGTTTTTCGTCATAGTTGAGCCGGAGCGCTTTTTTGATGGCGCTCAAAGCGTCAACTTGTGGTGTGGCGGCTTCGGCCCCTTTGCCATCTTTGCCGCCGGGTTTGGCCGGAGCACCGGGTTTGGCCGGAGCCGCCTTGGCTGCTGGAGCAAAGGGCTTGCGCAATTCTTTGCGTGGAACCAGCGTGATGGCATTGTACGGACACTGGGTGGCACAGTCTCCACAACCAATGCACAGACCCGGCACAATATCCACCTGTCCACCGGGAAACCGGGCAATCGCGCCTGTCGGGCAGCCGGTCAGACATTCGGGGTCTTTACAATGCAGGCACACTGCCGGTGCCAGAACGCTTTGGTCAACTTTTTCGGCCTTGCCGTTTTTGGGTCGGAGGAAGTGGATTCCCCGGCGGGTGAGGCGGGATTGACCATGCATTTCATGACAGGCCAGCGAACAATTCCCGCAGCGGACACACAGGTCCATATCCATCACGAGCAGGTTGTTGGCGTCGGCCAGGCCCTTGTCAAGAATCTGCTCCTGGGAAATTTTGGCGGCCTGGGTGAAGTTCAGTTCTGCATGAGGTTTGAGCGGCGTTCCCACCTCGGCAAAGGCACCCAGTTCCTGGTTGAGCAGTTCTGCCATTTCCTTGTTGGCCAAAACCCGCTCCACCGGGATTTCCAGCACTTCCGTCCGGCTGATGGACGTGGCTTTATAGGGCCAGCGGGCGTTGGGATAGGTCAGGGCATTCATGCCCATGCAATGGCCGGCCCCGATAAAATCGTGGACTTCACCCTGTTGATTGGTGGCGGAACGCTTCACCCAGCCATCTTTGAGAATCAGAATGTTTTGAATCTGGCTGCCTTCGCTGCAGAGTCCCGACCCCCGTGGCAACACCTTGAATTCGGAAATCTCATTAATGAAGTTTTTGAGTTTTTCGCTGATGTTGATGGTCGTGAGGGTTGATTTCCGTCCGTTGTCACGGTAGGTCAAATCAAGCGCGGTGCCGAATTTCTTTAACTTGCGCAGGACTCGCAGAGCCGGGCGCTGCACTTCCAGCACCCGAATTCCACGCGTGCTATGGGCCTTGACCGTGGCTGCCCGCGCCACCCCGGCCAACACTCCCATTTCCCCAAATGGTCGCCCGGCTTCAAACTCGGCTACTTTCTGCTGTTCGGCTTTGCCTTCGACATCCACAAAAACTTCAGCAGCCCCATCCACGATAATGAAAAAGGTGTTGGTTTCCCAGTCGCCCTGATGGACCACTTCAAGTCCGGGCGGATAGTCGAACATCTTGATGTAAGGGCCGACTTTTTTTCCCGGACCGTAGTTGCGCCCGTAAATGGAAACTTCAATATCAACGCCGTATTTGTAGCCATGGCCGTGCTCAAACTCGACCAGTTCGCTAATTGCGCCGATATTCTTAATAGCTTGCAGGGTTGCGTGGTGGTCTTGAATTTCCTTGCGCTTTAATTCGGTACTCATAGAACCTCTGCACAGGACTCCAACTCCCGTCACCACTCAACCGTATTGGTGAAGGGGGGCATGAAATCGTGCTCGTGAAGGGTGGAAAAGAGCGGTGTTGTACGAAAAAAATGCAGGTGTGTGCGACGTGAAGATCAGGACCACAACCTCATCGCCGCAGGTGGTTCGCTGTTGTTAAGCCGGAATCCTTGGCTTCTGACCCAAGGCCCTCAATCCAAACCAGTGCCTTGTGTGGACTGCAAAGTCAGTAATGCCAGGAAGTAACTGAGCGATTTCAATTAAGATAAAACGATTGCATGAAAGGAAAGCCGGGAAGACGGCAGGCAGTATACCGTGCAATCTTTAATTTTTGTAGGCAAAATTGCCACTTCTTCTCAGAAATCGTCTGTTAGGCTGATTGATGCGTGGGTGCAAGTTCGGTTGGGGTGCGATGACCGGTAAGTGGTTCGGCTGAAGGTTTGGCGAAATAATACCCCTGGACAAACATGGTGCCATGCTCCCGCAACCAGCGATATTCCTCTTCGGTTTCAATCCCTTCCGAAACCGTCATGATATTGAGCTCCTGCGTAATTTCCAGAATTTTGCGGGTCAGAAGTCCCTTGTAGGAATCAGCATGGACGTTACGGGTCAGCTCCATGTCCAATTTGACGATGTCCGGTCTGAGTTGGTGAATCAGGTTAAGGGACGAATAACCGGAGCCCAAATCGTCAATCGCAATGCGAAACCCTGCCGAACGGTAGAAATTCAAAACCCCTTGCAAATATTGGGTGTTTTCCGTGTGGTCGAGTTCGGTGACCTCAAAAACCACATCTCTGGGCGTCATGCCAACCGCTTCGATGGCCTGGACTGTAGCCCGAAAACAATGGGCCGGGTCAAAAATTGCGGTGGGTGGAAAATTGATGAAAACCGGAGTCCGTACTTTGTGCCTGGCTGCCTGGGCAATGGCCGAATGTCGGGCAGCCAGGTCCACTTGTGAAACCATCCCGGCACCACGGGCAATCCGGAATATCTGAGAGGGGTTGACCATTGTACCGTCCCGGTCAAAACCCCGGAGCAGGGCTTCCTGGGCATACACCCTGGCCGGGTTGTGCGCATAAAAAATCGGTTGAAAGAAACTCGTCAAGCGCTGGTCATCAAGCAAGTCCCACAGCCAGTTTGACTGGCAAATCATGATGAACTGATAAAGCGAAGTGACTCTGGGAAAATCCTGGAACCCTGGTTCGCTGTCACCGGCAACAAAGAGCACGCGGGATGATTTGGCTTCGTCGGTGGTAACCCATTTTTCCACGCCATTGGCAAACCGTTCGATTTCGTGGCCGCTTAAACTGACAACCAGACAATCGGGGTTGGCCACCAGTCGGTGTGGATAACAGTTTTGTTCCAGGTAACGGATGATTTTATGAGTGCATCGCCCGTTTGCCGGCCAGAGAAACAAACGCCCATCCTGCTTCCCACCGTTGGGAAGAATGCTTTGCGAATAAGCACGGGCTGGACGTGTGGTGTCGTCAAATGATTGCTTGTCCACAGATGCTTGCCTGAAGGAAGTCTTGAAATTGTGTGCTTGTTGAAGGGGCAAGCGCAAAACCGGTTGTTTGTACAGGAAGAAAACCGAAAAAACAAGCAGTGCAACCGGAATTTTACCCTTGTTGTCGGTTTACGAAGCGGGGGCAGGATGGTTCCCTGAAAGTGTGGGACGCGGGGCAGTTTGAATTCGAACCGGGAGTTGGGTGGCACAGCAGATTCCCAACAGCCGGGCCCGGTCCTGTTGCATGTCTTCCTGGAGGGAAATCCATTCCCGGATTTGGTGAAAAACCTGGGCTGCCTGCGGGTCGGGCGGGTCAACAATCCGATAATGGATCCATTTGCCATCCCGCCGGGCGGCAACAATTCCTGCCTGCCGCAGGCAGGCCAGATGCCGTGAAATTTTAGGCTGATTGGTTTCCAATGCCTCAACCAGGAAGCAGACACAGACTTCTGTTTCCCCCATCAAATTAAGCAGCCGCAGGCGGGTCCGGTCACCGAGTGCCAGAAAAAATGTCTCCAAATTGAAAGCAGTTGATGTCTCTGTCATGGGGCATACTCCGCTTTCTATCGTGAACCGGAAGACCGGGTTCGGTCAACCGGTTTTGGCTTCAGGTGGGGAAGCGGAAAAAATAAACATATTCGTATTGACATATATGTTTTTCGGGTGTAGGCTTTCAACATATTCGATAAAGCGAATATAAAAAAGAAAAGGAGCTTGCCCCATGACACAGACAACCATTCACACCCTCAAACCACACATTGCGCTCAATGTGCGTGACATCACCAAAAGCATTGCTTTTTATCAACAGATGTTTGGGATTGAACCCTGCAAAGTACGCTCAAAATATGCCAAATTCGATGTGCAAAACCCGCAACTCAATCTGACGCTGAACCAGGTGCCGTTTACGGACCGGGGGGCTTTATCACACCTGGGCATTCAGGTGGCCACCACCCAGGACGTGCTGGCTGTTCGGGAGCGGTGGATTGAATCCGGCTTGACCGTTCGTGATGAAATGCAGACCAATTGCTGTTTTGCCATTCAGGATAAATCCTGGGTACAGGACCCGGATGGCAACGAATGGGAAGTTTTTGTGGTGTTGGAGGATAATCTTCCGGAAAAGAACTCCAGCCTTTGCTGCGGAACCGAAACGACAGGAAGTTCCGCCTGTAGCGTGCCTGCCCCGATTGGATTGGGACATAAAAACAAGCACTAAAGGGTGGAAAAAAGAAACAACCAGTGTCGGGTTCCGGGTTTGAAACCCTGTGAGGTTGCATCTGTTTTGAAAGGTCACAGCCTCCGGCTTACAAAACCCGAAGCCCGAATCTTTGCAGTGAAACAAAGGATTGTTATGAACCAGCCCATCTTTTCAAATGCCACTGCGGATGACGCATCTGAGATTCTGGCGCTATTACAGGCCGTCCAGTTACCTCACGAAGGCGTGCTGGAGCACCTTTCCAGCTTTACCATTGTGCGGGATGATGCCGGAAAACTGATTGCCTGTGCCGGAGTCGAACACTACGGTGACATCGGTTTATTACGTTCTGTGGCGGTTGTTCCAGGTGGGCAAAAGACCGGTTTGGGAACCCGGTTGATTGAATCTGTGCTGACCCAGGCTGCCCAATCAGGGATTGTCGAAATGGTGCTTTTGACCACGACCGCCCGCGACTTTTTTGCCGGAAAACTGGGGTTTCAGGTGACTTCGCGGGAACCCTATCAGGAACGGCTGGCCGCCTCGCCGGAATGGCAATTGCCCCGCTGCGCTTCGGCGGTTGTCATGAAAAAGGATTTGGCGGTCAAAGAATGGGATTGTTTGATTAAACCAACGCCCATGCAGTGCCAAATGATGGGTGAGGGGCCATGATTGGCTCAAGAAACCTTTTTGTGGGCCAGCCGGGGATTGACCTTTGCCTTTCATTCGTCAATCCGCGACTGGCCCGGATTTTTATTTTTTCGCTTTCAGATTGCCTGCGCCTTGATGGTAGTTGAATTGTTCCATATAGCCGCCCGGATGAGGTTCCTCCCGCCATTGCCAGCCTTGGCTCATGCCCCAGCGTTGCAGCCAGGAAATCCCGGTTTTGCCCGTGTAGGTGTCACGCGTGGCATATGCCGGGTCACTGGTGGCCTGGTCCAGTGACACAAATCTGTATCCCCGTTCCCGCAGCATTCCCAGCAACTCACCCATTGCATCGGCATTGAGCCGGCTGGGTGTCAGGAGCAACACCTGCGGAACCTCCTGCCCCAGCAATTCCTGCGAATACTGCTCATAAAATTCGAACATTCGGCGCATGTAGGGCACATATTCGGCTTTGACCTTCTGCATGGTTTCCGTGTCCCCTTTGGCTCTGGCTTCGTCATAGGTTTTGGCGAAAAACCAGTCGTCGTTGTCAATGGTAAACGGTGACAGGGCATATCCGCGTTGTTTGAGAAATTTTTCAAACCGTTCTTTGGTTGCCATATCCGGACCGGTATTGAGAAACGGATAACTGTAATGGCGGATAACCTGTCCGCGTTCAGCCAGTAGCGGGCGCACGACGTCTTCGTTTTTCACCACGTCGGCTTCATATTCCTCATAAGGGGTGCCAAAAAACCATTTATGCGAATAGCTGCCCAATCCCAGTTCCAAACCGGCATCCCGCCACCAGCGAAGCTGCCTGGTCATGGATTCCGGGTCGGCAGCCACGCGGGAACCCTGCACATACCCGATGGCCGGAATCCGGTTGGCTTTGAGTTCCTCAATCAGCATCCGGGCGGTTTGTTCGCCATCCGCACTGGTCGGGATGGCGGCGTTGCGAATGGGCAATGCGACAAATCCGACGGCAACCGAGCGCGCCCGTTTTTTGGCCGCTTCCTGGGCAGCGGCATTCAACGTGACGGCTGGCCGCAGGGCTGCCCCCAGCAGGAGCAGCATAAAAGTTAAACAGACGAGACTGGAAGCCAATGAAAAGCGTGTCAGGGATGCGGCTGCCGGGCGGGGCAGCAGCAGGCGTTCGATTCGTTTCATGAAGGGTCCTCCGTTGGCCGCCAGCAATAATCGGGTGGGTGAACCCGTCTGGCGGAATTGTTCCAGGTTGGTAAGTCCGCGTGCGAAGACAATCGGATTGCCTGTGGCCTGGACGGCGATGTCATCGCAGCAATATTCGCGTTCCGTGCGGATGTCGTGGGAAATCCACCAAACCGCCGGATGATAAAAAAGCAGCGTTTCAGCCAAAGTCTGGAGCCAGTTGACGGCGTAATCCCATCGCCGGATATGAGCCAGTTCATGGGCCAGAATGGCTTCGAGCTGGCTGGTGGAAAGCCCGGTCAGGGCAGCCGTGGGCAGCAATATCACCGGGCGCAGCCATCCGATGACCGTTGGACTCTCGACAGTCAGGGATTCATAGAGGGCCACTGCCTGAGTGACGCCCATCCGGGTTTTGAGGTCTGTCAGGCGGTCACGCCATTCGGCGGTGATTGGTTGCAGACCCGTCCGCAGCAACCGGCGCGTTATCCACCAGCCTCCACCCAGACGCACCAGCAGCAACAGCACCCCGCCTAACCAAAGCCACACCAGCCAGGGCAGGGCAGGGGCACAAACATTTTCCAGTTGGACTTTCCAGCCCAGTGCAGGAGATTGAGTGGAATGCGTGGTGTCTTCCGGGACAGGTGAGTCGATACCCTCATGGCTGGCTAGCGCCGGAAAATGAAACAACTCGGCCTCGCTTTGCGGATGATGGCCGCCCACCACCGGAACCCGGTGCCAGGGAAGCGGGAAATTTCCGCTCAGTGTTAAAACCGGCATAACGGATAACACCAGCAGGGTCAGGCAGGCCGCTCCGTATCGAACCCTGGCTGCCGCCCGCCGCAAGATGACTTTCAGGATTCCATAGAGCGCTGCTGCCAGGGTTCCTTGCCAGACAAAATGAAGCAAGGTCCACCCGATGGCTTCCAGTCCCCGATTGAAGAAAACTGCGTCAAACTGCGTCATTCGGTGCCCCTTTCGTACTCGTCAAGCATCTGCCGGATTTCAGCCAGTTCATCGGCTGAGGTTTTGCGTTTGGAAAGTGCCTGCATCACCAGTTGCCGGGCTGAACCGTCAAACACCCGTTCAAGCAAATCGCCCACCAATTGCCGTTGGGTATGTTCCCGTTCAAATGCCGCCACATAGACGTGGGCACGTTGCTCGTCATTTCGTTTGACCAGCCCTTTTTCAGTCATGATTTGGAGCAGCTTCAAAACGGTGGTGTACATGGTCGGCTTTTGGCTGTTGAGGATTTCATGAACCTCACGAACCGTACTTGGTCCACGTTGCCAAAGGACTTTGAGGATGTGCAATTCTGCATCTGTCGGGCGAAGGTCACCGGTTTTGGTCATGATTATGCTCATTTCAAAATGGTTGAAAATTTTCTACGAAAAAGATAGTACGAAGATATTCGTATTGTCAACGAAAACTTTCGTAGGTTTCTTCCGCTCCTGTACCGGCGGTTATTTCAGGGGAGTGTTTTTTCGTTTGCGGGGTTGGGTAACGGCTTTTCCATCCAGTTGAAAAAACAATGAATCTTCAGAGCTTGAGAGTGGTTTGGGTCGTTTGCGGGAGAGCTTGGTTTTGGGCATGAGGGGAGCTGTTTCCAAGTCGGCAATCGGGTCCGGGATAAAAAAATGGGCAGCCAACTTGGGCCAGTCCACATCCCGAATGGTAATCAGTTGGCTACCATGTTGACTGACCCAGGCTCCGCGAATTTTTGCATCCACCTGTGCTCCTGCCAGTCGTTCCGTTGCCTGGGCCAGCACATCGGCATCCTGTTCCAGACCGAGAAACGAGCGTCCCAGTCGTTTGGCTGCCAGCAGGGTTCCGCCGCTGCCGGCAAACGGGTCAAGCACCAGGTCGCCTTCATTGGTCGTCATCAGAATGACCCGTTCCCATAGCAATTGAGGTAGTTTTTCCGACAGTTCGGTTGACTGGAAGTGGTTTCGGAGGCGGGGGATGTCTGTCCAGACATCAGTCACCAGCGGGCCAAAGGGGTGCAACAGGGCTTTTTTGCCGCCATAGTCCTTACTCAAAACTTTACAGGAGCGACAGCGTTTGTGCGGAGCCCGTAATTCAAAAAAAGTATTGAGGGTTTTGTCCTTGGCAACATGCAAAAAACCGCTATGGCTGGGTGGAAGGCTTTTTCCGAGCGGGGCGCTCAGGGTATCCCACACAATCCAATGTCGGAAAACAGTCTTTTCACGCAACATGGCTGCATATTGAAGGAGCCGGTGTGGCTGCCCGTAAATCAAAATGTTTCCGGTTGGTTTGGTGACGCGGACAATTTCAGCCAGCCATTCCTGGCACCATTCCCAATATGAAGTCGCCCCGGTGGTGCCTGCCTGGATTTTCGTTTTCAGTTTCCGGGGCGGGTCAACCACCACAAGGTCAACCGATTCGTTTGGGAGTCGGTTCAGAAGGTCAAGACAATCGCCTTGTAAAATGGTATTGTGGCTCATCACATCCATACCGGTTTTCTCCACTTTGGTTTTCCAGTCACACCGTTGTTCACCTGTTCTCTGAACCTGAACCCGAAATCCTGAACCCGTTATGAGTATTCCCATCAAGTCAAACCGCCCGAATGCCGTCGAACGGCTCCGCAAAGCCATCATCTCACAATATCCGTTGCTGTATTTGCTCAGTTGGGAGGAAGACCGGGTTGAACGCATGGTTTCCTCAATCGCCCGCAGTTTAAACCCGCCGCTTCAGGTGTATATCTGGTCCATTTCCCAGGGATTGACGCTGGGCAATGAAGCCATTCCTGATACCGGCAATGCACTGGCCGTGCTTGAATACATTATTAAAACGCCAACTCCGGGCTTTTATCTGCTCAAGGATTTTCATCGTGAAGTGGAAGGCAATCCGGTGATTACCCGTCGCCTGCGTGATGCCTATTACGCATTGAAAGACCGAGGGAAGTTCCTATGTCTTGTTTCCCCGATTTTAAGCCTGCCAGAGGAGCTGAAGAAAGAAATCTACCTGATTGAAATTCTGCTTCCTGGCGATGACGAGATTGCACCCTTGGTGGATTACCTGACCAATCGGCATTTCAAAACCACCATCACTGACGAAGAAGCCAAACGGAGCCTCATCAACGGTCTGAAAGGACTGACCTTCAGCGAAATCCAGCACGTCCTCAATGGGATTTTTTACGGGAAACCGGCTTTTTCTCCTGACATCATTGACCAGATTCTGCTTGAGAAAGAGCAAATCACCAAAAAGGATGGATTGCTTGAGTTTATTTTTCCCCGCTATCGGACTTCGGACCTGGGCGGTTATGCCACATTGAAAAACTGGCTTAAAAAGCGGTCCCACCTGTTCACTCGTGAAGCCGAAGTCGCCGGAATTTCCCTTCCCAAAGGGTTGTTGATGATGGGCATTTCCGGTTGTGGCAAGAGCCTTGCGGTGAAAACAATTTCCTCTTTATGGAATCTGCCGCTCTTCCGCCTGGATATGAGCAATATCTTTTCCGGCGGGTATGGCGCACCGGAAAATGCGTTCCGGCGTGCCCTGGCTGCGGTTGATGCGCTTTCGCCCTGTCTGCTTTGGATTGATGAAATTGAAACCGGCATTGTTGGTGTCAAGGAAGGGGCGCAGGGTGGTTCAACCACCCGGATTTTTGCCACCTTTCTGACCTGGATGCAGGAAAAAGACAGTATGGTATTTGTGGCTGCCACTGCCAACCGGATTGATTTGCTGCCAGCGGAATTTATTCGGAAAGGACGCTTTGACCAGGTGTTTTTTCTGGACCTGCCCACCGAAGAGGAACGAAAGCAGATTTTTACCATTCACCTGCAACGCAAAGGCTGTGACATCATGAAGTTTGACCTGGTGACACTGGCGAAAACTTCAGAAGCCTGGAACGGTGCCGAAATCGAACAGGCTATTGAAACGGCCTCCATCGAAGCCTATAACGAGCACGTTCCGCTCACGATGATGCACCTGATTAAGACCCTGAGTCAGACCATTCCGCTCTCCCGGACCATGACCGAACAAATCAAAATGATTCGGACCTGGGCCTTGCAGCGGGCAATCAATGCTTCCTAGGGTTCAGGGTTCAGGGTTTGGAAGCTTTTCAAGGTTATTGAGTTTTGCGTTTTGGGTTTGGGAATGAATCCAAAAGCTCAAACTTCCTGGAACTCAAAAACCCTGAACCCTGAACCCTGGCCCCTGGCCCCTGAACCCTGAACCCTGAACCCTGAACTCGCTAGCCCGTTGCCCTCAACCCGCCCACATCGTTCTTATCGTCTTTTTTGGCCGGGGCCGGTTGGATGGACGGTTTGTTGCTGATGCGGATTTGCGTGCCTGGAGCCACCGTTTCAACTTTGCCGCTGATTTGGGCTCCGGCATCAACCGTCAGGACCGGGGCTGTGATATCGCCCATAATCTTACCGGTTCCATGGATGTCAATGCGTTCCCTGGCAAAGAGATTCCCCTGAATTTCACCCGAAATTGAAGCCGACCCCACTTCAATGTCACCTTCAACTTTTCCTTTTTCTGCCAAAATCAACCGGCCATTGTCCGACTGGATATGACCAATCACCCGCCCCTCGATGCTGATCAAGTCCTTGAAAGATATTTCCCCTCGAATTTCCGTGTCCCCTAGAATCAACCCCCCATGTTCGACTGGTGCTGATTTCCCGAACCGCATAGTGTGTGCTCCTTTGTGGTCTGTGCTTCCAATTTTTCTGGAAGCACGGTTTGTGTGGGTTGGGCGTGAAGGAAAAGTCGAGGTGGCCGGATTACCCCCTGGCTGCCTCTGACTTTCCAAGTAAAAACCAATACAAACGGTCTAATTCGTCCGTGCTGTGAAAGGCGATTTCAATGGTTCCGGCATTGTTAGGCTGATGGTTGATGCGAACTTTTGTTTTGAGCGTCTGTTCCAGTTTGGTTTCGGCTGCCTTCAGGTTTGGGTCGGGAGCCGCTTTGGCTGCTGGTTTGGGCTGAGGGGCTCCGCCTTCGATGATATGCTTGATATACCGTTCCGTTTCCCGCACTGAAAACCCCTTGGCAATCACCACTTCGGCAACCTTGCGCTGGTCTTCATCGGTTGGCAAGGCCAGGATGGCACGGGCATGGCCGACGCTCAACCGGTTGTCTTCCAACAACCGTTGGACATCCGGCGACAGCCGCAACAACCGCAGCATATTGGTGATGGTGGTCCGGTCTTTGCCTACGCGTTTGGCAACATCTTCCTGCCGGAGTTTCAAATCCTCCATCAGGCGTTGGTAGGCATTGGCTTCTTCAATCGGGTTCAATTCCTCTCGCTGGATGTTTTCAATCAGAGCCAGTTCGAGCACCTTTTCATCTTCCACATCTCGAATGACGGCTGGAATTTTATGGAGTCCCACCCGTTGAGCGGCCCTCCAGCGGCGTTCCCCAGCAATGATTTGATAACCGGTTCCGTTGCGCCGGACCAGAATTGGCTGAACCATGCCGTTTTCCCTGATGGATTGGGCCAGTTCCTCCAATTTGTCTTCATGAAACGTGGAGCGCGGTTGGTGCTCGTTAGGTGTAATTCGGTCAATATCCAGTTCGAGGTAATCATCACTGGCGTTGGCCGTATTGGGCAGCAACGCGCTAAGACCTCGCCCCAATGCCTTTCTTGTCATGGTTCATCACCTCTTTGGCTAATCGTAAGTAACTGTCTGCTCCGCGTGATTTCACATCGTACAGAATAATCGGTTTTCCATGGCTGGGCGCTTCGGCCAGTCGGACATTGCGGGGGATAGCGGTTTCAAAAACCTGCCCTCCATAAAAATCCCGCAGGTCCGACATGACCTGGGTGGAAAGGTTGGTCCGTTCGTCATACATCGTAAGCAGGAATCCTTCGACTGCAAGGCTTGGATTAAAGCTCCGCCGAATGCGGACCAGGGTGTCGAGGAGTTCGGAAACCCCTTCCAAGGCAAAATATTCGCATTGAATTGGCACCAGGACCGTATCTGATGCCGTCAAGGCATTGATGGTCAAGAGGCCCAAACTGGGCGGACAGTCAATAATGATGTATTCATATTGGTCCCGAAATGGTTCGATGGCTTTTTTGAGAACGTATTCCCGGTTTTCCATTTCCACCAATTCTATTTCCGCCCCTGAGAGATTGCGGTCGGCAGGTGAAACCTGTAACGCCGTAATCTCGGTTTTCAAAAATGTGTTCTCTAATGGTTCGCCCAAAATGAGCGTGTGGTACAAGCTGCGCCGGAACGAGCCCCTGGGAATCCCGATTCCACTGGTCGAGTTTCCCTGTGGGTCCGCGTCAATGAGAAGGGTTCGCACATCCTCGGCGGCAATACTGGCCGCAAGATTGATGGCGGTGGTGGTTTTTCCCACCCCTCCTTTTTGATTTGCCACTGCAATGATTTTCCCCATGCCGCCCCCGTGATTCCTGGTTTGGTGTGATAGCAATTCGGTGCTGAAATTTCGGATGTTGTGTGGAGTACGCGAATCTACCATAGCCCTTTGGGGTTGCGGTAGTCTCCGGCTGTGTAACTTGTGTGAAACTGTGTTTCACGTGAAACAATTTTTTAGAACTGCGGGCTGTGGCGCTTGTCGCCTGCCACTTGTTGCCGGGAATTCCAGGTTTTAGCGGTGAACCCCTTGGTGAGCTTATCTCTGGGTCAATGAAACGATTTTGCGTTCATTGGTTTCCGGTAGATGGATGAGGGTTTTTTGCCAGTCCCCGGTAATCGGCTGCAGGGAGGAGATGTCCTTGTTACCCATCCACAAAATGGCTTGGCAAATACGGCTGGGATTGAGTAGGTGGGGAATCTGTTGCGGCATTTTTTCGATGGCCCGCGAAAGCAGTCCGATTTCGTGCGGTGTGGGTAGCTTGATTCCCGGTAAGTGAAACTGTTCGGTTATCCGACCATGAAAAACGGTTACGTTTGAGAGTCCCAACTGTTTGATGACTTCCTTGAGAAAGACTGTTTTTTTAAGTTGGCTCTCGGCCAGAATAAAATGTTTCACGTGGCACATAGCCGCCAGCGGGAGTCCGGGGAACCCTCCGCCCGAACCGACATCAATCCAGGTAGTAATCTGGTCGGCTTGTTGCATCAAAGGAAATGCCAGTAAAGACTCCAGGAAATGAAAACGGGCTGCCGCAATGGGTTCGGTGACTGTCGTCAAGCTGGTGAACTGGTTCCATTCGCACAGCAACCGAAAGTGCAGTTCAAAGCGGGAGAGAGTCTCAGGAGCAGGGAAAAGCCCCTGCTCCAACAATGATTGTGCAAGAGTTTGCAAAAAGGGAGTGGCCATGTCGCCAAATCATCAAGAGGATTGCAGGAAAGCACTGCCTTCCTGCAGGCAAAACCGGGGTTTGCAACCTTCAGGTTTCAGCCCGGTTCAGGCATGGGCGGAGCGGCGTTGCAGTTCGATGTGCATCCGGACAATTGAAACCGCAGCCGGTGTGACGCCGGGAATTCGTCCCGCCTGCCCAATGGTTTCAGGGCGGATGCGGGTGAATTTGTCCACCATTTCCCGCGACAGCCCCGGAATGCCAGTGTAGCTGAAATCAGCCGGAATCTTCATCTCGGCTGCCTTGGAAAGTTTTTGCGCCGAGGCTTCCTGATGTTTGACATAACCGGCATATTTCAGGTCATTTACCGCCACCGATAAATCATCATCGGCAAAAGAATCGGCCCCCAGTTCCCGCAACACCGCTCCCAGAATTTCCACCGTGACTTCCGGTCGCCGGGCAATGGCAGCCAACCGTTGCGGCTCCTTGAGCGAAATTCCGGTGTGCTGTGCCAGTGTGACGAAGGCGGAGGATTGTGGGGAAAGCGGCGTCTTTTCCAGCAATTCCCGACAGTGGGAAATTCGTGTCTGGCGGGTTTCAAACTCCCGATACTGATGAGCGGAAACCAAGCCGATGCGGTGTCCCAGCGGGGTCAACCGCTGGTCGGTATTGTCAATCCGGAGGAGCAGGCGGACTTCGGAACGGGAGGTGAACATCCGATACGGCTCATCCACCCCACTGGAAATAAGGTCGTCAACCAGTACACCAATGTAACTTTGACCCCGGTCAAGGGTCACCCCGTCTTTGTTCTGGGCTCGCAAAGCCGCATTGATTCCGGCCAGCAGCCCCTGGCAGCCAGCTTCCTCATAACCTGTGGTCCCGTTAATCTGTCCGGCATGAAAAAGACCGCGCACCCGTTTGGTTTCAAGTGTTGGCTTTAATTCAGTGGGGTCCACGAAATCATACTCAATGGCATAACCGGGCCGAATCAAATGGGCGTTTTCCAGTCCGGGAATTGAGCGGACGATTTTCTCCTGCACATCAATCGGAAGGCTGGTGGAAAGCCCGTTCACATACACTTCGTTGGTATTATGGCCTTCGGGTTCCAGGAAAAGCTGGTGCCGGTCCTTGTCTTTGAATTTGACGATTTTGTCTTCAATCGAAGGACAGTAACGCGGTCCGGTTGACTGAATCTGACCGCTGTAGAGTGGTGACCGGTCCAGGTTTTCCTCAATAATCCGGTGGGTTTCAGGATTGGTATAGGTGATGTAACACGAGAGCTGAGGTTGAGCCAACTGCTTCGTTTGAAAGGAAAACGGAGTTGGTTTGGTGTCGCCGGGCTGTTCCTCCAGGTTGGAAAAATCAATGGTGCGGGAGTTGAGTCGGGGAGGGGTGCCGGTTTTCAATCGCCCAACGCGAAAGCCAAGTTTGCGGAAACTCTGGGCCAGCAGTATCGAAGGCAGTTCTCCGGCCCGACCCGCCGAATAGGTGCGCTGCCCCACATGAATCAGTCCGTTCAAAAAGGTACCCGTACAAATGACCAGAGATTTGGTTCCAAGTCGCCGTCCGTCCCACATTTCCACCCCGATAATCCGGTCTTGCTCCACCATGATGTCAATCACTTCACCCTGGCGGAGATGTAGAGTCGGAATGGTTTCCAGATACCGTCGCATTTCGGTGCGATACAGCCCCCGGTCAGCCTGGGCACGGGGAGATTGCACCGCCGGTCCCCGGCTTCGGTTGAGCAGACGGAACTGGATGCCGGTCCGGTCAATAATCCGGCCCATGAGTCCACCCAAGGCATCCATTTCCCGAACCAGATGGCCTTTGGCAATTCCGCCAATGGCCGGGTTGCACGACATTTGCGCAATCAAATCCAGGTTTAGGGTAATCAGTGCAGTTGAGCAGCCAAGCTGGGCGGCTGCGTTGGCAGCCTCACAACCCGCGTGACCGGCTCCGATGACAATCACATCAAAGGTTTCATTAAAAGAATAAGGGACTTCAGACATAACACACCTAACCAAACATCAGAACTGAGGACAATTGCAAAGGGGACTGAGGACAATCTAAAGGATTGAGGACTGAGGACTGAGTAATTCTTTCCCCGGTAGCTAATTTTCAAGAGATACGCTTTCATGCGCAAGGGGCTCCCTCGGCCCTCAGTCCTCAGTCCTCAGTCCTTTAGATTGTCCTCAGTCCTGTCTTAGCTACTTGCCAATACAAAAAGTTGAGAAAATCCGGTCGAATATACCTTCAATAGTCACTTCGCCGGTAATAATACCCAAACACCCCAAGGCTTGATGCAGGCTCGCCAATGGGACTTCTTCAGAATAGCCTTCCTCCAAAGCCTGCCGCGCGATCTGCAATGCTTCAACCGTTTCATTCAGTGATTCAGCGTGGCGAGCATCCGTAATCAGCAGGTCGCTTTGGCAATCCACGCCATGACCGCTGCAACAATCCCAGATTTCCTGACGCAATTGATTGAGGCCAACGCGGGTCCGGGCCGAGACAAAAACCGGTGGAATGCGCAAATTGTGTTTATCCGCCAATTCCTGAAAGAGCGCAACCCGATGTGGCAGGTCGCATTTATTGACCGCCACCAGAACATTCCGTTCCCGAATCAATTCAAAGAGGGCCGTTTCGTCCGGATGGATTGCTTCGGCAGCATTCAGCACCACCAATACAATATCGGCATCAGCCAGAGCCGTATAAGTACGCTCAACCCCAATTTGCTCAACCAAATCGGTGGTGGCCCGGATTCCTGCCGTATCCACCAGATGAACCGGCAGCCCTGAAATTGTCACGGTTTCAGTCAGGGTATCACGGGTGGTTCCGGGGAGGTGCGTGACAATCGCCCGTTCGGAGTCGAGCAAGGCATTGAAAAGACTTGATTTTCCGACATTCGGGCGACCGATGATGGCCAGGTTCACACCTTCCCGCACAAAATGACCGGCCCGCCACGTATCAACCAGTTGTTGCAGGTCCGATTCCAGGCGGGCCAAATCACCAATGAGACGACTGCGACTGTGGGTATCAAGATTCTCATCCACAAACTCAACGGCTGACTCCAAATGGACAATCAGTGAAAGCAGCGCTTCCTTAGCGGGTTGTAACCGCTTGGAAAGCGCTCCCTGGGTTTGCCTAACGGCGAGCTGTGCCTGATACGTCGTTTGGGCGTTGATGAGGTCCCGAATCCCTTCGGCCTGAGTGAGGTTGATTCGCTGATTGAGAAACGCCCGCATGGTGAACTCACCTGGAGTGGCAGGTCGGGCACCCAGTCGCAAGGCGCATTGAACTGCCTGCTGGAGTACAATCGGTGCTCCATGGCAGTGAAACTCAACCACGTCCTCACCTGTGAAAGAGCGGGGAGTTGGAAAGAACACTCCCAACACATCATCAAAAACATGGTTGGTTTCAGGGTCAACCAAATTGCCATGCACCATGCGAAAGGGGGTCGCCTGCAACGGGCGGGCTGCCTGAAAAAGACGTTCCGAAATTGGTAGCACTGCTGGGCCGCTCAGGCGCACCATTCCCACCGCGCCCCGTCCGGGCGGACTGCTGATGGCAACAATTGTGTCCTGAAAAGAGGTGTTTGACATAAACCCGGAAGTATAGACCGGCTTCTCCAAATTGAGAATTGCTTTTTCAGCAGGTGCGGGGTAAGGTTTCCGGTTCGACTCATAAGCCTTTTTCTGACCGGTGTTTCCCCAACGAATGGAATTTCTTGTCACCCTGCTCAAAACAGGAATCCCCTTGGCAACCCCGCTGGCTCTGGTTGCTTTGGGTGAAATCATCTCGGAACGGGCTGGCGTGCTGAATATCGGGGTTGAAGGAATCATGCTGTGCGGAGCCTTTGCTGGTGTGGCCGTCACCTTCTGGTTGGGAAACCCCTGGCTTGGGTTGTGCGGGGCCGTAGTTGCCGGGATTACAATGGCTGTGCTCTTTGGGGTGCTGGCCGTTTCATGTAAGGCTGACCAGGTTATGATTGGGACCGGCCTCAATATGCTTGCTTTGGGAGGGACCGGGGTGGCTCGCCGGGAAGTGTTTGGCCTGGCTGGTGAAACCTTGACAGTACCCAGTTTGCCACCCCTTCCGCTGCCAGGATTAAAAGCCATTCCGGGGTTGGGGCGGATTTTCTTTGAGCAGGATGCCTTGGTTTATGTGACCATGGGATTGATTCCACTCATCTCCTATTGGCTGTTTCGAACTGAAGCCGGCCTTGCCTTGCGTGCGGTGGGAGAAAACCCCGAAGCTGCTGACAGTTTGGGATTGGACGTAGCCTGGCAGCAATGGCAGGCAGTGTGGTTGTGCGGGGCTTTGTGCGGGCTGGCCGGCGGGTATTTGTCACTAGGACTGGCGAATACGTTTGTCGAAGGCATGACCGCCGGGCGCGGTTTTATTGCGTTGGCCATTGTCATCGTCAGTCGGTGGAATCCCTGGGGGGCAGGGCTGGGGGCGCTTTTATTTGGTACGGCCAGTGCCTTACAGTACCGGTTTCAGGCAACCGGGTGGACCATTCCTTTCCAGCTTTTTCTGGCATTGCCTTATGGCCTAACCCTGATTGTTGCTGCCTTGTTGAGCCGTCGAGGGGGGCAACCGGCAGCTCTTGGCAAAAGCTATATTCGGGAGTAAAACGGTACGTGCCACCGTTTCAGACATCTGAACCCGTCAGGTTTCAGAGCGGATATGTTTCACGTGGAACATCAGGAACAATTTAGAGAAACCGGAGAACCACAACATTATGGGAAAGGTGATTGAATCAGTCGGAGATTGCCGTTTTCAGGGGGAATGGGCCGCCGAACTCAAAAAAGTCTATACCCTGATTGAACGGTTGTGGCAGGAACATCGCACCTCGCCAACCGGCGCAGGTGACGAAAAAATTTATGCGTTTGGCAATTTGGATTACATCATCATCATCAGTCAGGATGTCTTGGGTGGTTTGGTGGAACTCAAAACCAGGGTCGGGAATCTGGACTGCACCATAAACGATGACGGAGTCGTCGAGTGCAAAGTCAATGTTGACCCCAAGGATGGTGGCAGAACTGACACCAATGTGAAGCAGGTCCTGGATACAACTGTGACAGCAATGGAATTGTATTATTACGGCAGAAAACAGCGGGTATAGGCCGAGGGAGATGAGAACTGCTTGGCCATGAGTGAGGGGTGGATTTCAAATGAATTGAGCCGAAATTGGTAAAACCAAGGCATAATCGTACATCGCATCCGTCCATGGTAAATAAGAGCCCGCAAATCGGCAGGAGCAGGTCACCGGTCAGGTGGCTGAGGAGTTAAAGAAAAAAACTGCATGTCCCGAAGAATTCGACAACATTACCAACAACTGTTGGATGCTGAAATTGGAACAATTCGCAAACCGCTTGGTTTGGGAATGAATGTCGCGTTGGCCTATGCCAACACCTACTATATTGGAATGTCCAACCTGGGATTCCAGGCGGTCTATAAATTATTCAATCTGTATGACACGGTAACCTGTGAACGGTGTTTCCTGCCGGACCGTGACATTGTGGACGAGATGAATCGAACTGGTACGCCCTTGGTTTCTTTTGAAACCCAAACTCCCATTCGGGATTTTGATGTATTGGCGTTTTCTATTTCATTCGAGACAGATTATTTGAATGTGCCAACCATGCTGCGCATGGCAGGCATTCCCATCCGCCGGGAAGACCGCACGGAGCAGGACCCACTCATTGTGGTGGGCGGAGCGGCTACTTTTCTGAATCCGGAACCGATTGCCGACTTTGTGGACATCGTTGCGGTTGGGGAAGGGGAGGGATTGGTTCCACGGCTGGTTGAAAGCATCGAGCAGGCGGATTCACGAGAGGAACTGCTGGAACAGTTGAGCCGCGAGCCAGGGTTTTATGTACCTGGATTTTATGATGTGGAATACCATTCCGATGGAACTATTGCCGACATTGTTCCCAATGGAAGAGCCCCACGCCGGGTGTTGCGGGTGCGGGCAGCCATGCGAAAACAAGAGTCAAAGATTAAAAACGCGCCGGAATATGTCAACTTTGTTCCCGAATCCCTGGTTCTGACGCCCCACACCGAAATGTCGAACCGGTTTATGATGGAGATTTCCCGTGGCTGTTCAATGGGGTGCCGATTTTGCTGGGCGGGTTTCAGTTATTTGCCGCCAAGGGTCTTTACAGCCGAAAACCTGTTGGACCGGGCAGCCCGGGCGCGTCCCCACACAGATGAAATTGGTTTGGTTGCCACAGCGGTCTGTGACCATCCGGAAATTTCAAGTTTGTTGGCGGGGTTACGCGAGATGAAATACCGGATTTCTGTTTCAAGCCTGCGGCTGGACCAAATTACCGACGAACTACTGGACGCACTGGTCGAAAGTTGCGACCAGACCATTGCCGTTGCTCCTGAGACGGGTTCCTATCGCCTGCGCCGGGCCATCAACAAGAATCTCACCGATGAAGAAATCCTGGATATCTGTGAACGAATCTTTATTCGGGGTATCACCAATCTTAAATTGTATATGATGGTCGGATTGCCAACGGAAACTCATGAGGATATTGAGGCCATTGTTTCATTGACCTGGCGGGTCCGAGAGTTAATGATTGATGCCGCCCGCAAGACCGGACGGGCAGGAAAAGTCATTGTCTCTCTGAATGGATTTGTTCCCAAACCACATACACCACTCCAGTGGGAACCGATGATTCCCGAAAAGGAGCTCGACCGGAAAATTGCCTACCTGTCAAAGGAACTGCCCAAAATTAAAAACGTTGAAGTTCGAGCCATGTCCTCCAGAGTGGCATACCAGCAAACCCTGCTGAGTATGGGTGACCGACGGGTGGGTGATTTCCTGATTGCCAATGACCGGTTGGGCAATTTCAAACAGGCCCTCCGGGCCACAGGAACAGACTTGAGTTTTTATACCACCCGCAGGAGAACCGAGACCGAAATTTTGCCTTCAGACATGATTGACAACGGCCTCAGCCGGGATTTTCTGCTGAAAGAGTACCGGCGGGCGGTGGATTCCCGCACCACCCCGCCATGTCCGGCTGCGGATGCCTGTACCCGGTGCGCTGTTTGTGACGAAAAGGAAGGGGCAATCAGTAACGCGGTCAACCATCTGATTCAATTAGGGCGATTGGGAACCCGGAATGCTTCGTTTCATTCGCTGAATACAATTGCCGCTGCTGCCAAAGGTTGTTAACAAGGTGCGGGGATTTTAGTCAGTAGCAATCCTGAAAGAAAAAGCGGAGCTGGTTGTTTAACAAACCAGCTCCGCTTTTTCTAACTTGATGTGAGGAGGGGGTGATTACCAACCACCGCCACGACCGCCACGACCGCCACGACCGCCAAACCCGCCGCGATCCCGGTCCCGGTCACCACGACCACCACCACCACCAAAGCCGCCTCGGTCACCACGACCGCCGCCGCCACCGCCGCTCCGGAAACCGCCGCGATCACCGCCGCGATCACCGCCGCCAAACCCTTCGGTTTTCGGGCGAGCAACGTTCACTTTGATATTCCGGCCATCAACGCTGCGGCCATCCAGTTGCTCGATGGCTGCATTGGCTCCATCTTCTGATTCCATTTCAACAAATCCAAATCCGCGTGACTGTCCAGTCACACGATCCGACATGACAGTTGCAGAAACAACCGACCCGGCTTCGGCAAACAACGCATTCAAATCATCGGTCGTCGTGCGAAACGACAGATTTCCAACATAGAGCTTCACTGACATAATAAATCCTCAAAAATAGCACTTGGGCTATACGCTGCGGAAGGAACACTTAAACAGAGCAGTGACAAACTGGGGGCGTCTCAGAGATGGGAATGACACTCAAGGCAACCAGAACGCACAGGGACAAGTTCCTTCGGGGTTGAAACCACGGTCTAATCCTGCAACCGCTTGCCGCAGATCACTTGGAGGTGAAGTGTGGCACTACTGACGAAAATTGACTTACACCTGCACCTGCGCAAAGCCTTGAGTCAAAACGAAGAGAATTCAGCGCGGATGGATGAGCGGAAATCAAACGAGTTGCAGCATAAGGTGAGAATGCAGAACTGTCAATCATTTATTTTGATGGTGGGATTCGACTTAGCCGTCAATAAGGGGCAATTGGAAGGAAGGGAATTGGGCATTTGAGTGGGGCGGAAAAGCTGGACAAGCTCTGGGAGAAAGCCTCTTGACAACCTTCAAAAATTCTCTATATTTTAGCAGTCACTTTATGAGAGTGCTAACACTCATCAGCTAACATCTAATGTTTCAAGGAGATTACATCGAAAGCTATGGCAAGCAAAATTCGTCCGCTTTATGATCGCATCATCGTCAAGCGCATTGAAGAAGGTGAACAAGTGCGCGGCGGCATTATCATTCCGGATACCGCGAAAGAAAAGCCGCAGGAAGGCGAAGTGATCGCCGTCGGGCAAGGCAAAGTGCGCGACAATGGTGACCGCGCCGCTCTCGACGTCAAAGTCGGTGACCGCGTGCTTTTCGGAAAATACTCCGGTTCAGAAGTCAAAATTGACGGAGAAGAACTCCTCATCATGCGTGAGGATGAAGTTCTCTGCATCATTGAGAACGCCACCAAGTCAAAATCAGCCAAATAGCCTTTCGTTGTTGCCAGGCCGGTTCATTCGAATCGGCCTGTAACCATTTCCGAAAGGTCTGGATTCCCGGTTCAACACTCAACGAAATACTTCGAATTCATCATTCGTTTTCGCAAAAGGAGCAAGTCAAACAATGGCCAAGCAAGTCATTCACGGAGAAGATTCACGTCAGGCTATTTTGCGCGGCGTCAATCAACTCGCTGATGCCGTCAAAGTCACCCTCGGCCCGAAAGGCCGCAACGTTGTCATTGAAAAGAAATTCGGAAGCCCGACCATTACCAAAGACGGTGTGACGGTCGCCAAAGAAATTGAACTCAAAGACGCGCTCGAAAATGCTGGTGCCCAAATGGTGCGCGAAGTCGCTTCCAAGACTTCAGATGTGGCTGGCGACGGTACCACCACTGCAACGGTGCTCGCTCAAGCGATTTTCCGCGAAGGTGCCAAACTCGTGGCCGCCGGTCATAACCCAATGTCGCTCAAACGCGGCATTGATCGGGCAGTTGAATCCGCAGTGGCCAAAATCAAAGAATTGGCCAAGCCGGTCAAAGGTGAAGCAATTGCCCAGGTCGGAACGATTTCCGCCAACGGTGACAAGCTGATCGGCGACATCATTGCCGAAGCAATGAAGAAAGTCGGCAAAGATGGGGTCATCACGGTTGAAGAATCCAAATCCCTCGAAACCACCCTCGAAGTTGTGGAAGGGATGCAGTTTGATCGGGGTTACCTGTCACCCTATTTTGTGACGGATTCCGAACGCATGGAAGCCTCTTTGGAAAATGCGCTGGTGCTCTTGAACGAAAAGAAAATCAGCTCAATGAAAGATCTGCTTCCGATTCTCGAACAGGTTGCCCGCCAAGGCAAACCGCTCGTAATCATCGCCGAAGATGTGGATGGTGAAGCGCTGGCCACGTTGGTGGTGAACAAACTGCGTGGCACCCTCCAGGTTTGTGCGGTCAAAGCTCCGGGTTTTGGTGATCGCCGTAAAGCGATGCTCGAAGACATCGCCGTGCTCACCGGTGGTCGTGTGATCAGCGAAGACCTCGGCATCAAGCTCGAAAGCATCAAACTTGAAGACCTGGGCCGGGCCAAACGGATCACGGTGGACAAAGACAACACCACCATCGTTGAAGGCGCAGGCAAAGACAAAGACATCAAAGCCCGCGTTGATCAAATCCGGGCGCAGATCGAAAACACAACGTCTGACTATGATCGGGAAAAACTGCAGGAACGGCTGGCCAAACTGGTTGGCGGTGTGGCAGTGATCAAAGTTGGCGCAGCCACTGAAACCGAACTCAAAGAAAAGAAAGCCCGGGTTGAAGATGCCATGCATGCCACCCGTGCTGCGGTCGAAGAAGGTATTGTGCCGGGCGGTGGCGTTGCCCTCCTCCGTGCCCAAAAAGCTTTGGATGATCTCAAACTGAGTGACGAAGAAGAACGGTTTGGGGTGACGATTGTTCGCCGTGCATTGGAAGAACCACTTCGCCAAATCACCGGCAATGCCGGCCTTGAAGGTGCAGTGATTGTTAACCGGGTGGTCGGCGAAAAATCAGACAGCTTTGGTTTTAATGCTGCAACGGGTGAATTTGAAGACCTTGTCAAAGCAGGCATCATTGACCCAGCCAAAGTGACCCGGACAGCTCTCCAGAATGCTGCTTCCATTGCTGGTCTGATGTTGACGACCGAAGCGCTGATTACGGAACTGCCGGAAGAAAAGAAAGCCATGCCGGGCGCACCTGGCATGGGCGGCGGCATGGGCGAATACTAAACCCAGGCACATCTGGTTCTCAAACCAAAGGGCAACGCCACAAGCGTTGCCCTTATTTTTTTTCACCCTCAATGAAAAGACCCGCTGCCCTCAAGCGGCAGGGCGCAAATCCGTACCAACCGCAGGCATTTGGGTTTGCCAAGGGCAAAAAAGTGGAGGTGGCACATTGCCACCTCCTGAGTTCGACTTTGTCCAAAATTGATCTTTGAAAAACGAATCAGGCAGCTTAAGTTTGGGAAAATCTTAACCAAAAGAGAGCCCCATGCTGACCCTGCCTGAAGAGTTCATAAACGTGATCGTAGCATTTGCGCCGTTGTTCACCCAACCTGTCTGGGAGCATGCCCAGGTGTTGCTGACCGGAGCCATCCTGACGCCGCGCAAACGAACGGTGAGCGCCTGTTTGCGGGTCATGGGATTGGGCGACGAAGCACATTTCCAAAACTATCACCGGGTACTGAACCGGGCGCGCTGGTCGGCCCTGGCCGCGAGTCGGGTCCTGCTGGGTTTGATCGTCACGGTGTTGGCCCCGACCGGAGTGCTGGTGTGTGGACTCGATGACACGATTGAACGGCGGCGTGGGGAACAGATCGCCGCCAAAGGCATCTACCGTGACCCGGTGCGATCCTCCGACAGTCACTTTGTCAAAGCGAGCGGCTTGCGGTGGCTGAGTCTGATGGCGTTGGTGGAGATTCCCTGGGCCGAGCGGGTGTGGGCGTTGCCGTTTCTGACCGTATTGTGCCCCTCGGAACGGTATTATCAGGAACGTGGACGGCGGCATCAGACCTTGCTTGAACGTGGACAGCAGATGCTGCGGCTGGTACGGCGCTGGCTGCCGGGACGGGAAGTGGTGGTGGTTGCCGACAGCAGTTTTGCGGCACTCGACTGGCTCCACGCAGTGCGTGACTGGGTTCACGTGGTGACCCGCCTGCGGCTGGATGCGGCACTCTCCGAACCGGCCCCACCCCGGTTGCCGGGTCAGAAAGGCCGTCCGCGCCGCAAAGGCAAGCGTCTGCCGACTCCCGCCGCCGTGCTGGCTGATCCGAACACGGTCTGGACCCGCATCATCCTGCCCCGCTGCTATCAGCGACGCTACCGGGCACTGGAAGTGACTTCCGGCACCGCCGTCTGGTACCACACCGGCAAACCCGTGGTTCCGATTCGGTGGGTGGTGGTGCGGGATCCGGAAGGTCGCTTTGAACCCCAGGCGTTTCTCTCGACCAAGCTGGGCGCGGCTCCGGCCCAGATCGTGGAGTGGTTTGCCCAACGCTGGCAAGTTGAGGTCACCTTTGCAGAAACACGGGCTCATCTGGGAGTTGAAACCCAACGTCAATGGTCCGATCTCGCCATTGCCCGCACCACCCCAGCCCTGCTGGCCTTGTTTTCCATCGTCACCCTCACGGCTCACGCCATGAGTCAGTCCACCCCTGTCCCAGTCGAAGGGGCCGCCTGGTATCCCAAGCGGCTCCCGACTTTCTCGGATGCCCTGGCTCTGGTCAGATCGCGCCTGTGGTGGGAGGCCCCTTTTTCAACCTCGTTGGATTCAAAGGAGATGGAAAAAGTCCCCAGCTCCTTTTTAAAGCGTTTAGCCGACACGCTCTGCTTTGCAGCCTGATGGACAAAGTCGAACTGAGATGCAGACAGTAAAAAGAACAAGAAGTGTCTAAAGCCCAATGAAATTTGTGTTGGCGGGCGGAAATGGGACGGGAAATGTGTCTTTTGGTGACAGTTTCTGGAATGTGATTCAACCAAAGACAGCCTTTACAAGAGGGTTCGGCGGGCAATTCAAAAACAAAGAGGGCTGAAGTCCGTTGGGAACGGTAGTTCAGCCCACAAACACGCCAACAATAAAACACGCGGAAAGACTGTGTCAGTGAAGAGAAAAACAAATTCGGGCACCACAAGGGCACAAAATGGCTGAAAAAAATCAAAAACGAAAAGAATCGTTTTGCCAGGGTTGTTGCGTAGAAACCCGCATACCCGTGCAGCCAAAAAAATCTTAGTGAGTTGGTCGCTGTGCCGTATCGACATCCCAAGCCCGTCACGACCGTTGGTTTCAACTGTCAGCAACCGGGCTTGCAGTAACTCGCACAAGTTTCCAGGTGGCCTCGTTGAATGACTCCAGGACCAACTCACAACCCGCCAAAAATACCAACATCCTTTTCGGAAGTCCTTTGAGAGTTCTTAAAAAATTCTCAAAGAAATCTTGAAACCGTGTTTGGAGTGAGTGACATGAATGTTGTGACAAAGTCGTTGTATGAGTTTGGCCCATTTCAGTTAGACCCGTTTTCGCGTACCTTGATGCGAAATGGTGAGTTGGTTCCTGTAACACCCAAAGCGCTGGAAACGCTTCTGGTCTTGATTGAGCGGCGGGGGGCCGTAGTTGAACGGGAGGAATTGCTGCGGACGGTGTGGCCGGACAGTTTTGTTGAGGAAGGCAATTTAAGCTCAAATATTTTCATGTTGCGGAAAGTTCTGGGTGAGGACCGGGAGGGGCAGCAGTTTATTGCAACGGTTCCCCGCCGGGGATACCGGTTTGTTGCTCCGGTAACGGAATTAAGCGGGGAACTGCCGCTTACGTCTATACCGCAGGGAAATTCGTTGGCGGTGCTCCCGTTTCAGGTATTGAATGCCGGCGAAACTGCCGGTTACTTGGGAATGGGATTGACCGACGCACTGATTAACCGGTTGGCGCAGGTTCGTCAGGTCGTGGTCAGGCCAACCAGTGCCATTCTCAAATTTGCCAATTCCAAAGAGGAGGCGGTTACCATTGGGCAAAAACTGGCGGTGACTTCTGTGATTGAAGGCAGTGTGCGCCAATGTGGTTCACGATTACGGGTTTCGGTGCAGTTAGTTCGGGTGGTGGACGGTACCTTGATTTGGGGAGGGCAGTTTGACGAAAACTTTACGGATATTTTCACGGTCGAAGATGCAATTGCCAATCGGGTGATGGAAGCCCTGACAATTCGCCTGGTACCGGAAGAAAAACAGCTTCTTTCCAAGCGCTATACGGAAAATTCAGAAGCATACCAGGATTATTTGCAAGGTCATTACCATTGGAACCAGCGAACGGAAACCAGCCTGAAAAAGAGTATTGAATTTTTTACCCAGGCTGTCACCAAAGACCCTGGATATGCCTTGGCGTTTGCCGGGCTTTCAGGTGCCTATGCGCTTTTGGGCTGTGTTCATGGAGGGGTTTCACCCAGGGAAATCATTCCGTCAGCCCGTGAGGCAGCCATCCGGGCACTCGAACTGGACAATACCTTGGCGGAAGCCCATACGGCATTGGCCTTGGTGCGGGGCATGTACGATTGGGATTGGAGTGCAGCCATTCGTTGTTACGAACAAGCGTTAACCCTTAATCCCAGCTCCAGTGCTGCATTGCATTGGTATGGTTTGTGCCTGTGTTGGATTGGGCAAATGGACAAAGGGGTGACCCTCCTCAAACAGGCACTGCGGTTGGATCCCCTTTCACCTATCATCAGCGCCAACCTGGCCTGGGCCTATTTTGCCAAACGGGATTATCAGGCTGCCTTACAGCAATGTGCAGAAGCCATTGCACTGGAGCCAAAATTCTATCGTGCCCATGTGTATGCCGGTTGGGTTCAAACCCAGCTTGGCAATGTGAATGAAGCCCTGCAGGAACTCAGGCTGGCGCAGGAATTAACCGGGGATGGGCCGGAAGTGACCGCCATCGGGTACACCCTCGCGGTTGCAGGGCACGGTGAGGCCGCCCGGCAGGTCTTGGGAGAACTAAAAGGACGAGCCCGGCAACGATACCTTTCAGCGTATGCAATGGCGTTGGTTCATACGGGCCTAGGGGAACGGGATGAAGCCTTTGCCTGGCTTCACAAAGCTGTGGAAGAACGATCCCATTGGATTGTTTTTCTGGCAGTTGAGCCACGCTTTGACCGGTTGCGTTCCGATTCCCGGTTTACTGATTTGATGCGCCGGATTGGATTCCCCTCAGCTCGTTTTTCCACTCCCCAACAGGGGATGCACAGCGTTTTGACTATGTAGGAATTTGACAAAATTGGAGGTTGAAGACCAGTGACAGGGGAAAAGGTTGGGGATAATGAACAGAGTGTGTGGCAATCCAGAGATGGTTGGGTTTAGTCAAGAGGGCCAAATCTGAAAAGCGGTTGGTTGGTCTGCGGTCCTCAGTGCTGAGAGGCGTCAGTTCCTTGTTTTGACCATTAGTAGGCCCCCTAGAGCCGTCAGAATCCCAAAAAGCAGCCAGACAATACTTCGCAGGTAAGGCAAAAGCCGGGCTGTATCGGCTGAAACCCCAGGTTCGGGTTTGCCAGGAAAAAGCATGGAGACGGCACCGCAGATTGAAATTCCGATGACGACCAGGGAAATCCACTTGGTCAGGGAAAACTGGCTGCCAGTCGTGGTTTCCCGCAGGATTTGAGGCAAAGCAGCCAGATTTTGCCGGAAAAAACCCAATTGCCGGACGAAAAAAGAGGGCATGACTGAGGTGCCACAACTTGAGCAAAATTTGGTGCCGGGCCGCAATTTCGCACCACAGGAGCGGCATCCGTTCAAAGGAACAAAATTGGTGGCTGGCAAAGGCTCAGACGTTTTTATTTCAGGTTGTGTGACATGGCTTTGGCCGTTACCCACCACGTTGGGGGCCAGTGGGGTTGGGGGCAATCCTGTGGATTGAGCCACCTGGGTTACAAATGAATATTCAAGGTGTTTGGTGGCCCCTTTGCCGGATACCATTTCATCTGTCAATTGTGATTCAAAGACCATGCCACATTGCTCACAGTACCGTGAGCCATGCTCTGCTATTGCTCCACAAGAGGTACATTCCATAACCCACACCGCCTTACTTACAAAGGTTGATCAAATTTTGCAGCAGAAAAAAGAAAAGGCATTCGGGAACCCGAGTGCCTGTGGTGATGCCATTGAAAGGGATGGGGTTGGATTTCTCGAAGGTTGAGTTTTGACTTTCAGGTTTTGAGTTCCCTCATTTGGTTTTTTCCTGTTACCTGAGCTAAGAACTCAAAATGTCAGAACGCAAAATTCAAACCTAGTCCTCAGAGCTGTGAATGGTTTTTAATTTCAGTACCTCAAAGCTGCGCTTCCCCTGCGGGGTTTGCACCACCACTTCGTCGCCTTCCTGTTTACCCATAAAACCCCGTCCGAGCGGGGAAGTCGTTGAAATGAGTCCATTGGCCACGTCAACTTCTTCAGGAGTGACCAACCGATAGGTGTATTCCACATCCTTGTCCAAATCAAGGACGACCAGCGTGGATCCATAAGCGGCACGGTCATGTGGCAGGGCATCAAAGTTGACGAGCGAAAGAGCTGCCAGACGTTGGTGGAGCGCACCAAGTTTGGCCAAAACATAGCTTTGCCGTTCTCTGGCTGCGTGGTATTCACCGTTTTCGCGGAGGTCGCCGTGGGCGGCAGCGCGTTGCAATTCACGAGGAAGTTCGACTTTGAGTTCCTGTTCCAGTTTACGAACTTCTTCTTCGAGCTTCTGTTTGACATTCATAATTTATTTTCTCCTAAACAAATCGATTTCAGCGGAAACTAGAACCTCTGCGAACCTTTCGGCGGCTTGTGACTTCAGGTCCGTTTCGACTATACTTGAGCCTATCTGTTGTCAAAAGACGAATCTGGCCAATATCCCACATACGATTACCTGGTTTTGCCTGTGGAACAACCGTGACTTGCAAAAAGCAAGGAACGGCAGTTTCAGTCATCGGAGGAAACCGGAAGTCGCTGGGGTTGGTTTGGCGATCAAGGGTTTGGTGACTGTAGATTGTTTCCGGCTAAAAATGCAGCGGGCACTATAGCATAGAATTTTGGCATATGTGTGCATGCTGCCGGAGAAAACCCTCTGTTGTGCGCGGCGCTCGGTCGCGCTTTCTGAAAGTTTCGGCATCACCATGAAACTCCGCGACTTTGTTGACGCCTTCCGCCGCAAACCGGCATCCGACGGATCCTTGACTCCGAAAGGGAAGCCTGACGACGACGATGATCTGCCGCCGGTTGAGGTGGCGGATGTCGTTGCGCAGGCTGAACGGTCATTGGTTCCACGGGGAAGCTCCAATACTGCGCCCGTGGTTCAAACCCTGCTTGGCGTTGGCGCACCACGCTCGGAACGTCCCCGTGACCGTGATTCGCGGGAAGACTCGCAAAGCCCAGTCAATACACCTGTCTCAACTCCACCACATCAGGAAATTCCGACTCCCAAATCGCTGCCGATAGTTGACCTTTCATTGGACCTTGGGCCTGGAGCCCCTGCCGTAGGAGAAAAACACACTTCCCTTGGGGCAGAAAATGTTGTGATTGAACCGCCGACCACATTCCCTGAATTTGATATGGGGGATTTTGATACGGAAACCCCATTGGCGGCCATTGCCCGTAAACAGGCTCCATTGCCTGGGTTTCCGCTTCCGCCGAAACAACCAGTGTCATTGGCTGACCAGGGAGAAAGTTGGTTTATGCCAACCCCTCCGTTATCGAAAGCCATGCCACCTGTGCCCCCCCCTCCTGGTTTTCTGGCACCGCCGCCACCGCCGTTACCGCCACCGGTCCCGTCGGTTCCACCACCGTTTACTCCACCGCAATCGTTACAGCCGCCGCCACCGTTGCCGCCAATTCCACCGGCTCCGCCTCCGTTTGCTCCCCCACCTTCGTTACAGCCAACTCCAATTGGTCGGGATGTATTTAGTCCAGAGCCCCCTCCGCCCTTGGCACCCAAACGGGAGGTTGTTCCGCTGCCAGCTCCGGTCATGCCACCATTGCAACAGGAGCCTCAACTTCAGGCCCCTGCACCGGTTTCGTTCAATTCACCTACCGGAGCACCCCGTGTTTCAATTGGCTCACGCTTACAAGCTCTGGCCGAGTTTGCCTCCAGTCTGCATGGGGTCACCTCCACTGGTGTTTTGGCTGACTTGGTGGTTGGAGTTACCTGTGAGGTGTTGGATGCCTCCCGGACCTTTGTCATTTTGTTTGATGAAAGCAATCTGCCGCAACCGGTATTTGCCGAATTTTCCCAAATGCAAAACGACCATCCCATGCTGGGTTCAAGTTTGCCTGCCGATTTTTCGGACCGGTTGGATGTTCAGGGGGGGGGACCTGTGGCGGAACTTCCCGTGGGGTTCTCCTTTTTGCCAGCCCAGCAGGCAGCCCCAGTTGAGTGGTACCTGCGTCCCACTCTGACGCCCCCCTGGCGGATTGTGGTATGTGTTCAATGGTTTGACGCTCAACGGCCAATTCCGGAAGCCCATGATTTGGCTGAAATGTTGGCTGGAACCGTTCGGCTCGCCCTGGCTCATATTGATGCGCTCAGACAGCCTTCACCTGATGCCCTGGTCGTCGAGGAATCCAGCCCTGGGGACATCCCTGCGGTCGTCGCCCGGCAGGTTTTATGGCAATTGGACGAAGCCCTCATCATCACCAATCAGTATCAGCAAACCAGATTTGGAAATCCAATGGCTGAGTTTGTGACGGGCTGTTTTAATGGGGAGTTGACACATTGTACGCTTGGGGAAATTGGACGGGGACCAGGTTACGTCAATGCCGGATTATGGGAGCAACTGGAAGCTTCCCAGGAAGATCAGGTAATTGAAACCAAAATTCAAACTCCGGATGGCAGTTCCATTCAGGCCAGGGTGTCCGCCATCAAATTGCCGGCCTTTGAAACCCCTGAGACGGTTGAATTTTCAGGCGGACGGCTGATTTCCCTGCGCGATGTGGGCCAGCGCGACAGTGCGGCAGGGCAACTGGCCCAACAACAGTTGGTGGCCATGGCTGCTGAGTTGGCAGTCGTACGGCAGGAACTGGATGCCGCCAGGGCAGACCTTTTTGCAGCGGCTTCCGCCCCGCCGGCAACCGGTTACAGCGTACCTCCGGAACAGATCGCCAGTTTGCGCAGTTCACTTCTCATGGTGCTCGGATTTGCCGAGTTGCTCCACCGGGGCGAGTACGGCCAGATGAATCCGCAACAATTTGAAATGTTTCGCAATATTGAACATCACGCAAGAGCTATGTCGCAGATACTTGACACGCTTTTCCCACTTGAATCCTGACTTTCATTTGGGTCAAAGTAGGGCCGCACCTCCTGGTGGCGGAACCTTCACAGAACAACAAAATTCCACCGTACTTTCTCTTCTTTTTGAGGACCTATGACAAAACCCTTGCCACGACGGATTTTGTTCGTCGATGACGAGCCTGCCATGACCCAACTCGGAAAGGTCGTTTTGGAGCGGGCAGGACATTCCTGTTCGTTGGCGACCAATGGCGATGAGGCATTGAGAATGTTGCTTGAAGTGCCGCCTGATTTGGTGATTCTGGATTACATGATGCCCGGCATGAGCGGACCGGAGGTTTTCCGTCACCTTCGCAACGATCCACCCTATGCAGCCATTCGGGATATCCCGGTCTTAATGCTGACCGCCAAAAGTGATAACGACACTGAACGGCGTGATTTGCTGGAATCAGGGCTGGCTGCCTATTTGAGCAAGCCGTTCGGTCATCGGGAACTGCTCAATATCATTGAAAACACCCTGATCACCTGGGAAGTGCAAAAACAGGCCCGCCAGACCCTGGAAAACACTCGCGGAGCTTATCTTGGTGCGATTCAGGTAACCTTGGAAGCCATTGCCCAAAATCCATACCTGAAAGAAAACACGGGCCTTTTGCAAAATTGTGCCCTGGCCTTGGCTCACGAATATCGGATGGATCCACAGGAAACCGAAACTCTTCGTTTGGCTGCCATGTTGCATGACATTGGCAAGGTCAAACTTTCGGATGAATTGATCAATTTTTCGGGTAGATTGGACTCGGTTCAAGTGGCGGAAATCCGTAACCATGTTGAGTACGGGGTGGCGATTCTGCAAAAAATCCCACAACTCCAGGACGTGGCAGCACTGGTGGCCTGCCATCATGAACGGATTGACGGAACCGGGTATCCCAAAGGGTTGACCGCCGAGGAAATCCCGCTGGGGGCGCGGATTTTGGCGGTCATTGATGCTTTCGAAGCCATGACCTCAGGCCGTCCGTACCGCAGTGCCATGACCAAAGAAGAAGCGATTGATCATCTCCGACTGGAATCCGGCACCCACTTTGACGCTGATGTGGTCGAATACTTTATCGAATCGCTGGAACGATCTTTCTCACAGGGCTGAGGACTGAGGGGTGACCAAACATCAGGGCTATGGCTAAACCTAAAGCTGACCGCCATGGTAAGGCTTGAAGTTTGGAACAAACAGAAGTTCTCCTTATTCCTCAATTCTAAGTTTTCCTCAGTCCTCAGTCCTCAGTCCTCTCCTCAGCCTTCGGTCCTCGGCCATGGTTATTCTGTTTCCGGTAAAACAAACGGTCCAAGGTGAGAGCCGGGATTGTTAAAGGCTGTTCGAAGAGCCAGTTCCAATGCCGTTCGGGTTTCTTCCGGGGTGATGACAGCATCCACAAAACCACGGGCTGCTGCAAATTTGGCATCCAACTGGGCTTCGTAGGTGGCTCGAACCCGTGCCATTTCGGCTTTCAGGTCTTCGTCGGGTTCCTTGCCTTCTTTTTTCAATTTATCAAGTTGTGCTGAAAAGAGTGCCATGACGGCGGAATCGCCTTCCATCACACCCATTCGGCCAGTCGGCCAGGAAAAGATGAAATCCGGGTCAAAGCCCTGCCCGGCCATTGCATAATACCCGGCCCCGGAGGCGTGATTGACCGTCAGCACAATGCGCGGCACGGATGCCGTGGACATCGCTTCCACAAAATGCGCTCCAGCGCGAATGATGCCTGAATGTTCTGCATCCGGTCCGACCATAAATCCGGAAACATCCTGCACAAACAGGAGCGGCGTTCGGTGGCGGTTGCAGGTTTCAATGAAGTAGGCGATTTTTTCCGCGCTTTCCCGATAAAAAATTCCCCCGAATTTGGGTGGTTTTCCTTTCGCGCCTTTAATCAATCCCCGCTGGTTGATAATTAACCCGACCGGAATGCCTTGCACACTGACATGGGCGCAAATGACTTCCTTGGCATAATGAGCCTGAAACTCCTCAAAGGAATCTTCATCAATCAGACAGTCAATCACAGCCCGGATGTCATAGGGCAGCTTATGGTCCGCCGGGAGAATTTGATAAATATCGGTTTCCGGACGTTTGGGGGCTCGTGGTTCCTCAACCGCCACCTGAGGTTTGGGAGCCGGAGGGATTTCCGCCATCAATTTCCGCAGGCGCTCCAGACAGGCGGTATCATTTGGTTCCAGGTAATGGGCCACGCCGGAAATTTCGTTGTGCATCTGGGCTCCGCCCAGGGTTTCCGCATCAATTGTTTGACCGGTCGCACCTTTGACCAGATTGGGGCCGCCCAGACCCATGAAACTGGTCCCCTGCACCATCACAATCACATCCGAAAGCGCTGGCAGGTATGCTCCTCCTGCCACACATTGCCCCATCACTGCGGCCAGTTGGGGAACTTTCAAATGCCGTCGCATGAGTGAGTTATAGTGAAAAATCCGGGCTGCGCCGTACTGTCCCGGAAACACGCCTCCCTGATAGGGAAGATTGACGCCAGCCGAATCAACCAGATAGACAATCGGCACCCGGCACCGCATGGCAACTTCCTGCGCCCGCAGCATTTTGGTGATGGTCTCGGGCCACCAGGCACCGGCTTTAACCGTGGCATCATTGGCAATTACGACGATTTCGCGCCCGCAACAACGGCCAATGCCAGTTATGACTCCGGCTGCCGGAGCCTGACCGTCATATTGGTCGTAGGCAACCAGCATGCCGATTTCCTGAAAATAGGAGCCAGGGTCCAGCAACCCGGCAATCCGTTCGCGGGCGGTTAATTTGCCTTGCTTGTGTTGTTGTTCAATTTTCTTGGCACCTCCGCCAAGTTTGATGGTGGCTTCAACTTCGCGGAGGGTGTCGGTAAGTTCCTGAAGGTGCGTTTTGGTCGTTGTTTCAGCAGACATAATTCCATTTGCGACTTGCCTTGTGACATTTGCCATAGAATCACAAACTCAGCCGCAGCCGGCGGTTGTCAGGGTGGCAAATAAAAGGCTCATCAAAGAAAAAAGGTGGATTAAGAAAAGACCCGCAAGAATAAGTGAAAACCTGAAGCGATGCAATTCAGGGCTGATTTTCAAGGGCAAATCGTAAGTACCTTCAACGCAGGCCCACCAGTTTGCCCACCAGCGGGTTAATGCTGACAGCCTGGTGGAGCAGTTGATTGGCCTGCCGGTTGAGGTCGGCCTGAGCGGTCAGACTGGTTTCCTTGCGGGCCTGGATTTGCAAAAGCTTTCCTTTCCAGGCAAAACCTTCGGCATTTTGAGGATTCAGTTGCAGGAGCTTTGCAGCGGCTTCAAGCCCGTTGGTGATTTCCTCCTGGAGGGCCCCGCCACGGGTTGCCGTCCATTCGGCTTTCCGGACCTGAAGCTCCGTTTTGATTTGCCAGAGCAGTTCGCTCTCTGCATTGATGGCCAACGCCCGTTGTAGTTCCTGTTCCGCCCGTTTGAAATTCCCAATAGGATTTTGTTTTTGTTGGATGGCCCACCGGGCGGCCAGCAGGTCAGCCTGGGCCTGCACCGCAAACGCTCCGAAGCTCCGGGCATCAACCGCCAGTTCCTTTTCGCTCAAGGCGCGGACCTGAACCAAATCTTCGGCTGGGTTCCGGCCCGCATCCAGTTTCCTTAATGCCCGCAGCAGGGAAGTTCGCGCCAGATTGTTATAGCGGTTGGCGGTTACCTCACCAGTGGATAATTTATTGAGGTACAGCAACGCCTGTTGCAGCCATGGGTCCATGTTTTCGCCCCGCAGATAGGCATACAGCGCCTTGCTCAGATAGACATTCCCCAGATTGTTGAGGGCGTTTTGTGCATTGGGGGAAATGGTCAGGGCTTTTTGATATACCCCGATTGCCAAATCAAACGAGGTGGTTGGGTTCTGCCCATGATTCATTTCATATTCACCGCGAGTCCGATAGGTTGGCCCCAGGTTAAAATAGGCCGATGGTTCGCCGGGGTTCAGTTCAATTGCCTTGAGGTAGGACGCAATGGACAAATCGAGGGATTGACGCGGGTCCAGGCCATGCCCCATTTCATACTCCGCCTGGACTCCATAGGTGTTTCCCAAACCATTGTACGCCAGTGCAAAGGCAGAGTTGTTCCGGGTGGCATCTTCATAGGCTTTGATGGCCTGGGCAAACAGCGGGCGCGGGTCGCGTCCGTTGTCATACTCATACACTCCCTGATGGTAAAAGGTATTGCCCAGGCTATTGGATGCCGACACATTGGTTGGGTTCAGTCGGAGTGCCTGTTCGTAGCTTTCGGTCGCCCGGCTCAGGAACGGCAATGGTTCCTGCCCATGGTCAAGGGCGTAGCGGCCTTCCATCTGGAGAGCGGTTCCCATGCACCAGTAAGCTTGTGAGTCCTGGGGGGAAAACCGCAGTGCTTCACGGGCCAGGGCGATGGATTTTTCCAGCGGGGCACGCGGGTCAGCCCCCATTTGTTTGAGTCCAATGCCGTACCGGCAGAGGACATTCGCTTTCTGGCTGTAGGCCGCACCATTTTCCGGGTTGACCGTAATCGCCCGGTCACAGGCCGAAAGGGCTTTGGGGCAGACTTCATCCAGCGGCAGTTCCTTGACGACAAAAATTTCCATGGCCTGAAGCCAGCGTTCGGCTTCACCGATATAAATTGCGGCGTCGCTTTGGCCGATGGCTGCTGCCTGGCCGTAGTACTGTCCGGCCCGCTCCAGATATTTCAGCGCTTCATCGTAGCTGCCCCGTTCCTGTTGTTCACGGGCCAAGGCGATAAACACGTCGCCCTGCAGTTTTTGTGCTTCATACAGCCAGGGAATCTGCTCATAGGCTGCCTGGGCTTTTTCCAGCGTGCGGGCATAATCCTTTTTGAAAAAGGCAATTTCGCTTTCCACAAACTGGGATGACTCGATTTGACTGTTGCCGCTGGTGGAAATGTACCGGTTCAGATAATCCATGGCCGGTTGAGCATATTGTTTTTCAATTTGCTGTTTGCGGAATTCACGCAACTGGCGATTGGTAATATGTTCCGCCTCTTCCAATTCCTTGTGATACAGCTTGCCCAGGACCCGGCCCAGGGCATAGGCCACATCCGGGTTGCGATAGCCCCGGTTCCAGGCCAGTTCCAGGTGTTTGCGGGCCCGTTCATAATCCTGTAAGGCCAGATAGCCGCGCCCCAACGCCAGGTTTCCTGCACCTTCGCTGACGTTTCCTGCTGCTTCCATGCGGGTGCGGATGTTTTCCAGCCGCGCCAGCACCATGGTTCGCTCCTTACGGGTGTCATGGAGCGGCAACATATAGGACTGGTGCAGAATAGCCTCGATTTTTTCGGCATCCTGGCCAAAAATCTGGGCCAGTCGAGCCTGTTCAGCCGCATTCAGCCACGTGTAGAGAGCGAAAATGCCAGCCATCAGGACCAGGACGGTTGCCACGCCCATGGTGATGACCAGGGGTTTATGTTTCTTGGCTTTTTTGACCGCCCAATAGACAAGGGTGGTTTGTTGCGCCTCAATCGGTTCACCATCCAGATATCGTTGCAGGTCGTCCGCCAGCGCCTTGGCCGATTCATAGCGCATGTGGGGCTCTTTTTCGAGGCACTTCATGGTGATGGTTTCGAGGTCCTGCGGAATGGTCCGGGCAATTTTCCGCAAGGCTTTCGGTTCCTCTTCAATCACCTTCATCAATGTGTTGAACACATTGTCGTCCTCAAAGGGGGGGCAGCCGGCCAGCAGGTCGTACAGGGTGGCACCGAGGCTGTAGACATCGGTCCGCCGGTCCAGATTTTCCGACGCCCCCCGTGCCTGTTCCGGGGCCATATAGGACGGCGTTCCCATAATTGCGCCGGTTTCGGTCAGTCCTCCCCGTGATTCCATATCGCGGGCCAGACCAAAGTCCATGACGCAGGGTTTCCAGCTTCCGTCCTCAGCCCGCACCACCATGATATTGGCAGGTTTGATGTCCCGATGAATGACACCAATCCGGTGGGCGGTGTGGAGCGCTTCGGCAGCATCCCGAATGACCCGGACTTTCTGTTCCAGTGACATCTGGTCCCGCAGTTCCTTGACCCCGGCCCCTTCAATATATTCCATCGCAATGTAGGGCAGGTCATTGACTTCGCCGACCTCATAGACCTTACAGATATTTTCGTGGGCGATGCGGGCCTGGGCACGAGCCTCCTGCAAAAACCGTTCAGTAAAACGGGGATTGTTGCCCCGAATGAATTTGAGGGCGACAATGCGGCCCAACCGCAGGTCGCGGGCCTTGAAGACCTGCCCCATGCCGCCCTCGCCGAGCAATTGGGCAAATTCATAGCGGTCCCAGTTTTCAACCGGAAAAATTCTTTTTTCGGCGAGGGTGGAAGTTGTTCGCCCCTCGCGGGTGGCGTGATGGATGATGCGGGTCTCGCTTTTTACGAGGGAAAGTTCAAATCCATTGGGTGAGGGCTGAGGTCCGATTAGGGTGGGTGCATCATCATCAAAGCTTGCCAGCCATGCTTTGACATCGGTTTCCAGCAGTTTTCCTTCGGAAAGCAACCGGTCCACTGTTGCTGACCATTGGACACTGGCCACCGTTACTTCGTTTTCCAGATAGGTTTCCAACGTGTCGTAATCGGTTTGAGACAAAAACCCCCGCTCGACGGCCCGTTCCAAAATGTACTTTTCCTGGCGGTGGCTTATCATGGCATTCTCGGGAGGGATGTGGTGGACATGCCAGTATAGCTTGCTTTGGAAGGGCTTGGGAATGATGGACGAATGATTAGGAACAATTCCCCTTTGGGCAAATGAGGGTGATTATCCGCTTGCTGGTTCTTTCCAGGATAATATCTGATGACTTGGCAAGGAAGCTGTGTTGAGCCTTTTCAACCATGATTCAAGGCGTGGTACAGGTCAGGGAAATCTGCCTGCGGCCTGTGCGGCAGGCAGATTTTCAGGGGTTTGGGGGAACCCTTGACTGGGGATTGCTTTTTTTCAGCGGGTCTCGACTGAACCTGAAAGAACGAGTCAGGACCGCCTGCGGCAACCTTGTCTTTCGTCATCAGAAGTTCATTGACCGGCACGGCACGCCTTC
>JAIBAN010000197.1 GCA_019695185.1 Blastocatellia bacterium | reverse complement strand
TCGCCCGCTATTCCGCCCTGGCCGACAACCCGCATCTCTTCGCCAGCAAATACCGGTTGCTGTTGCCCAGCGAAGCCGAACTCCGCGCCGAACTGGAACGCGACCGCGCTTTGCTCGAAGCCAACACCGCCACGGAAGGAGGCCCGCAATGAGCTTGCTACGCTATCCGGAATATAAAGACAGTGGGGTTGAGTGGTTGGGAGAAGTGCCAAAGCATTGGGAGGTATTACGACTTAAACGTGTTGCAACAGTCCAAACTGGTGTTGCCAAAGGGAAGGATAATACTGGCAGGGAAACGATCAATGTGCCTTACCTTCGAGTTGCTAACGTTCAAGATGGCTATCTCGATCTTGACGAGGTGTCAGTCATTGAAATCCCAGTCGAGGATTTACCCCGGTACAGTCTTAAATACGGTGATGTTCTGATGAATGAAGGTGGGGATTTTGACAAATTAGGAAGAGGGCATGTTTGGCGGTGTGAAATTGAACCGTGCATTCATCAAAATCATGTCTTTGCTGTCCGACCTGTTTCTATTTCCGCTGATTGGTTGAATTTATTCACGAGTACAGGTTACGCACAATTTTATTTTATGAGTCGGTCAAAGCAAAGCACCAACCTTGCTTCAATTTCATCGAGCAATATCGTAGAATTGCCGGTATTGATGCCTTCACCCGAAGAACAATCAAAAATCGCCGCCTTCCTCGACTTCGAAACCGCCTCCCTCTCCGCCCTCATCGCCGAACAGGAACGATTGATTGAATTGCTCAAGGAAAAGCGGCAGGCCGTCATTTCCCATGCGGTTACCAAGGGGCTGGACCCGAATGTTCCGATGAAGGATTCTGGGATTGAATGGTTGGGAGAGGTGCCTGCGCATTGGGAAGTGTTAAAGTTTCAAAGATGCGTGTTTGTTGCGGAAGGACAGGTAAACCCAGAGCAGTCACCTTATAAAGAAATGATTTTGATTGCTCCAAATCATATTGAATCAAACACAGGGAGAATTATTTCATTGGAAACTGCTGAGGAGCAGGGAGCCGAAAGCGGTAAGTATCTTTGTAAACAGGGTGATGTGATCTATTGTAAAATTCGACCCGCACTACGAAAAGTTTGTATAGCCCCACAAGATAGTTTGTGTAGTGCGGACATGTACCCCTTGAGGCCATTTCAAGGGTTAAACAATGGTTTTCTTTGTTGGTTTTTATTGTCTGAGCAATTTTCAATGCAAGCAATTTTAGAATCCGACCGTGTAGCAATGCCAAAAATCAATAGAGAATCTTTGAAAGAACTACCAATAACGTTCCCCCCTTTTGAGGAACAAACCTCAATCACCAGTTTCTTAAACAGCGAAACCGCCAAAATTGACGAACTCATTACCGAAGCCCAACGTGCCATCGAACTCTTAAAAGAACGCCGCTCCGCCCTGATTTCCGCTGCCGTCACGGGGCAGATTGACGTGCGCGGCTGGACCAAACCGGAGGCCGTATGAGCCTGCACAAGGAAATTGAGTTTGAGAACGACATTTGTGCCTATTTGGGCGGTCACGGCTGGCATTATGCGGAGGGTGGCGCAGCCCGGTACGACCGCGCCAGGGCGTTGTTTCCCCCGGATGTGCTGGACTGGCTCAAAGAAACCGAGCCGAAAGCCTGGGAGACGCTCACGAAAAACCACGGCCCGGCAACGGAAACGGTGGTGCTCGACCGGATTCGGCAAACCCTCAATGAAAAGGGAACCCTGGAAACACTCCGGCGCGGCGTGGAGATGCTGGGCCTCAAGCAACCGCTCCGGCTGGCCCAGTTCAAACCGGCCTTGGCTATGAATCCGGATTTGCAGGCCCGCTATGCGGCCAACCGGCTGCGCGTGGTGCGGCAGGTGCGCTACTCGGTCCATAATGAGAACACGATTGACCTGGTGCTTTTTCTGAACGGCATTCCGGTGGCCACGGTCGAACTGAAAAGCGACTTCACCCAGTCGGTGGAGGACGCGGTGGACCAATACCGGTTTGACCGCCAGCCCAAACCGCCAGGGCAGGCGACCGCCGAACCGCTGCTTGAGTTTCCCCGTGGGGCGCTGGTTCACTTTGCCGTGAGCAACAGCACGGTCATGATGACAAGCAGACTGCAAGGGGCGGGCACCGTGTTCCTGCCGTTCAACCGGGGCGACGGCGGCGGCGCGGGAAACCCGGTCAATCCCGCCGGACACCGAACCGCCTATCTGTGGGAGGAAGTCTGGGAACGCGAAAGCTGGCTCGACATCATCGGGCGCTATCTGGTCACCAAACGGGACGCCAAGAAGAAAATCACGGCGGTGATTTTCCCCCGCTACCACCAGCTTGACGTAACCCGGAAACTGCTGGCCGCCGTCGCCCAGGAAGGGCCGGGGCGGAAATATCTGATTCAGCATTCGGCGGGTTCGGGCAAAACCAACTCGATTGCCTGGACCGCCCATTTCCTGGCGGATTTGCACGACGCGCAGCAGCGGAAGATGTTCGATACGGTCCTGGTGGTCAGCGACCGGACGGTGCTCGACAGCCAGTTGCAGGAAGCCGTGTTTGATTTTGAACGGGTGCAGGGCGTGGTGGCCGTCGTCAAAGGCGAATCCGCCAGCAAGAGCGGGGAACTGGCGCAGGCGCTCTCCGGCGGTAAGAAAATCGTGGTTTGCACCATCCAAACCTTTCCCTTTGCGCTCAAGGAAGTCCAGGCGCTCTCGGCCACGGAGGGCAAACGCTTTGCCGTGATTGCCGACGAAGCCCACAGTTCCCAGACCGGCGAAGCCTCCACCAAGCTCAAACAGGTGCTTTCCGCCGAGGAACTGACGGAACTGGCCGACGGCGGCGAAGTCAGCACCGAAGACCTGCTCGCGGCGCAAATGGCGGCCCGCGCCGAGACGCCCGGCGTTTCCTTCGTAGCCTTCACCGCCACACCCAAAGCCAAAACCATGGAGATTTTCGGACGACGGCCCCAGCCGGACCTGCCTGTCGGACCGGGGAACCTGCCGGAACCATTCCATGTGTACTCGATGCGGCAGGCGATTGAGGAAGGCTTCATTCTGGACGTGCTGCGCAACTACACGCCCTACAAGCTGGCATTCAAACTGGCCCACGAAGGGCGCAACCTGGATGAAACCGAGGTGGAGCGGAGCGAGGCCCTCAAAGGGCTCATGCGCTGGGTGCGGCTCCATTCCTTCAACATCAGCCAGAAAGTGCAGGTGGTGGTGGAGCATTTCCGCGCGAACGTGGCCCCGCTCCTGAATGGCCGGGCCAAGGCGATGGTGGTGACCGGCAGCCGCCTGGAGGCCGTCCGGTGGCATCTGGCCATCCGGAAGTATATCGCCGCCCAGGGCTACGACATCGGGGCGCTGGTCGCTTTTTCCGGTGAAGTCACCGACCCCGAATCCGGCCCCGACCCGTTTTCCGAAAAAAGCCCGACGCTCAACCCGAACCTCAAGGGGCAGGACATCCGCACCGTCTTTGCCCGTGACGAGTACCAAATCCTGCTCGTGGCCAACAAGTTCCAGACCGGCTTTGACCAGCCGCTGCTGTGCGGCATGTATGTGGACAAACGGCTGGCCGGCATCCAGGCGGTGCAAACCCTCTCGCGGCTGAACCGCGCCACTCCGGGCAAAACCACCACCTACATCCTCGATTTCGTCAACGACCCGGAGGAAATCCTGGCCGCCTTCAAAGTCTTCTATGAAACGGCGGAACTGGAAGGGGCCACCGACCCCCATCTGGTCTTCAAACTGCGGGCGCAACTCGACGCCGAAGGCTATTACGACGAGCATGAAATTGAGCGGGTTGTCACCGTGGAACTGAACCCCAAAGCCACCCAGGGAGAACTCTCCGCCGCGCTGGAACCGGTGGCCGACCGGCTGCTCAAACGATATGCCGCCGCCCGCCAGGCGCTGACTGCTGCCCGCGCCCAACATGACCCAAACGCGGAACAGTCCGCCCAGAACGAACTCAACGCCCTGCTCCTCTTCAAGCGCAATCTGGGCGCGTTTCTGCGGCTCTATGCGTTTTTGGGGCAGATCTTCGATTATGGCAATACGGCGATTGAAAAACGGGCCATCTTCTTCAAACGGCTGCTGCCGCTGCTGGAATTTGGCCGCGAACGGGAAGGTGTGGACCTCTCAAAAGTGGTTTTGACCCACCACCGGCTGAAGGACCAGGGAAACCGGGCTTTGCCGCTCGGTGTGGGGCAGGCCGGAAAACTCCAGCCATTGACGGAGGTGGGAAGCGGGCAGGTCCATGAAAAGGAAAAAGCCCGGCTGGCCGAGATTATCGCCAAGGTCAATGATCTCTTTGAAGGGGAACTGACCGAAGATGACAAACTCGTTTATGTGAATCACGTGCTCAAAGGGAAGCTGCTCGAATCCGAGGTTTTGGTCCAGCAGGCCGCCAACAACACCAAAGAACAGTTTGCCAATTCCCCCGATTTGGCCGCCAAACTCATGGATGCCATCATTGACGCCTTTTCGGCCCATACCTCCATGAGCAAACAGGCGCTCGATTCGGACTCGGTCCGCCAGGGCTTGAAGGACATTTTGCTGGGGCCAGGGCAGCTTTATGAGGCGTTACGGTCACGCCATAACCAGTCAGTCTGAGGAGGAATGTATGAATCGCCCCAACGTATCGGCCATGAACGACATTGAAGCCATCATCCGGAAAATGGAGGACCTGCGCACAACGCTTGGCAAGCTCAAAGATGAACTCCAGGAGCTTCCGGCCAAAATGGGACAGGAAATAAGCGACCCAGCCGAACGACTTGAAGCCGCACGGTATTTGTACTGGATGGTGCCCGAAGTTCCCAGCACCGTCATTGGAGCAGGAATCTTGGGGGTTAATGTTTATGAAATGAACCGGCTGCTCGGCCCGCAGCGAAACCAAGTCCAATGTGAGCAGTGCCAGTCCACCATCGAATTTCGCAGTCGCAGTCATTTGCAGAGTGTTGTGGGAGAAATGCGGAAATACAGGAAAAAAGGTTCTGTAAAGTATTCCGAGGAAGGGTTCACGGTTCTGTGCGATGCCTGTCAGGAGGCCCTGCATGAGGTTTGGGTCAGGGAATATGAGGCAGAATGTGCAGAAAGAACCGCCCGCTTGGAAGAGTTGGCTGCCATGTCCTACGATGAATACCTCCAAACCCCGGAATGGCTTTGGAATCGCCAACAGCACCTCGAATTGACAAATTTCCGATGTCAGGTGTGCAACAAAAACCGACTTCTGGAGGTTTACCATCGCTCGCACCGAAACCGGGGACAGGAAGGGTTTTCCGAACTGATTGCTTTGTGCAAAAAATGTCATGACCTGCTGCAAAAGGAATCGAGGCTGGCAAAAGAATGAGGAGGAGGAAGCACAAACCAGACCCCACCGGCCATACTCTCAGCTTCAGGCTCTAACCAAAGGCAGTTCCTCCCAGCGGGTCGTGTACCTGGGCG
>JAIBAN010000196.1 GCA_019695185.1 Blastocatellia bacterium | reverse complement strand
GGCTGGCTGTCTGGGATTTGGCCAAACAATACCCAATAGGGGTTCGCAATTTCAAAAAGAACAAAATTAAGGAAATTGTGGAGCATTCCATTTCTAAAGTTGCTTGAACTTCACCTCGAAAATTTTCATTTGACGTGGCGCTTTCGTTCTCAAAAGCGCCTTTTCGCCTTTTTGGTTGCTGTTTTTTCAACCAATGACCGGAAAAGTGCGGCAGAAAAGGTTTACGATGTGGTAAGGTGACTTCTTCGTTTGCGATAACTTCAACCAGGGCATTGTATTAGGAGTTTGCTGATGCTTACCGCCCAGGAAAACTTCAACCCGTTTCCAGTACCCCAGACCGATTGGTACTCCGCCGCGCTACCGTCGTTGCCGGAATCCAACGGAAACGCTCTCCGTTCTTACCGGCTCGAAGCCCTGATTGCGATTGTCAATGCCTGGCGGCGCAACGTGAAACGCCAGCTCCTAGTGCTCCCCACGGGCGCTGGGAAAACAACGGTTTTCAGCCAGCTTCCGTACCTTCTGGAAGCAATGGGGTTGCCTGAAAAGCTGCTGGTGGTCGCTCACCGAACGGAGCTGCTGGAGCAGGCAATCCAAACGCTCACCCGTTACAATCCCGGAAAAATCATCGCGCTCGAACAGGCTTCGGACCAGGCTGCCCCAGATGCAGACATTATTGTGGCGAGTATCGACACCCTTATCCCGAATATTTCATGAAAAAGAACGGCGAAAGTGGTATAATCCTTTTTTAGGCAATAGCTTACAAGAAGAAAAAGGAGGCCTTCCGCCGTGCCACATCGTACCGAAAAAATCATTTCGTTTCCAGCCTGTCGGAAACGGAAAGTGGAATGCGAGTTCAGTGGGGGAGAAGTGACCAGTGACGGAGGCATGGTGTTGATCCGGGGAATTGATCGGCAGTTGGGATTGACGGCGCAAGTGGCAGAGGTGCTTGGAGACCCGCGCGAGCCGGGAAAAATTACCCATCGGGCGGTGGATTTGGTACGGCAACGGATCTTTGGTCTGGCTGCGGGGTATGAAGACCTCAATGACCACGATACCCTGCGGCATGACCCAGGGTTTCAAACAGCGGTGGAGCGGGATGAAGTGTTGGCGAGCAGCCCGACCTTGTGCCGGTTTGAACAATGGGGGGACCGGCGGACCGCCTGGGAGTTGCATCGGATGCTGGTCGAGCAGTTCATCGCCTCCCAGCGGAGTGCCCCGGCGGAATTGATTTTGGATTTTGACGCAACCCATGACCCGCTGCATGGGAAACAGGAGCAGGCGTTTTTCAACGGGTACTACGCCCAGTATTGCTTTTTGCCATTGTACGTGTTTTGCGGCGACCAGTTGCTGGTCAGTTATCTGCGGCCCGGCAACAGCGACGGAGCGAAACACGCCTGGCCGATCCTGGCGCTGCTGGTGCGGCGCTTACGGCAGGTCTGGCCGGACGTGCGGATTATTTTTCGGGGAGACGGCGGCTTTTGTCGGCCTCAGCTCATGCGGTGGTGTGAACGAAAGCAGGTGGAGTATGTGATTGGACTGGCCAAAAATTCAGTCCTGCGGCGCAAAGCCGACCACCTGATCACGGCGGCGGCCACCGCCTGGGCGGCCAGCGGGGAAAAACAACGGCTCTTTGGGGAAGTGCGGTATGGGGCCAGAACCTGGTCCTGCGACCGCCGGGTGATCGTCAAAGCCGAACATACCGACCAGGGCAGCAATCCCCGGTTTGTCGTGACCAGCCTCACCCATCCACCCCAGGAACTCTACGACCGGCTCTATTGTGCCCGAGGAGAGATGGAAAACCGGTTGAAGGAACAACAACTGGACCTTTTCGCCGACCGCACCAGTTGCCATGCCTGGTGGCCCAACCAGTTCCGCCTGCTGCTTTCAGGACTGGCTTATACACTGGTGGAAGCCCTGCGCCGCCTCGTTTTGACCGGGACGGGACTGGCCCAGGCCCAATCCGGCACCATCCGGCTCAAACTTTTCAAAATTGGGGCGGTCGTCGTCCGCAATACCCGCCGCGTCCGCTTCTTTCTCTCCAGTGCCTATCCGGACCAGGACTTGTTCCGCCTGGTCGCCACCAGGCTGGGCACCGGCTAAAACCCAACCAGTGCTGTCCCCGGCACGCTGACAAAGAATGGGGGAAGGGGGAGGTGTCTCTCATGCTTGGCACAAACCGGAAAATACGCGAAAAACTCCCCCATTCCAGGCTGTCTGATTGATTTTCAAGGTCTACCAGGGGTTCCCAAAATGAAAAACCCAGGGTCTGCCAACCTCATGAAATATCCGGGTTATGGCCCGCGACAGTCGCCGGCTGGGCAACCTGCCATTGGACCAGATTGGGGCGTTGGTGATGGATGAGGCCCACTGGTCGGCAGCTCTCACCTATCGGAAACTCATCAACCAGTTTTCCGAAAAGTCTCCAGGCTTGATCCTTGGTGTGACGGCAACCCCCAAACGTGGTGACCGGGTTGGATTGGACAATGTTTTTGCCGAGATGGTGTATCACCGGCACCTGGAGGATTTGATTGAGTCCGGACACATCTGCCCAATTACCGGATGGCAAATCCATACTGAAACGGTGCTGGAAGGCGTCCACGTCCGCTGTGGTGACTTCGTGGTGGGGGAATTGGCCAATCCGGGTCAACACACCTTCCCGTAACGCCCTGGTCGCCCAGACATACGCGAAAACGATAGCCAGTCACCCGGCACTGGTGTTTTGCGCAAACATCAAACACACGGGGGATATGGCGGAAACATTCCGAACGGCAGGCTTTGCCTGTGAAGCGGTACATGGGAAACTCACACCAGAGGACCGTAATCAGCGCATTGCCGCATTTCGGGAACGAAAGTTGACGGTTTTGACCAATGTCCAGATTTTGACAGAAGGGTTCGACGAACCCAGCATCCGGGGAATTTTCGTGGCTCGACCGACGCGGTCGCACCTGTTTTACATGCAAATGGTCGGACGGGGTTTCCGACCGGACCCCGAAAGCGGCAAACCGGGATTGCACGTCTTTGATTTTACCGATGGTCTCGGCCAGCACGCCCGGCATTTGGTTGGATTGCCAACCCTCTTCGGCTTACCGCTCCGTTGCGATTTCAAAGGGAAAAATGCGTTGAAGATTTCGAAGGAAATCAAGCGTATTGCACATTTGATGGCGGAACGAAGGGATGAACCGGCAGAGATGACCATTGCCCGTGCCGTGGAGATGGTCCACCGGCGAAAAGCAGCAGCCCAAGGCCCGGAGACCAGTGCCACAGCAGAAGAGACAGTACGGTTTTTAATATCAGAAATGGAAGAGGTTATGCGGTTAGAGGCTGGTCGCCATCCCAAGCCTGAGCCACAGCCCCGGACCACTCCCCAGCCGACCAAACCACTACCGCCCCGTCCCGATCCACCCCTCCAGGTCGTTCCACCCGGACCACCTGACAAAACTGAACCCCTGCATGGCCCAGACAAGAAGGTGTTCAGCACCGACCAACTTGAACCACCCCTCGTTACCACTGCGCGGTTGAACAAGGGGATTCCTGCCGGTTACCTGCCACCGCTGCCGCATCCGTTGTCACCAACGGGCGGCTCTAGGTTGCGCTCACCGGCTCTCGTGCGAACCCCTCTGACGACGCGTGGGACGCCGTGGGTTGAGCCTGGCCCAACCGCTTGGAGCTTGTCGTTTCCCACAACTGCCACAGCAACCGCACCTGGTCCGGGATAGTGTTCCCGACCGGGTCTCAAGGTTCGATGAGACTGGAGTCCGAGTGCCACACCTGCCAGGTCTGTCACCCATGTTCCGTTGCTGTAGCCAGTATGGAGGGCCAAAAACGCGCTCCATTCATCCCTGGGTGCAGTGAAACCGCAATCCGGGCACGAATGGGTACGTTCGGCCAATGATTTTTTGCGTCTGGCTCCGCAGAGACAGAGTTGGGACAGACCGGTCTGGAAAGTGTTGATCAAGCTGGCTCCCCCTCCGTGCGTTGCGGCAAGTCGGATGAGATGGGTGACAAACCCTGAAGGAGCCTGCTGGCCAACAGCCTTCCCGTACCATTTCTGCCATGCTTTGTAGCTCACCTGTTCGAGATGAAGCTGATTGCCAAAGGTGAGAATCCGGTGCGCCAACTGGCCATGCAGACTGGTGCGCTGGGCGGCCTTGCGGCGTTCCAGATTGGCCAGGCGGATGCGGAGGTTCCGGTAGCGGGTTGACTGCCGCCAGACCTTGCGCCCTTTTTTGACCGTTCCGTTGGGATGATAATGCTCCGGATTGGCCGCCCGCCGACTGCGCTCCAGCCGTCGCTGCAACCGGCGAATCTCTGCCTGTTTCTGCTTCAGTCCGGGACAGAACGGCTGCTGAAAGCTGTCGCTGGCGGTTGCCACCGCGATTTTGGCCGGTCCCAAATCCAGTCCGACCCGCTCGCCCGCTTGCGTCACATGCTGCGGGTCCCGGTACGGAGTCCCTTCCAGCACCATTTGGACATACCAGCGGGGCACGCCGTTGATCATGCGCCGGATGATCCGACTGTACTTGACCCGGTGCTGGAGCGCATGCGCGTGATAGGGGTTATCAGGGTCGGCTGCAAACGCCAGGACCAGCTTTCCCACTCGCACCGTTCCCGTCCCAACGCTCACCACCACGCCCGTCTGGTTGTCATTGCCGCCAAAGGAGGTGAAGTCCTCCCGCCCTTTGAACCGGACCCGTTTGGCTTTGCCAAACATGACCCGTTCGGTCGCCTGCCAGGCCCGCTTGGCCACCTGCTGGACCACCCGGCTGTTGGTCAGTTTGGGGAAATGGCCGACACAGAACCGGGCCGCTGTCTTTTGGGCTCCTGCGGCGGACAGTCCCCATTGCTGCCGGACCCGGCCAAACGCCTGCCGCCGCTCATCCGAATCTTTCGGCAGCAGCCGGGCTGCCGCCCATTCCGCTGCTGTCCGGGCACGGCGCAACCGCCGCTGCAAATCGCCCAAAGTAGCGTTGTAGAGCTGCCGGTAGGCATTCCGCATTGTCTCCAACTGCCGGCACCCAGCCGCCTCCGTCACCACTTCAAACGTGGCCACGAAAGATGCTGTCCTTTTTGGCTTATCCGCTTTCTTTCCCATAGTTTGAGTATACCACAGCACCGGCCTGGAGAGGAGTTTTTTCAAACTGAAATTTCGCTCATTGAGGGTGAATTTTGGGCAAGCGGCTGCGATTCATCCCCGCCCTTGCCGTCGTTACGAGGCGGGGCATGAGGACGGGGCTTTCTCGCATCTTTTCTGGTAACTTGTGGCGCAAAGAGCCTGCTACCGAGCGCCAGCTCCACGCTTTGGGACGGTTGGGTGTGGCAATTCTGATTTCCCTCACCAAGCCGTTCTTCAACAAACATCATGCCAACCTTTGCTTTGAATTGAGCCATGCGGAAGCTCTTGAAATTCCGGTTCGTTGTACCTTCTGCGATAACCCGCTCCAAACTTTGGAT
>JAIBAN010000094.1 GCA_019695185.1 Blastocatellia bacterium | reverse complement strand
TTGAGTTCCGCCTTCAGGCGGCTACTTGCACGGAAAAAAGAACAAGATAAAAGAAACCGAAGCCAATCCGGCGGTTTTTTACCTTTTGTCTTTTACCTTTTTTAGCCGCCTGAAGGCGGAACTCAAAACTGCCGCCTGAAGGGGGAACTCCGAACTCAGGAAACCCGGCCTAAAACGTCCAGAATATCATCGAATTTATAACCTTTGACCAGTTTACGCAGTTCCTCAGCCAACGTTTCGTCATGTTCCTTGATTTGCTCAATGGTGGCAAAGGCACCTTCCAAATCGCCTTCGGTAATCACCTGGTTGAGCTTGGCCAGCAAATTCAGTGGAAGCGGCACGAAATGGCGGGAACTGATGGGCTGCGAATCCTGCCGTTCCGTGGAATAACCGGCGAATTCCTCCGCATCCGAATACACATAGCTGATATGCAGCAATTGCCCGGCTTTTTCAAATAAAACATTTTCCTGAAACGGCTTGGTCACCACATCATCACAGCCGGCCCCCAAAATGACTTCCCGGTCATGTTCAAAGGCACTGGCCGTCAGGGCGATGATGACAACCGGGTTCAGGGTCCAGGGTTCAGGGCTCAGGGTTCCTGCTTCCGGTTTCAGGCCTTTGTTACCGTGGGCTATATTAGGGGACGAAGGTTCCGCCTCCTTGGTTTGGCACCCTGAACCCTGTTTTTCCAGTTCCCGAATCCGGCGGGCGGCTTCCATGCCATCCATGACCGGCATCCGGATGTCCATCCAAATCAAATCGGGATGCCAGTTTTGCCATATCTGAACGGCTTCCGCCCCATTGGTGGCAAGCCGGGTTTCAAATCCGACAGCCTCCAGCAGTTTCTGCAAGAGGAGGCGGTTTTCCTCCACATCGTCCGTCACCAGCATCCGCACAGGCCGCTGGTCGGATGCCAGACCAATCACATGACGCGGCAGCGTGGCCGCCTCAACGGGAACAGTTTCAGGCAAGGGCAACACAATGCGAAACGTGGTTCCTTTGCCAACCTCGCTCGAAACCGTGATGTCGCCGCCCATAAGCTGGGCAAAACTGCGGCTGATAGCCAGCCCCAACCCCGTCCCTTCACGGGTTTTGGTGCCGGTCGAAGTCTGGCCGAAAATTTCAAAGAGTTTGGGCAGTTCTTCGCGGGCAATGCCCGGCCCGGTGTCTTCAATTTCGAAGACGGTGGTCTGCATCCGGCGTTCGACCCGGACCTCAACTTTGCCTTTTTCAGTAAATTTGAGGGCATTCCCCACAATGTTGATCAGGATTTGGCGTAACTTCCCCTCATCGCCTTTGACACAGGGGGGAAAACCGGAAAGGAACGTGGTGAGTAACTGCAATCCCTTCCCTTCCGCCCGCAACCGGTAGGTCTGTTCGATTTCCTCCAGCAGTTTCCGCACGTCGAACGGGGCTTCATTGAGTTGGGTCTGACCCGCCTCGATTTTTGAAATGGAAAGAATGTCATTGATGAGTCCCAGCAAATGTTCGCCACTGCGGGCAATGATGTTGAGATTGTTGAGGCTTTCCCCGTCCAGCGAACGGTTGCGTCGCATCAGTTGCACAAATCCGATGATGGCATTCAGCGGGGTGCGCAGTTCGTGGCTCATTTTGGCCAAAAACATGCTTTTGGCCCGGTTGGCTTCAATGGCGGCTTCCTGCGCCAGCAGGGCTTCTTTCTCCGAAAACCGGAGCTGTTCGATGGTTGCGTCCAGTTGGGCAGTCCGGCTTTTGACCTTTTCCTCCAAATCCTGATTGAGCGTGTCCAGTTCCTGATACACCCGGCTAAAGCGGTTTGAGAGTGAAAAAGCCACCGACAGAATGAGCCCCAGAAACCCCCAATGGGCGATATTTCCCAGATTTCGGGTGAGCCCCAGCAACACCAGAAACTGGTAAAAACGGATGCCCGCCAAACAGAGGATCCCAATACAGATGGTGCGTGCTTCCGGGTCGCCTTTGAATGCCTCCTTCGGAATCACAAACAACCAGAGATATAAAACCGGCACCAATGACAATTGGGCTGCCACCCCCAAGGTGCTGACAACCAGAACCGGGGCACAGAGGGTCACCAAACCGAGCCCGAACTGGAAATACTGGTAGGTTCGGACCAGCGCCCCCCAGGGACGGCGGAACAAGACCCAGACAAACTGAAACCACAGGACACAGGTCCAGTGGATGGCACCCATCCCAATCGCATAGGACAGGTTCGGAGACACAAACGCATCAGGCCAGTTTGACAGAAAAAAAATGTTGGTGGTGGCTCCCACCGTCAACAGTCCGAACCAGAGATATTCCTTTAATTCCCGCCGCCGCCGGTATAACTGAAGGTGGTAAGCCCCCACCATCAAAAACACCACCGCCAAAATCAAGCGCGGCAAATCCCGGAACAATTCGTTTTGGATATCCAGGTTTTGCCGGTCCCGCAAATGCTCGTAAAACCCAATCAGGCAAGGTGGCTGGGGGTCCGTGCCAAATTCAGTGGCAATTCGGGCAAAATAAGGGTCGCGCCACATCCGGACCGCCAAAACCAGGCGGCCATCCGGTGCAATGGCCCGTTCGGGAATGAGAAAGGTGCGCGGCTGGGCCGGGTCCAGGCTGCGCAACGCACTGTAGGTCCCATGCCGCCCGATTGGCTCCCCGCCGGCATACACCTCATAACTGCTGTAGAGCACATTCCCAATGGCAATCCCCAACGCTCCGTGACGGGCGGTTTCAGTGCCGTTCCAAGGAAGTTGAACTTCCAGCCGGTACCAGTGCGAATTCATAAACCGGCTATATTCGGTCCGGCCCCAGGCGCGGTCCAGGTTCACCGACTGCCAGCGCTGGTCATTAAAATCAGGCCGGGCCCAGGCCATATCGTCACCGGGGCAGTATTTCCACTGGGCGGAAATATCAACCGGCAATTCCAGCCGTTCCAACCGGATTCCGGTGTGGGCAAAACCCATCTGCCCGCACAGCAGTACGCACCCAACCAAAACCATGACTTGGACCAACACACGAAACATAATCAACTTGGAAAAACAGGGTGGGCAAGTGAACACAGGACCGGAAGACGGCATGATGTCCGGAGTTTATACATTATTCCAATCAATCCTGAAACCAACTTAGGAAGGTAGTTTCCACCGCAATTGCAGCCATTGTTTGAGCCAGAGCTGGTGGAGGCGGGCGACTTCCGGGTCGTCACTGGCAAGCTGAATCCGCTTGACCCGGCGGCGCGGGTTGAACCACCAGCCAAACACCAGTCCGTACATGACCGCCGGAGGAAAATAACAGGCCAAGCCGATAATCTGCGATGAAATCTCGCGCACTCCCTGCACATCCGCCACCAAAGAACCAATCACCGATAACAGGGTCACCAACGAGGCAATGGCCACCTGCATATTGCGGGTAATAGCCGGCTTCAGGCGCAACAAATCAGTCCGCGAGGCAACCTTGTCGCCCAAGCGGTCACAAGTTGCCAATACCGGATAATCCCCCACCAGAGCAGCGGTAAAAAACAGCATCACAAAAACCCCGATAAAGGGAAAAGACACGACCATCGAAGGTTTTCCCAACCCGGCCAGCCACAGTTCGACCACACCAACCGTGACCATGGCTGTCACCAACGGCAACAGGTACACCAATCGGAAGCGGGCTTTGCCAGACTGTGAGAAGGCTGTTTCAGGTGAGGTCAAGCCGGCAGGCACAAAGCTGTCGCCCAAAGCAAGCTCCCGCACCAGCGGACCGCCACAGTTTTGGCACCGGCTGGATTTATCCGGGTTCAGTGTTTGACAGGAACGACAGAGCATCTGTTTCCTCTTTCAACCCGCCCGAATACCTGACAGACTACGGCTATGGCTGGGTTGGCTTAAAGTACCATGAAAAACTGTAATTACAGGATTTTTCAGCAAGAATACTGACAAAGATTTTCCCGGCAGGGCCACGAAAAGTTTATCCTGGTTCATCCCAAGACGAAACCCCCAATCAAATATGTTTCCGACAGTCTTTCGGTTTCCCAAAATCAAGAAACCAAAAGTCAGGCAATTCTGTTTTGAATTGCCGCAAAACTTCCAATTCCAGACCCAGGAGGTTTTATGTATCTCAAAATGGTCCTTCTTGTGGTGCTGTTGTTTGGGTTCATTCCGGCAACTCCGCCTGCCTTTGCCACAACCGCAAGTCCCAACCCGATCCTGCAAGGCGGAAACGGCTTTGATTTGGTCGTCAATCCGGCGGTTCAAACCATCCAGGTTGGCACCTCAACCAGTTTTTCCATTCAAATTCAGGCCAGTCAGAATTTCAATCAGCCAGTCAATCTGAGTCTGACCGTGGCTCCATCCAATGCCCAACTGCAAACCAATCTTTCCACCAATTCACTGACACCGGGAGGAACGGCGGTGCTGACGGTCAATTCCGCCGCCACAACCGGCGTGGGCACGTATCTCGTGACTATTACGGGAGTGGCCGGGTCACAGGTCAAAACCACAGTGGCAACCGTGGTGGTGCGACCGGTGACGGCTGATTTTGCCTTGGCATTGCCTTCGCCGGTCCTCACCATCAGGCAAAAGACCGACACCAAACTGACAGTGAACATTCTTCGCTTTGGAGGATTTTCCGGTGCAGTGACGGTAACCGGACCGGATACCAAACTGCTGAAACGCCAGAAAATCGTGCTTGCCCCGCAAAGCCAGACCACCACAGGAAACAGTGTTGTGTTTAATTTCAACGTCCAAAAGAAAGCGGTTTTAGGCACCTATGAGCTTATCTTTTCAGGAACTGATGCGGCAGGAACCATCCGGCTGGCCAGATTGACGATTGTGGTTGAAAGATGAAATCAGACGAGAATTCTTGGAATCAGATTTTCAGGGCCGCCCCAGGGCGGCCTTTTTACAGAAAAGTGCAAACAAGTCCTCCCCCTTTCCCTCCAGGTCACGGTTGTCGGTTGTAAACCCGGTCTTCCTCTTCGCTCAAACCGCGCCCCATTTTTCCGGTTTCAATCAGTTCTTTCACGTCCCGGTTTGGCTCCTTCCAATTCCCATCAGGCCGGGCCAGCCAAATGTGGCGTTTCTTTCGGCACATTCCAATAAATTCTTTGAAGTTTGCGCCAAATTCCGCCCTCCAGCCTTGAATCAAAATAAAGTCCTTGCATTTGGGGCATTCCCGTCTGGGAAGTGAACGAGCTTCTGCCTTCATGAATGACACAATCCTGGTAGTTGAACCTGGGCTTTCCGGATCAAAATAGTTCTTCAGATGAATTGGCTGCCGATGTAAGTGCCGCCAAAACGATTGCAAAACGATTCCCGTCACATCATCCGGGTGAAGAATTGAATGAAGTTCATGGTTCAGAGACCGACTGACTCCATATGTCGCAAATCCCTGGCATTTTCCACCCCAATTGTTTTGCATCCAGGTTCCAATGGTCGGCTGATAGCGGAGCATGTCTTTTTCCGTTCCGTTTTTCATCTCGGCCAACAGTGCCGGAGGGAATAACGTTTCCATTTCCACATGCGCCTCTCCCAGTGTTTGCGGAATCCGGTAAGGAGTCCAGTCCCCTGGAAAAGGGCTTGGAGTCGGGTGGAGTTCATACGGCCCAGCCATTGTCACGAGCGCAGTTTTTTGCTTTTTGGCGGCCTCCCGCACCAATACATAATGACTCAGAGCTGAGGCACAAACCCAGACCACAAGCACCGCCCCAAGCCCATTTACCACCATCCCTTTGAATTTCACAGTGCCCTCCGGGTTTTGTTTCAGATGTCACGCACAAAACCAACCCGACAGCGCGGAAAAAGTCCTTGTGCTCTTCCCACCTCCTGTTTGGAATCAGGTCAATGGAAAAAACCAGCGGTTTTCAGTTTTTTCTCAAAAAGCCGGCCACATCCAATCAGCGAGCCCCAATAACCGGTGCCACAAACAGCCAGCAGCGCGGGAACCTTCCATCCAATCACAGATTGGTCAAAATGAAAGACGGCCATCAGGAGAATCCCCGGCAGGCTGGCCACAAACAAACCGCCGATGGCCTCAATAATAAACGGATCCGCTGCAAACCGGAAGAAATGCAGTGGATAGGGCCTTGCCACGGATTTCCAGTTTCCCAGAGCCAGAAAGGCCAAGGCCAGCACCAGTGCTTCAAGCAACCCCCAACTGAATCCCGCCAACCCTTGGCGGAGAACGGCCACGAACAGCAGCGGGGTCACCTGTATGCCGGTAACCGACACAAATCCCAGATTCTTGGCCAGCAAAATGGCTTTTCCGCTCACAGGAGCCAGCCGATAGCGCGCCAAACCGGGTTTGCGGTCCAATCCAAAGGAATTGAATGCAACGTTGGCATTGAGATAAAAGACAATCAGGATGGCAATCTGGAGCAGTTTTGGTGCAGGTGTTTTAAGAACGGTCAAGAGCAGCGTGGCCAAACCGGCGGCCAGCAGCCCCAGGTAGGTATCGGCCAGCCGGTAAAAATACCTGAATTCCTTTGCGACCAATCCGCCCAGGCGTCCCATCCGCTGAAACCAGCCAAAGGCCCGGCTCTGTTTCGAACGCCGCCGGGTCTGGGTTTTGAGACTAAATCCAAATGACCAAAAAGCCAAACCGTAGGCGACCAGACCCCAACCTGTCAGTTTGGCAACCGCCCACCAGGGATGGCGGCTCGCAGCAGCCTCCACCACCAACTTCCCCGGTAAATTTGCCAGCCATCCGGAGGCGAAAGCAAAGAGGTTTCCGTTTTTCAGCCAATAAATTGCACCAGCAGTGCCAGTGACTGCCAGACCGGTAAAAAGCAGGCGGCGTCCCCAGGTGGTCTGCAACCATTGGGCCAACGTCACACCGGTCAGGAACGCGGCGACCAGCCAGAAGCTGACCGCGACCCCACCCGCAACAGGATGGGGAACGGCAACCAAAGGGTAAAAAGCGGCCAGTGAACCAATTATCACAACCCAGGCTGAGGGTGGCATGAGCAGGGTTCCCAGTTTGACAAGGAACATCTCCTGCCGTGAAAGAGGCTGGAAAAGCCGCCGCCGGAACCGTTCGGTACGCACATCATTCCAAAGCGGATGGAGCCAGGTCACAAACAAACCCGTCCACAGCCATCCATATTGCAACATTTGGCCATGTTCCACTGCAATAGTGGTGGAACCCAGAAATCTGAGGTATTTCATAAACCCCAACACGGCCACCAATACAATCAGCCCCTGGTAACCGGCCCCTGGGTTTCCCGGACGTAACAACCGGCGACGGTAATCGGTCCATTCACAGCGCAAGAGTGCTTTTACCCGATCCATTCCAGAGCCTCAATTTTTTCCCGCTGTACATAGTGAAAAAAAAGCTCCTCCAGACTGCGCCTGGACTCCAGAGCTTCCTCCACCGATTGGTTGCAAACCACTTCGCCATCCACAATGATGGCAAAGCTCCGGACAAAACGTTCCACCACATCCAGCAGATGCGAGGTAATAAACACCGTCGCCCCTTTGTCAGCCATCAGTTGTAACAGGTCCTTGATATTGCGGGCGGAAACCGGGTCAATTCCCTCGAACGGCTCGTCGAGGAAAAGCACCTGGGGGTTATGGAGCACCGCCAGCGCCAACGAACATTTCTTTTTCATCCCGAAGGAAGCCTGGTCCACAAAGGTGTGACGGCCTTCCCACAGGTCCAGAAACCGCAACATCTGTTCCGCCCGCCGCATGGTTTCCTCCGGCCTCAGTCCGTAGAGCGAGCCGCTCAACAGGCAATGTTCCCAAATAGTTAAAGCGTCATACAGGGCGAAGTCCTCCGGCAAAACTCCGATATTCCGTTTGATTTCGAGCGGATGGGAAAGGATTGACTGCCCATTGATGAGAGCGTCACCGGCAGTTGGCTCCAACAACCCGGTCAGCATTTTGACCGTGGTGGATTTACCTGACCCGTTGGGACCCAAAAAACCAAAAATGGTTCCTGGCTGAATGGTGAGATTCACGTTGCGAACTGCGGTCAGGCTGCCAAACTGCTTGGTCAGTCCGATGGTTTGTATTCCGAACATAACAGGATTGTTTGAAAGTAAGGGTTCAGGGTTCAGGGTCCAGGGTTCAGGGTCCAGGCTTCAGGCTTCAGGCTTCAGGCTTCAGGCTTCAGGGGTTCAGGATTCAGGCTTCAGGCTTCAGGGCTTCAGGCTTCAGGCTTCAGGGGTTCAGGATTCAGGGTTCAGGGGTTCAGGATTCAGGGGTTCAGGATTCAGGGTTCAGGGGTTCAGGATTCAGGGGTTCAGGAAATTTGAAGTTCTGTAAGGGGTTTAATTGTCCATTGTCCATTGTCCATTGTCCATTTCAAAGACCCTGGACCCTGAACCCTGGACCCTGCTTCCCCTCTCAATGCTTGCGCATCCGGGCGGCGCGGGTTCCGGTCACCAGTCTGATTTTGAAGAGCAGCATATCCCGCAAGGCCCGCACCATGGGCACTGCCGTGCGCAGTTCGTCAATGTTCCAGTCGTTGCGATTGGACTGATGCTCATCTTTTTTCATGAGGTGGTTGAGTTCACGGTTCAGGGACCGAATCACCACCTCGAAATTGGTCAACTCGCCGTTTTCCCCTAGCAGCGCCACCAGGCTGCCGTCATCCGCCAGTTGCAAATCCGTCACAATAAACCCGGCGGCGCGGCGGATTTCCTGGTTCAGTTCACGGCGCACCTGATTGCGCTCCAGGTCGGGACGGTTTTGCGTGTCAACCGGTTCCACCCTCATGCCGGGCCGGGTTGCTCCCGGTTCATCCTCCCAACGGGCGGCAAGGCGGGCCGGAGCAGCGGCAGCCAGTTTGGCCAGCAGGTCCTGCAAGCTTTCATCGGGGGCGTCCCGGTACCCCGTTTCCAACGCGACTGTCGGGCAAAAAACATCAACATCAAGCCCCGTGATTTCCTGGTTCAGGATTTCCGGTACGGCTTTTTCATCGGCTTCCGCACGGTCGTCCGCGTTGTGCTCCGCAACAGGTTTGTCTTTGAGGAAATTGCGAAATTTGCCATGCCTTGATTCGGATTTGAATTCCTGCCAGAGCGGTTCCAGATTGAGTCCGACATGGCCCACCACATAGCCCAGATTGTCAGCTTCCCCGCCACTGGGAATCCGGCGCAGGGTCCGCCCCACAAACTGGGCATAGGGGGAAAGGGACCGGTAAGGCCGGAAGATGGCCGCCACCGAAACATTCGGATGGTCATACCCCTCGCCCAAAATCCCGACATGGACCACACAATCAAACCGGCCTTCCTCAAAGGCTTGCAGGCGGGCTTCGCGCTCTTCGCGGGTCATTCCCTGGCTGGCCACGTACGTCGCCCGCAACCCGGCGGTTTGATACAACTCAACCAGTTGCTGTGCATGGCGAATCGAACAGGCTGCCGCCAGCATCTGATGAAACACCCCGCTTTGGCGCTGTTGGGTAAGCAGCGTCACGCTGGCGGCCACAATTGTCCGGTTGCAGATTTCCGATAAAGCCACCCCTCGGGAAAACCAAAACTCTTCGCGCAGTTCGGCAATTTCATCCAGGGTAAATTCGTGCGTCTGGCCCTCCAGCGTGAACGTCAGTTTTGAGGCGACGGCATCCACGCGGACGACGTTTTTGACATAATCGTTCTGGATGGCCCGCGAGAGCGGGTACTGATAAATCGGTTTCGCCACAATTGGCAGGCCGTCGCTCCGAAAAGGAGTCGCGGTCAGATAGAGTTTTTTGGCCTGGGGAAAAGTCTGGTTGACCCGTTGCCACGATTCCGCCGGAACGTGATGAGCTTCATCCACAATGATTAAATCGAAGAATTCAGGCGAAAAGCGGTCAATCCAACTGCCCAATTGCTGGATATTGGTCACCACGACATCTGCCAGCAGACAATCGCTCAGGTTGGACCGTTGCCGGTCCAGCACCGTGACTTTGGGCAACTGGGCGGCTTTTTCAAAAATATTGCATTTCAGATAAAAGGTCAGCTCTCCGTTCGAACGACTGTTCCCCAAATAGGCCAACGATTTCACAATCGTGTCACGGACGGTGAGATTGGGAGCAATCACCAAAACGCGCCCCCGTGCCACGCGAAAGGGAGCAATCGCAATGATGCCGGTTTTGCCGCAACCGGTCGGAATTTCAACCATTGCCGGCAGTTTATGCGGGCGACTGAAATAGCGCCGGATGGCCAGATAGGCTTCTTCCTGGGGTTCCCGCAACCGGCTGTTTCCGATCACAGACGCATTGCTGTAATAAAAAAACGAAGCCAGTTCCGGCATCCGGCGCTGTCTGAGCGCCAGAAACGGCGATGAATATGAACTCAGCATAAATGGAATCGGTTGTTCGCTCCGCCTCAGGCGGCAATTGTTCGTTCCGGCTTCAGGCGACTGCCTTTCTTCTTTTTTCAAAGTCACCAACCTGAAGGTTGCCAGCCAAACCACCGCCTGAAGGTGAAACTCAAAGCTTTCCTGAATATCTTGTGGCAATTGCAAAAGAAGACACAACATATTGTAGGTTTATTCCAGTTCATCCTGTCAAGATAATTTTACGCCCTCCCTCTTTTCCAGGACCGGCGCGGATGGGGTAAATGCAAAGGGCAGCTTTACCTTTTCCCGCTTTTCGGTGTATTTTCCGCACACTCCTTTCATCAGCAGCAGCGTAGACACGAACACGGCTGCCAAATCCAGGGTATTGGAATACTTTTCGACTTATGACCGTCCCTCACATGTTTCAGACCGGCGCGCGCCGTAACCTTTTTTCCACGGTGCGTCTTGTATTCTTTTTGGTGGTTGCAGCGGCAGTCGGGTTCGGTGTCGCCTCAAACCGGACCGTTTCCCACGGACAGACCGTTCAGACCGGCACCCAACAACCGGCGGCTGCACTCCCGCTGCACGAGTATCTCGTCCCGGAAAAACGTTTTGCCCTTAGCCAGGGGGTTGCCCCTTCGATTCATCCTGACGACCAGGAGCTGGACGCCCTCACGGACGCGCAGGAAGCCGCCGCCAAACAACCCAAGATCGAAAAGCTGCAACCGGCCAGGGTTGCAGTAGGTGGACCGGAATTCCGCCTGCGGGTCAACGGCAGCGATTTTGACAAAGACGCTGTGGTCATGGTCAACGGCCAACCGGTGGAAACCATCCGCGCCAACAAACGCAACCTGCTGGCCCAGATTCCTGCCTCAGCCGTTGCCAGTATTGGGAAAGTCACGGTGCTGGCCAAAAATCCCGACGGCACGACTTCGCAACCCATGAGCTTTGACGTGATTGCCGAAAATGGCGGTCTGGTCATTACCACCCTGCAACCGACGGTGGTGCTCGAAGGCTTGACCGATTTCGGCATCAAAGTGTTGGGTGATGGATTCCGGGACAAGGTGCAGGTGCGGGTCGGCGGGGTCAAAGTTGACCAGGAAATCCGGCGGCGAGGCGATGACGGTATCATTCTGGCCACCGTTTCCACCCGTGACGTGGCGCAGGCCGGCACGGTTCCGATTCAGGTGGAAAATGACAACGGCATTTCCAAAATTTTCAACCTCACGATTGCCCAGCCGCCGCCCCGACTGGAAGATGCCGACCCCGGCAAGCTTGATTTGAATGGAAAAGACACGGTGGTCAAACTGCGGGGCCGGAATTTCACCAAGGAATGCCGGGTCCTGGTCAATGACTCGGTGATTCCCTCCAAATTCGTCAACGACCAGCGGATTGACGCCACCTTTCCCGCTGCGCTGCTGACCTCAACCCAACAGCTTGAAGTTGTGGTGGATATCCCCGGCAAGGGCACCTCCGATTTGATTATCGTCACGGTGGCCGGCGACAGCCCGCTCCTGTTTGCGCTGGCTCCCAGCCGGGTGGCTGCCGGAGAGTCTGATTTCACCCTCCAGGTAATTGGTGTCAACCTCAGTAAGGAAAAGAAAAAAACCAAGGTGCTGGTGGACGGGAAATCGGTCAATTTCGAAGAAGTGAGCGGCAGGGTCCTCACTACCAAAATCAAAAAAGAACAGGTTGACAGCCCCGGTCAAATCAAAGTTGTGGTTGAAGTTGACGCCGAAAGTACCAACTCCGCCAGTCTTGTGGTTGAACCGGCGGACACCATTTCCACCATGGCCGGCGATATACCGGGCTTCAAGGATGGCGTGGGAACCAAAGCGCTGTTTACCCGTCCCAGCCGGGCGGCCTTGGGTCCGGATGGCAACCTCTATATTGCCGACCAGTTAAACAACTCGGTCCGGATGTACAATCCTTCGTCAGGTGAAGTCACCACCATCGCCGGAGACGGAATTCCTGGTTATGTTGACAGCGGCGATGTCAATACCACTGACAAAAACAAAAACAATGATGCAGTTCGGTTCAATAACCCACTGGGGGTTGCAGTTGACAAAGGCGGCACCATCTATGTGACCGATTTCGGCAATGATGTCATTCGGCGCATCCAAAAAACCGGAAATGCCTTTATCACTGACACTTTCGCCGGGGAAAACCGGAATCCGGTCAACGAGGACACCGGGTTCAAGGAACGGGTGGGCATTCCGGGCTTCCGGGAAGGCGACCCCAAAGAATCCCGCTTCAGTGGACCGGACGGTATTGTGATTGCTGAGGACGGGCGGATTTACATTGCCGATGCCTTTAACAACATTATCCGGGTCATTACTCCGGCGGGAGTGGCCCCCACCAAAGTGGCTTCCCTCTTTGGCAATCAGTTTCCAGGCATTGTGGATGGAAGCGGTCCCACCGTTCGGTTTAACACGCCAACCGGTTTGGCACTCAACGGAAACATGCTGTATGTCTCCGATTTTCAGAATCACCGCATCCGAATGGTTAATCTGACGGTGTTTTCCGCCTCCACCCTCACCGGGGTCGCCGGTAACGGCAATGCCGACGGCCCGCGCTTTGCGGCCAAACTCAATGGCCCGTTAGGAGTGGCAGTGATTGGAAACCAGGTGTTTATCACGGACAATTCCAGTAGCCGGATCCGCCGGATTGAACCGGACGGCGAAACCAGCACAGTGGCCGGCGGCCCGGACGATTTTGCCGACGGAGCCGGTCCTAAAGCCCGCTTCCGTTCTCCCAGAGGGATTGGAACCCTGCCGGGAAACCGTCTCTTTGTGCTGGACCAGGGAAATAACCGGTTACGGCAGATTCAAAACTGACCGACAGGACTGAGGACTGAGGACTGAGGACTGAGTTTTTCACCAATTGAACATTGAATTTGCAACCTTGTATTCATTGTTTTTTCTCAGTCCTCAGTCCTCAGTCCTCAGTCCTTTTTTCCTATGATTTCCATCATCAACCGCCAGCGACACGAAAAAATTGACTCCCGGTCAGTCAAGCAGATTGCCCTCCAAACTCTTGATGCAGTTGGTTATGCCACCCTTGACGTGAATCTTGTCTTCGTCGGAGACCGGACCATCCACCGTCTCAACCTTGAATATCGGAACATTGACAAACCGACTGATGTGTTGTCGTTTCCCTATCTGGAACTCCCTTCTCCCTACTTTGATACTCCCGCAACGGTCAAAAACTTTGCCGCAGAAGCGGATGCCCTTTTGGGTGAAGTCGTCATTTCAACCCAAACCGCCCGCCGGTATGGCCAAGAGCTTGGCTTGACTTTCCCGGTTGAAATCAAGACACTCGTCATCCATGGCATTCTTCATGTATGCGGCTACGATCACGAAACTGACCACGGCGAGATGGCACGCCTTGAACGCCGCCTGCGAAAACGTTTTCTTGGTGCTTCAGTTGATTGGTAACCCGGCAGTTTGAGATTTGAGGTTTGAGGTTTCGGTTTTGAGTTTTGAGCGTGAATCCCTGGTTTCCGTTTTCCAAGAACTCCCCTGGCAAACCTGAGTATTTCCTTTCAGAATTTCTTCCACACTCAAAACTCAAAACTCAAAACTCAAACTCCATCGCTTTTCCCTATGGAAATTCATATAACACTGACACTGATTGTGTTGGCGGTTTTGTTTTTTCTGGCTGTGGTTGAAAGCTCCCACGGGTCGCTCAGTGATGTTGCCCTGCGCTCGCTGGCTGCTGAACCGCATCTTTCTTCCCGCAATCGGTTTCTGCGGTACCTGTTGGAACACCGGCAGTTGTTTTCCCTCAATCTGTCTTTCGGGCTTGAGACGGCAACCATCGGCTTGACAGTGTTGCTGGTCGGAATTGCCGGTTACTTCCCCCTGGCCCCGGCTATTGGAATTGGTCTGCTGGCAAGTTTCATTCTGGTTGTGATTTTCCGACTGGCCCTGCCGCGTCTGCTGGTTCAGAACGCTCCGGGTCGGTTTTTATTGCGCCTGCTGCCTGCCTATAAAATCTATTTCAAAGTCACACAGGTGGCGGTTTTTCCTATCTATCAAATTGTCCGTGCTTTTCGTGAATCAAGCGAAATGAGTGTGACGCCGGAAAGTTATCAGTACAAAACCCAACCCTCGACTGCCGCAGACGACACCTTGCAGGCATTGATTGACGTGGGCGAAGAGGAAGGCATCATCGAAGAATCCGACAGTGAGCTGATTCAGTCCATCATTGAGTTTGGCGACACCATGGTCAAAGAAGTCATGACGCAGCGAACCGATATGGTGTGCATCGAAGCCACTGCCTCGATTGAACAGGCCCGTGACATGATGCTCGAAGCCCGGCACTCGCGCCTGCCGGTTTATGTGGGAACCCCTGACAATATCGAAAAAGTTGTGTACGTGCGGGACCTGCTGGCCTGCTGGAGTGAAGGTCGGACCGATGAACCAATCGAATCCGTAGCCCGGCCCGCCTATTTTGTGCCGGAAAACAAATCAGTCGCAGTCCTGCTGGAGGACATGCAAAAATCGAAAACCCAGATCGCCGTGGTGATTGATGAATTCGGAGGGGTGGCCGGATTGGTCACGATTGAGGACATTCTGGAGGAAATCGTTGGGGAAATCGAAGACGAGGACGTGTCTGAGGAATCACCCGACGAGATGGAAATCATTCCCGAAGCATCGGGTTCCTATCTGGTCCGGGGCCAAACCGAAATCCGCAAACTGGAAGTGCTGTTTGACGCCGAACTGGAAGGGGACGACTTCAAAACCATCAACGGCCTGATTACCAACGAACTCAACCGGGTGCCGGAGGTGGGCGAAAATCTCTTCTTTCGCGGCATGCACATCGAGGTGCTTGAAACCGATGGGCGTACCATCCGGCGGGTGCGCATCCGCTATCAACCCGAAGAGGAGAACGACGCCTCGCGCAGCCCTGAAAGCAGTGACAGGTGAAGCGTGACAAGTAAGTGGCAAGTCAAAAGACTAAAATTAAACCTCTTGCCTCCCTGTCACCTGTCCCTTGTCACCCTTCACCTGTCACCGGTCACTTGACACTGGTCACGAACAAACACCATGACTCGCAAACGAATCGTCTCCCTGATTGCCAGCAGTACGGAAATTGTCCATGCCCTGGGATTTTTTGACCAACTGGTCGGTCGGTCGCATGAATGTGATTTTCCCCCTCAGGTCCATGCCCTGCCGGTTTGCACCGAACCGAAATTCAACATCGAAGGCACCAGCTATGAAATTGACCAGCGGGTCAAGGCCGTGTTGCAGGAGGGCATTTCCGTGTACCGGGTCTTTGCCGACCGGTTGAACGAATTACGCCCTGATATCATCATTACCCAATCCCAATGCGAAGTCTGCGCCGTCAGTTTGCGTGATGTCGAGGAAGCCGTTTGCCAGCTTGTCACTTCCCAACCACAGATTGTTTCGTTGGAGCCCAATTCCCTGAACGATGTGTGGGCTGACATTCGCCGGGTGGCCGTGGCGCTGGAAGCTCCGGCCCTGGGTGAACAACTGGTGGCCTTTTCCCAAGGCCGCATATCGGTCATTCAGGCTCAAATTCAAAATATCAAACACAAACCCACAGTGGCCTGTATTGAATGGATTGACCCGCTCATGGCAGGTGGAAACTGGGTTCCCGAACTGGTGGAACTGGCCGGAGGCATCAATCTGTTTGGCGAGGCGGGAAAACACTCCCCCTGGATGACGTTTGAAGAACTGACCGCCCATGACCCGGAAGTTATTGTGGTGCTGCCCTGCGGATACGATATTCCCAAAACCCGGTCCGAAATGTCTCCGCTGCTCAATCAACCCGGCTGGGAAAACCTCCAGGCGGTGCGGACCGGGCAAGTCTATCTGACCGATGGAAATCAGTATTTTAACCGGCCCGGACCACGCCTGGTCGAGTCACTTGAAATCCTGGCGGAGATACTCCACCCCGAAAAATTCAAATTTGGCCATGAAGGAACCGGCTGGGAACGTTGGCAAGGCTGAAATCGGTCAGGTTGTTCTGTCGGTGCTCAAACTGGCTCCTGCCGGCCAGGCTTCCGGTTCCACCAATCCACAAACGCAATCACCATTGGCACCAACAAAAACCCCGCTATGACATCAACCGTGTAATGGTAGCGGAGGTAAATCGTGGAAATCCAATTTCCCACCACGAACGGCAGCAACCCCAAGGCAAACCATTTGGACCCTCTCCAGGCATAGACCAGCATCAACGTGGACAAACCCACGTGGAGGCTGGGAAATACATCCCGCGGAATCCGGAGGTTGTCAATCATGGCCTGATTCAATTGAGTCAGCAGACCGCCATCCAGATTCTTGGTATAGAGATGGGCCAAGGTATATTCGGGGCCAATTCCCGGTACGAGCATGTACAAAATAAACCCCACAATGCAATTCAGCATGAGGGCTTGCATAGCCTGGTGAAACAGGCTGCGCTTGTCCCGCAGGTATAAAAAAGCTGGCACACTGACCATCACCATCAGGTGCATTCCATAACACATGCTGAGCAAATCGGTCAGACCTGGACGAATGAAGCGCTCCATCCAAACCGTCAGATGGACCCGAAACAACCACCAATCCAGTTGTATCAGCCAGCCATCGCGGGTGGCCGGTCCGTAAATGGTTTGGGCCAAAAATTCGGTGGTTGGGTAAAACAACATAAACAAAAAAAACGGGGCGCAATCCCGGAAGAGTCCGAGCATATCCTTCAGAATTGACTTTTCCTGGTCAAATCCGATGGCCTGCACCAACGTTTCATCATCCCAATCCGGCGGCACAGCAGACAAAAAAGCGATGGCCACCTGTCGCAGTTTCTTGACCGAAAGGAGGGTGAGAGGGAAAAAAAAACGAAGAAAAAAAAGGAAAAAACAAATCAAATACGGTGGCCGCCAAGTAAAGTCAGCCAACACCTGGGTGTTTCTATACTGACCATAAATGGCATAAACCACCACAAAAAACAAAACCCAACCGGCTGCAAGATATTCGGTAAGTCGGAATTTTTTCAGAAAAGTATCCATAACCTAATGGGGTTGGCTGGTGGGAGGGATTCCTTGCAACCGGTCCAACTGCTCTTGAAGACGAGCTGTTTCCTCTTTGGAATGAGGTTTTGCCAGGGCTTCACGCAATTTTTCGATTGCCTGGGTGGGGTGCCCCAATTGTTCGTAAGCCAAAGCGCAGACCAGATAGGCATTGGGCGAAAGGCGGTCGGCTCCATATTTTTGCGCCTGCTTGAAAAAAGCCACGGTTTCACCGTAGCGCCCAAGGTGAAAGGTGCAAATGGCGCAATCCTTGTACACGGTAAAATCCGTGGTCCCAACCGCCACCAAAGGAGCATAGGCGTCCAGCACCGCCTCATAATCCCCTCGAATGGATGCCTTGGCTGCCAGATGCATTTGAAACTGGTGATCGGGTCGGAAGGTGCCCCAAAGGCTGCCTGCCAGCGCCAGAAAAACACCGCTGGCCCATAACAAACTGCCAGCGCCCGAACGACCGTTCCGCAGGGTGGTTGGAACCCGCGAGGCGTATAGTCCCAGTAACAGCCATCTGAGTCCAACGAACAGCAAGACGCAATCGAGCACAACCCAACTGGCAACCCTTCCCAGATGGGCCAGCCAGATCACGAGTTCATAGTACAACAGATTGTAATTCATCTTGCTTCCCCGACGTGAGACAGCTTCGAACCACGAGCATCCAGCCGGCACTTGACAGGAATCTGCCTTCGGCTTCAATGCCGAAGCCATATTATTTTGAAATGACAATGTGTGGAGGAAGACCAATCCCTACCAGGCATAAGTGCCAGAATTCGAATTGAGCACTCGTGGCCAGTGCCCACAGTATGGTGTGTGCGCTCGGAATGACAGCCTGACTGCCACTGGCTCCAAGCCAAGTGGCAGCCTAAGGCAAGCCTTCGAAAAGAAAGAAATGGAGATGAGGGGAGTCGAACCCCTGTCCACGGATCTTCAGCGGCGGAGCCTACGTGCGTAGTCGCTTCCGTCAATTCTCATCGGCGGGCAGCCGGAACAGCGACCTGCGCGACCCTCCGACCAGCCCAGTTTGAGTCTCGCCCGGTGCCCCTAGGCACAAGCACCGGACCAGCCTATGAAAGTGACGCCCGTTTCCCCCCGCATAGGCGACAGCGGGAGCGGACGGCTCAGTGGTTTTTTAGGCCGCCAGAGCGAATTCCTGCGTGTTGGCAGGTATAAGTTCCATGCAGGAGCGGGTTACATGGTTCCCGGACACGCCTCCGGTCACCTCACTATCCATGTCGAAACCGTTACATCCCCAGATTGACAAAGAACCAGTCAGCGCCTGAGCCTACACAGCCTGCCCCGTTTCGTCAATTCAGGAAGGCGCAGCCCTTGGCACCAAAGCGGGCTTTTTTCAAAAAAAGAAACTGCTGGAGCATTTTTCCCCAACCTGACCCGGTTTCCGGGTTGAATTCCCCACCACTGCCCTTTCCTCCGTCTGGCACCGGATTTGCCCAGCTAAAAGTGAACCGAGGCTTTATAACTTCTTTATGGGCCCCCTATGACTTCTTGAACCAATGCACGGTAAGGTTCCCCTGTCATTTTTCTTCAGGGTCACAACAGGAGGACTCATGCTGGAATGTCTTTTCCTTGGTTTGCTTGTGGTCTTTTTCGGTGCTTCCATCCGATACGTTCGGGCCTGTGACCGAATGTGAAAGGAAACCAAAGCGTATGTTGATGTATTGGGTGAGTGGCATTATCGCGGTATTGCTGATCATGTATCTGGTTTATGCCATGCTTAAACCGGAAAAATTCTGAGGCATTTGCCATTTGCGATTTCCCATTTGTGATTTATTGAAAAACCCAATGTCTTTGAGGGGAAGTTCAAAGCCTGCTCCGAATCCGGGAAATCGCACAGGGGAACCCACAATTGTAGGGCTCGCGCTATGACTTTTCAGGGATGGGTACAAATTGGAATTTTTATTGGGCTGGTGCTGGTTTTGACCAAACCGCTGGGGCTTTACATGGCCCACCTGTATGGCGGGGAAAAAACCTGGGTGGACCGTTTTCTGGGTCCGCTGGAACGCCTGATTTACCGACTTTGCGGAGTTCGTCCGGAGCAGGAACAGCACTGGACTTCCTACACGATTGCAATGCTGATGTTCAGCGCCGTGAGCTTGCTTGTCACCTACGTGATTTTGCGAACGCAGGCGTGGCTGCCGCTCAACCCGCAGAACCTGCCCAACCTGGCACCGGACCTGGCTTTTAATACGGCCATCAGTTTTACGACCAACACCAACTGGCAGGCGTACAGCGGCGAAACCACCATGAGCTATTTTTCGCAAATGGTCGGGCTGGTGCTGCATAATTTCACCTCCGCTGCCGTGGGTATGGCGCTGGCCGTGGCGTTTATCCGGGGCATTGCCCGGCGGGAAGCCACCACGGTCGGAAATTTCTGGGTTGACCTGACCCGCTCGATTCTGTACGTGCTGCTCCCGCTCTGTCTGGTGGGAGCCCTGTTTCTGGTTTCCCAGGGCGTGATACAGAATTTTGACGGGTACACCACGGTCAAACTGCTGGAACCACAAACCGTCACCGCCACTGACGCAGTGACCGGGGCCACCACAGCCACCACGGTGACGGAACTCCCATTGGCCCAAGGGCCGGTGGCTTCACAGGAAATCATCAAACAACTGGGAACCAACGGCGGCGGCTTTTTCAACGCCAACTCAGCCCATCCGTATGAAAATCCGACACCGCTTTCCAATCTGGTGGCCATGGTGGCGATTTTCCTGATTCCAGCCGGACTCACCTACACGCTGGGCCGCATGACCGGCAATCAAAAGCATGGCTGGGCCGTGTTTGCTGCGATGACGGTGCTGTTTCTGGTTGGGGTTTGGGCCACCTACTACTTTGAGGCCAAAGGCAATCCGAACTTCAACACCTTTCAGGTCAATCAACTGGCCAGTGAGACGCCGGGAAGCGAACAGGCCGGAGGCAATCTGGAAGGCAAAGAAGTCCGTTTCGGCATTGCAAACTCGGCTCTGTTTGCCACCGCCACCACCGATGCCTCATGCGGAGCCGTCAACGGCTGGCACGATTCCTTTACCCCGCTCGGCGGGCTGGTTCCGCTCGTCAACATCATGCTGGGGGAAATCATTTTCGGAGGGGTCGGGGCCGGGCTTTACGGAATGCTGGTCATGGTGGTGCTGACAGTGTTTATTGCCGGCTTGATGGTGGGCCGGACTCCGGAATATCTGGGTAAGAAAATCGAGGCCAGGGATGTCAAAATGGCCATGCTTTATGCCCTGGTCTTTGCCGGTTCGGTCCTGGTCTTTTCCGCCTGCTCCAGTGTCTCCGGTCCGGCGGTTTCAAAAATCAACAACAGCGGACCGCATGGACTGTCGGAAATCGTTTACGCTTTCTCCTCGGCCACCGGCAACAACGGTTCAGCCTTTGGCGGGCTGACAGTCAATACCCTTTGGTACAACACGACGCTGGGGATTGCGATGCTGGTGGGCCGGTTTCTGATGATTATCCCAATGATGGCGATTGCCGGGAATCTGGCCGCCAAGAAAATCGCACCGCCTTCGGCTGGCACCTTCCCGGTACATACACCGCTTTTTGTAGTGCTGCTGCTCTCAGTCATTTTGATTGTCGGCGCGCTGACGTTCTTCCCCATGCTCTCTCTGGGACCAATTGTTGAGCACTTTTTGATGCAGGGGGGAACGCTCTTTTAAGTCTTGGGAGTCTCGGGGGGCTAGGGAGTCTAGGGAGTCAGGACATCATATTTGGTAGTGGTTTTTGACTCCCAAGACCCCCAAGACTCCCGAGACTCCCAAGACCCCCAAGACTCCCGAGACTCCCAAGACCCCCAAGACTCCCGAGACTCCCAAGACTGGTTTTCTTATGACTTCTCCAAATAAACGACCACTCTTTGACTTGCCGATTGTCAAACGGGCCCTGCGGGATTCGCTGGTCAAACTCGACCCGCGCCATCAGGTGAAAAACCCGGTGATGTTTGTCGTCGAGGTTGGTTCGGTGCTGACCACGCTCCTGCTTGTTCACGATGTTGTGACAGGCCAAACCGCCCACCTCGGATTTGCGGTCCAGGTCACGTTGTGGCTGTGGTTCACGGTGTTGTTTGCCAACTTTGCCGAAGCCATGGCCGAGGGTCGTGGCAAAGCCCAGGCTGATACGCTGCGCAAAGCCAAAACCGAAACGGTGGCACATCGCATTCTGGGGGACGTGAAAGGAGCCCCGCCTGCCCTCCAGCTTGAAACCGTTCCCGCCCCCAAACTTCGCAAGGATGATGTGGTTTTGGTGAAAGCCGGTGAATTCATCCCCGGCGACGGTGAAGTCATTGAAGGGGTCGCCTCCGTTGATGAATCAGCCATCACGGGCGAAAGTGCTCCGGTGATTCGGGAATCGGGCGGTGACCGTTCGGCGGTGACCGGCGGCACCAAGGTCATCTCCGACTGGCTCAAAATCCGCATTACCTCCAATCCCGGAGAAACCTTTCTGGACCGCATGATTGCTTTGGTGGAAGGAGCCGAACGGCAAAAAACGCCGAATGAAATTGCGCTTCACATCCTGCTCTGTGGTTTGACGATTATTTTCATCCTGGCGGTGGTCACGTTGCTCCCATACGCCATTTACAGCGTCCGGCAAGCGAATGCGGCGGGCACCTTTGCGCCGGCCCTGCCTCCGACGATTACCGTGCTGGTGGCCCTGCTGGTCTGTCTGATTCCCACCACCATCGGGGGTCTGCTCTCCGCCATTGGAATTGCCGGAATGGACCGCCTGATTCAAAAGAACGTGCTGGCCATGTCAGGCCGGGCAGTGGAGGCAGCCGGGGATGTCAATACGCTCCTGCTGGATAAAACCGGAACCATCACGCTGGGAAACCGGCAGGCGACCGAATTCCTGCCGATGCCCAATGTGACCGAAGGCGAACTGGCCGATGCCGCGCAGCTTTCCAGTCTGGCGGATGAAACCCCGGAAGGCCGCTCGATTGTCATTCTGGCCAAAACCAAATATGGATTGCGGGGCCGCGACATCCATGCCCTGAACGCCCATTTTGTGCCCTTCACCGCGCAAACCCGGATGTCGGGAGTGGATTTCAATGGAAATTCGATTCGTAAAGGGGCGGCTGAATCCGTCATTTCCTTTGTCAAAGCCAATGGCGGTGAAATTCCGGCGGAACTGAAAGCCACCGTTGACCGCATCGCCGGCATGGGCGGAACCCCGCTGGTGGTAGGCCAGCACCAAAAAGTGTTGGGGGTCATCTATTTGAAGGACATCGTGAAAGAAGGGTTAAAGGAACGCTTTGACCACCTGCGCCAGATGGGTATCAAAACCGTCATGATTACCGGTGACAACCCACTGACTGCCGCCGCCATTGCCCGCGAAGCCGGGGTGGATGATTTCCTGGCCGAAGCCAAGCCGCAGGACAAAATGGACCTCATCAAGCGCGAACAGTCCCAGGGCAAGCTGGTGGCCATGACCGGTGACGGCACCAACGACGCTCCGGCTCTGGCCCAGGCGGATGTAGGCGTGGCGATGAATACCGGGACGATGGCGGCCAAGGAGGCAGGCAATATGGTTGACCTGGATTCGAACCCCACCAAGCTGATTGAAATCGTGGAAATCGGCAAACAGCTGCTGATGACCCGTGGAGCATTGACCACCTTCTCCATTGCCAATGATGTGGCCAAATATTTTGCCATCATTCCGGCCATGTTTTCCGGGTTGTACGCCCTCAAAGGCCACTCGACCGGTCCGCTCCAATCCCTCAATGTGATGGGGCTGGCAACGCCGGAATCCGCAATTTTGTCAGCGGTGATTTTCAATGCGCTCATCATTGTGGCCTTGATTCCCCTGGCACTGCGGGGAGTGACCTACCGCCCGCTGGGTGCCGCCGCTGTCCTTCGGCGCAATCTGGTTTTGTACGGGTTGGGTGGCGTGGTCATTCCGTTCATCGGAATCAAGCTGATTGATATGGTGATTCGAGTCTTTGGACTTGTTTGAAAAAAATCGAAAACCAGAAAGTGTACGACAAAAAGGAGGTTTGCTGCTCCTGCCGGAGCGCCCCAGAGGATTTTATGAAATTAAAAGACCATGTACGAACTGCTTGCTTGATGACACTGGTGCTGATTGTTCTCCTGTGCGGAGTTTATCCCCTGGTGGTGACCGGTTTGGCTCATTTTCTGTTTCGGGAACAGGCTCATGGCAGTCTGATTATGAAAAATGGAACCGTCATCGGTTCCAGGCTGATTGGACAGCCCTTTACCGGTCCGGGTTATTTTCATTCACGGCCATCGGCAGCCGGAGCCGTCGGTTATGACGGAACGGCATCGGGTGGCACCAATCTGGGGCCGACCAGTGCCAAATTGATTCAGGAAAACGTCAAAAGCGCGGCTGTCAGGCTCCGCCAGGAAAATCCGGGCCAGCCGATTCCGGTTGACCTGGTGACGGCTTCGGCTTCCGGCCTCGACCCGCATATTTCTCCGGCGGCGGCGGCCTTCCAGATTTCCCGTATTGCCAAAGAACGAAAGGCAACCGAAGACCAAATCCGGGCTTTGGTGGCGGCGCAGACTGAGGGCCGGACCTTTGGCATCCTTGGCGAAGCGCGGGTGAATGTGCTTGAGTTGAATCTGGCGCTGGATGAAAGGTTCCCCCGAAAATAGTTTTGAGTCCTCCATGTCTGTTGAAGACCGTCGCCCCACCCCTGAACAACTGCTGGCCCGCATCGAGCATGACGAGCGGGCCAAACTGCGCATTTATCTGGGTGCCGCCCCCGGAGTCGGAAAAACCTATGCCATGTTGCGGGATGCCCATTCATTGCAGGCACGAGGCACGGATGTCGTGGTTGGCGTGGTGGAAACCTACGGTCGGGCCGAAACCGAAGCCATGATTGGGGACTTGGAAGTCATTCCCAGGAAGAAAATCAATTACCGGAATGTCTGGCTGGAGGAACTTGACCTGGAGGCCATTCTGGCCCGCAAACCAGCCGTGGTCCTGGTGGACGAACTGGCCCACACCAATGTTCCCGGCTCCAAAAATGTCAAACGGTACGAAGACGTGCTGGACCTGCTGGCGGAAGGCATCAGCGTCCTGACCGCAGTCAACATTCAGCACCTGGAAACCCTGAACGATGCAGTGGCGCGTTCCTCCGGCATTCAGGTGCGCGAAACCGTTCCCGACACGTTTTTCCGGCGGGCCGACGAACTCATCAACGTTGACATCACGGTTGAGGAACTGCAATCCCGACTGAAACAAGGCAAGATTTACCGGCCCGAAAAAATCGAACAGGCCCTCACCAATTTTTTTCGCACGGGAAACCTTTCCACTCTGCGGGAACTGGCACTCCGGACGGCTGCCGAAGAGGTCGGAACCCAGGCGGCGGCCTACCGTCGCCGCGAAGGACTGGAACCAGCTCCAATTCCCGAAAAGGTCATGGTTTGCCTTTCATCCAATGCCGCCGCCCAGCGGCTGGTCCGGGCCGGTGCCCGGATTGCAGGCCGGTTCGGAGCCCGCTGGTATGCCATTTATGTTGAAACTCCCAGAGAGAACGCAGGTAACATCAAACCCTTCGACGCCCAGCAGCTTTCGCGCAACCTTCAACTGGCGGAGGAACTGGGGGCCACCATCGTCAAACTCAAAAATGAAAATGCCGCCAGCGGTTTGATTGAATTCGCCCGGACCGAAGGCATTTCCCACGTGATTTTTGGCCAAACCGCCCGCTCGCGCTGGGAAATTTTGCTCAAAGGCTCGGTGCTGGACCGATTTTTGGCCGAAGTCAAAGAAGCTGCGGTGCAGGTGGTCCCCTCGCCGCCAATGCCCCGTGCTCGCCGGATGCCCCGCAATCTGACCGGATTCGGAGTGGCCAGCGCCAGCGTCGTGGCGGTGGTTTTGACGTTCTATGGGCTGTTTCCCAGCGTCAATGCGACCACGGTGGCCATGAGTTTTTTGCTGGTCGTCCTGGCCGTTTCCTCCGTTTTTGGGCTGGGGCCGGGCATTCTGGCCTCAATTCTGAGCATGGTCGGATTCAACTTTTTCTTTCTGCCGCCGGTTGGCACCCTCACCATCCAGGATCCGCAAAACTGGGTGGCCTTGTTTGTGTTTCTGGTCACCACTGTGACCGTCAGCCGACTGACCGCCACCGCGCAGGCCCGGCGGATAGAAGCCGAACAGCAACGGGAGGAGGTCTGGCGACTGTACCAATTGAGTAATGCGATTGTGCTTCTGCCCGATGCTGAAAATGCTGTTTCCACCATGACCAGCCATATTGTGGAAACCTTTAAGGCCGAGTATTGCGCGGTTTTTATGCCCGGCAAAACCGGTGACACCTGGGAACGAACCGCCGTCACCTCCAAGGAACAACATACCTTTACGCCCTCTGAGGAACTGCTTTCCAAAACCTTTCAGGAAAATGAAAGCCGCCTGGACGAAAGTGCCGAACCGGTGGCCTATGTTCCCTTGAAAGTCGGTGTGCGGGCGCTGGGCGTCCTGGTCATTCGGGCTGCCGGGCTTTCTCAGGGTTCCTGTGAAGCCATTGCCGGATTGGTGGCGCTGGCGCTGGAACGGGCCCGCTTCCTGCACGAAATGAGCCGCACCGAAGCCCTGCGCCAAAGCGATGCCTTGAAATCAGCCCTGCTGGCTTCGGTTTCGCATAATCTGCGGACCCCGCTGACCGCCATTCGCACGGCGGTTGACAACCTGCTCAACGAGGAAATTGCCTGGGATGCCGCTTCCCTGCACGAATTTCACGCCATCATCAGCGAAGAAACCCACCGTCTGACCATGCTCGTCCAGAACCTGCTCGAAATGGCCCGGATTGAAGCCGGTGAACTGGTTGTGGTCCGGCATTGGACGACTGTTTCTGAAATTGTGACCACAGCGGTCAATCAGGCGTCCGCCCGCCTGCGGAACCACTCAGTCAAAATTGATGTGCCCGAATCACTCCCACTGGTTTGCGTGGATTCCCGCCTGCTCGACGAAGTGCTGGTCAACCTCTTGGAAAACGCCGCCAAATATTCGCCCACCGGGACCGAAATCACCGTCCATGGCAAACTTGCCCAAAATGAATTATCTCTGAGTGTGAGGGATTGCGGTCATGGAATTCGACCGGATGACCTTGACCGGATTTTCGACAAATTTTACCGTGCCACTCCGGTTGCCGGCCCGCAACCTGAAGGAACCGGAATGGGACTGGCCATTGCCAAAGGAATTGTCACCGCCCACGGAGGCCGGATTTGGGTGGAAAGCGTGCCCCACGAAGGAGCCACGTTTTCCGTTGCCATTCCCACCGAAACCAGAGTTCCGGTGGCACCTTCACTTGCAGACTATGAAGAAAACCCCGACCATTCTCCTCGTTGACGACGAACCCCAGATTTTGCGGGCCTTACGGCCCAGCCTCCAGGTGCGCGGCTATGATGTCCGCACCGCCCGCAACGGGCTCGAAGCCCTGGAAGAACTGCATAAACTTGTGCCCGATTTGATTATTCTGGATTTGGTCATGCCGGAAATGTCAGGACTTGAAGTCTGCCGCCAGGTCCGCACCTTTTCCCAGGTCCCGATTATCGTGCTTTCCGCCAAAGGAGCGGAAGGCGACAAAGTGGCCGCCCTTGATGCCGGGGCCGACGATTATGTGACCAAACCGTTCGGCATGGACGAACTGATGGCCCGCATCCGGGCTGTCTTTCGCCGGTTGTCTCCGGTTGAAGCAGCCAGTACCACGATCTCAGTCGGAGATGTGACGATTGACACGGAAGCGCGCAAAGTCCTGGTGAGTGGCCATGATGTCAAACTGACCCCCAAAGAGTTTGAGGTTTTCAAATTCCTGGTTTTGAATGCCGGAAAAGTCCTCACCCACCGGGCTTTGCTGCAAGCGGTTTGGGGGTGGCAGTCAGCCGACCAGACTGAGTATCTGCGGGTTTTTATCAACCAGTTGCGCCGTAAAATCGAACCCGACCCCCACCAACCACGCTACATTTTGACCGAACCCTGGGTAGGATACCGGTTTACCCCCCATGAAACCTGAAACAGGTTGGGGAGTCTGGGGAGTCTGGGAAGTCAACAACAGTAAACAGTGATAGGTGACAAGAAAAAAATCTATCACTGTTTACCTGTCACTGTTTATTGTTGCCGACTCCAAATGTCTTTCCAACCCCCTACCGGATTTTACCTGGACTGAAGAATTGGCCTGCTCCGGACCCGCTGCCATTCGGGCTGCCGACCAGGAAATAACCGGTTGCCGAAGTGGTCGTCAGGCTGCCCTGGATGCGCCGGTTCTGCGTGTCGCTCACCACTATGGCGGGCTGCCCGGCGGTTCCGCCCAGCAATCCCGCATCCACGATGGCCACCCCTTCCGCGCCCCGCACCTGTCCCAGCGCCGGGCTCGTCAGGCTCGCACTGATGGTGCAGAGCACCGTGGCCGCTCCGTTGTTGCCACCCGCAAACCGCGTCACCCGGTTGTTGCCCGTGTCCGCCACATAGAGGTTTCCGGCGTTGTCCACCGCCACCCCT
>JAIBAN010000195.1 GCA_019695185.1 Blastocatellia bacterium | reverse complement strand
GCATCAATCAAAAGCACATGCAGCCCGTTATGACACAATTCGTAACCGATTTCCCTGGTTAATGTGGTTTTTCCAACTCCCCCTGCACGATTCCAAATGGCAGTAACAATGCCCATGAGGCTTCTCCTTCTGTTAAAATAGCTGTTCCCTTGTGTTCAACCCACAATTTAAGTATGATAAAATTTACAAGTTGGCTTCCTTCTTGTCAATAATTTTTGGACAAAGTAAGCAATGAACAACGAAAAAAATACCAAAAGAAAAGGTAAAGTAGTTCGCATAATGCCAGAAACAGAACAATTACTGCTTCAAAATCTCCCTGAGTTGATTGAGAGTGAAGGGCTTGCGTATGCAGTGGCAGTCGTCGTTCATGAACGGTTTGAAGCACCTCTTCCATTATCGGCAAGTGAAAGAAAAGGTGAAGGCGGAAAAAAATTACGTGGACCTTCTAAATACCATCCGCGAAAACCTAAAACAGATAAAAACTAATCTGCGCGATTCAATCTGAAACACTCAATGAAATGACTGGGACATTCCCCGCATTTCCTTCCTTATACCGTGAAGTGTCCCCGCACTGCTCCGGATGGGTTCCTCGCCTCCACAGCACTTCGGCCAGTTCGTTCACCACACCGACATCCAGGCAATATTCTCCCTTCGCATGTCTTCCCGTCCGCCGTTGTTTGAGTCCCATCTGCCGCAACGCTTTGGACACGAACCGGAGCGGGTCGGCACTCAAGCGTTCATCCGGGGGCACTCTCAGAATGCCACTAATCCAGGCGCGATTGGCCCGGAGCCAGGCGACCAGGGCGACGATGGCCGGGCTGTGTTTCGTGTAGGTGTGGTCAGGTTTCGGTTCAAGGGTGGCCGGTTCGACTCCGACCGCCTGTAAGACCATCCGGGAGAGTTCGCGTTCCGCCGCGAGGTTCCGCTGGTCCGGCAGAAAATCCGCCGTTTGGTTGTGGGTGCCTTGTGCCTCCCGCAGTTGCGCGTCGGTGGCAAGTGCGATTTCGAGGTTTCTGATTTCGGTTCGTCGCTGGCCGCGCCGGTCTTTCTCAATGACCGCCGCGACGATGTCCGCTGCTGCCGTTTCGGGCAGCCGGTAGAATTCCTTGAGGTGATGTTTGTCGAGCGCCCGCGTTTCTGCAAAGGTGCGTCTATGTTTGCGTTCGAGGCCCGCTGCCGTCTCTGCTTCCAGGTCCGGAGCGGACACCCGGGTCCGGAGAAACTCGTCCGCTTCCAGGGTCCGGGCTTCCTCCGCCAGCATTCCGGCGATGATGATTTCCGGTTCATCGGACTCGTGGTACGTGACCCGGTAGCCGTCGGCGTCGAGCATTTCCAGGAAGCGTGAGAGAAAGTCGTTGGTGGCGAAGTTTTCCTCGCGGGCGACCGCGAGCGCCAGCCGGTGGTATGCGTCGTCCAGAATTTCCGTTTCACCACCGCTGTCGAGGCCCATCAGGGGCCGGTCATGCTGGTGGGTGGATTCCCAGCGGGCGGCGATGTCCCGCTCGGCGGTGGGTTTGGCATTCTTCACGTCCGATACCCAGACGTGAAGCTGTTCCATGCCGCGCACCCGGCCCAGGGCCTGGAGGCAGTCGGCAGGGGTGTTGACACTGTGGGTGAAGATGCCGCCGACAAAGGTGAACCCATGTCCCTCGTTGATGGAGACGCCGGTGCTCACGGAAGGGGAAACGACGATGTAGTCATAGCGGCGGGCCTGCCCGTTGACATCGCGGAAAAACTCCAGCACCTCCGGGTCGCCGCTGTTGTCACCACTGATATAGAGGCCCCGTTTTCCTGGGGCTTCCGCTTCAAAGAGCTTGAAGGCGGTCCGGGCTGTCTTTTTGCTGTTGCAGGTGAGGAACACCCGGCCACCATGCTGAAGTTCGGTCAGGGCGGCAGCCATGATCTCATCGGGTTTTTCATAGAGGGTCACGGTACGCCCTGCGCCGATGTGGTACTCGTTGAGAATGGTGACAGTGCGCCGGTTGGGTCGCCACAGCTCCAGCATGAGTCTGGTGAGCGGGGACAGATGGGCATCCAGGACCACCACCTGCCGGGCCTGGGCAATCAGATGGCGCAGGATTCCCAGAACCAGCCGTTTGTGCTTGATGCGGGTCGTGAGCCGTCGCAGCAATTGCTCGATTTCATCAATCACCACCACATCAAAGCAGCGCACGGAACCGTTTTCCGCCAACATTGAAAGGGAATTGAGACAGATGGCGGCGCAGCGCACTTCGCTGAAGGTACAGTCACTGCCCGTTCGCCATCCTTTGTAGTCGGAGTACAACTCAAACCCCAGCCGGTTGGCCGCATCGGTGGCCAGCGCGACCAGATGGGAAATGTAGAGGACCGATTGATTGTCCGCCTGGGGCAGAATGAGGTTTTTCACCAACTGGGTTTTGCCGGTCCCGATGCCGGAACGGACCAGCAAGGTTTCAGCCTGCGCGATGCTTTCGGTATCGGTTCCAACATCGCCCAGGTAACGGCGCTGGCACTCGATGACCACGCCGCCGAACCACTGGCGCAACCGGCGGATGGCTTTGTGGCGGGCTTTGAAAAAAGCGAAGTGCGGATCGGGTTTCTGCGGATGGGCAAGCTGCTTTCGGACGGCTTCCAGTCCGGCCAGCCGGTGCAGGTCGTTGTAATCGGTGGGCTGGTCCGTCGTATCCAGGTTGGCAAAGGCAGGAGTCACCACTTGGCAGCGAAATTTGAGGGCGGTCTGGTGGGCTTTGATAAGTCCGGTGTTGCCCAGCGGTTCACCGCGTTCCAGCCGTTCGGCTTTCCACTGGTCGTTGTCCGCAGCAATCACGATGTGACACTTTGATTTGGTGCCGTACTGCGCCCGCAGCGCGGCCACCACGGGAGCCAGGTTGCCCGCATCCAGCGCGCACAGGACTTCGCTTGCAGTCTCGTCACCCAGCGCCGCCCGGAGGGACAATCCCGTCGCCAAGCCCTCACAAACCACAAAGGCTGGACGCTTGGGGTTGAAACCTGCCGGTGTTCCCAGCCGGAAGAACGCACCCTGCTTGGCCAAGCCATAGGTAAACCGTTTCTCGCCGTCGTCCCCAATCTTTTGCAGTCCCAGGGCCTGCCCGGAGGTGTCTTCCACCAGGGCCGCGACGAAACCCCGGCCTTCGCTGTCGGTCCCATACCGGATGGCAGCACAGCCGGTCGCCGCCATTCGGACCCCTTTGCGTGACAGGTACACGCTGCTACCGGTGGGGGCCAGGGTTTCCCAGAGCGCCAGGTCTGCTGCGACACTGGCGGCTCTGACCTGCCGTTCTTCTTCCGCCTTTCGACGCTGGCTGGCTTCCCGTGCGATGAGCCCTGGCTGGGGCTGGGTTCTGGTTTTGGAAGCCAGCCGGTGACCGGATTGGAATGATTCCCACAGTTGCTGGAGGGCTGCCCTGGAATCAAACCGTTCCTGCCAGCCGCCATTGCGGAAGGTGCTGAAGGTGAGGTTGACGAAGGGAACGCCCTCCGGACTGACACCGGATTGAAAAAACGCGACGGGGCTTCCTTTTTCCCCTTTTTTGCCCAGCCGGTTTTTACCGTTGCGCAAGGAGGGAACGGAAAACCCGGAAACGGATTCCAGCCAGGAAATGGCTTCCGCCTCCAAATCAGCGGCGGTTTGGGGCTGGCGACAAAATGCTGTCCAACTCAAGCCAGGCTGAGTTGTTTTGCTTTGTGAATTGTTGGCAGCAAGGGCAAAACTCTGCATAAGCGGACCTGTGCAGATGCCGAAAGGGAAGTGAACGAACCAAAAAACAGGCAGACCACGGCTTTTCCGGGAAAAAAAATCCCAACCAGTCAAAAAAACTGCAAAAAATCCGTTTCAGCCGTTTTTGCCCACTTCCGGCTTTCGGAAAGGTTTCGGGATTCCGGCTGTATCTCCCCAAATAACTGAAAAGAAAGCACTTTCTCAGCTTTGAAAAGACACAAATCCCCTCACTCCACCGAAAAAAGCCGGAGGACACAAGGCGACAATTCAGACAGGTGCGGTCACCAAAATGGATAAAACATTCAATCCAAAAGGGTTACGCCTCTGGCCGAAAAGCGCGGCTGAATTTGACTTGGGAAAGGTGGTTTGTTAGGTTTTCGTCGTCAATACCCCACTGACATCTATCGTTATGGAGTGCCGCCCCAACTTTTGCAGCCAAGGGCGGCATTCGGCATTTTAGGCCATGCGGTTTTCCGACCCCTCGGAAATGGCCGCGCTATCCGGGCGATTCTATACCATGATTCTCCCAAAAAGCATGGTTTTTTTATTCTTTTTTGAGCACTGCTTTTCACGCCAAAACCTTTGATTGAAATCTGCTTTTTTTGACTCATCCAACTTGATTTACAGGCACTACTATCTTTAGAGAGACTACCTGTTGATAGTAGACGCTTGGCGGGAATGTTCTTACATTCGCGCCGGTGGAAAACAACAAACTCTCCCGTAAACTTGGAATTCTCATTACCCGCCTGCGCCGTGAACAAGGTTTCACCCAGGAGGCATTTGCCGAAGTGTGCGATTTGCATCGGGCCTACCAGGGGGTGGTTGAACGCGGCGAAAAAAATATCAACATTGAGACTGCCCAAAAAATTGGCAAAGCTTTAGGGTTAACCCTCGGCCAACTGTTTACGCTCCTGGATGCTGAACCTGAACCGCCGGAACCACTTCCAAAACAGCCGTACCGCCGCAAAAAGAAAAAAAGAACATCCGCATCAAAAAAAGCGGGGGCCAAGAAAAAGAAAAAGAAATCCAAGGCTGCATCTCCTTCGACTCGGAAAACAGCGTCTTCCAAAAAGGAATCTGAACCAGAGAATCCCCCCGATGAAACTTCTGCCTGAAGTATTCGTCTGATAATCATATTTCAACTGCCATTTCGATCTTTCCGCTGTAGGCCAAACTGTTATGCGGATGGTCTTCACTCCAGAGCGGTCCGGTGCGCTCATTGTGTCTGCCAGCCGTCGGGCACCTCTGCTTCAGGCTGTGGTCAATCCCAAGCCAACCAATCGTTCTCCTTGTCACTGTCGTCACCGTCGTCCCAATCATAGTCCGGGGAATCGGTCACCTCCCGGAAGTCTTCCAGCCTGACCGGTGGGAGTGGTTCCGGGTGGGCAACGCGGTACAGGGCGGCGAGCCAGGTGTATTTCCGAGCCAGGTTATGGGCTTCGAGGTCGGGGGCGCTTTCGGTGAGGTCCAGCCACTCGGGCAGCTCGGCCAGGGCTGCGAGCAGGTAGGGAAAGTCCGGGTTTTCCCAATAGCTTTGGCAATACGCATGGTTCGGAAACCGTCTCCCGGCCACGAACAGACATTCTTTGCGGGATGCCAAACCGAAGGGGGCAGCGGTGGTTTGTTCCAGTTTGAGCGCGATTCGCCGGAAGTCGGCAATGGCCGGGTAATCCCAGTTCACCAGCCGCCCGGTCAGCGGCATGATGTCATCAAACCGGGGACTGTTCCGGAAAATTTCGCCGCCGTAACCGATGTGGGATTCCCGGCCTTCCCGTTCGACCACATAGTTGACGAATTCGGATTCCCAAAAATACGGTGTGTGGTACTCGCTGCCGGAACAATATTCGACCACCTCGACGACCCGGCCCCAATCCA
>JAIBAN010000194.1 GCA_019695185.1 Blastocatellia bacterium | reverse complement strand
ACTGAGGGACGGCTTCCGGGGCGACTGCAACCGGCTGGACCGGGCAGGGTGCCGGTTCCGGCCTTGCAACCGGCCGGAAAGCCAGCAATTCTTCCTCGACCGCCACGAAAAACCGGGCGGCGGCAGCCTCAACCGAACCGGCAAATTTGCAATCCTATTCCGATTTGCAGATGCTGTTTCAGCCGTACCACGAACCTGAGCCAAGTTATCTCCGCATTGAGCGGTAATTCCTTCTTTGTCCGGAAAACAAAACAAGGGTAACCTTGCGGTGCGCTGGCGTGCGACAAAACATACTTTCATGTTTGCTCCACACCAGCGCACCGCAAGGATACAAACTACTCATTCTGGGTAGCCAAAATCTGCGATTGGGGAAATAAAGTTGTACAATGAACACCATTATGAGGCTTGGAATGGAGCCAGAGCGGTAATATTACCCTCCATTAAATCCGAAAAACACGCGTTGGGAATAAGCTCTTCGCCAGCACGAATGCCTGTTTTGAAAATTCTGAACCTTTCCATTTTCGGAGACAACACCAAATGATACGTCGTCAGTTTGCTCAAGCCGGATGGCTTTTGAGCCTTCTTTTGCTATTTGTTATCCTGGCCGGAAACCTGACCGGTCCGGCCAATGCCAAAATATATGTACAACCGCCTTTCAAGCCGCTAAAAGCCTTGAACACCTCGCCTAAAGCAGTAGCCGAAGGGCTTCCGGTTTCCCTGCGACTGGGTGGAAATGGAGTTGGAGTGGTTGATGGCTCTTGTATCAGCAATGATGGCCGGTATATGGTTTTCGTGGATTCATCAACCAATCTGGTCGTGGGGCAAGTGGATGGAAACAATACTTCCGACATCTTTCTTTTTGATCGGGAGTTGGGCACATATGCGCTGGTCAGTCATATTCCCGGTGCTTTGACAACCGCTGGAAATCAAGGGTCTTCCTACGCCTCCATTACTCCTGATGGACATTTTGTGGTGTTCCAAAGCAATGCAACCAATTTGATCTTCAACCAGATTGACCGCAACGACACGGACCCCCAGAACCGGGGTGATATTTTTCTCTATAATCGCCTGACGGGTGACATAACCCTGGTCAGCCGGTCCTCGCTCTCCCCAGTTGCCACAGCGGGCAAAGGATCCAACTATCCGGCCATCAGCGGTGATGGCCGGTTTATTTTATTTGTTTCGCAGGCCACCGACGTGGTAAGTGGGCAGGTTGACACCAACAACCAGAATGACCTTTTCTGTTTTGATCGCATTTCTGAAACTTTACGGATTGTGAATCATGTCGCTGGATTGCCCACCACAACCGGAATTTGGGGATGCCAAGCCACCAACCGAAGTTTTGGTTTCAGCTCCGATGGTCGTTTTTTCACCTTTCTCAGTCCTACCCCCAATTTGGTACCCGGCCAAATCGATACCGGTTCCGCTCAGGATGTTTTTTTGGCTGACCTGGAAAACGACTCGCTTCAGTTGGTCAGCCATACCTTTGTGTCGCCCCTCCAAACCGGTAACAATGCATGTCTCGAAGCATCTATCAGTGCAGATGGTCGGTGGGTCGTTTTTTCAAGTGCTTCGAACAACCTATTACCAAATCAGGTTGATTTTATTGCCAGCCTGGACGTTTTCCTTTTTGACCGGCTAACTGGGAACCTCACCTTGGTGAGCCATGCCCCAGAATCGCCAACCACGGCCAGTAATTCCAATTCGGGTGGACCGGTCATCAGTGCAGATGGCCGGTTTATCGCTTACGAAAGCATTGCCACCAATTTGGTGAATGGCCAGGTAGACACCCCCAATACCACGGACATTTTTCTGTTCAATCGGTTGACGGGGGGAACCACCCTGGTGAGTCACCTGCCCGGTTCGCCCCTGGCATCGGTTGCAAACGGAACCTGTTTTTCACCTCGTCTGAGTGCCAACGGCCAGTTTTTGACCTACAACAGTACGGCCGTCAATCTGGTGGCTGCCCAGTTTGACACGAACAATACGTTTGATGCGTTTTTATTTGACCAAACAACCAATGAAACGCAATTAATCAGCCGGACTTTTACCTCGGCCGTAACAACCGGCAATGGGGGCGCGTTGGACTCAATCATCAGCCAGGATGGAAATTTCATCGTCTTTGAAAGTAGTTCTTCCGATCTCACCCCAAACGACCCAAACAATCATTCGGATGTATTTCTGATTCCAACCGGCTGCGTCCGGATCAACCCCGGTTCTGTACAACTGACTGCCAACGTCGGAACACCATTCACCCAGACCTTGAGCACAAACGGTGGAACCGGCACGTACTCATTCACCCTGGTTTCCGGGGCCTTCCCGCCGGGCATCACCCTCGCATCCAACGGGGTTTTGAGCGGAACGGCCGACCTGCCCGGTACCTATTCGTTTACGGTCCAGGCCTCCAATGGGGCGGGATGCACCGCCAATCGTCTTTATGGACTCGTGGTTCAAAGTAGACCAACCCTGACCGGGAGCCCTTCGCTCACAAGGGTCCAGGGTGGCACCGCTTCCACCTCGGTGGTTGCCACGGTCAACGATATGGAAACGGCGGCGGGGAATTTAACTGTTCGTGTGATTTCGGTTCCCAATGGGGTGACCGTAACCAGCCTGACCAACACCAACGGGTCGGTGTCAGCAGTGATTGGGGCCGGTTGTACGGCAACTCCCGGAGCAAACTTCATAACCATGTCGGTGACCGATGCGGACGGGCTGACCGCCACCGGTCAAGTTCCACTCACCATTACCCCGAATCCGGGACCAACCTTGGGAACCTATTCGGCCACCACGGTCACCGCCGGGAATCCCGTGACCATCACACCTTCGATGGGTCCGGCGGACAATGGAACGGTTTCTATGGTTACCGTAGCAGCTACAAATGGGTTTGTAGGTTCCCTGGCCGTGAATCCGGTAACTGGAGTGGTCAACACCACGCCGGTGGTGGAAGGTTCTTTTACAGTCACCGTAACCGCTATTGATAACTGTGGAGTCACGGGGTCACAAAGTTTCACGTTGGTGGTGTTGCCCTACAGCAAAGGGCCAATTCTGACGATACTTTCGCCAGCCAGCGGGCCAAGCGGAGCCCAGGTGATACTAACTGGAATCAACCTGGGGACGGTAACCCAGGTGTTTTTTAACGGACGTCCCACAAATTTCACGGTGGATTCAACTTCACAGGTCACCGCCACGGTTCCTGTGGGAGCAACCACGGGGCCGGTGAGTGTCAGCAGCCCGACCGGATCCGCTTCCGGACCAATTTTTACAGTAATTCGAACCAAGTAAGAAGCCGGGTGCGCGTCTTTGGCGCGCACCCGGCCATTTATCGTAACCATTCCGTAAATGGCATGATTTTTCAAATTGAAAGTGCGTAGGCTGGTTTCCAACATTTTTGAGGAGACCAGCCTATGCACTTTCAATTTGAAAAAGCACGCCATTTTCTTGCAAGGATACAAACAAGGCGCAGTCCCCAAGGATTGCGCCTTTCGCTTTTGGTGTTTTGCTCGTTTGTTATTTGATGACAAACGGGTTTGACACAGCTTCTCCGGTATTTCCCGCCGCATCCCTGGCCACTACCTTGACCACACCGGTTTTGGTTTTGGCAACCGTCCCAGGCACCGTCCAAGCGAAGCTTTGCGCGGTTCTGGTCAGGCCCGCCGCAAGAGTGACGTTTGTCACCACTGGTTTTTCGGTATCGGGAGGCGGGCCGACCACTGGTTTTTTGACGGTGAACATCCCCGACAGCCCCTGTCCCTGATTTCCTGCTGCGTCGAAAGCCATCACCACGATTTGAGCCTGCGGGACATCGAGGTTTTCTGGCACGTTCCGAGTGAAGGATTGGGCGCTTCCGGCCAGCCCGGAGGCGATCATGTCCACCGCTCCCGGTCCGGGACGGGCCAGCCACACGTCATGCCGGACCACGCCTACATTGTCCGAAGACTGCCAGCCTATCACCACCTGGGTACCGGCCTTGGATTCAATTTGTTGACCAGCGGTCGGAGCCGTCACCATCACCGTCGGCGCGACGGTGTCAGGGGGCGGCGCTATTCCCTGCACCGCAATCGTGCGGGAGAACTCGCTGGTTTGGGCACCCGTGCTGGTCGGAACGGTGAGGGTTGCTGAGACATCCGTGATGCCCTGGGCAGTGGAGGCTGGAATCAAGGTGGTGAATTCTCCCAGGGCGTCATCAACCCTCACCATATACCGCCCCAGCCCATAAGCTGCTGGGTCTGTATCCGGAGCCGTAGGCCGGGCCGGACGGTTGGACGCATACAACTCGATTTTGCCGGGATTGGGGGCAAACCCGGTCACCAGAATGCTGCCGTCTGCCTGCCGCTGGGCGGTCCGCAGCACCGCCGAAGGCTGGTAGAAATTCGGTCCCGACCGGTCCACCACGGTTCGGGTGTTGGGCAGGTACCCGCCGCCAACCACATCACCCACCTCCGGAGTGAGCGCAATGCCGGGTCCGGAGACGTTGGTGAACTGGTTCTCGGACATCGTGACGTTGACGGTGGGAATGCCCCACGGATTCACGGACTCCTGGCTGCTGCCAGTGCTGGCGTCAAAGGGCCGGTCGCCCAGCACAACCCCGCCTTTACTGTAATTGGAAATGGTGTTGCCAGCAATCACCGCGCCCCGGATTTGGGTGGCCTGGATGCCGATACCACAATTGGAAATCGTATTGCCGGTGACCACTGTGGGGCCAAACGGGTTGGCGGAATCGGGTTTTTGCGCCGTCTGGACCTCAAGCCCAGCTCCGGGAAAATTGCCAATCTGATTGCCGGTTACCGTGTCGCCGGCACTGGCAAAAATGCCCACGGCACGGGCATTCTCAGCAACGGTCAGGTCCGGCCCGATATTTTCCCCGTTGACTCCGATGCCAATCCGGTTGTTGCGGATGATGTTGGCATTTGCCCCCGAAATCAAATTACCTTCTCCAGGATTGATTGCCCCAATACCACCTGATTTGGTTCCTGCAATGATGTTGTTTTCAATAGTATTTTCAGTTGTGCTGTAACTGATGCCAAGGGATGGGTTTCCCAAACCGTCGGCTTTTCGATTAAATGCCACTGGAGTCAATCGTCTTGTTCCTTTGGAATTTGTCCCCAAATAGTTTTCCCTTACTATATTTTTTCGCGTGGGTAGGAAACGACTGGCTGTTAGCCCGTTTAAGAAGAAATCGATTTGGAGGTCAAATCCTTCTGTACAGATAACGTTTTTTTCCACCACGTTTTCTTGGCTGTTAAAGGCAAGATAAATCCCAAACCTCAACCCAGAATAAATCTCCCCATCTGGTGACAAGCCAAACCAGTTATCGCTAATTTTATTGCCTTTTGTCGGGAAAATTGGCAACTCTGTGTTGGCAACCAACCCAATCACACCACCGGTTGATTTCGTGGCACCGGGACTCGAATCAACAAACCCAAACCCTGACAACGTATTATTTGCGGCTGCGGCAAAAACGAAACAATGTGACGAAAAAAACAGTTTATTGGGGGCTGGTGGGACCACATCCAAATCCACGACATCAAAGAAAACCTCCGGCCCTGCCAGGTTGGTGTTACCCACCGCAGTGGCCTGCGTTGTCCCGTCAATCACGATTCCATTCACATTGACAATCTCATACGTTTTTTTC
>JAIBAN010000193.1 GCA_019695185.1 Blastocatellia bacterium | reverse complement strand
TTTTGAAATTGAGGATTGAGAATGAGTTTCTTGGTTTCCTGACCTCAAAACCCCGAAACCCCGAAAACCCGAACCCCTGAACCCTGAACTTTTATGACCGAATCCACTGACAAAAAAATCCGAGTTCTAATTGCCAAACCTGGCCTTGACGGGCATGACCGGGGCGCAAAATTCATCGCCCGCGTGTTACGCGATGCCGGGATGGAAGTTGTTTACACCGGGCTGCGCCAGACCCCGGAACAGATTGTGACCGCCGCTTTGCAGGAAGATGTTGATGCCATTGGAGTTTCCATTCTTTCAGGGGCACACATGACCCTTTTTCCCCGGATTCTGGAACTGATGAGGGAACGGGAAATTGATGATGTGCTGTTGTTTGGCGGCGGGATTATTCCGGATGAGGATATTCCGAAATTGAAGGAACTGGGCGTGGGGGAAATTTTTACTCCCGGTGCCATTTCCGAAGACATAATCAAGTATTTGCAGGAACAAGTCCGGAAATAATTGAGAATTGAGAATTGAGAATTGAACCCCAAACTTCTTCGGAATGACCTTGTGGGTTCGGCAACAATCTAAAGAGAGTCAATAAAATTCTCAATTCTCAATTCTCAATTCTCTTAATCGGCTTCCAGTTCAGCCACGTAAGGCAACTGACGGTAGTGATTTTGGTGGCCCAGGCCATATCCGACAATCAGTTTTTCCGTTCTCGAAAAGCCTACAAAATCCGGGACGCATTCCGTATTGCGAAAATCCGGTTTGTCAATTAAGACCGCCGAACGGACACTCTTGGCTCCATTGATTGAGAAGTGTCGAATCAAGTAGGCCAATGTCACACCTGTGTCGAGAATCCCTCCAACCAGGAGTAGATTCCGGTCTTTGGCATCAAATTCAGTTGTGTACACAATTTCGGAATGCCCACTGACCTGATGTTTCGAAGCTTTCAAAAAGCTGCATGTCATTGGTGTGTCCATATGCCGGATCATATCCGCAAGAAACATGAAGGAATCTTCGAGCAACGCCACAATGGTCAGTTCCTGACCGTCATAAGCGGACTGGATTTCCTGTGCCAACGCACGCACACGTGCTGCCACCTCTTCCTGGCTGATGATGGTTCGCAAGGTATCTGCCATGAAATGTTCTCCTGAGTGGTTGTATGGTGAGGGTTCGCTTCGATTGTAGGAGCGGGGAGAAGCTTTTTCAATCGCCAAGTCCCTGAAAAAGAAAATAGTTGCTTAAACGGCAGGGACCGCAGGGGCAGGTTGGTCACAGCTTTACCTTTAATCCGGGATTTCGGCAGGTTGGAGGGGCTGGCATCAGACCCACGGATTGGGTTCGCCGTTGTCGAAATAGAAAATCAGTCGCACGTCGGCAGGGTCTGCCTGGAGTGCCTCCAGCTTCGTCATGGTTTCGGGTAAAAAGTTTGACGCCCAATCAGCGTAGGCCCGCCCCTGATAAATTTTTCCCTGCCAATCCCATTCCAACAGTTCCTTGTAGGTCAGATAGCTCACACAACATGCGATTCTGGCCATCCGGTCAAGTTCCATTTGAGTTTGGGGACTGACTTTTTCAGGTAAACCTCTGGGAGTGGTTATGTGTTCAATATCCTGCCAGCACCGGCCCACTCCGGCGAGCATTGCATAAAGCAGGTGATTCCGCGGGTCCGGCAATTCAATTTCCACCCGTTGCCAGATTCCGCCAATCCGTTGTTCGACAATGGAAGTGATGTCAGTGCCCATATGCTTGATTTTCCCAGGTCTGGGATTGGCTGTTGTGGCTGTATTGGCCGTTCATACCCGCATTTGGTTATGAAACCTGATGGTTGCTGACCGCCATAAACACATCTTCAACAGTAAAGGGGCGTTCGTAAAAGGAAACAATGCCTTCGTACTGGAGGACCAACTCCCGGTGAAAAACGGCCAATTGGTCCCGGTTGCCCAAAAACACACAGTCCAGGGTATGCCCTGTTCTGGTAAGACCTTGAATGGTTGGTAATTCCGAAAGCACTGCCTCAACTGCCTCAATCCGGTGAAAATGGTCCAGCATCTCAATCCGCAGGGAAAGGCCCTGGGCCAGTTTTTCCACAATCTTTTCAATTCGTCCGGAGCGAATCAGCCGCCCCCGTTCCATGATGGCCACTGACGTGCAGAAATCAGCAAGTTCGGAAAGAATATGCGAACTGACAATCAGGGTGTGGCCCATTCCGCCCAATTGTTTGATGAGGTCCCGCAGTTCAATCCGGGCCAAGGGGTCAAGTCCCGAGGCCGGTTCATCCAACAGCAGCACCTTGGGCTTGGCCAGGAGGGTTTTGGCAATCACCAACCGTTGCCGCATTCCACGGGAAAGCAGTCCCACACGGGCTTCGCGTTTTGAGGTGAGATTGGTGAGATACAGCACTTCATCAATCCGGGAGGGAACCTCCGCCTTGGGAACCCGGTGGGCATGGGCAAAATAATCGAGAAAATGCCAAACCAGCATTTCATCATACAGCCCAAACGTATCTGGCATGTAGCCAACCACTTCATGCAGTTTTTGGGGTTCGGCCCCAACATCGTTTCCATCAATTTCAATCCGCCCACGAGTGGGTTGCAGCAGTCCCGCCAGCATTTTGAGCAGGGTTGTTTTGCCGGCTCCGTTGGGGCCAATGAGGCCGCAGATTTCCCCCTGTCCAATAAACAGGTCAATCCCTTTCACGGCTGGCATGTCTTCGTAATATTTCGTCAACCCAATCGTGGAAATCATCGGTTTGGTGGAAAGAGAAAGGGGAAAACAGGGTTCAGGGTATTTTAATTGAGTATTGAGAATTGTAAACCAGTTCAGAATCATGATCTTACAGGTATTCGAAACCCTGAACCCTGAACCCTGAACCCTGTCCCTACATTGAAATCACGGAACCATTGACTCCTTCGGAATCCTTTGAACTGAGAAAAAGAATCGTGCGGGCAATGGATTCCGGGGCAGTCCAGCCCGAACGGTCAGCGTCAGGCATGGCTTGCCGGTTGGCTTCCGTGTCAATCATTCCCGGTGCAACCACATTGGCCCGGATGCCGCCTTTTCCGGTTTCAGCGGCAACTGTTTGGGTGAGCGCAATCAAAGCTGCTTTGGAAGCGGCATAGGCTCCGGTTCCGGGACCAATGTGCAATGCGCCCTTGGATGCCACCGTCACAATTGTTCCATGATTGCGCCGTTTGAGGACCGGCAACACTTCTTTCATCAGGTAGAAGGCCGAGCGGAGGTTCAAGGCCAGCATCAGGTCAAAGGTTTCAAGCGTCGTGGTTTCAACATTTTGACCACCGGCAAACCCGCCCGCCAGATGAATCACGTGGTCAATCGTGCCAAATTCAGTAACTGCTTGCAAAATCAGCGATTTGACAGAGGACAGATCGCTGAGGTCAACTGATTTGAGCGTCAGATTGGCTGGAGAGGGGGAAAAACCGGTCAAAAAATTTTTCCGGCTGGCTTCAGAACGATAGGTTGCCACCACCCGGTCCCCCCGGTCCAGAAATGCTTTGGTGACGGCTTTTCCCAAACCGCCGGTCCCGCCGGTAATCAAGGTTACATGAGTACGCAAAGGGTCCTCCATTTTTCAAGCCAGATGTATAAATTGGCAGTCTGGCACCAGGAATGAATACAAACTCGGTCCTCAGTCCTCAGCCCCCGGTTTTCAGTCCTCAGTCTTTTCACAGAAACCGTTTCCAGTTTGAATAATTTTTCCGCTTGGCCTGTTGGTTTAAGTACCCGCTCATTTTTTGTTTCAGTTCGGCAAACTTGGCCGGTTCCAGGTCCACCAGATTCCGTTGTTCGTGCGGGTCGTTTTTCAAGTTGTAGACTTGCCAGTTGGCTCCATACCGGTCGAAAATGATTTTCCAGTCGCCTTCCGTCAAAGCCCAGGCAAAAAAGGTCGGTTCCGGAATATTGCGCGGGGTTTCGGTAATCACAAAGGGATGGGGCTGGACCTCACCCTTGGCCAGTTTGACCAAATCAATGCCTTCATAGGCTGTGGGGATGGGCAGCCCGGCAAATCCAAGCATGGTCGGAGCCAAATCCAGATGGGAAACCGGGGCGGAAATCCGCTTGCCTGGCAGGTCGGGCGTATAGGCCCAAATCGGCACGAAATTCTGTTCAATGTAGGGCAGACAGCCATGTTCAAGTGCGCCATGTTCGCCAAACCCTTCGCCGTGGTCGGAGGTGAGCACAATCATGGTGTTCTGCATCAGTCCTGATTCGTTCAAAAAGGCAAGTAGCCGCCCAATGTGCATGTCCGTGTAGGTGATTTCGCTGTCGTAAACATCAGGGTCAGTTTTCCCCCCGTAAGAACATTCCGCATGGTTTTCATAGGGAGCGTGGGGGTCGGTGTAATGCACCCAGGCAAAAAACGGTCCTTTGGCTGCCATCCGTTTGAGCAGGGCGATGGAACGGTCGGTCATTTCCTTGGCTTTCCAGAACTGGGCGTCCTCATGCACGATTTCGCCATAACCGTCCATCATGATTTTCTTGTATTCGAACCAGCGTCCTTTGTAGAGCCAGGTCTTGGTCTTCGGACTGGTAATGCAGGCCGTTTGATACCCGTTCTTTTCAAAGACCTTTTGCACCGTATCAATCTCACCGTCAAAAATGCCGTCGCCCAAAGCCGAACGGAAAATGGACGAGAAGGAATGTCCGGTGTTGGTCCCGGTGCTGTAGGAATGTTCACAAAACAAACTTTGCTGGGCAAAGCGGTCCAGGTTGGGAGTGGTTGGCCGTTTGCTGCCATAAATCCCCATGTGGTCAGCCCGCAGGGTGTCAATGGACAGAAAAATCACATTGCGTGGCTTTGGCTCCGCTTCAGCCAATCCTAAAACCGGAGTGCCGGTGAAAGACAAGGACTGAGGACTGAGGACTGAGGACTGAGGACTGAGGACTGAGGACTGAGGACTGAGGACTGAGGATTGAGGATTGAGGACGGAGGACTGGGCTGTTTCCGTTCCAGGGCTCTGAGCCCCCGGCCCCGGACTCTGATTTTCAGAAGCCAAAGCATTGAATTCCGTCATATCCCGTTGGGTCAGGGAACGGTAGGCACTGAGATACCGCTTGGCAATCACCCCCCGCCGCCAGAACAGTGACTTGAGGTTCTGGTTGGACTCAAAACAGGAGTCGGCAAAAACGCAGGTTCCAAACGTGAAGCAGATGCACAGGGCGATTGCCGCCTGTCCCAGCCGATTGCCCGTCAACATCCGAAAGCCGGTTCCCACCACCAGCAATGCGCTCACAACTGCCACCAAATACATTGGGACGTGAAAACTCAGGTCGCGCCGGGTCACCATGACGGTGGAATCGGCCCAGTAGCTGACGGCCAGCAGGACCAGGCAGGCTGCACCAAACACCGGTTTTAACCGCTTGAACCAGGATTGGACGGTTTCATGCGCCTGTCCGTCGGAAACCAGCAACCCGACGATTTCATCCAGCAACGCCACGGCCACAGCCAGCGCACCCAAAATCAGCACGGTCGAGATTTTCCGGTGGCCAAAGAGGGTGCGCAGCACCCGGATTTTCTCAGTTGCCCCGGCCAGCATTCCATACAAGGGGTCGGAAAAGTAGGTGGGAATGACAACTGCCAGGATGCCAAAAAAAATGAAAATCCGCGCAATTGCCAGCAACAGGTGGCTCACTCCGGCTGGGATTTCATACCGGCCACGTTAGA
>JAIBAN010000093.1 GCA_019695185.1 Blastocatellia bacterium | reverse complement strand
CCCTCAAAACAGCCTGAAGGTTGTCTGCTAACTGCCGCCTGAAGGCGGAACTCAAAACTTAGGCGGCTGAATCAGCAGATTCGTCCAGATTGCCGTTCCCGTCCTTGAACCCACAGGTTTCCTTGTTGGCGCAATAGCGTATCACCCCGTCTTTCTTGGTTGTTTTTTCCAGCAGAAAAGGGGCGTTGCATTTCGGACAGGGAGTTGGAACCGGTCGGTCCCAATAGACATAATCACACTTGGGATAATTGGTACAGCCGTAAAACGGTTTGCCGCGTTTGGATTTCTTTTGCGCGATTTCGCCGCCACAGCCGGGACGCGGACAGGGCACCAGGGTATCCCGTTTGATGTATTTGCATTTCGGATAGCTGGAACAGGAGGTGAACTCTCCGAACCGGCCTTGTTTCAAGGCCAGTTTGTTCCCACATACCGGACATGGTTCGTCGAGCAGGACATCCGGTTTTTTGGCCACTCCGGTTTTGGCAATCTGGCGGGTGGTTTTGCATTCCGGATACCCCGTACAGGCCAGAAACTCGCCCCAGCGTCCTTTTTTAAGCACCATCGGGCGGTCACAGTTTTCGCACCGGACATCCGCATACGGGTTTTCCGCTGGTTCCTGTTTTTCGGTTTCACCGGTTACGCCGACATCTCTGGTGGCCTTGCATTCAGGATTGGTGCAACTGAGGAATTTGCCAAACCGGCCCAGCCGCAGCACCATCGGGGAACTGCACTTATGGCAGGTTTCATCGGTCGGAACCCCATCCTTGGCCTTTTTGATGTTTTTCTCGGCGGCACTCAGTTCAACGGTGAATTTGGTGTAAAAACCGGCCAGGGCATCCTGCCATTTGAGATTGCCCTCTTCGATTTCATCAAGCTGGGCTTCCAGCGCAGCCGTATAGTTGACATTAAACAAATCGGTGAAATTTTCCACCAGCACGTCGTTGACGACCATGCCCAGTTCGGTCGGGCGGAATTTTCCTTCGGCTTTTTCCACATACGCCCGGCTTTGAATCACCGACAAAATCTGGGCATAGGTCGAAGGGCGACCAATGCCGCCTTCTTCCAGGGCTTTGACGAGCGTGGCTTCTGTGTAGCGAGCGGACGGCTTGGTAAAGCTCTGCTCGGCCTGCACTTTTTTGCAATTGAGCTTTTCGCCCACGGTCACTTTGGGCAGTTTCAATCCCAGTTCGTCGTCTTCGGTGTCACGTTCATCCTTGCCCTCTTCATAGACGGCCAGAAAACCCTGTGACCGGAGCACCGAGCCGGTGGCCCGAAAGAGGTATTTCGGCCCGGCCTGGATTTCAATCGTGGTCACATCAAAAATCGCCGGAACCATTTGCGAGGCTACAAACCGCTGCCAAATCAGTTTGTACAATGCCAATTCGTCTTTGGACAGGTACTTGGCGAGTTGTTCGGGGGTGCGGGCAGCCAGGGTCGGACGGATTGCTTCGTGGGCGTCCTGTGCCCCTTTCTTGCCTTTGTAATGAACCGGGTTGGGCGTCAGCGCCGCCGGGCCATACTGATGCTTGATAAAATCACGGACTTCGGCAATCGCCACATCGGCCACGCGGGTCGAGTCGGTCCGCATGTAGGTAATCAACCCGACGCTGCCTTCCGCTCCGATTTCAATCCCTTCATAGAGTTTTTGCGCCACCTCCATGGTCTTTTTGACCGTGAAACTCAATTTGCGGGCGGCTTCCTGCTGCAATTTCGAGGTGATGAAGGGAGGAACCGGGTTCCGCTTCTTTTCTTTGGTGGTGACATTGGCAACCAGCCACTCCCGAACCGCCTTGAGTTCGGTTTCAATGGCGCGGGCGGCGCTTTCATCCTTGATGTGGATGTCATTTTTGCGCAGGTTGTCAAAGTCGCTCGTCTTGAGGGTTTTTCCTTCAATCTGAAAGAGCGAGGCGGTGAAAGGCGGTGGCAGGGCCGCTGCCAAGGCCGCCGCAAAGGTCCAGTATTCGGTTGGTTTGAAAGCCTGAATATCGCGTTCGCGTTCCACCACCAATCGGAGCGCCACTGACTGCACCCGCCCGGCTGAGAGTTTTCCTCCCACCTTGCGGCACAGCATCGGGCTGACCTGATAGCCCACCAACCGGTCCAGCACCCGGCGCGCCTGTTGGGCATCAACCTTATGGGTATCAATTTGCCGGGGGGATTTGACGGCGTTCTGAATGGCGTCCTTCGTGATTTCGTTGAAAAGCAGCCGGTAAACCGGTTTTTTATCCCGTTTGCCGACCAATTCCTCTTGCAGGTGCTGACAGATTGCCTCGCCTTCGCGGTCCGGGTCCGCCGCCAGATAAATGGCTTCAGACTCTTTGGCAGCCTGTTTCAGGGCTTTGACTGTTTTGGAATTGTTGCGTTTCTTGCTGTCGGGAATCACATCATAGGTCGGTTCAAAACCGTTTTTGACATCAACTCCCAGACCCTTGTCCGGCAGGTCTTTGATATGCCCATAAGAGGCAAGGACCACAAAATCTTTTCCTAAATACTTATTGATGGTTTTGGCTTTCGCCGGCGATTCAACAACAACGAGCGATTTCGACATGGACGTTATATCAGCTCTCAGCTCTCAGCTCTCAGCTCTCAGCTTCTTTCGTAGGTGACGGTTTTTAGCTGTCATCTTAAAAGAGCTGAAAGCTGAAAAGCTGAAAAGCTGAAAGCTCAGAGTTTCCTTACAAAATTTTTTCCGGGCAATTGCCGCACCCGGTCTTTCATTTCAAGTTCAAAAAGTGCTGCCATGACCTGTGGCAAGTCAAGCCCGCTTTGCACCAGCAGGAAATCAACGTGGATTGGCTGGTCAAATCCAATCAGTTGCAACAGGCGGCGTTCCGGTTCGGAAAGGTCTTCCGGTTTGGGACGCACGACGGTTTCGGCGGCTTCCTGATGGTGGTCTTCGCCAGCCTGCATCTGCAACCGGACATCGTAGGAAAATTCGGCCACCACATCCTGCCAGTCGAGTACCAGTTTGGCTCCGTCCTGAATCAGCCGGTTGGGGCCGAGGGATTTTCCCGAGGTAATATTGCCGGGAACGGCAAACACTTCCCGGTTTTGTTCCATTGCCAGCCGCGCCGTAATCAGCGAGCCGGAACGCTCGGAAGCCTCGACAACCAAAACACCCAGACTCAGGCCCGCAATAATTCGATTGCGATAGGGAAAATTTTGCGGGAGCGGAGGTTTGCCACATGGGAATTCGGTAACGAGTGCGCCGGTTTGACCGATTTTTTCGGCCAGTTTGGCATTCTCTTTGGGGTATAAATCGTCGAGGCCGGTTCCCATGACGGCAAGGGTGAGGCCCTGGGCTTCCAAGGCTCCTTCATGGGCAGCCGTGTCAATGCCTCGTGCCAATCCCGAAACCACCGTCACACCATGTGCCGCCAAATCACGGGCCAGCCGGGCAGCCGCATTTTTTCCATAGGTCGAACATTGCCGCGAGCCCACCATGGCAATGCAAGGTTGTTCGGTGGCGGTGGGCAGATTTCCCCGAAAGTAGAGCACAATAGGCGGATCATACATTTTGCGCAAGAGGTCGGGGTAATCTTCGTCTGCCAGCGTGACCGCTGACCCGCCGTTTGTTTCCAGGCTGCGCACCTGTTCTTCCGCTTCGGCCAATGGGGTGCCGGATTCCAGTTCGGCAAAGGTATCCTCCCGCAGCCCAAGCCCTTCCAGTTCATTTCGGGAGGCGCGGAAAAAAGCGCCGGGACCTTCGAACCGTTCCAGAACCCTGGCCCCGATAACCGGTCCGATGCCTTTGGTCAGGCTGAGTGCAATCCATTCAAGAATGTCAGGGCGCATGGTTGGGAATGAAGGCAGGGAATTTGGGAATTTGGCAACCTTTTCAGCAGATACGTTGGCACAGGCAGCACGTCGGAGTCAAAAAAAATTCCTTTCCTGACTTCCCGGCAAACAAACGGAACATAAATCCAGCCTGACACAAACCCGACCTGCCCGGCTTCTGACAGGCCATTGCATCAGGGGGGGCAGTTCATAATAATGCGTCTTTCGTTAAACTCTTCAACCAATCACAAGGGAGTAGCACCCGTGGAATTTACCGTATCCAGATCGAACCTGCTCAAGGAATTGAACTTCCTGCAAAGTGTGGTGGAAAAGAAAAGCACCATTCCGATTATCCAAAACCTGTACATTCGAGCTGCCAAAGGCGAACCGTTGACCCTGGTCGGAACCGACCTTGAATCCACGCTTCGCTGCTCCTGCCCGGCGGAAATCAAGGCGGGCGGGGTGCTGTTGTTGCCAGCCAAGCGTCTGTTTGACATTGTGCGCAGCCTGCCGGATGCCGAAATTCACATCAAAACCGATGGGCAGGACCATGCAGTGATTACCTGCGAACGGTCCCGTTTCAAGCTCCTGAGCCCCGATGCCGAAACCTTCCCGGAAATCGCCACGGTTCCCAAAGCGCAGTTTTCCGTCTCGGCAGCCGTTTTTCGGACCATGATTCCGCGTACCGTTTTTGCCGCCACCCAGGAAGAATCCCGCTTTGCGTTGAACGGTGCCCAGATGATTTTGACCGCCAACTCGCTCCGGATGGTGGCCACTGACGGTCATCGCCTGGCCTATATTGAAAAGCCGGGACTGGAATTCAAACTGCCGAAAGACGGGCTGAAGGTTCTGATTCCAAAGAAAACCCTGAGCGAAGTGCTCAAACTGGCTGCCGATGCCGAAGACGAAGCCGTTTCATTTGGCAAGGATGACAACCATATTTTCTTTCACGCAGGCAGCCGGCTGTATATTTCCCGGATGCTGGCCGGACAGTTTCCCAACTACGAAATGGTCATGCCCAAGGAAAACGACAAAACGCTGGTTTTTGAATCCGACCGGCTGATGGCGGCCCTGCGGCGCGTTTCGTTTATGGCCGATGATGTGACCCGCGCTGTCCGGATGCACATTGGCGAAGGAAAGGTCGAGATTACGGCCCAGTCAAGTGAATCGGGTGAGGCATCGGAAACCGTTCCGGTCGAATTCAGCGAGAAAAACTACACAATTGCTTTCAACGTCCAGTATTTACTTGAGTTCCTGAGCGTGGCCGCTTCCACCGAAGCCCGCTTTGAATTCAAGGACGAAGGCACGCAAATCCAGATGCGCCCCAAGGATGATGGGGAATATGACTACCGTTATGTGGTCATGCCGATGCGGGCGTAATTGAGAATTGAGAATTGAGAATTGAGAATGAAATGAATTGGAATCCAAATCCCAAGAGGGGTAAATCCAGCAAAGAGGGTTGAGCCCTCAATTCTCAATTCTCAATTCTCAATTCAGGGTTTTGGAGCGGGCGATGGGACTCGAACCCACAACACCTAGCTTGGGAAGCTAGTACTCTACCATTGAGCTACGCCCGCGTCTGGTTGGCTATTTGAAAGGTGGCGAAAAATAAACCCGAAGGCGGGTTGCTGTCAACGTTGACGTGAAAAGTTTTCAAGGTCAAATCCCTTTTCCGGTGTGATATGAAATATATATTCCGGTTCAGTTTCGTTTTAGTGACCACACTTTTTCTGGTTTTGCCGATGTGCCGATTGAACGGACTGACGGAATCGGCACAAGCCCAAACTTTACCACCGCTTACAATTGTCGTGGTCCCGTTTCAGCTTGTCCGTAACGATGAAACGTCACCAAAGGCTGTGGACCTTGAAAAACAACTGACAACTGTTGCCAACGAAGCTCTGCCCGGTGCGGGAGTCGAACTGATACCTGCTTCGCTGGTTCAGGCTGTCATGGCCACCGAAGCCGGAACGCTCAATTTCAATCCGCGTCTGGACGAAGCCCGTGCCCTGGGGGCTGCCCTGGGCTGCGATTTTTATCTGCTGGGACGTGTTTCAGCCGGACCGAAAAGCGGTGCGGACCGCACCTCCTATCATGAAATCCGCTTGGATGTCTTTTGGGTTGATACTCGCACGGGAGCATTGGTCAAATGGGAAGCAGTGACGGTGACCGCTCCCACCGTGGAGCCGGCTGTAACTCAAATCTGCGAAACAGTTCGCAAAGCCGTAGCCGGGGCGATTCCTTTACTGCAAGGTTACCGAAAGGAACAAACCACTGGCGGCACCGGTTCCGCAATTGAGCCGGAAGTGCTCGATTTACGGAGCGGCCAAATTCCCACGGGTGTCGCCATTCCGGTTTTTACCAAACGTCCTCGCCCGGAACTGACGGAAGCCGCCAAAGATGCTCAGATTGAGGCTACCGTCGAAACTGAATTGGTTTTTGGAGCAGATGGGAAAACCGACCGGGTTCAGGTTGTCCGTTGGGCCGGATACGGGTTGGAAGATGCAGTCCAAAAAGCCATCGCCGGATATGGATTCAATCCTGCCACTCGTGACGGCAAGCCGGTTTCAGTCAGGGTTCTGGTGGATTACCATTTCCGCCGGGTGACAGAGTGAGAAAGCGAAGCAACCTCATGGCCAAAAAACAGCGTTCCGGTGCCAAATCACATCCGCATCCGACCAGCGGTTCCAAGACCAAAAAAACAGCAGGTTGGCGACGCATTTTCTTTCTTTCGGTGGCAGTCGTTGGTTTGCTGTTGGCGGTGGCGTTCAGCTTGCCCCAAACCCAGACTTGGCTTGATGATGTTCGCTACGGAGAACAGAAACTGCCCACAACAACTGTGACCCTGCCTGACGGAAAAAAACTCAAGGTGGAGTTGGCACGTACTCCGCAGGAACACGAAATCGGACTGATGTTTCGCAAAGCCCTGGCTCCGGACCGGGGCATGCTCTTTGTCTATGACAAGGAAGGGTTGCACACCTTCTGGATGAAAAACACTTTGATTGACTTGGATATGGTCTTCATCGGTGCCGACAAACGGGTGACATCGGTTGAAGCCAATGTTTCGCACACCACGGCAGCAACGCCTGACACGCAGATTCCCCGTCGTTCCGGGCGGGCCCAATATATTTTGGAAATTTCTGCCGGGCGCGCCCAGGCGCTTGGCATCAAACCTGGCACTCCGGTTTCTTTTTCCCTTTAATCCACCCTTTCTTGAAACCGGTCTGGCCAGCAGGGGAATTTAATTTCGAATTAAATTTACATGCCTGATAAATACTGTCGGAAGGCTTGCTGACCGAACCCCCCATGAGTCTACCGGAATCAGCTTCAACCGGGGAACCCGGTTAGGTGATCCCCCTGTCATTCTTTTGACTCTCAACCTGCCGGTAATTTGAATGAAACCTGTCGGTTACCTTGCCTGTAAATTCCCCCTGGCGCAGGCAACCTCAGTCGGAAATTTGGTTTCTCAGCGCATAAGCCTCCACTTCCTCGCTTTGAAAACAGAAATTTTACAAAAATTTTTGGCACAAATTTTCGTTTTGAGCGTCTATGTGAAGTACATCAGGCACAACGTACCAACTACAACCCAAATTTAAATTTTTCCCTGGCACAGAGGTTGCTTGTTTCCAGGACATGGCACGACTTTAACAATGATGTGAAAGGTGGAAGAACTGTATGACGAACTTGAATCTTTTGAAGGGAACTTCAGTCACGATGGCGGGCTTGGTCGCCCCAACCGCAACCCCGGCTGTCCAACCGGAAAACACCAACTCGGCAACCCTTTTGAATCGGCTGATGGCCGAAGTGATCAACGCCCGAAATGCGAGCCAGCAGGCGCTCCGTGATTTACGCAAGAGCCGCGCCAGCTCGGAAGACGCGTTGCGTGAATTGCGCCGGACCCGCCAGGAAGTCCAGTTGCGGCGGCAAAACCTGCTGCGTGCTTTGGCTGCTCATCAAAAAGCCTAACCTAAACCTGTGAACGCAGGCTGTGAGAGGTGGGTATGCAGCTCCAAATCAATCAAAGCATGAGGTCAGACGGGGTGGATGACAACCTTTCGCTCCTCCCCGTCACCGATGCTTTCGGTACGCACTGTTGGGTCTTGACTGAGAACCAGGTGAATGATACGCCGCTCGGCGGAGCTCATGGGGTTCAGCGTAAAAGGCTTTTGGTAGCGCTTCGCTCGCTCGGCGGCGGTTTCCGCCATCATGTGCAGCTCCCGCTCGCGCAATAAACGATAGTTTCCCGCATCAAATTTGAGACGCAGTTCACTTTTCGCTGTATCGCCAATTATTCGTCCAGCGAGATATTCCAGTGTATTCAGCAGTTCTGCATTGCGGCCTAAAAGTAAGGCCACGTCATCCCCGGTAAAGTTAGCCGAAAAGGTATGGGGGTCTTCGGCTTTGACCGAAACATACAGGTCAAAGCCCCCATGGACAATCAGTTGGGTCAAGAAATCGTGTAAACGTGTGACGATGGAGTCAGACGAAACAGGGTGAGCTGTTTGTGACATGGCAATGCACGCTGCCTTCCTCTCAAAAGGGTTTGAGTTTTGAGTTTTGAGTTTTGAGTTTCAGGCTGAGGGGGTGTCAGGATAAAACTCTCGAACCCATAAACTCAAAACTCAAAACTCAAAACTGGGTCGAAGCTTTGCGTTAGCTTTCATTGACGACCAGATCGCTGGCTGACTTGCGTTGTTTCTTTTTGGAATCGCCGTCATTTGTGGCCGGAACCTGATCCGGCGGGTCCGGCGGGTTCAGCTTGTTGATCACCAATTGTTGGGAAATTCCAATCAGGTTGCCGGCCATCCAGTAGAGGACCAGTCCACTGGGTGCGCTCCAGAAGAAAAAGTACGTCAGAACAATTGGCAGAATCCAGGTCATCATCATCCGGTTCATTTTTTGTGCCGGGTCGTCCGAAGTTGGGCTGGGCATCAGCAAGGTGGAACCCATTTGGGTTAAACAAAACGCAATGGGCAGAATATGCAAATGGTCCGGAGCGGACAGGTCGGTCAGCCAGCTAATGAACGGCGATTGCCGAATATCCACCGAAAGTTGTAAATACAGGAAAAAAGCCCAGAAAATCGGCAACTGGATAAGGAGCGGAAGGCAGCCTTTGAGCGGGTTGGCCTCCTTGGTCAACTGAAACATTTCCATCTGCAATTCCAGTTTTCGTGGGTCATCGCTTTTGAGCTTGTTCATCTTGTCTTGCAACTCTTTGATTTTCGGTTGAATTTTGGCGGATTTTTTCAACGCCACCGATGACTTCCACTTGAGGGGAAAGAGCAGGGTATTCACGATAATCGTGATGATGATAATGGCCCAGCCGTAATTGTGGGTGTAGTGGTACAAAAGCTTGACCGAAACATCCAGAATTGGAATCAGAGGGCGAACCAGGAAAGCGAAAAAGCCATAATTGACCAAAGGCTCCAGGTCAACCCGTTTCTGGAAATGGTCGTTGATGGGCAACAGGTAATTCCGGTCTTTGGGCCCAATATAAATTGAGTTGACCGCCCCGTTGGCCAAAGTAACTTTAACTGCCGCATAGTCATGCTCAGTGGCTTTGCCCTTAACCGTCTCGGTTGCTTTGCGATTAGCCAACACAACCTGGGTGGCGGGTTGGGGGGGAATAAACGCCATGGCAAAGTAATGATCGGTCAGAGCCGTCCAGGTGGCATTGGTCAAGGTTTTGGGAGCGTCCGGCTTGATGTCAGCGGCTCCAAGATAGGTCGGGCTACCTGCATAAACCACCGCCTGCTGTGGTGTGTGGGTATAGGAATCAAACTCAGTGACCGACTGGTCGCCAAAATTGGGACCTAAAATAGTGCTGACGGGCAACACATCCGCGCCGCGCCGGGCTTCCACGCTGAATTCAAACAAATATCCGCGGCTGTCCCGTTCTTCGTTTTGGAAGGCAAACTTCTTTTGAATCGTAATTCCCTTGGCCGGGTCCTGGTAGGTAAAAATCAGTTCCTTTTTCTCACCTGCTCCCAATCGGATGGACGTATCGGGGACGTTCACACTGTAAAGCGAGGTATTCAACGCCCGGTCCAAAGCAGGTTCTGCCGGGACCGTAAGTTGCAGCGGTGCCCCTAACTCCGTTCCCTGTCCCGTCCCGCTGTGGGAAATCGCATATTGGGAAACCAGGTTCAGTTCTGCATATTTTGAGTCTTTGAGGAGTTTCCCGCCTGGAAGCTGCTTCAGAACCCATTGTTTGAGCACTCCGCCCCGATTCGAAAGAACTGCTTTCCAGAACTTGGTTTCAACTGTGATGTCCTGTTCCGCAACCTGAACCGGCTGGACCGGGGCAGGCAGAGTATCAGCCACAGGAGGAGCCGCCGGGGACTGGCTGCCGCCTGCCGCCGGGCTCGCCGGCGGAGCTGGTGCTGTGGCGGTGGGACCGGCTCCGGGTTCTGCGGGCGGTGGTGGCGGTGCAAAAAAATATTGCCAGGCGATGATGACGGTAAAAGAAAGAAAGAGTGCAAGCGCGAGACGGGGTCTATCCATAAATATCGGGAACTTTCCTTTGGGGAGGGCTGAAACCACTGGCTTCGGAATGAAAATACAGATTACCGGACAGAACGTTTCTCAAAGAACTTCCGTTCCGGCACCGGGTCATAGCCTCCACGACACAACGGGTGACAGCGCAACAACCGGTATGCGCCCAGGCATCCGCCATAGAGAACGCCATGTTTTGTGATTGCTTCGTACGTATAGTGGGAACAGGTCGGATAAAACCGACAGGCAGGAGGCAGGAGCGGGGAAATACCGACCTGATAGGTGCGAATGAGTGCCAGAGCAAACCGCTTTATGACCTGCATAACTTCTTGACCAATCTCAAAAACTCAGATTCGACAAGGGTGAATGTCGCCTGGGTCAATGGTTGCTTGGCATTGATGACAAGGTCCCAGCCGACTGGAATCTCTATTTTGTGGCGGCGAAAGACTTCGCGCAAGAGCCGTCGACAGCGATTGCGCCGGACAGCTTTGCCAATCTTGCGGCTGGTGGTAATTCCCATCCGGGTCTGCGGTGTTTTGGACCGCAGGCCAAAAATGGTAAAAAGCGATGAGTGTAACCGAACCTGACTTTTATCATAAACCCGACGAAATTCAGTCGGAAGCAGGAGCCGGTCCGTTTTGGGAAATGTCTGACTGCTGGAGGATTGTCCCACACTATCAGGTGGCACCAAGTCACCCGGCGGTTCCTGCACTTCGTCAATTGGTGAGTCGGTTGGCAACTTACGCAAGGTCGTCAAATTCCGGCACGGTGCCCTAAAAAGTTTGAAGTCCGAAGCCTGTTCGCTGCTCCATTCAGGGCGATACAGAACTACGGACTCGCATTCGGTACATCACAGCAAATTAATAATGATGGGCGGTCAAACGCTTGCGGCCTTTGGCGCGGCGGCGTTTCAACACCAGACGTCCGCCTTTGGTGCTCATCCGCACGCGGAATCCGTGCGTTTTGGCCCGACGGCGGTTATTGGGCTGGAAAGTACGTTTCATAACTCAATCACCTCTCAAAAAGTGTTCAAAATCGGTTGATGTGGTTGTGTGCGTTCCGCGTCCGGAACTTTTGCGCTCGTGCCGGACGGCAACGAACAGGTTGAAAAATAAAACCAGTTCACGCACCAACTGACGGGATGTAGAAAGACAGTCAGCTCTCACTGGGACTTAGGGCGAAATGTCTCCGGAAGAGACAAAATGCGAAGAGTACCGGTTGAATCGGATTTCGTCAAGGGTGTGAGTGGTTCCAGGTGGATTAAACCCCTTTCATGTCGGCAGGCCAGACCAGTTTGTGGAGTTGGACCTGAAACCGGGCTTGCAGGCCGTCGGCCAGCATGTGTTCCACAATTGGGCGGCGCTCAACCCCAAAGACAGTTGAAAGGAGGATCCGGCATCTGGTTTCAAGTTGATATTCCCGAATGACTTCCCGTGCCCAGTGGTAATCGGCCACGTCAGCCAGAACAAATTTGATTTCATCCTGAGGGGTCAGGTATGAAAGATTTTCCCAACGGTTTTTCATGGCCTCGCCGCTGCCGGGGCATTTCAGGTCCATGACTTTGATAACTCTGGGGTCAAGCTGGGAAACATCCCGGTGACCACCGGTTTCAATTAAAACCTGGAATCCTTCATCAAGCAGCCACCCAGCCAGTTGATGGATTTCCCGCTGAAGCAGCGGTTCCCCTCCGGTCAACTCCACCAGGCGGGTCGGATAGCTCCGCACCCGTTCCATAATTTCCGGCAGCGACATTTCTGTTCCGCCGGTGAAAGTGTATTCCGAATCACACCACGAACAGCGGAGGTCGCAGCCGGTTGTGCGGACAAAGGTGCAGGGAAGACCGGCGAAGCTGGATTCGCCCTGAATGCTAAAAAAAATCTCGGTAATGCGCATGATTCATTTGCCATTGCCCATTGCCCATTTGCCATTGCTAAAGCCACAGCAGGGCAGGAGCGGAATTTCTGATTTACAAACGGGCTATGGTAAATCGCAAATCGCAAATCGCAAATCGCAATTGAATCAGTTTTTATTCCGAATGAAGTCAAGCACACCGCGCAGCTTCCAAAAAGCGGAAAGTTGTCGGTAGCCCAGCACGTGGAGCAGGCTGGCAATCAGTAACTGGAGCAGTTCACGGGGGGCACGGAGGGTCCGTTGTGAATATTCCTCGCTCAAAACACTGCCTACTGATTGGAACAGTCCAAACCCGAGCAAGGCCAGAATAAAAAGTTGTAATTCCTCCAGTTCCACTGCTCCCACTAAAAAAGAAAACAAGACCGTGACCCCAGCCAGCAGTTCAATCACAGGCCCCAGCACATCAATCAGCAGAAAGGTGGGGAAGGCCAAAAAGGAAAAAGGATTGGGAAACGGACCGAGGGCAATTTTCCAAAAACTCAAAACTGCATTCATTGCTTGTTGCTGCCAACTCCGTTGCTGTTTGCCCAGCCAGTCCAAATCATCATACATGGGAGTGGCGGCAATCACGTCCGGGAGGAAAACCACCCGTTGGGGGCGTGACTCAGTGCGACGGGTCTGCATGTGCAGCAGGATTTTCAGGGATTCAGCTTCCACCAAAGGGTCAAAGCCCCCGACAGCCATGGCTTCCGATTTTTTGAACATGCGAATGATGCCTCCGGCAATCGGTGCGCTGCCGAGACAGGTCCGAGCCAGCCAACTGGAATGAAAGGCACCCAGCCGATCCACCCGTTGCAGGTTTTCCACCAAAGTTGCACCTTCTTTGGCTTGTGCTGCAGCGTCAAGCAGTCCCAGTGCTCTAGCGCTGCGAGCTGGCTGAACGACCGAAATCGAACCTACCGTGCGGTTTTCGGGCAACTGAACCTCATCGGAAAAACCGGCAATGCTGCTGACCGCGATGGTGTTGGAGGGGTCTTCAATAAATCCTTTGGCCAGTCGTGCCAGCCCCTGAGGCTGCAAAATCAGACCGACATCAACCGTGCAAACAAACGGGTATTTGGCCAGGTTCAATCCGAAATTCAATGAGTCACCCCGGCCTGACCAGGTTTTATCCACGACAATCAGGTTTGGATATTGGCTAGAAAGAAACAGTGTTCCGTTGGAAAGGGTTGGCAGGGCTCGGCGAAAAATCCGATTCAGCGGCTGGAGGGCAAAAGCTGAGTGCAGGATTTCACGAGTGGAGTCCGTCGAGCCATCATTGATGACAATGATTTCAAAATTTGGATAGTCAAGTTTCAACAGGCGTTCCAAATGGTCCGTCAAGCCTGGTGCCTGATTATGAACCCAGACCAGAATCGAAAGCGGGGGAACCCGTTCGGAGGCAGGCAGGGGCCAACCTAACGCCAACTGTCGCCCCAGGGTATGGGTCCGGGTCCGAAGGGCGGAAATGGCCAATTGCCCACAGCGAGCCAGACCTGCCACCAACACGTAGCCCAGGAGCAAAACATAAAGGCTGTGCAGGGCGGACCGGGCTGCAACCAGCGGACCGCTCCCCATTTTGAGGAGAAAGACCAAAAGCATCAAAACCAGCGGGATGGCCAATAACAGAAGCCCGCCTATCCGTCCGGAACGTGCCGTCATGCCAAAATTTTGTTGTGAAAGGTTGTCGGTGCGAATTCCGATCTGTTCCATGGGCGTATGTTCGGACTGAAACCTGTGAATGAAGAAATAAAACTTCAGCTTGCAGACATAGAAAAGCTGGTTCTTCCAATTTCGTTGAAAACTGCCGGTTTTACTTCATTTTCTCAGGCAGTTTGATACTGCTCTAAAACCTCCTGAGCCATTTCCCTGGCAAAGCGGTCCTCACTGTGCTGGAGTTGTGTCAAGGCATCAAAGCCGAATTCACCAAGCTGCCCCAGTGCATTGGCAGCGTTATGTCGTACCTGAAAGGCTTCATCTGAAACAGCTTGGCAAAGATACGGAATGGATTCGAGCAACTGCATTTGTCCCAGGGCCTTGGCTGTCACAGCCCGAACTTCCCAGGCCGAGTCGCGCAGACTGCGCATGATGATTTCGAAATCCTCGCTGGATTCCACGCCGAGTGCTGCCAAAGCCCGTACCGAACGGGCCCGGATATCAACCGAATCGGATTTAATCAACTCAGCCACCGCTTGGCGGCAGGCACGGGCATTCAACCGGTCACGCGCATGGAGCCCGAATTCGCCCAGCAGATTCAGCACGGTTGAGGCAATTCGTTCGCGGCGCTCCCGTTTGGCTCCCGAACCTCGCAAGAGGTCAAGCAGCGGCAAGGTGAAATCAGCCGACATGCCCAGCAGGCAACTGGCTGCCTGAATCAGTTCCCAGCCATCGGCATCCGCCAGGGAGTCAACAATGGAGGACACGGAGCGGTCGTCACCGATTTCCGCCAATGCCCAAATGGCCATTAACCGAACATTTTCAGAAGGGTCGCGGAGGGCGCTGATCAGCGCTTCACTGGCCGAGGCACAGCGCATCCGTCCCAGCCGATGTGCTGCACGGGCCCGGTCGTACCATTGACCGTTGCCGGACCGGACAAAACGCATATCGTCGGTTTGCAGGCCGATGGCCTCATACAGTTCCGAAAGCCGCCAGCGGTCCTCATCCGGCAAAGTGCCAGAGAGTTCGGTCATGATGTTTTGGAGTGCAGTCCGTTCGTCCGGTGACTTGGGTTTGAGAGGTTTGGCCACCCAACTAAGCCCGTTGTTGTTGGGGTCGGCCAATTCCTGAAGTGCCTTTTCGGTTCTGGAACGGACTGTGATTTCCAAATCACGGCGCTTGTTGTCACGAAACTCGGAGTAAAACCGGTAGGCAAGAACCCCAGCCATACAGGCCCCAAGCAATGCAAATAATAAATACAGTCCGGCAAATAAGAAATGTACTAGCCATTCCATAAGACACAGACTCAAAACGATGATGGCGCGTGATTGAAAAGCCCAGAGTGCAGGCAAAAAGATACGGCGATGTGCTTTTGTGTTTCGGTATCCTAGACCAAGAAACAAAAAATTGGAACGTACAAAGTACAGAGTTCCTCACTGACAGCCGAAGTTTTCCCCTGAACCGGATTTTTCCCTGATTGTTTTGGTGTGGTTACAAGGGCTTAATGACTCAAACCACCGCTGGAAGTATCTGCTCAAAGGCAGTAGAAGCTCCATCCACAAAATTTGCGGGCTCGGTCAAAAAAGGAATTTTTGATCAGGGCGGAATTGGCGGCTTTGTCGGGCACAGTCATTTTCTTACCCTTGGCGCTCATGCATGCCCGGCGGTCGTTGGGGTGGTTCAGCCTGGGGAGCCTGATTTAGCTGGTATGGATTGTAAGGTTGTGCAACTGGCTGGCCCGGTTGGGGTTGAGTCGGGCCGGAGCGCAGAAACCCACGAAACAGGTAGCAAAAACTGCCGTCGTCGTTGACCCGGAGTTCAGCCGCCCCGGTGTGGGTCATGGCATCCAGCATACTTTGGGTTTCAGCCAGACTGAGATGACAATGCAGCGACACATTCGGAACCGTCACCACCCCGCCGCAGGCACTGGCGTAGCTTAAAATCCGCTGTTCCTTTTCGAAATCGCTCAGTTGCGAGCCTGCTTCCTTTTTCCGAAATCCAAATTTGGCCAGAAATGCCCCGGCCAGCCCGGTTCCTCCGAAAAATACCAGCAATCCCAACAAAACACTGGTTTGGGTTTTACTGCCAAAGATCAAATCGCCAATGGCCATAACCACAAACATGGCGCTAATCAAGGTTACTATCACGCCAAAAATACCAGCCAGAATTCGCATAGGATGACTCTTGAGGGGAATTGGGGGCTGAGAAGTTCGAATTGAGAAGTTCGAATTGAGAATTGAATCCTGCAATCATGAGTTTGGATTGCAACAAGGGTTTCCAAGACAACGATGCTAATAAGCTAAGGGGTTGGTTCGCAAGCGCTTACATGAACTTTCCCGGTTCCCGGTCCGGCCCTCCGAAAAACAATTCTCAATTCGAACTTCTCAATTCTCAATTATTCTCCACTGGCTTCGGTTTTGCCGGTCAGATAACCGGCCAGCAGATTAAAGCGCTTTTCAAACCCTTGGCGGTTGCGGTTGGTGTTGCCAGTAAGGGAAAGCCGGGTGGTCCCGTCACCAAGGGGTTCAACCAGCACCCACATCCGCTGGTGTGAAAAGAAGAACACCATCCACAGAAACAACGTCAACAGGGCACAGCCCAGATACACGGTATCCACACCGGGGTCATACTGTACTTGCAGGATGTGTGCGGCGGAAACTTTTTCAAAATCCCCCATTCCCACCCGATAATCGTTCAACAGGGTTTTGGCTGCCACCACCGGGGCATTGGCTGCCAGGTTTTCCACAATGTCCTGTGGAAAAGCCCAGAGGCGGGAAGGAGTACCGCTTTCAGGAGTCCATTCGATTTCCGCCACGGGTTTGTTGTAGTCACCGCTGGCTGTATCGGGTTGGCCGCCATTCATGGCGAAATCCGGATAGAAGCCAACCAGCTTCAAGGTGCCGATTCCCGGAACCGTGGTTGGTTGCCAGGAAACGCTTACCTCGCGGGGGGCTCCGCCGCCTTTGGTTGGTGTCAGTTTAAGCGCTACGGTGCGGGCGCTCCCAACGTTGTCAAAACTGGCCTGGAAGAATCGGTAGCCGCGAAAATCAATCGGGTTGTTGAGATGGATATGCCCGGCGTAGTCCTGATTTTTGTATCGGAAAATCACCCTGGTATGCCAGTCCAGGGTGTTGGGCGCACTTAAATCCATTTTCTTCGGGTCGAGCAAATCCTGTTGGATGTCAGTGCAAAACAACTGAAAGGGCATCCGGAATTCCTCGTCGGAATTTTCATCCGCCCCCTGGCTGATGAATTTGTCATCCGCTATGCCCGGAGCCAGCCGCACAACGCCTTTATGACCAAATTGCCCGCCGACAAACGCTCCGGCAAAAATCGTGAGCAGCGCCGCATGAATGGCATACGCCATCAAGCGGTTCCAAACGCTTTTGTCGGCATAAATCGTGGTGCTTTTATCGCGGGAATTTTCCGTCACCCGCACCCGCACGCTCGACAGTATCCGCAACGGTCCTTTGGCCCAGGATTGCAGAAAAACGGCTTCGCAGGCAGCCCGGATATTCTCAATCGAAACCGAACCGGCAGGCAGAACAATGGATTCCTGATACGGCTGTCGTTTGATAAACGCCTGATTGATTTTCAGCACCGGCTTCTTGATATAGCGCCACGCCGCCGGAAAGTAATCAATGGAAGCCAGGATGATGTTCAGACTGACCGTCAGGAGCAGCAGGTTGAACCACCAGGTGTGATACACATCCAAAAAACCGAGGGTTGTGTAGAGCGCTTTTTCCGCCGGAAGCAATTGCTGGTAATACTCGCGGAAACCGCTGGTTCCTTTTTGAATGATAAAGGTGCCAATCGCGGTCGCCACAATCATAATGGCCAAAAGCGTGACACCGACTTTGACGGAGCTTAAAAAATCAAGCACCACGTCAATCGGGCTTTTGTTCTTTTTGGGCTTGCCGGCTTGTTCTGCCGGAGCGGCACCTTCGGTTTCATCCAGGACATCGTCGGTCGGGCGAATCGGTTCGGTAGTTGAAGACATAAATTTCAGAGTTCAGGGTTCAGGGTTCAGGGTTCGGGGTTCAGGGTTCTTTTTACCTTTTGTTTCAAATGAGTAGCAACCCACGAATGCAGATTAAAGGGGGAATTTTGCTTCAAGCTAAAACTACCTTGAACCCTGAACCCCGAAACCCCGAAACCCTATCTTTGGCTTTCCCACCGCTTGGCATATTTCAAAAACACATAATAAGCTGCAAAAAAACTCACGCAAAAGCCGGGAAATCCATCCAGAATGCCAAGTTTGAAAATGTAGGAACGAACAAATGTCAGAACCGGCGCAATCATAATCCGTGCAACTGAAGTCTGTTTGCCTTCGGCCTGCATGGCGGCGGCGGCGAGGGTTGTGTAGCGTCCGAGTCGTTCGTGATGTTCCTGCAAGCTTCGAATCGAGTAATGTTCCAGGTCGGCTGGCAGTCGGGCGGTCAGCCCTTCGGTTTGGAACGATTCGTGGACAAAGTTGCCTTTCCAGGTTCCGCCGCCGGGCCGATAGAGCCGCAACTGGTAATCCGGATACCAGCCGGAATGGGCCAGCCAGCGCCCCAGATAAAAATTCCGCCGTTTGACATAAAACCCGACCTGCGGCGGGTTGGCCCGAATGGTTTTTTCAATCAGGGACTTGAGTTCCGGGGTCACCCGTTCATCAGCATCAATGCTCAAAATCCAGTTGCCGGAAGCCTGGGCATCGGCAAAATTTTTTTGTGCGGCATAACCCGGCCAGGGACGCACAAAAACTTTGGCACCGGCCTGCCGGGCGATTTCCACGGTTGTGTCGGTACTTTCGGAATCCACCACAATCACTTCGTCAGCCCAGGCCACGGAGGCCAGCGCGGCAGGCAGATTTTCCACTTCGTTATGGGTGATAATGGTGACTGAAAGCATGTGTGAATAATAAAAAAGCAAAGAAAGGGTGAATGTACTTGAAACGTTGTTACACCTGCAAAATGAAATTAAAGAGGCCGTGAAATTTCAAGGTGATTCTTGCTCTGACCGGATTGGGGGCGTAAGGTTGGGTCAAATGATGGAAGGTTCATCGTTGGAGCCACGATTCATGCACAAACTGGGACTGATAGACAGGGTTCTGTTGGGGCGCGGGTTCACTCTTGCCATGAATGCCGTAACTTTGGTCATTCTGGCGGTGATAACGGTGCGGGATGTTCTGGTGTGGGTGGCCCTCACCAAAGACCTGGCAAATCCCACTTCAAGGGGATTGTCCCTGCATGATGCTTTCTCGCAACAAACCACCGTAGGAGTGATTCTTGTGGCATTGGGGGTCGTGCTTGAAGGCCGCCATACCTTTGTGTTGCGCGTGAAAAAGGTCTATCAGGCAGAGCATTTGCCGGGACAGGAGGAATTCTGTGACCTGTGCGAGCTTTATGGGTTTTACCTGCTGGTCATGGGGTTGGCAGTGGAATGCTTTGATGAGTTCATGAAGTTCTTTGACCTGCATCATCCCTTTGCTTTGTTTGGTTTTTGCGGCGGCTCAGTGGTGCTGAATGCGATCTCCATGGTGTTTCTGGTGCAATTGAGTCTCAAAATCCTTCCGTTGCGACTGGAGGCGGTGTAAATCCCGCCAGAGGTTCCTATCCTCCCCCGACCTTCCTTGATTACGCTTTCCACAAGCTATTGCAAAACAGAATTGGACTTGTTGCCTGCAGCCTTTCAATCGTAAGGTGGGCCGTACAGTCCGGGCGGGGTAGTTTAACCAGTAAAATATCCTCAGCGAAGATGGCCGTGCGAATCGGTTCCTTGCCCCGAGCGACGTGGTCTAATCGGAAAGACGCCGGTGTCGGCAATGCGGGTTCAAATCCTGCCGTCGCTCTTGATTGATTCATTCCTAATTGAAGATACAAAACGGTTTATGAAAATTCTGAGCATTGTGGGCGCACGCCCCAACTTTATGAAAATCGCGCCATTTCTGGCCGAATTGCGCAACCATCCGGAGATTGAAAGCCGCCTGGTGCATACCGGACAACATTATGACGAAGGCATGTCCGATGCGTTCTTCCGCGACCTCAACATTCCGGCCCCCGATGTCAATCTGGAGGTTGGCTCCGGTACCCACGCCGAACAGACCGCCAAGGTGATGCTGGCTTTTGAACCCGTGCTGCTGGCGGAAAAACCGGATTGGGTGGTGGTGGTCGGCGATGTCAATTCGACCGCTGCCTGTACCCTGGTGGCGGTCAAACTCGGTGTCAAAGTTGCGCATATCGAAGCCGGGTTGCGCAGTTTTGACCGCCGGATGCCGGAGGAAATCAACCGGCTGGTGACCGATGCTCTGGCGGATTTGCTACTGACCCCCAGCCCTGACGCGGATGAAAACCTGTTCCGCGAAGGTGTTGCACCCGAAAAAATCAAATTTGTCGGCAATATCATGATTGACACGCTGTTCCAGAGTCTGGAGCGGGCCAAATCGTCGCAACTGTTGGAAAAAATGGAGCTTGCGCCGCAGCAGTTTGCCGTGGTGACACTCCATCGTCCGTCGAATGTGGATGACGGCACAACCTTGACCGGGATTCTGGAAGCCCTCGGACGACTGCAAGCGGAACTGCCCGTGGTTTTCCCGGTGCATCCGCGCACGCGGGGCAAACTGGCGGAATTCGGCATTCTGGAAAAACTGGCAGGCTGGCCGTATCTGAGGCTTTGTGAACCGCTCGGCTATCTTGATTTCCTGCGCCTCTGGAGCAATTCCCGGCTGGTGCTGACCGATTCCGGCGGCTTGCAGGAGGAAACCACCGCGCTTGGCATCCCTTGCCTGACCTTGCGCGAAAATACCGAACGCCCGGTCACCGTCACCCACGGCACGAACCGCATCGTGGGAATCGACCCGGCCAAAATTGATGCGGCGGTGAAGGAAATCCTCCACGGCACCAGCTTCCCGAAACGGATTCCTGAACTCTGGGATGGGCAGACTGCCCGACGGATTGTAGAATGTCTGCTAAATCCATAATCCGGAATATTTTGAGGCAAGCGTTATGAAACTTCTGTCACTTGAGTTTGAAAACAAAACAGAGGAATGGAAACTGGAAAAGACCCAGTTTGGCGATTTAACTTTACTGGTTGGGGTGTCTGGCGCTGGGAAGACGCAGATTTTGAAGGCCATTACCACTGTTCAGCAAATTGCTTTTGGGCCTTCCCTCCACGAGATTTCATGGGATGTTGTTTTCCGGTTGAATGGTGACACCGAATATCAATGGATTGGTGAATTTAAGAAATACCCAGTGATTGAACCCACTCTGAATCCGATTCATGAGCATTCTATGGTGCTCACTACTGAAAGACTTATCAAAAATGGATATGAGCTTCTAAAAAAAGAAACAGATACCATCACCTTCAAACAACAAAAAAGTACCTTTGCAGTTTCCCCATACGAAAGCGCCTTGCACGTTGTGTCTGAAGCTGAAATCCAAAAAATCCAGAAAGCATGGGCTCTTATTGACAACAGCCATCAGAACTGGTTTCCCATCAAGTCCCAATGGGAGACTATTGATGTGCTTGAACAACTCCTTGAAAGCTACCAAACACTTGAAAGCATTCAGGAAAGCAATTTACCGATTGTGGCGAAACTAGCCCTTGCCTTCAAGAATCAACCTGGTACGTTCCAAACCATCAAAGAGCGGTTTGTCGAAGTTTTCCAACAAGTTACCGAGATGAGATTCCAACCTCTTGCATCCACTCGGTTTCCACATCTTGAATTCTCGCCTCTTTTGGAAATTCAAGTGGCTCCAGCTTCAAAATGGATTGACTATTTTCAAATTTCTTCCGGTATGCGCCAAACTCTGATTCATATCGCAAAAATGCTTTTATCTCCGAATGGAACCATTTTCCTCATTGATGAATTTGAAAACAGCCTGGGAATCAACTGTATTGACGAGGTGACTGACAGTGTGCTGAACGAAAGTGGCCGCCTGCAATTCATCATCACAAGCCATCATCCGTATGTCATCAACAACATCGGCTTCGAGTTTTGGAAAATTGTGACTCGCAAGGGCGGGGTTATCTCAACACATGATGCTTCCGAACTCATTCAAGCCAAATCCAAACACGACCGGTTTTTGCAGCTTTTCAACTATGAAAAATATCAACACGGTGTGGATGCGGCATGAACATCTATTTTCTGCTTGAGGGTGCAAAAACCGAACCGATTGTTTACCAGGCTTGGCTTGCATACCTGGCTCCTCACCTCACGAAAGTTAAATTGTTCAATCAGGCAACCCACAACAATTTTTATCTTTTCAGTGTCGGTGGTGTTACCCAAGTCATACCAAAATTGCCCACTGCCATTGAGGAGGTCAACCAAGCCGGGAATTACGATTTTCTGGTGGTGAGCCGTGATTCGGAAGATTTGTCAGTGGCTGAAATCCATCAGGAAGTAGACGATTGTGTACGAACTTGTGGCGTAGAACTCAATCCACCGGCCCAACTCGTTGTAATTGTTCAGAACCGGTGCATTGAAACATGGTTTTTAGGAAACCGGGCATTTCTTCCGGCAGTGCCTGGAAAGCCTGAACTACAAACATACCTTCGGTTTTATGATGTTTCTGCCAATGACCCTGAGTTGATGCCAGCCTATCCGGGCATCACCCCGGCAGTTCGATTTCACCACACTTATTTTTCACGACTCCATGAGGCAACTACTAAAAAGCCATATTCCAAAAGAAATCCACAATTTGTGGTTCAAAAAGATTTCCTTGACCAGCTTGTTTCCCGCACCACTGACCATCCGGGCCATCTGCAATCGTTCCAGGATTTTCTCACGTTTTGCGCCCGCTTGAAGCCTGCCGAAAGCCCTGCATAAACCCAAACATCTTTTTGTTGGAATAACTTATTGTTTCAGCGCTGTGGTAAAGCGCACCAGCGTGTCAGCCAGTTCATTGACCCGGTGAATGATTTTGGGGTCGGTCAGCGTGTCATCGGTGAAAGCTGATTTATCTGCATACACAAAACGGGGCACAATCACGCTGCGGAAGTCGAACATCAGGCTGTTGGCAAAGGACATAACCGACATGTAGCTGTTCATGGCTCCGGCAGCGCAGAGGAATCCGACCACCTTGTCTTCCCAGCCCTCACCGGTCAGTTCGACCAGATTTTTGGCGGCTGCATTCACATCAAAGTTGTAAATCGGGACAGCCACCAGAATCCCCTGCGCTTCGGCAATCATCCGGCTTACCTGTTGGACTGCCGGAACCTGATAACAGGCGGCTCCGTCGCACATGGGCAACTCGATTTCGGTCAAATCGAGCCAAGTGGCTTCGGACTCGGTGGTTTGCAGCCGTTGGTGGGCCTGTTGGGCCAGAATCCGGCTGCGGCTGTTGGGGTTGAGGCTGCAACTGATGGTGAGGTAGCGCATGAAACTCCAAAGGGGCAAAAAGTGATTGGAGCCGGACAAAAATTCCAACTCCGGGCTGAAACTTATCCCGGATTCGGATTCCGTCAAGTCTTTCTGCCGTCCGTATTCCGGTTGCACCCGTTCGGGCGAAATGGCATTGTCTCGGTCTTGGCCCACACTCTATACTGACTGACTTTTCCGCCCCGGCTTTGAAATCCGAATGAGAGGACTGATTTCCCTATGACACCTGCCGTTTCCGACGGTTTTTCCCCACTGACCCGCAACGTAAGGCGCACCGTGTTGCCAAACGGTTTGACGATTTTGACCAAGGAAGTCCATACCCATCCGATTGTGGCCGCCATGATTTGGTATCGGGTCGGTTCGCGGAATGAGGAACTGGGCCAGACCGGCAAATCGCACTTCCTTGAACACATGATGTTCAAGGGCACGGAGCGTTTGGGCAAAGGGGAAATTGACCTCCAGACGCTGGTTCGGGGCGGGCGCAACAATGCCTTCACCTGGCTCGATTTCACGGCCTATTACTTTACCTTTGCCTCCGACCGCTGGGAACTGGCACTGGAAATCGAGGCTGACCGGATTCGCAACACTGCTTTTGCACCCGAAGAATTCGAATCGGAAAAACAGGTCATTATCGAAGAGCTGCAAATGGGATTGGATTCGCCCTTTGAGGTGCTGGAAAACGAAGTCTGGGCCACTGCCTTCCGGCAACATCCCTACCATGCGCCGACGGTGGGCTGGCTGAAAGACGTGCAGGATGTCACGGTTGGGGAAATGAAGGATTACTATGACCGTTGGTATCACCCCCGCAATGCAACCGTGGTGCTGGTGGGTGATTTTGCCACCGACGCGGCCATTGCCCGTGTGACCGAATGCTTTGGCCAGATGCCGGCGGGTCCGGTCACACCGCCCATGAAAATCGTTGAGCCGCTGCAAAAAGGGGAAAAACGGGTGGTGGTCAAAAAATCCACACCGGTTGAGCGGTTAATGATTGCCTACCATGCTCCCGAAGTCGCGCATTCGGATTCCTATGCACTCCATGTGGCTTCGATGTTGCTTTCCCACGGACGGACCTCACGGCTCTATCAGCGCCTTCAGGAAAAAGACCAATCCGTGACATTTGCCTTCGCCCAATACAGCGAACACATTGACCCGTCGCTGTTTTACATTCAGGCCGAACTCAAACCGGGACGGAAAGCCGCCGAAGTCGAAGCCGCCATTCTGGAGGAGATTGACCGGCTGGCCCACGAACCGATTCCGGAAGCCGAACTGGAAAAAGCCAAGCGGCAGATTCGGGCAACCTACATTCTGGGCAATGAGGATATGCTGAACCAGGCAACCTTGCTGGGCGAATATGAGACGATTGCCAATCGTCCGGAATTGCCGGACGACGAACGGGGCTTCCGCTATCTGGATGCGTATCTCAAACGAACCCAGGCCATGACGACCAGCGAAATCCAGGCCATGGTTCGGAAATACCTCCATGCCGACAATCGCACCATCGGCCATCTGGTCAATGAGGACCGGGCCACCACTGAACCGACAATCCCAACCGGAGACGAGGAAGCTGCTGCATGAGCAATGAAACCAATCACCTGAACGCGGGCACCCAGCGTTCCGCCACAGGAAAAAAAGGTGTCCCAACCAGGGTCGAGCTGTCGAACGGCATCCGGCTTATTCTCTTTGAAAATCCGGCTTTGCCCATGATTTCAATGAATGTCATGGTGGGGTTTGGCGGACGCTACGAGGCTGAGGAACAGGCCGGGCTGGCTGCACTTCTGGGCGATATGCTTGACGAAGGTACCGAGCGCCAGAATTCGGATGAAATTGCGCTGGCGATTGAATCAGTCGGGGCACGCCTCGGCACCTTTGGCGGATATACCCACAGTGGTGTGTCCATGGTGGCACTGACGGATGATTTTCCGGCGATTTTGGGAATTGCCTCTGATGTGCTCCAGCGCAGCACCTTCCCGGCAGACCGGTTTGCCCAGCGCCAGGCCCGGACGTTGGCCCAACTGACAAGCCGCAAAGACGACCCACGGACGGTGGCGGGTGATGCCTACCGGGATTTGATTTACGGGACGACTCACCCGGCGCATCGCCCCGGTATTGGCTATCCTAAAACTGTAGCTGCCCTGACGAGAGATGATTTGTTTGCGGCGTACCGGAAATTTTTCATTCCAAACAATATTGTGATTGCAGTGGTGGGAGATTTTGTCACTGCAAAAATGGTTGAACTGGTTGAACAAACCTTCAGCACCTGGCAGCCTGCTCCGGATTTTGTGCTTCCCGCAGTGCCGGAGGTCGAGCGGCAGCGGGAACCGCGTGAAAAACTGATTTCCAAGGATAAGGAACAGCTCCAAATCTATGTTGGTCATTTGGGTATCCGGCGGACGAATCCTGATTATTACCCGTTGCTTGTAATGGATACGATTTTGGGAAGCAGTCCGGGTATGACTTCGCGGATTCCCCGAATTTTGCGGGATGAGCAGGGACTGGCCTACACGACCTATGCCAGCATTACCGCCACGGCGGGTATGGATCCCGGACGGTTTACCGCTTACATTGGCACCTCTCCGGGAAATCGGGAAAAAGCGTTGAACGGACTCAAAGCCGAGATTTTCCGCATCATCGAGGAACCGGTCGAGTCCGCAGAACTGGAAATGGCTCAAGCCTATCTGACCGGCAGTTTCGTCTTTAACTTCGAAACCAATGCACAGATGGCGGCTTTTCTGCTGGAAGCAGAAATTTTCAACCTGGGTTTTGACTACCTGGAACGGTATCCGGACCTGATTCGGCAGGTCACAGTGGCTGACATTGCACGGGTCGCCCAAACCTATCTTGATGCCACCAACCTGACTACGGTAATGGTTGGACCCATCTCCAGCAAGGACTGAGGACTGAGGACTGAGGACTGAGGAATCAATTCACTGAACAGGGTGAGGTAAAAGGGACTTTTCAGGAAAACCCGACTCCTCCGGTTTCTAAAAACTCAGTCCTCAGTCCTCAGTCCTCATCACTAAAAAAATGTCTCATTATCATTTAATCGGAATATGTGGAACGGCGATGGCTTCACTCGCCGGCATGCTGGTCGCACGCGGACATCAGGTGACAGGTTCAGATGAAAACGTCTATCCGCCAATGTCCACGCAGCTTGAACGACTGGGAATTCCCGTCCATATCGGCTATCGGGCGGAAAATTTGTCCGTTCGTCCCGATGTGGTTGTGGTGGGCAACGCGATACCGCGCGGAAATCCTGAAGTTGAACATACACTGGACCACCGCTGGCGCTATGCCTCAATGGCGGAAGTCATCAAGCACGAATTTCTGTTGGGGCGGCGGGTGTTGGCCGTGGCCGGGACCCATGGCAAGACGACGACCACCGCGCTGGCTGCCTGGACGCTGGAAACCGCCGGGCTCAATCCGGGTTTCCTGGTGGGCGGCGTGCTCGAAAATTTCGGCACCAGTTTTCGTGTTTCCGAGAGTGACTATTTCATCATCGAGGCCGACGAATACGACACGGCTTACTTTGATAAAGGGCCGAAGTTCATGCACTACCTGCCTGAAATCGCCATTGTCAACAACATTGAGTTTGACCATGCCGATATTTACGCTGATTTGGCGGCAGTCAAACTCGCGTTCCGGCGGTTTATCAATCTGGTTCCCCAGAGCGGGGCACTGGTTGCCGGAGTTGATTCGCCGGTAGTTCGTGAACTGGCTCCGCGTGCTTTTTGTCCGATTGAAAGTTTTGGTCTGGAAGCAGAACCGGAAACGCCGGTTTGGACAGCCCGTGACATTCGCTATACCAGCGACGGCATGACTTTTTCGGTTTTTCGGCGGCAGGAACCCTTTGCCGAATTCACCACACCGTTATCCGGCAACTTCAACGTCCGGAACCTGCTGGCGGTGACGGCTGCCGCGACCAATTGGGGGGTTACTCCGGAACAATTGCGTCAGGCTTTCGCCACCTTCAAAAGTGTCAAGCGGCGGATGCAGGTCCGAGGCGAGGAAAACGGGGTGCTGGTGATTGACGATTTCGCCCATCATCCGACCGCAGTCAAAGAAACCCTCGCAGCCATCAGCCAGAAATATGCGGGACGGCGAATTGTGGCAATTTTCGAGCCGCGTTCCTGGTCTTCACGCAAAAAAGTTTTCCAAAAGGATTACGAGCAAGCCTTTGGGCCGGCTGCGCGGGTTGTGATTGCGCCGGTTTTTGAATCCTTCAAGCTTCAGGCTGATGACCAGTTTTCCCCAGAGCATCTGGTTGCTGCGTTACGCGACCAACAAATTCCGGCAGACGCCATTAGTGGGGCGGATGCAATTGTTGAACGGATACGCCCCGAATTGCAGGCCGGCGATGTGGTGGCGGTGATGTCCAATGGCGGATTTGGCGGGATTCATGAAAAATTGCTGGAAGCACTCAAAAAGCAGGACTGAGGACTGAGTGAAATAAACTGTTTTGGTGGTTTCCAGTTCGTTTCATGGCAGTAACCGTACAAGACAAAGATTGGAAACCAAAATAAAATCTCAGTCCTCAGTCCTCAAAAGAAGTCCTCAGTTCTGAAAGAGCCCTCAGCTCTTGGATTTGCATCCGGGTCAGCTTTGCGCGACAATTCCAGTCCTTCCCGACCCTTGAATGATTCGCATTGATAAAGGAATGTCTCATGTCTGAAGCATTATTTACACCGAATCCGGAGGAAAAACAGCGCCCGTCACGATTGCCGTTGGTGTTGTTTATTTGCTCGGTGCTGGCCGTTGTTGCAGGTGGAGGAGGTTTATGGTGGACAGCCCACCGGGCCAGTGCCGTCAAAGCCCAGAAAATGGAGGGGCTGGTGCGGGCCGGAACCCCCGAATTTGACACCTATCTTCGTGAAAACAAACTGATTATCAACAAGTTGGAACGATTTGAGTCAGAAAGCATGATTGGTAACCGGTACGATATCTTCTGTCAGGTGGAAAATTTGGGTTCCCGTACAATTACAGGACTCGAAATGCGCGGTTTTGTGGTAGATTTCGACAACAAGCCTTTCGTCGAACGAATCATCTATCCCATTCCGAACCAACGTTCCACACCACTCAAGCCAGGTGAATTTTTTCCGGTCAAAATGGTCGTTGACGGCGTCAAAGACAGCTCGAAAGTGATGGATGTTCGTATTGAAGTGCAGGGAATCCGGTTTGCCCAGTGACACCCTGGGGG
>JAIBAN010000192.1 GCA_019695185.1 Blastocatellia bacterium | reverse complement strand
CCAAAATCAAGGCAGCTCCGCTCAATGAAGCATATTTCAGAAAGGTGCGGCGGTTGGCTTTCATTTTTTCCCTCCTGTCAGTTGGATGGCGGTTTGGACAGCCTTCCGGACCCGGCAATAGGTGCCGCAGCGACAGACATGCTCGGAAAGGACCAGTTCGATTTCAGCCTTGCTGGGATTGGGTTTTTCTGCCAGAAGGCCGGCGGTGGCCATAATCATCCCCGGCTGACAAAAGCCGCATTGAGACACGTCTTCGGCAACCCAGGCCCGTTGACAGGGATGGTCGCCGTTGGCAGAAAGTCCTTCAATTGTGACAAAGGATTTTCCGGCAGCTTCGGAAATCGGAATCTGACAGGCCCGTAAAGCCTTTCCCTCCAGGTGGATGGTACAGGCTCCGCAGATGCCCAAGCCGCACCCGTATTTGGTTCCGGTCAGATTGAGCGTGTCGCGCAAGACCCACAGCAACGGCGTATCTGCCGCCACATTCACGGAATGCTTGACGTGATTGACGGTCAAGGAGAAAACCGGCATAGCGCCTCCTTTTTGCTGCCCGGACCAAACCGGAAATGCGTCTGCCCGGAAGCTTTTTCAAGAAAATGAAAATTGTGGTGGAGAAATCAGGCGAAGTGTTGCGCCTTATACGGCAGGAGGCAGGGAAGGGTTGAGGGTTTTACCACTTTTTACAACTAGGAAAAGGTTTTGAGTTCCGCCTTCAGGCGGCAGTTTTGAGTTCCGCCTTCAGGCGGCGGTTTTTTTCTTTCATCAAGCAACCTGAAGGTTGCCAACCGAACAGCCGCCTGAAGGCGGAACTCAAAACACTGAAGGCGGAACCCTAGACCCTAGAAGGTGAACCGGGCACCAAACTGAGCCTGGAACGGAATCCCCACGGCGGAACCAAATCCGGACGGTGAGAACGGATCGCCGCTACCGCCGCCAAACAACCCGGCGGGCGTTTGGAAGGTCGTCAGGTCGGCCTGGACGCTGTGGTAGTTGTTGCCAAAGTTTTTGCGGTTAAACACGTTAAAGAATTCGCCAAAAAGCGCCAGATTGAGCCCTTCACGACGGAATTTAACGTTTTTGGTGACGCGCAGGTCAACCTGGAAATACGCTTTCCCAGTAGCGGTGCTGACCGGAACTTCCGCTCCGTTGATAACGGCGCGGTCATTGCGCAGGTTGCCGTCGCCATTGATGTCACGACCGGCATAGAGCGTATAGGGCCGACCCGCTTCAGCTTGCAGAATCGGGGATACCAGGAGGCCGAAAGGCAGTTCGAGGATTCCCGAAAAGACAAATCGGTGCCGGGCGTCGTTGTTCGTGCGGCCAAATTCGTTTTTGCCAAAAATATCTTCAAAGGCATTTACCGTCGGGCCGCCGGGGTTGTAGCTGGCCGCGCTCCGTCCGCCGTAGCTGACCGAACGCGAAAGCGTATAGTGGCTGTTGAACTGATAGTGGTTGGACAGCCGTTTTTTCACTTCGATGGTCAATGAATCAAAGCGCGAGCGGTTGATCGGGCTTTCAACCCGCAATTGACCGATTCGATTGGCCGGCAGGCCGGCTTTCACAAAGTCTCCGGCCAATACGCGAACCCCGTTGATACGTGGATTCCAGTCAACGCGTTGATGTTCATGAACCGCCAACTGATGCACATAGTCAATGGAGAGGGCCCAATCCTGGGACAGCTCAGCCGAGTATCCAAACGTGGCTTCCTGGTTATAGGGAGCCCGGAAATTCGGGTCAATGATACGGCCCGTTGAACCCACCGGCAGATCGGTGGTGGCTGCCGAGGTCGGCAATGGGTCAACCCCAAACCGGAACCGTTTGAGGAACGGATCCTGGCTGCCCCCGGTCACATACGGCGCATCGGTTGAGATAAAATCAAGCGTCGTCGCGTAAATCGTCGGACCTGACTGCTGGGTGGAGAACAAGGTCAGATTTTGGAAAACCTGGTCCCAGAAAATTCCGTACCCGCCGCGAATCACCTGTTTGCCTTTGCCGGTCAGGTCATAAGCGAATCCGACGCGGGGCTGAAACTGGTTAAGCGGGGTTTCCGGATTTTTGGAAGCCAGCGGGTGATTGATCTTCTTGAGGGCCAAAATCGTGCGGTTGTTGGATTGGTCGATGTAGAAGCCTGGTTGGACATCCCACCGGATTCCCAGGTTCAGGGTCAGCCGGGATGAATATTTGAAATCATCCTGGAAGAACGCACCAAATTGATGCACCTTCTGGCCGAACTCACCGTTCCCAGTGCTGAAGGTGAGTTCCTGCACCGCGCCAGGGGTGGCAAAACCTTGTGGGTATTTCTTTTTATCGGTGGCGATCACCGAAGCATTGTCAAAAAACGTGAGCGTGTGGCCGTTGGCACCAAAGAAGAAGGAGCCGCCGAAGCGCGGTTCATAGATTTCTTCAAAGCCCATCTTGAAATTGTGTCGGCCTTTGATCCACGACAGCGTGTCTTTGACCTGGAACTTCGTCTGGTCGGTCGTTTGGGGAACGTTCACGTTCGCGCCCAGTGTGGCACCATTCGGGAACGCAATGTTGGGCTGTGACGAAACACTCAAAATGCGATTTCTGAAGTCCGAATAGCCCACGTTGAACGCATTCACGACCGACGGTGAAAACGTGTAAGAGTGGTTAATGATAAAGTTCAGAAACCGGTTGGCCGAGCTGTTGCCGCCCGAAAGGTCCGTGTTGGCCGGTGAGGGCACCTGGTCGTTGGGCGATTCGTTGCGCTGGTCGGCATACCGGAAGGACAGGTTTTGTTTGGAACTGACCAGCCAGTCAATCTTGGTCGTCAATTGCCGGTCATTGAACGGGGTCGAGATGGAGGAAACCGGATTGGCTCCGGGAACCAATCGCAAATCCGAAAGCAGATTCCGGTCCACGATGTTGTTGGTCCGTTCACGGGTGGCTTCAAAAGCGGCAAAGAAAAAGACTTTGTCTTTCTTGAAGGGGCCGCCCACGGAACCGCCATAGTTTTGCCGTGAAAAAGATTGCTTGCCCGGCTTGGGTTGACCGTTTTTGACGGCATCTTCGTCAGCTTTGACCTCAAACGCATTGCGTGCGTTGAGGGCATCGGCCCGGAAGTATCCAAACAGGGAGCCGTGCAGTTCGTTGGTGCCTGACTTGGTCACCACGTTGACAATCCCACCGGAGGTTTTGCCACCTTCAGCCGTGAATTTATGGGTGACGATGTTGAATTCCTGAATGCCTTCGGTGGTGAAGTTTTGCAGGAAGCCGCCCACCACGTTGTCGCGGTTATCGCTGCCGTCAACGACCAGGTCGAAGTTCCGTCCGTCGCCGCCGTTGAGTGACACTGACCCGACGCGGCCTTTGGTGGGGTCAAAGTTACCCACCGGGGAAGCTGTCGGAATCAGATAGGCCAGACTGGCGAAATTCCGGTCTTTGATTGGCAATTGCTGGATTTCACGCGGAGAAACCACGCCGCCGACTTCGGATTGGGTGGTTTGAATCAGGGGCACTTCGGCGCTGGAGACTTCAACGATGTCTGAAACGCCGCCAGGGGTGAGTTCATAATTGGCACGCAGGGACTGGCCAACCGCCAGTTCCACGTCCTTTTGAATCACTTTGGAGAAATTCGGAGCCTGCACCGTTACGGTGTAGGTACCAGCCGGGAGGTCGGGAATCCGAAAATCACCGTTGGTGTTGGTCACAGTTTCACGGGTGAAACTCGTCGCCGGATTGGTGGCGGAAACCGTGGCACCGGCAATAACAGCACCGGATTTGTCAGTTACACGACCGTCAATCACGCCGTTGGTGGACTGAGCGCGGACGCTCACACCAAACACGAGCAGCAGTCCGAGCAATATCGGTAGGAATACCGATTCTTTGCGCATAAGTTACCTCATCTAAAGAAGGTTGAATTTCCCTGTCATAGTTTTTGGGGTTCTTGTGGTGCAGGGAAAAGGTTGAGTGCCCTTCCTGGAAGAAGGGGGCCTTCACGCTATGCAAGGAAGGCATAACGTGAAAATTTTTTTTCGCAACTTCCAGACCAGGAAAGGGAAAGTTGAAAAAAAAACAGTAAGCCGTCTTCTCGCAAAGACTTGCTGATTGGCAGCCGGGCCTTGTCGGGCAAGGGAATCAGCATTTTATTCAAAAAACTGAATATATTCCTGCGAAAAAATGGATTTTCTTATTTGCCATTTGCCATTTGCCATTTGCGATTTTCCATTTGAAAATCAAGACCAACCCCGGCCTGACGGTAAGTTAAAACCGGTTGTCTTTTGCTTTGCAGGCAGAACTGACGGTCTTCCCACCAGAATAAAGAACATTTCGCAAATGGGAAATCGCAAATGGGAAATGTTTTGAACCCAAAATGTCCAGCCTGCGGTATATTCCGATATGAATCCACATCGCGGGCAAGGACCTTTGCATATTGTGAGACTGGTGGACCAACGTTCAGACGCTCAGGTAGTACAGGCTGTGGTGGCCGGTGACACCGAAGCCTTTGCCTTGCTGGTGGACCGTTACCAACAGCGGGTCTTTAACCTGGTCAGCCGGATGGTTGGGAACCGGACTGATGCTGAGGATGTGGCCCAGGAGGTCTTTTGCAAGCTCTTTCAAAACCTGCACCGGTATGATGCAACCATGCCGCTTGAAAACTGGCTCATGCGGATTGCCGGCAACCACACCTTGAACTGGCTGGAGAAAAAACGGCTGGTTACCACACCCATCGAGCAGGAAACCGAAAACGGGGAAAAACGCACCTTGCAATTGGTGGACCGGACCCCGTTGCCGGGAGAAATTCTTGAACGTCGAGAAACCGGAGCCCGGATTTTGGCGGCTTTGCGGAAACTGCCGGGAACGTACCGGCTGGTCTTTATTTTGAAGTATTTGGATGACTACACATCCGAAGAAATCGCTGATATTGTGGGAACCCCGCGCAATACGGTCAAAACCTGGATTTTGCGTGCCCGTGAAGCCCTTCGTCATGAAATGGAGCGCCCTCAGCCAACGGAGCGGAAACGTGTATGAAGTGTGAAGACGCCCGCCACCATCTTTTGGAATTGGAAATTGATGAGGCCGCCGTTCCGCATTCCGTGGCTGCTGCAACCCACATTCACGTGCGGGCCTGTCCCGAATGCGGAGCCCTGGCAGAGCAGGAGAAGCACCTGCTGGCGGCCATCAAGCGGATTCCGCCCGAAACCACTTCCGTCAATTTCACCGCTGATGTCATGAGTCGGGTGCGCGTGTTGGCTTCCCAGGAACTGCGTCCCCTGCCACAGCGGCCCCGCCGGGTGGACCGCTGGTGGGTGAAACCTTCGTTTCTGCTCCAGACTCTGGCAGCAGCGGCTTCGGTGGTTCTGGTCTTAACTCCTGCTGGCCGGGCGTTGGGGGCCGGAATCTGGGGATTGCTTCGGTCCGGGTCAGGTGGAACCACCGTGGCCGGAACGCCTCCGGTTGCCGTCGAACTGGACCGGGCCTTGAATATTGCCGGGAAAATTCAGGCTTTCGATGTGGTGTGGGTGATTCTGGCAGTGGCCGGAATTTGGACCATCAATTGGATAATGCGGAGGAAAGGGAATTGAGAATTGAGAATTGAGAATTGAGAATTGAGAATTGAGAATTGGGCACTGATGCATTAATTGTTGGCTAAAATGCTGTAAGCCATTGAAAAAGAAAGAGTAGCCATCAACAATCCGGATGCACGAAGAATTGGAGGCTAAAATG
>JAIBAN010000191.1 GCA_019695185.1 Blastocatellia bacterium | reverse complement strand
GTCTTTTTCTTTTTTAGCCGCGTAAACGCGGAACTCAAAACAGCCGCCTGAAGGCGGAACTCAAAACAGGAACTCAAAACTGCCGCCTGAAGGCGGAACTCAAAACAGGAACTCAAAACTGCCGCCTGAAGGCGGAACTCTGGCAAAATCCGATTCATGCTGGTGTGCGGCTCAATCGAATATCCACTTCCCTTTCGACATATTGCCATTCTTCCGTAGCCCGCAAATCGGCTGCCAATTCCTCAAAGGCCGGTGCATCCGCAGGGGCATATTCAAACCACGTCAGAAAATCGAAACTTTCGGGTTCACCTAAATCACGACAATGATGCAGGCTGCGAGCAATGGCAGGCAGGTATTTGAGGCCCGTTTTGATGTGCCGGGAACGTTCTTCAAGAATCGAGCGGCGTTCGTCCTGGGGCAATTCCCACCAAGAGGCCGTTTTTCGAATGGGAATCAATGCTGCGCAGGTTGCTGCCGGACGCCCTAGTTGAGGCTGATGGGCCTTCAGTTCGTCTTTCTCGTCCCTGGTCACATACCGTTCGTTGCTTTTGATTCCCCGCAACATCCATTTTGAATGCTCCGGCAAGGCAGAAAGGGACCCATTGACCACATCCAACCGGGGAACTTCAGCCAACGGTTCTCCGATAACCGGAAGGATAGTCTCAACACGCCAAACACCGACAGCCCCTCCCACAAAAGAAAAGATTCGACTGCTCATTGGAATTTACCTCTTTGATTTGAAAGATGGTTCACAACACCACATCCACCCGATGCCAGCCCGAAGCCCCTGCCGGATAGTGGCCGGTGCGGGTTTCGGTTTGCAGGTTTCCGGCTGCATCCCGCAACCGGACAATCAGTTTATGATGGCCTTTGGGTGCATCCCGCCAGACATACCGCCAGACTGACCAGTGATTTTTTCCGGTTGGCGAAGCAATTTCCGCTGTTTGCCATGTGGCTCCCCGGTCCAGACTGAGTTCCACCGTACCCACGGCATGGCGTCCGGCGTAGGCCACTCCCGTGATAACCGCATCCACTGCACTGGTTTCAAAAGCGGCGGTATCAATCCGCGACATGGGTTTGACTTCGCCTGCATCCGACCAGCCTTTGGCCTCCCAATATCCCACCACGTTTTCCGCCGTCACCTGGATTTCCTTAATCCATTTTGGCTGTTTGTATCCGTATTTTCCCGGCAAAAAAACCCGGACCGGGAAGCCATGCAGCCGGGGCAGAGGCTGACCGTTCATTTCATAGGCCAGATAGCTTTCCTGGTCAAAAACATCCGTCGCCCGCGAACTCGTGTAATAATCATCATGTGCCCGAAAGACCACCCGCAGGGCAGCAACATCCGCCGGGGCAATTTTTTCCAACAACGGCAGCAACGGCGTGACCCGCCATTCGGCATTGCCAATCGCATCGCCGCCGACTTCGTTCTCAATACATTCAAATGTCTTATAGATGGTTTTGGCAGGCAGCTTTTTCAGTTCGTCCAGGGTCAGAACCAGACTTTTGCCTTCCGGGCCGCTCAAGGTGAGTCTCCATTCCTCAGCTTTGAGCGCCGGCAGCTTTTCGCTGAAATTGATTGAATAGAAATCACCAATCTGTGTCAGAAACGGGCTTTTGATGCCGGAAGGCGCTTTATCAATCTGCTTGTAATAATGCCGTCCGACCAGACCGACAATTCCGGCACCGATAAAACCGACGAAAACCCGCCGGGTCATGCGTCGGTTTCCGGCTTCGAGTTCTTTGTTGGAATCAAATAAGGGCATATTTTTTTCAGTCTAGGGAGTCCTGGGAGTCTTGGGAGTCTTGGGAGTCTTGGAGGTCTTGAGGGTTTTGGGAGTCCTGGGAGTCTTGGGGGTCAAAACCCTAACAAGGTGACAAGGTGACAAGGTGACAAGGTTGTCTTGTGACTCCCCAGACTCCCTAGACTCTCAAGACTCCCTAGACTTTCCCACCAGTTTTCATTGCATATCGGGCTTGAGAATGACTATGGTAGGCTTCCACACCAAACACAACTCAAATCACCGAATCCCCTTTTGCCGTCACTGGCAAGCGGGGAATCAAACCTGTCGGTTTCGACTTTTATTCCCGGAGGGTCTCTCTGAAGTGAAACGATTGCGCACCTGTTTGCTCTTTTGCACGGTTGCAGCATTGCTGCTGCCATTTGGCTCCGTTGCAGGACGGGCCCAGAAAAAAACAGCGACCAAAACGGATGGTGAAATTACGCAGGCCATGAACGGCATCAAAACCGAATCCGTCAGCGGCCATTTGCGATTTCTCTCCGATGATTTGCTTGAAGGTCGCGGCCCCGGCACCCGTGGGGCGGAACTTGCCGCCAAATATATTGCCTCGCAGTTTGAACAATATGGGTTGATTCCGGCAGCCAACGGCACCTACTTTCAAAATGTTCCCATCACCAACACCAAAGCGGACCGCTCGACCGTGCTCTATGCCGAAGCCGGGGGCAAGCGGGAAACCCTGACCTATGCCGAGGAATTCACCGCCCAAAGCGGTTTGGCCGAAACGCTTACCAGAATTGACGGAGTTGAGGTGGTTTTTGTCGGCTATGGCATTACCGCCCCGGAATTCAACTGGGATGATTACAAAGGCGTGGATGTAAAGGGCAAAGTGGTCATGTCGCTGGTGAATGAACCGGCGTCAAACGACCCCAAGTTTTTTGCTGGCAAAGCCCTGACCTACTATGGCCGCTGGGCTTACAAGTATGAAGAAGCCGCCCGCCACGGGGCCAAAGGCGTGCTGCTGGTGCATACGACCGAATCCGCGACTTATCCCTGGCTGGTGGTGCAAAGCTCCAATACCGGAAACCGTTCGGAACTGGTACGGGACGCCAATTCCCCGCCGGTGGTGGAATTGAAATCCTGGATTACCTATGACGCCGCCGTGCGGTTTGCCAAATTGGGCGGCCAGGATTTCCAGGCCATTGAAAAACAGGCGCAAACCCGCGAATTCAAACCTGTTCCACTCGGTATCAAAGTCACCTGCAATCTGAAAAGCCAGGTTTCCACGCTGAATTCGCCCAACGTGGCCGGGCTGGTGCGGGGCAGCGACCCCAAACTGAAAGATGAATATGTGGTTTTCACCGCCCATTACGACCATCTGGGAATGCGGGAAACCAATCCGGGTGACAAGATTTACAACGGGGCAATTGACAATGCCTCCGGTGTGGCAGCCCTGCTGGCAGTGGCCGAGGCAGTGGCCAAAATGAAAACCCCGCCCAAACGCTCCGTTCTGTTTGTTTCAGTCACTGCCGAGGAACAAGGTCTTTTGGGGGCGCAATATTATACCGAGCACCCGCTTTTCCCCCTGGTGAAAACCGTGGGCAACATCAACCTTGATGAAGTCAATGTCTGGGGGAAAACCACGGATTTCATTCCGATGGGAGCCGAGCGTTCCACCCTCGGCCAGTTGATTGAACGGTTGGCCAAACAGCAGAACCTGACCTTGAAACCTGAACAGTTTCCGGAAAAGGGTTCCTATTTTCGCTCGGACCATTTTTGTTTCGCCAAAGTCGGCGTTCCCTGTGTGTCGTTGAGCATGGGCGTGGACGTGGTAGGCAAACCTGCCGGTTGGGGCAAAGGACGGTTTGAAGAGTTCAATCGAACCGACTATCACCAGCCCACCGATGAAATCCAGGCCGATTGGGATATGAGCGGCACGGCCCAACATGCCCAATTCGCCTTTTTGATTACGGTGACGCTGGCCAACCAGCCCACGCCTCCGGAATGGAATGCCGGAGAGAGTTTCAAAAACGCCCGCGATGCAATGCGGAAATCCAATTGAGAATTCTCAAGGCTCAATTCATTTATGCCAAACCGAATTTTTTGTCTTGCTTGCGTCTTTTTGGGACTGACAGCTTGGTTGGGTTCCAATCTGGTCTTGGCCAGTGGAGCCATTCTCACCACCGATGAACCCTGGAACCCGGCAGAAGACCAGATTCTGGTGCAATATGACCCGGCCACCAAACAGGAAAAAATCACGTTCGGCTCGATAATTCGGTTTCGGGGCGAGCATTTCGCTTTTTTGGTCCCCCTGCCGGCTGAGGCGAAAGTTGAGCCTGCTTCCGCACAGCTTTTCCTCCGGCTGACCGACTATGTGAGCCAACCGGTTCAGACTCAAGTCATTCGGCATTGGGAAGCAGGCAGTTTAATCTGGCATCTGCTGAAATCGCTCAGAACCGCGCCTCAAAATGAACTTCCGACTGGAGATGCAGCTTCTCAAACAACTGAAAAATCCCTGGTGGCCCGGCGGACAGCCCAAATCCGGCTGGCCAAATTGCAGACTGATTCAAGTGAAAACCTGCTCAAGAGTCTGAAGGATGAATTGAACCAGGAAAATCCCCTGCTGGATGCGCGAGGGCTGCCCCAAGTCCGCAACTTCACGCTGCCGGAGACTTTCACCGCCTGGGTTAAAAACTATCACGAGAAGAAATTCGTCTGGCACGTCTTTATGGCTCGCACCGACTTGGTGGAGGCTGAATCCCAAATGGACGAACAGGTGTTGATTCAGCCTTTTTCACTGACCTTCACGACGGAAACCCCCTTCATTCCGTTGGTCATTCCCGTTGGAGGCTCACCGCAAAACTGGAAAACAAAACATGTCTTTCGTTACTTTGTAGCCGCCCAACAACGAAGTGAAATTTCCGTGGCTGGTCAACCCCTCTTCAAACCGACCGAGACTGTTTTTGCCGACAGGGTGAGCCAGGAAGATTGGCGCTCCAAAATCTTTTCACCAGTGCTGCCAAACAGTTCGGCCACTGGAAACCCAAAAACCACGACAGCGGCGGTTCCCTCCCAGACATCAGCCAGCGATATTTTTCTGACGGCGTTTGTCCGGACAGACCCGACTCCTCCGCCATTCACCGAAGACGGAACCATCAAACCGGCAGCCAACCAGACCACAATTCGTCCTCAGACCAAAATCGTGCAACAACACCAGACCGTCACGATACCGATTGAAGCTGCATTGCTTATCGGAGGCGGCGTGCTGGCAATGCTCAAGCAAAAGAAAAAAGACTGAGGACCATTCAAGGACTGAGGACTGAGAACCAATCAGGACTGAGGACTGAGGACTGAGGACTGAGGACTGAGGGCTGAGGACTGAGAACCAATCAGGACTGAGGACGGTTCAGGGCTGAAGAAAGGAAATCTTCCAGCAGAATCGCAGCGGCAATCTCATCCGACCGGCGTTGCCGCTCCTTGAAGGAATAACCGCGTTCGCGCATCCATTCATCCGCCGCAAAGGAAGTCAGCCGTTCGTTCCAGGTTACAATCGGGCAGGAAACCTGACTTTTAAGTGTTTCAATAAATGCCAGAACCCGGTTTGCAGCATCTCCGGTTAAACCATCGGCACTGAGCGGAACCCCGACGACAATCCGGGCTATCTCTTCGCTGTGGATGATTTCCTGCAATTCCCGCAGTTGATTTTCCGCATTCCCCCGTACTGTTGCCAATGGACGAACCGTCAAACCAAGTTCGTCACATACGGCAAGTCCGGATTTTTTGGCTCCCCAGTCAATTGCAAGAGTTCTCATAATGGAATTGAGGATTAAGAATTGAAAATTGAAAATTGGGCACTGATGCATTAATTGTTGGCTAAAATGCTGTAAGCCATTGAAAAAGAAAGAGTAGCCATCAACAATCCGGATGCACGAAGAATTGGAGGCTAAAATGACAAAAAAAACGGTGTCCCTT
>JAIBAN010000092.1 GCA_019695185.1 Blastocatellia bacterium | reverse complement strand
GCGAGCAGGCGTCCAACACTTCCCGTTCCAACCCGAACCGGATTGGAATTGTCAATCTGGGAGAACGCACCGGGCTTGCCAGCCGGGGGAAAGAGGGCTGGATTGCGGTCTGGACCGACACCCGACTCGGCAGTGAGGACATCTTTATGAGCCTGCCCAAACAATAGAGGGCACTTCAAAAATTTATCCACGAAGGCCACGAAGAAACACGAAAAAAGAAAGAGTATTTGGTTTTTTATTCGTGTTTCTTCGTGGCCTTCGTGGATAATAACTTTATCCTTTCACCTCAGACTTCATGCGTGGTCGGCGCACCACCGGCAATGAAAACCAGCTCAGCCCTCTTTTCACCTGAGAACATCAAAAACTGCATTCGGCGACAAGTCGCCGAGAAACAAAGCGGTGACAAGTCCCCGCACTCCAAAGTCCTCAGTCCTATTTTCAGGCCAGGCGGCGGCCCATTTCGGCACCCAGGGCCTCAAGCGCATTGGCGGGACGAATCATCACTTCAAATTCAACAATCATCCCCGCGTCATCCATTCGCACAATATCCACGCCTTTTAAGGCTTTCTCGCCGATGCGGGCGCTGAATTCGAGCGTCCAGCTCTGCCCGTCGGTCATCACCCGGTGGTAAGTAAAATCCTCAAACACCCCCGCCACCGTCTGCAAAATGACCAGGGCCATGTCGCGCCCTTCCTTTGGTTTCCATAAAAATGGCGAGAAAAATTTGATTTCCGGTGAAAACCGATGAGCCACCAGCTTCAGGTCACGATTTTGAACCGCCTGATGCCAGCATTCCAGGGTGTGCAAGCGTGCTTCGTTGGACATAAAGGAAGGTCACCTGTGATTGGTTGGGAGATGAAAAACGCCGCCCTTATACGCTTTTCCTGTCAGGAAGGCAAAAAATTCTTGCTTTTCAGCAGCTCGATATGGTTCAAGAAAGGTGGCTGGATTTTTGCAAGGAGTCACTTCAATGGCGGAACTCAAAGCAATCTGGATCAAACGGATGAAACTGGGACCAATGGACCCTTTTTCCGAAGCAGAACTAAGAATTGGCGAAGGAATTGTAGGAAATGCCAACCAGGGCGGACGGCGTCAGGTCACGCTGATTGATGAGGCAGCCTGGGCCAATGCCACTGAAACTCTTCCGGTGGTGATTGCACCCTTTCAACGGCGGGCCAATCTGATGATTTCAGGACTCTCCCTTTTTGAAAGCCGGGGGCGGATTTTATCAATCGGGAGTTGCCGGATTCGCATCAATGGCGAAACCCGTCCCTGTGAGCGAATGGACGAAGTGTTTCGCGGCTTGAAACAAGCCCTGGAACCGAATTGGGGCGGTGGGGCCTATGGTGAAGTGTTGGTTGGTGGCGTGATTCGGGTTGGAGACCTGGTTTCCTTTGACCTTGAGGCCATTACCACCGAGTTTACCTTGCCCCAAAATCTTTTCTCATAGGTGACCTGTATGGATTTCCTGCGCACACCGGACGAGTGTTTTGCCAACCTGCCGGATTTTCCTTTTGCCCCTCACTATGTCGAAGTCTCCGGATTGCGGTTGCACTATCTGGACGAAGGCCCCGAAAACGGGGAACTCGTGCTCTTGCTCCATGGCGAACCAACCTGGTCTTATCTTTATCGCAAAATGATTCCGGTGTTGGTCGAGGCCGGACTGCGGGTGATTGCTCCGGATTTCATCGGGTTTGGCCGCTCGGACAAACTGACGGACCGGGCGGCGTATTCCTATGTATTCCATGTGGATATGCTCAAAGGATTCCTGGCCACAGTGGGACTTTCAGACATCAACCTGTTTTGCCAGGACTGGGGCGGATTGATTGGGTTACGGGTCGCGGCTGAAATGGCGGAGCGGTTTGCCCGGATTATCGCAGCCAATACGTTTTTGCCGACCGGCGACCATCCCATGCCTGCCGCCTTTCTGGAATGGCGTGAATTTTCCCAAACGATTCCGGTTTTTCCCACTGGCAGGATTGTCAGCCGGGGCAGTGTCAACCAGCTTTCCGAAGCAGAGATGGCAGCCTATGACGCCCCGTTCCCTGAAGAAAGCTACAAGGAGGGTGCCAGGGCTTTTCCAACGCTGGTGCCGGCCCGACCCGATGACCCTGCTTCGGAAGCCAACCGCGCCGCCTGGGAAATTTTGCAACAATGGGAGAAACCGTTTTTAACCTTGTTTTCTGACAGTGACCCGATTACCAGAGGCGGCGACCGGGTGTTGCAGGCTCTGATACCCGGTGCAAACGGGCAACCGCATACCACCATCACTGGTGCGGGACATTTTTTACAGGAAGACAAAGGCGCGGAAATCGCCCGACTGATGGTGGACTTCCTGCAAGCCAAAGTCTGACCGGGTTTGTATGGAACATATTGTGTATCTTGACCGGGAAGCAATTCAGCGGCCAATTCCCGTTCCAAATTTTGCCCACGACTGGGTTGAATATCCCAACACGCCTCCGGAATTAGTGTTGGAGCGCCTCCGGCCCGCCACCATTGCCCTCACCAACAAGGTTCGAATACGCAGCGAGGTCATCGCCCAATTGCCGTTGCTGCGCTTTATTTGTGTCACCGCGACCGGTACCGATTGTGTGGATTTGGCAGCCTGCCGGGAGCGAAGCATTATGGTTTCCAACGTGCAAAACTGGTGTTCCATTCCGGTTGCCGAACATACCCTGGCCCTGATTTTCACGTTGCGGCGGCAATTGATTGCCTTGCGCGAGCAAGTGCAGGCCGGAGCATGGCACCGGGCCGGAAATTACTGTGTGTATCCGCCAACCCATCCGCCGAATTTGTTTGGCAGCACCTTGGGAATCATCGGACACGGCACGCTTGGTCAACGGGTGGCTGCCCTGGGACAGGGTTTGGGCATGAAGGTTTTGCTGGCAGAGCGAAAAAACGCCGAAACCATCCGGCCCGGCAGAGTGTCCTTTGAGCGGGTCCTGGCGGAAAGCGACGTGATTTCTTTGCACTGCCCGTTGACACCCCAAACTCGACACGTGATTGCCGCTTCGGAATTGGCGTTGATGAAGCCTTCGGCATTGCTCATCAATACTGCACGAGGTGGATTGGTGGACCCGCAGGCATTGGTGACGGCACTCCAAAATCACACAATCGGAGGGGCGGGCATTGATGTCCTGGAAGTGGAACCCCCGGTTGATTCCAACCCGTTGCTGGATGTGACGTTGCCCAATCTGTTGGTGACTCCGCATATTGCATGGCTGAGTGCGGAATCGCTGGAAACGATGGTGCTCCAGATTACCAACAACCTGGAGCACTTCATTGCCGGAAATCCTACGAATGTGGTGGCGTAAGCGGGGAGCGGGCGGGTTCTCATTCCTTTTGGAGTTTCCCCTCCTTGATTACCACGGTTTCCGACCCTGAAGCCTCGACTGTTCCCACCCCTTCAACTTCGATTTTGCAGGACCTGCAAACCCCTTCCTTGCGGGTATTGGGCTGGATTGAGGTCCGAATCCTGGAACCGTTGGCATGAATGATGAGGTTGTAAGGTTTGGCATCCCGGTTGCGCAGCGAGACTGCCCCAGCCGGTGCTGCCTGGACGAACAAGAGCGTCACAAGTAAAGTCAACATTCGTTTCATTGGGTCATTCCCCGTTTCCTTCAAATGGAAGTGTTGCCTGATCAACGTGGTGAAACAAAGGATTTGGTCACTGGTATGACTGCGGAATTGCCTCCCGTGAATCCGGATGAACCGTTTCGACACTGTTCAATTTGTCAAACCCTCCCTGAATATGTCCGGGTTTTCTGGAAAGGAAATGAACTGCAAACTGAACCTGCACCAAGTGCCTTTTACGATTTTCCAACGATTGGGGCTCCCATGTTTTCAGCCAATGCCGGCCATACCAATCACAGTCTGGTGCAATGTCCGGAATGTGAGACGTACTACTCATGGGATTTTGAGTATGAGTTTCTGGTTTACGGTTCGGAAGACGAGTTGACCATTTCACGGCTGACTCCCACAGACGGTCGGGCCAAGGCTTTTGAAGTGTCCAATCAGGTTGCCGCCCATAAAAAGGATTTTTATACCAAGGCCCCGGCTTTGCTTGAAAAGCTCAATGGACCGAACCCGATGGGCTACATTGGAGATGTGGTACATTATTTTTATTACGAAGGACTGAACAAAGGGTGTGACATTGAATTTGCTTTGCCGCAATTGGTTCTTTTTTTGCAGCATTTGAACCCGAAAAACTTTACTGCTTTTGACATCCGCGCCATGCTGCGTTCAGTGGCGAAAAAGAATAAGGAGCAACGGCAATGGGTTGAATCATTGCTGCTCGACCAGGACCTGGATGTGAACGACCCTCAAATCAAAAAAATTTTCGACTGAACCAACAATTCAAAACAGAAACCATTCAACCATGACCATGCGTGTATTTGTGACCGGCGGAACCGGTTTTATTGGCGGGAACCTGATTTCGGAACTGGTTTCCCGTGGGGCGGAGGTGCGGGCACTGGCCCGCAAAGGCGCGGACCGGCGCACGCTCGAAGGGTTGTCCTTTGAGTTGGTCGAAGGCGACCTGAACGACCCGGCGTTGCTCCAAAAAGCCATGCAAGGCTGTGACTGGGCTTTTCATGTGGCCGCCATGTACAGCCTGGCCCGGCGTGACAAGGAAGCCATTTTCAAAAGCAATGTGGATGGCACGAAAAACATCCTCGCTGCCGCCCAGGCTGCCGGGGTGAAACGGATTGTCCATACCAGTTCGGTCGCTGCCATCGGGGTTCCGCCCAAAGGCGCGATTGGCGATGAATCCACTCAAACCAGCCTGCCGGAACTGATAAGCGCTTATAAACAATCAAAATTTCTTTCCGAGCAGCTTGCCCTTCAGGCTGCCAAGGAAGGCGCTCCGGTGGTGATTGTCAATCCCAGCACACCGATTGGACCGCGAGATGTCAAACCGACCCCTACCGGTGACATCGTGCTTCGGTTCCTGCGCCGGGAAATGCCGATGTTTGTCCATACCGGATTGAATCTGGTGGATGTCCGCGATGTGGTTGCAGGACACCTGCTGGCAGCGGAAAAAGGCCGGATTGGCGAACGCTATATTTTGGGAAACCACAATGTGACGTTTAAGGAAATGCTCGACCTGCTGGAAAAAATCACCGGGCTGCCGGCTCCGACCAAGGCCATTCCGCATTGGGTTCCCATCATGGTTGGCTATGTGGATGAACTGCTGCTCAGTCCCTTACTGGGCCGCCGTCCGGTGGTTGAGGTGGACAGCGCCCGCATGGCCGCCAAGCCGATGTATTACACCAGTGCCAAAGCAGTACGGGAACTTGGTTTGCCGCAACGCCCGATTGAACAGGCACTCCGGGATGCGGTTGTTTGGTTCCAGCAAAATGGGTATGTTTAACCGGGCGGCTTTGAGTAAGAGTTTCTGAAAAATTGGTTTCCAGCGGAGGGTTTATGTCAGCCAATCCCCGTCATTTCTATTCACTGGATGAGTATTTTGCTTTGGAAGAAGCAAGTGATGCCTGTTTCGAGTATTGGGACGGCGACATCACCTGCATGAGCGGCGGAAGTCGCTGGCACTATGCCATTTCCGGCAATATTTTTTTGCTTTTGGGAACGAAACTGAAGGGCAAAAAATGCCGGGCCATGGGGGAAAGCGTGCCGGTCAAAACTGAGAAAATGCCTCCCTATAAATACCCGGATGCAATGGTTGTCTGTGGGACACCGGAGTTTGAAAAAATTCGCGGAACCGAGGCTTTGGTCAACCCAACCCTGGTGGTTGAGGTCATGTCGCCTTCCTCCGAATCACGGGACCGAAAAAGCAAATTCAAGGTTTACGGTGCGATTGACTCGCTGAAACAATATCTGGTGGTGGCGCAAAACCGTCCTTTTGCCGAACTGCATACCCGTGACGAAAACGGTGTCTGGAGCAAAACCGAATATCACGGACTGGAAGCTGTTGTTCCGCTGGCTTCTCTGGAATGTGAACTGGAATTGGCTGAGGTGTATCAGGACGTGGAATTCCCGACCTGAAATTTTTGTTTCAAACCGCGAAAGACGCGAAAGACGCGAAAAAAAGACAAAAATGATTTGTTTTCGCGTCTTTCGCGTTTTTCAGGGTTCATCATGAAAAGCCAAAGAAATACCGTCGCCCGAAAAGCCGGAAAGTGATAAGTTTGGCCCTCAAACCGGTACCGCTATTTTCTTCACAGGAAAAGACAAAAAGATGCTCATCTACAATCAATCGCTGGCTTTGCTGACCGACTTATACCAACTGACGATGGCCTATGGATATTGGAAGACCGGGGCCGGCCAACAGGAATCCGTTTTTCATTTGTTTTTCCGGAAAAACCCGTTCAACGGCGGTTTCAGTCTGGCGTGCGGGCTGAACACGGTGGTTTCCTACCTGGAGAATTTTCGGTTCGATGAATCCGATGTGGAATATCTGGGAACCCTGACGGGAACGGACGGCAACCCGCTCTTTGAATCGGGTTTCCTGGACTACCTCCGGGATTTGAAATTCACCTGTGACATTGACGCCATTCCCGAAGGCACGGTGGTGTTTCCCAACGAACCCCTGATTCGCGTCAAAGGCCCGATTATCCAGTGCCAGATTTTGGAAACGCCGCTCCTCAATATCACCAATTTCCAGACTTTGATTGCCACCAAAGCCGCCCGCATGTGCATTGCCACGGGTGGCGAACCGGTACTGGAATTCGGTTTGCGGCGAGCGCAGGGGATTGACGGCGGACTGGCGGCCAGCCGGGCGGCCTACATTGGCGGGTGTGCGGCGACTTCAAATGTTTTGGCCGGAAAGATTTTCAACATCCCGGTCAAGGGAACCCATGCTCATAGCTGGGTCATGTCGTTTGACCAGGAACTTGAAGCGTTCAAAGCCTATGCCGAGGCCATGCCCAACAATTGCGTGTTTCTGGTTGACACGTATGACACGCTCGAAGGGGTGAAACATGCGATTGAAGTGGGGCACTGGCTCCGCACGCAAGGGCACGAAATGATTGGCATCCGATTGGATTCAGGTGACTTGGCGTATCTCAGCATTGAAGCCCGCAAGTTGCTTGATGAAGGCGGCTTCCCCAACGCAACCATCGTGGCCAGCAATGACCTGGATGAAACCATCATATCCAGTCTGAAACAACAAGGCGCAAAAATCGGAATGTGGGGCGTCGGGACCAAACTCATCACAGGCTATGACCAGCCTGCGTTGGGCGGTGTGTACAAACTCTCGGCGGTGCGCTCCGAGGGTGGGGAATGGGTTCACAAAGTCAAACTGTCCGAGCAATCCATCAAGATTTCCAATCCCGGCATTCAGCAGGTCCGACGTTACTACACCGCCACGGAAAACATCGGTGACGCGATTTATGACGTTGACACCAATCTTTCGGGCGGTTGCACGATTGTGGACCCGATGGACCCCACCCGGATGAAAAAGATTTCTGCGGATGTCAGATACCGGGATTTGCTGGTTCCGGTGTTTCGCAACGGGCAATGCGTGTACAACATTCCGACGATTGAGGAAACCCGGTCCCTGGCGGCGCAGGAACTGACTGGGTTCCATTATGGGGTCAAGCGGTTTGTCAACCCGCACGCCTATCCCGTCGGCCTTGAAAAATCGTTGCACACGCTGAAAACGGAACTGGTGCTCAAAGCCCGTGGAGTGAAGTGATGGCCGAGAACGACTGGTTGGTTTTTGCCACCGAAACCTATGAATATCTGCGGCTGGCTTTGTGCGACCACTGGGGGTTTCCTGCCGGACAGATTGAACGAAAGGAATTTCCCGACGGTGAACAGTACACCCGGCTGATTTCCCAGGTCGCCGGAAAGGATGTGGTTCTGGTCGGGGGAACGGTTTCCGACCGGGACACGCTGGAACTCTATGATATTGCCTGCGCAACGGTCAAAAACGGAGCCCGGACTTTAACCCTGCTGATGCCCTATTTCGGTTATTCGACCATGGAACGGGCCGTCAAACCGGGCGAAATCGTCAAAGCCAAATGCCGGGCGCGATTGTTTTCCGCCGTTCCGGTGGCGCGTGACGGAAACCGGGTGGCATTGATTGACCTGCACGCCGACGGCATTGCGCACTATTTCGAAGGCAATATCCGCCCCGTCCACCTCTATGCGAAACCGGTTATTTTGGAAGCCATTCACGAATTGGCCGGTCATGATTTTGTGTTGGCCTGCACTGATGCCGGGCGGGCCAAGTGGGTGCAATCCCTCGCCAATGAAATCGGGGTCATGCCTTCGTTTGTCTTCAAGCACCGGATTGACGGGGCAACCACCGAAGTAACGGCAGTCAGCGCCCATGTCGAAGGCAAACATGTCGTGATTTACGATGATATGATTCGCACGGGGGGAACCCTCATCAATGCCGCCAAAGCCTATGCGGCAGCCGGTTCCGAACGGATTTCCGTGGTCACCACGCACGCGGTTTTGCCGGGCGATTCGCTGGCCAGACTTCAGCAAACCGGACTTTTCGAAAAAATTGTCTGCACTGACACTCACCCCCAGGCGCGCGCACTGGAGGGTGATTTCCTGCACGTGCGCTCGATTGCCGGTGTTTTGAGCGACTTTTTGAAAGCGAGTTGAACCCCTATGAAACTGATTACCGTTGGCGGAGCCGCCCTTAACCAGACCCCGATGGCCTGGAATCAGAACGTTCGTAACATTTTGCGGGCGATTGAACTGGCCAAGGAGCAAAAAGTCAGCATTTTATGCCTGCCGGAACTGTGTGTGACCGGTTATGGCTGCGAAGATGCCTATCATTCCCTGGCGGTGATTGAAATGGCGCAACGGCTGCTGTTTGAGGAAATCCTGCCGCATACGAGGGGAATTCTGGTTTCGATTGGGATTCCGGTGGTGCTCCAGAACGGGATTTTCAACACCGTGGGCCTGCTTTGCGACGGAAAGCTGCTGGGACTGGTCGCCAAACAGCATCTGGCGGGTGACGGCATTCATTACGAACCGCGCTGGTTCAAACCCTGGCCGGGCGATGTGCAAACCGAAATTACCCTGTATGACGGCAAATCCTACCCGATTGGCGACCTGTTTTTTGACATTTCAGGCGTGCGCATCGGCTATGAAATCTGCGAAGACGCCTGGGTGGCGCGGCGTCCGGGCGGTGATTTGGCCTTGAAAGGCGTGGACATCATCCTCAATCCCAGCGCCAGCCATTTTGCTTTCGGAAAACACGAAATCCGGACCCGGTTTGTGCTGGAGGGTTCGCGGGCTTTTGGTGTGACCTACATTTACGCCAATTTACTGGGCTGCGAGTCAGGGCGGGCCATTTTCGATGGCGGCGTGTTGATTGCCACGGGCGGAAATCTGATTGCGCGGGGCAAACGGATGTCTTTCGAGGATGTCGTGCTGACGGCAACCACGATTGACATTTCCCAAACCCGGATGTCGCAATCGCGCACCGCCAGTTTTCATCCGGATTTGAAGAGCTTCCTCGCCGGATGTGTCAAAGCCGAGTTTCAATTTCCGCGCGCTTCGCTGGGCCGTCTGAAGGCCAGTGACCCGGTGCAACCCTGGGAAAATTCGGATGAAATCAAAAAAGAGGAATTTACCCGTGCAGTCTCCCTGGCGTTGTTTGATTACATGCGGAAAAGCCACTCCAAGGGTTTTATCATTTCACTCAGCGGCGGGGCGGATTCCTGTGCTTCGGCGGTGCTGGTTTCGCTGATGATTGAAGTCGGCACGGGCGAAATTGGCAAAAAGCGGTTTCTGGAAAAAATCCCCTATTTCAAGGCATTGGACGAACGCATGACCGTGCGTCAGATGACTGAAAAAATGCTCACCTGCGTCTATCAGGCAACGGCCAATTCCGGCGAAGTCACCCGCAACGCGGCTGCCAAAATTGCCGAAGCCGTGGGAGCGGAATATTACGAATTCAACATTCAAACCCTGGTGGACGGCTACACCAGGATGGTTTCCGACAGTCTGGGCCGCCAGTTGAAATGGGAAACCGACGATTTGGCGTTGCAAAACGTTCAGGCGCGGGTGCGGGCACCGGGCGTGTGGCTGCTGGCGAATGTCAAAGGGGCGCTTTTGCTCACCACCAGCAACCGGAGCGAGGCTGCCGTTGGGTACGCCACGATGGACGGCGATACTTGCGGCGGGCTGTGTCCGATTGGCGGCATTGACAAGGCGTTTTTACGCGAATGGCTGCGCTGGATGGAGAAACAAGGCCCCAGCGGACTCTTTCCCATGCCCGCGCTGAATGTGGTCAACGAGCAACAACCCACGGCAGAGCTCAAACCCAAGGAATTTCACCAAACTGACGAAGCGGACCTCATGCCCTACCCGGTTTTGGATGCCATTGAGCGGGCGGCGATTCGGGACAAGATGTCACCGCGTGAAGTCTATAAACTGATGCAGCACACCTTTGCCACCAAACATTCCAATCAGGAACTGTCGAACTGGGTGACCAAGTTCTTCCGCCTGTGGAGCATCAACCAATGGAAACGGGAACGCTACGCCCCGTCCTTCCATTTGGATGATGAAAACCTGGACCCCAAAACCTGGTGCCGGTTTCCCATCCTTTCCGGTGGTTTTGAGCGCGAGCTTGAAGAATTGCACGAATTGACCAGCACTTAAAAAAATCATACTTTCACCGCAGAGACGCGGAGATTTCGCAGAGATTTCGCAGAGTTTTTCTTTTCTCTGTGCATCCTCTGCGTATCCTCTGCGCCTTTGCGGTGAAAAATCAAGCCTCAGGTTTTTCAGACTGGAGGAAATTTTTTCATTTGCCTCAAAAGGGTTTTTACGGTAAGCATGATGGCCATCGGAATGGTTCATTAAAACCTTTGGTGAAGTGGCTCGACTCGTTGCGAAAATTTCCATCCCTGGAGATTTCATATAATTCAAAAGGTTTTTACCGAAGATTCAGGTGCTTTTGAAATCCACCTGACTGTCTCCCTGACAAACTCAAAAAACTTCCAAACCCTGCAAACGTGGTGTCTGCAAAACAATCTCAGTTGCCTGCATATTGTTTTGGACCAGGGTGTGACACCTTCCCAGCCGATGGTTACCAAAACCGGGCGGGCGAATCTGTTTGACATCCACCACGTGGCAGTGGAATTGGCCGGGCAGCTACAGGCCGAAGGATTTCCAGTCATTCGGACCAAAATCGAAATTCCCGGTGAGAGCCGACGTGTGCCCCAAACGGCTGACGAAGCCCGGAACATTGACAGAGCCCGGTATTTCGAACAACACGTGAAAGTGTTGCTCTCACCGGAGTCTGAGGGCAGTGCTTTGCTGCGGTTGGCCCAAAAACACAATGCCCATCTTTCGCGCAATGCACTCCGGGTCAGAGCCGACCACAAGGAAGAGCGGTTTCTAACCCAACGTTGCTTTGGAGTTGGTCAACCGGAAGCCATGACACGTTTTGCTGCTTTCGTGCGGGAAATCGAAGAACTGGGTTTCCTGATTATCAAAACAGAAGCCGAGTTTGTGCTGTTTGACAGCAATCTGGCCCTCGATACTGGCTGGACTCAAGGAAAGGAGTAACCTATGTCCTCATTTTGGAAAGATTTTTTTGGTGTATCTGCAAACGAGCAACATGAAAGCGCGGAAACAGGTGGAACCGCCTGGCAGCCTGTCGCAGCGGTGAACCCGGTTTCTGAGACACAGGTCCCTCCGCACGAAGTTCAATGGTATCCAAACAGCTACAGGGCAGCTTCCAAGTCTGTTTCCGAGGTTGGGCGTCCAAAAGTTTTTGAGCCAGCCTTGCAACATTATGGACGGGCCTTTCGCCTGGGTGACCCCTTGTTTCAAAGCCAGGAAGAAGGTGCGTTTTGGTATCAGGCCCGGCAACAGGTCATGGGGCATCTGCTCCTGCTGATTGAGGAATCCGCCTGGAAGGACCATCTGGTTTTGCGTGGCAGCGTCTTGCTTAAAGCCTGGTTGGGAGACGCCACCCGCGAACCCGGTGACATTGACTGGGTTTTTCGGCCTGCAACCGTACCCATCAACAGTCCAATGGCTCATGACCTTTTTGAATGGTTAAAATACATTGCCGCCAAAAATTCCCAGGCGGGCGATGCCATCATTCAGGTTGCAGACATTGCGGTTGATGACATCTGGACCTATGAACGGGCCAATGGCCGACGCATCCTTTTTCCCTGGAAAGTAGACGGTTTGCCTCCCGGGGAAATCCAAATGGATGTCGTGTTTCAGGAAACACTGCCCAGTCCGCCGGTTCCGGTACCGGTCCATTCGGAACAGGGAAGTGGAGGTTTTTTGTGGGCTGCCAGCCCGGAACTCTCCCTGGCCTGGAAACTGCTCTGGCTGGAAACCGATTGCTACCCGCAGGGGAAAGACCTGTTTGATGCAACGCTGCTGGCAGAACGGACTTCATTGCCTTTTGAACTGTTCGAAAAGGTGATGCATTCCGGTGAATGCTACTGTGGAACTCAATGGAGTGAAACCTTCCCGCTGGGGTGGGCTGTGGATTGGGATAACTTCAAGCAGGAATACCCTTGGGTGCAGGGTGAGGTGGATGAATGGAAGAACCGGCTCGTCAAAGCAATTACCCCAACCTTTGCCGCTTCGGGTACAGGCCGGCTCCCAGTTTTACCCAAATCCTGGAGGGCTTGATTTGGGGCAGGCCCGGTCAGGAAAACAAATCATGAAACCGCTCCTTCCTGTTATTGACGGCGTGACGGCCAGCTCCAAACGGTTGCCTTGGGGAACCTGGAAAACCTTGCTCGATTTTTTGGTCGAACAGTTTCCCAACGTTGGCCGGGAAACCTGGGTTGCCCGCATGGAGAAAGGGGCGGTGTGTGATGAACGGGGAAATCCGTTCAGGCCCGGCAGCCCCTATCACGCTGGGGGAACGGTTTTTTATTACCGCGAACCGGAAACCGAACCACCGATTCCTTTTACCGAAACCATTCTGTATCAGGATGAGCATCTGCTGGCGGTGGATAAACCCCACTTCCTGCCGGTGGTTCCTGCCGGGCCTTTTTTGCAGGAAACCCTGCTCATTCGCTTGCGCCGCAAGGGATTTCCCGCGTCTTTGACTCCACTCCACCGACTGGACCGGGAAACCGCTGGAGTGGTGCTTTTTTCGCTTCAGGATTCCACGAGAGGTTTGCTGACCAGGCTGTTTCAGGACCGCGCCATTCGCAAGACTTATCACGCACTGGCTCCGGGGCGGAGTGAGTTGGTGTTTCCGCTGATACGCCGCAGCCGCATTGTGGTGGGGGAACCTTTCTTCCGGATGCAGGAAACAGCCGGAGAGCCAAATTCCGAAACCAAGCTTGAAATACTGTCGGCATCAGGGAAACACAACCTTTATCAAGTCATCCCGACAACAGGGAAAAAACATCAGATTCGGGTGCATTTTGCCGCTTTGGGCATTCCCATTCTCAACGACCGGTTTTATCCGGAATTGGAGGAAAAAAAGGATGACGATTTTTCAGCACCACTTCGGCTTTTGGCTAAAAAAGTCGAATTCACCCATCCTGTAACGGGAAGAGACTGTGTTTTTGAAAGTCTTTTGAGCCTGTCGGAGGGAAATTTGCCCACCTCCTGAAAACCCTTTGTAACCCCAACCAAATCAATAGTTTTTTAGCTATATTTTGATTTCTTTTTATTTTGTTTTTTTAATTATTTGATTTAATTTCTAAAAAAATTTCAAATTTCTCAAAAAAAGGTATTGACAGATTTCAGAACCAGGTTTATAACTTGGCCCATCAAAGCAGTACCATTTTTTAGAAGGAGTCCGACCATGCGGCATACAACGTTTGGAACAATCGAAAAACGATTTGAACGTATATCGACGGCGTTTGTGCCCGGACTGTGTCCAGTGGGCGTCGACTCCAGGAACCAATGGTCAATTCGACCGAGCGTCGAACAAGGGCAGGAGATGTTGAATCTCTCCGCCGCCAATGCAAACCCGGCGGGAGCCAGCTTCAAACTCGGCGGTGGCCTGACCACCAGTGATTATAGCGATCATTTAGATTTTAATAACTTGTAGTACAGCGGGAGCGGATTTCTCCCGCTCCCGTGACATTCAGTAGTCAAGCTCGAATCAGGGCGAAATGTTTCAGGAGCGGGTAGCTTTCCGGACCGTGGGTCCAGCAGGAAAGCCGCCCGCTCTTTCGCTTTTTAGGGTCTTTGACAACTGAAGTGCCATTTTTAGCTCTCAGCTCTCAGCTCTCAGCTCTCAGCTTTTCTTAATATCAATCCAATTGATGAAACGTCGTACGTTTTTGAAAAAGCTGAAAGCTGAAAGCTGAAAGCTGAAAGCACTTTTGCAGGTGTGTTCCGAGCGGCAAAGGTCGTGGTCTGTAAAACCATGTTCTCTAAATTGAGAATACGCAGGTTCGAGTCCTGCCGCCTGCATCCTGGCAATTGCGGGGTTCCCAATGCAATGTGCCATTTTCTTGAGGGACGTGGTGTCAACGGCAAACATCCCGGTCTCCAAAACCGAAGTTCCGGGTTCGAATCCCGGCGTCTCTGTTGAATTCAAGAAAATATTCCTGGTGGGTTCGCCTAACTGGTAGGGCAGCGGTCTTGAAAACCGCCGAGCGCGCAAGCGTATGAGAGTTCGAGTCCCTCACCCACCTCCATCCGTTTTTTGGAATCGTCTTTCCAGTCAAAGATGTTTTCGTAGCTATAAGTGTCGAATTTTTTAATAATTTTCTTTGAATTTTCTTTGAATTTATTTTGATTTAAATTTAATTGGAGGTGTCGCCTAACTGGTAGGGCAACGGTCCGCTACACCGTCAGGTCACAGTGCCTCTGAGGGTTCGAGTCCCTCCACCTCCTTGTTCTTTGGGTCCGTAGCTCAGTCCGGAAAAGAGCGCAGGCGTGCGAAGTCTGAGGGCGATGGTTCAAATCCATCCGGGCCTATGTGGTGGTTGGTTTTTTACGGGAGTGGCGTAACTGGCAAACGCTCTGGTCTTAGAAACCAGTGATTGTGGGTTCGAATCCCACCTTCCGTATGGCAGGAAAGAGAAGCGGTTCAACGGGTTCGAGCGGTTTTTTTACCATACGGTGATAACCGATTTCGCAACGAGAGCAAACGAGAATCCATTCAACCAGAATCCGCTCAACCGACTTCTTTGACTTGCCCGATTTGCACAACGCGGATGTGGCGAAACGGCAAACGCACAACGTTGAGAGCGTTGGGGAAAACATCCTTGGAGGTTCAAGTCCTCTCATCCGCACCATTTTTCCACGCGGGAGTGGCGTAATTCGGCAAACGCAGCAGACTCAAAACCTGTTGGACAACAGTTCCATTGAGGGTTCGACTCCCTCCTTCCGCATGAAAATAATTGAGAATTGAGAATTGAGAAACCATTTGACCATTATTAACGGTTTACCCAAGTCTTACCTCTCAGAGATGGAGTAATTCTCAATTCTCAATTCTCAATTCTCAATTACCACAAGCGGGCGAAGCGTTGATGGCGGCGCACGGGTTTGCCATATCTGAGGGGCGGGTTCAAGTCCCGCCGCCCGCATTCTATCGCAGGCATGGAGCAATGGAGGCTCATCTGGCTCATAATCAGAAAATCATTCGGTTCAATTCCGAAGCCTGCTACCACTTTTCTGTGCGTGCGTAGCCAAGTGGATCAAGGCGCTGCTCTGCAAAAGCAGTATCCGCTGGTTCGAATCCAGCCGCATGCTTGGGAAACAGTCTTGGGAGACTTGGGAGTCTTGAGAGTCTTGAGTCTTGGGAGTCCAAAAGCCAACATAATGACAGTGTAATAAAGGAAAAATTTGATTTTGACTCCCAAGACTCCCAAGACTCCAGACTCCCCAGACTGTCTTTCGCCGATGTGGCGTAACCGGCAACCGCAGCAGACTTAAAACCTGCCTGGATTTCACTCCAATGAGGGTTCGACTCCCTCCATCGGCATTCGGTAGCTTTCTCCAACGGGGCATTCGACTAAAGGTAATGTTGCCGGGCTTTCAATCCGGAGGTACGGGTTCGATTCCCGTATGCCCTATCCTTTTTCAGGACTGAGGACTGAGGACTGAGGACTGAGGACTGAGGTCCGAGTTTCTCGCCTCCCAGGTCAGATTTACGGGTCGAGTAGTTTAGTGGAAAAACCCAGGGTTGTGGCCCCTGAGTCACGGGTTCGATTCCCGTCCCGGCCCCCATCCATTTTCAATGCGGGTCTGTAACCAAGCGGTAAAGGTGCCGGTCTGTCGAACCGGAGATCGTGGGTTCAAATCCCATCAGGCCCGCCACAGTTGTTTCTATTGGTTTCATCGGAGAGTGGTGTAATGGCGTGCATCCAAGTCTTGGGAACTTGTGGTGGAGGTTCGATTCCTCCCTTTCCGACCATAATCTACTAACACACTGAGAGGTCGTTTAACGGAAGGACGGCTGGCTCTGAACCAGTCAAATCGGGGTTCGAATCCCTGCCTCTCAATTCTTGCCAGTCTGGTGGTGCTATGAAATATGAGTTTGATCGTCTTCTTGTTGTATTTGTTTATGGAATTGCTGGCCTTGTTGGTCAGCCTTTTAAGCCGGTAGCTCAATGGCAAGAGAACCTGACTCTTAATCAGAGTGATGTGGGTTCGAGTCCCACCCGGCTTACCATTTTTGACAGGTCCGGACTGAAAGCGACGAGGTTTGAGAGGCTGAACCAGCTTCCTGGCTCAGTCCTCAGTCCTCAGTTCTCCGACCTGTCTTTACGGTTGGGAAGCTCTAGTCAGTCAGAGCGCCGGTCTGAAGAACCGGAGGTTGTTGGTGCAATTCCAACCCCAACCATTTTTTGAAGTGATGAGGACTGAGGACTGAGGACTGAGTTCCAATCACGAGTTTTACCCTCACTGCAATCTACCGTATATCTTGCCACCTCAGTCCTCAGTCCTCAGTCCTCATCACTTCAAAATCGGGTCCATAGCTCGACGGACGAGCAGTGGTCTTTTAAACCACGGGCGAAGGTTCGATTCCTTCTGGACCTACCACAGAATTTTTGCGGATGTAGCTCCAATGGCAAGAGCGCTGGTCTTCCAAATCAGATGTTGCGGGTTCGACTCCCGCTATCCGCATCAGGGTTTCGATTTTCATTTGGGCTGTTGGTGTAACGGAAGCACCCTGGTCCTGCAAACCAGGAGTTTGGGTTCAAATCCCAAACGGTCCATCCTTCCTTTATTTGATTGTGGTGTAACTCAATGGCAGAGTGCCGCTCTGTTAAAGCGGAAGTTGGGGGTTCGAGTCCCTTCGCCACAGCCACTTTTCAAGGACTGAGGACTGAGGACTGAGGACTGAGCATCAGAACCCTAACCGTCAGGGAAGGGATTTACTCAGTCCACAGTCCACAGTCCACAGTCCTGATATTAAGTCCTGTAGCTTAACGGGAAAGCACTCGTCTTATAAACGAGCAAGAGCACGGCCCTGATAAGGCCATGATATGGGTTCAAGTCCCATCAGGACTACTTTTATTAAGTGATGAGGGTTGAGGACTGAGGACTGAGGTTCGAGAAAAAAACAAGTCACGGAATCGTTTTTTTCATACTCAGTCCTCAGTCCTCAGTCCTCATCGCTAAAAGATGCGGGGTCTTCCAACGGGCAGGATTTTGGTCTTTGAAACCGAAGATAATGGTTCGAATCCATTCCCCGCAGTTTGGTTTTTCGGGCGTGCCCCAACAGACGAAGCTTACATACATCAGTACGAGAGGAACAGTACCGCTGGTCAACACCAGCGGGCGTGAAGCGCGATTCGTTCAATGAATCCGGGAGGTGGGGTCTGACAGTGGCCCATCCTTTAAAGAGTGTGTCCCAACTCACCGGTGGAGGACGTTTTGGGTGACGAACGCTTACGCTTTGACGACTTGCACGCTTGATGCGCTGGCGTAGCTCAATTTGGAAGAGCAGTTGTCTTGTAAACAACCGGTTGAGAGTTCGACTCCCTCCGCCAGCCCCTTTTTTGAAGGACTGAGGACTGAGGACTGAGGACTGAGTTTCCTGATTGTCTTCAACTTCAGGTTTGGGAACACTCAGTCCTCAGTCCTCAGTCCTCAGTCCTGATTTTATTTGGGTCAGTAGCTCAACGGACAAGAGCGCCTGCCTTCGAAGCAGATAGTTGCGGGTTCGAATCCTGCCTGGCCCTTTTCCAAGCAATGAGGACTGAGGACTGAGGACTGAGTGAACCAATTCCAGGTAGGGGTTCCCACACTTGAAACGTGGTTTCACTCAGTCCTCAGTCCTCAGTCCTCAGTCCTGCACTTTCTGGTCGGGTAGCTCAGCGGTAGCAGCAGCGGTCTTACAAACCGAAGGTCGTTGGTTCAATCCCAACCCTGACCATTTTCCAAGCGATGAGGACTGAGGACTGAGAAAAATCAAGTCCAGGAACTGAGGCTATGATTTTATACTCAGTCCTCAGTCCTCAGTCCTCAGTCCTTAAGTTTGGGTCGGTAGCTCAGCGGAAAAGAGCATGTGTCTTCTAAACACAGGGTCACAGGTTCAAATCCTGTCCGGCTCATTAAACAACTCTGTAACAAGATTGTTTTATCTTATAATGAAATTGAAAGGAGGGACTCGGTCATGTTCACCAACCGAAAAGTGTTGTTACTCAATGCTTCGTATGAACCACTCGGCACCGTGACGATTCCACGCGCTGTCCGGCTGGTTTGGACTCACACCGCTGAAATGATTGAGTTGGACGGAGACCGCGTACTCCGCTCAATACATCATTCATTTCCCTGTCCGTCAGTTATTCGACTCCGCCAATATATAGATGTGCGGAAGCGCCGGTATGCCGCTGGAGGACTCCGGTTCAAGATTTTCCTCCGGGACCGCAACCGGTGCCAATATTGCGGTCTTCGTGGCACGGCCAGCGAATTCACGCTCGACCACATTCTTCCAAAGTCACGCGGAGGTCAGTCCACCCCGGAAAACCTTTGCACCGCTTGCATTCCCTGCAACCAGCGCAAGGGTGACCGCACGCCTGATGAAGCCAGAATGCCGCTCTTGTCAAACCCCAGCGCCCTTTGGCACGACCTTGACAAGATGGTGCTCCGGAACGTGGCTGAAGCTCGTCCGGAATGGAGACCGTACCTCTTCCTCGGCGACGAAGCCAAAGAGGAAGTAGCCTGACTACAGGGGTTCAGAGTTCAGGGTTGAGGGTTCAGGGTATAAAACAATCCAAGTGGTTTTCCTGATTGAAAAGTCTGGCTACCACCAAGGTAGTTTCATACCCGAAACCCGAAACCCGAAACCCGAAACCCGGACTTGGAGATATTCGCTATGATTCACATTCGATTTGAAGGTCAGTCCGTGACCTTGCCGGAACATCAGAACGGGTTTGCTGCCCGGTTGACCGACGCTGAAATCAAGCGTCTGGCAGCCCAGCACCTGGATGTTGCCGTCAACCGGCTGAATCCGTATGTGGTTGACCGGACCCCGCAAGGCAACGTGATTGTCCGTCCGGAAGCCGTTTATGGATGAATAAAGGGTTTTGACAGTCTTGGGAATTCTGGGAAGTCTTGGGAATCAAAACCAATCAAAAATCAAAATCAAATTGGGATTCCCGTGACTTTTCGGGTTCCCAGGACTTCAAAAAAGAAACAGGTTTGGCCATGACTCAAAAACTGATTGCCTGCATGGACGTTGATTACCGCAAGCAGGGAGCTGTAGCCGCTTGCATTTTGTTCGATACCTGGACGGCAGCTACTCCGGTCGATGAATTCGTTAAATTCCTGACGGAGGTCGAGCCGTATGAGCCAGGGAAATTCTACAAACGTGAATTGCCTTGTTTGATGGCGCTCCTGGAGCCCGTCAAAGACCAATTGGAACTTGTCATTGTGGATGGCTATGTGTGGCTTCAGGATGAACAGACCCCCGGATTGGGAGCCAAATTGTGGGAAGCCCTGGGAAAAACCATTCCGGTGATTGGAGTGGCCAAAACCAAATTCCACACCGCCGGTGAGATTGCAGTGGAAGTGATGCGCGGGGAAAGTAAAAACCCGCAGTTCGTGACGGCGGTCGGTATTGCGCCGGAAGTAGCCGCCCGGCATATCCAGGAAATGTACGGGGAGCATCGCATCCCGGTGATGCTCAAGCGGGTTGACCGCCTGTGCCGCAAAACCCCGTTTCAAGTTGACGGCAGTTCCGTCACACACAAGGGAAATTCCCAGGCAGTCTGTGCTGCCTGAGTGAATCCTGAGATTTTTTAAGTTTGTTCCGCGCCCCGACAGATAAAGCATACATACTTTTTCGACTGATAATCGGAAGGTTGCAGGTTCGATTCCTGCCTGGCCCATTCACTTGCGGGCCGGTAGCTCAATGGTAGAGCTTCAGTAAAACTGCTTTGTTAACTTGCGCGGAGCACTACTTGGTAAAAGACATAATAGAAATACTTTTTTCTGTAGGTATTTTTTTCCAAAAACTTAAAAAATTTAGGAAATTAAATTGTATGATTAATCAATGTAAGCTTTGTAAGAAAAACATGGAATTAATAGATAGTCACATTATTCCAAAATTTGTTTTTAACCATCTTAAGAAAACTTCACTCACAGGGAAATTGCGAATGACACAAAATCCTGATTTGCGTGTTCAAGATGGCATCAAACTTCCTTTTTTGTGTAAAGACTGTGAAACGCTTTTGAACCAATGGGAAAAACCATTTTGCGAGCAGATTTTTAAACCGCTTCATGACAGTGAATCAAAAATCGAATCATTAAAATATGGCGACTGGGCATTGCGGTTTGCCGTGTCGGTTTCTTGGAGAGTGCTAGAGTATTGGCGTTGTGAACGAAGCCTGGAAGGGTTATCTGATGTTCAGCTTCAAGCTACTGAAGTGGCCTTGGAATCATGGCGAAAGTTCCTCTTAGGGAGAGCCAATCAAGTTAATCGATTTGAACAACATGTTTTACCAATTGTTGGTAACGAATTGCCTATCGATGTTATCAAAAGTACAAGTGCTGAAGGGATTTCTCCGTTTCTGAATCGGTATCTAATTCGAGGTACGCAAATGGATGTTATTGCATCTGAACATTCAGCATTTGTATATTCCAAACTGGGTAGAGTTCTTATATTTGGGTTTATCAAGGAACCATGTCGAAGCAAATGGAAAGGAACCAAAATTTTTGGGATTGAAGGGACTATCAAGTCTAGAGGTAATAGTATCCCTCAATACATCGGGAAGTATTTGAATGAAAAGGCAGAATTTTCCAGAGCAAAATACAATTCAATGTCATTGAAACAAGACAAAATGGTTTCAGAGATTCAAAAGAAAAACCTCAACAGAATTGCTGAATTAGAAATTTTTCGAGCTATGCAATTGGATGTTGAGCTTTCTGGAAAAGACGCTTTTAAGAAGGTTCCAAAGTAAGCAAGATTCTCAGTTTACTTGAAGCAAACTCTCTTAATTATAAAACTTATAGTTCCGGTTTAACCAAGAAATCAGTTCAAGACGTGCGTGGATGGCGCGTGCCCTCATGCGTCGAGCATACATACGGTACTCGACTTTATTGTCGAGATAGGTTCGAATCCTTTCGCCTCCACCACCAAAAGTGATGAGGACTGAGGACTGAAAGATAGGACTGAGGACTGAGGACTGAGTTGTTTATGCGAAGAGCAGGAACCACTTTTCCTTTTTACAGTTATTCCTCGGACCTCAGTCCTCAGTCCTTTGGATTTCCTCAGTTCTCATCGCTTGCTTTTGCGGGGGCGTTTAGCAAACGTGCTTTTCGGACTTGCACGATGTCCATCCACGCTCGTGTTGAACTGATTGGAATCCGGGGTTCAGGGTTTTTTGAATTGAGAATTGGGAACTTGGAGAATTGGAAACTGGTCCAAAGCCTTGAACTCCTTGGATTCGAAACCCCTGAACCCTGAACCCTGATTTTCCCGCACCCCGACCGGCAAAGCATACACACTAACTGAAGATTCAGTGCCCTGCGAAGGGCGTGCAGGTTCGACTCCTGCTCTCCGCTTCCCACAATCTTGTGCGGAGATGGTGTAATGGTAAACACGCTGAGAATGTGAAACGGCTTTTCCTACTTGCGCGGGAGTCTCCGGTGTACACATCTCCGTAACCTGACAGAATGAGCCTACATGCCCAGGTCATATTCGTCCAATGGCAGGACGTCCGGCTTTTGTACCGGAAAGTGGGTGTTCAATTCCCCCATATGACAGCATCCCAACTGCTCTTTCAACTTGTGCGGAGATTTTCAACTTCTTGAATCAAAAGATATTTGCCCCGTATCCTGACTGACAAAGCTTACATACTAGCTCAATTGGTTAGAGCATCAGCTTAAGGCGCTGAAGGTAGCAGGTTCGAATCCTGCGTAGCCAAAACAGCTTTTTCAACTTGTACGGGGCAATCTCAGATTCTCAATTTTCACATTGAGAAACCCCCATTCTGCGTCCTGACAGAACAGGCTTACATACTAGCCTAATTGGTAAAGGCATCAGTCTCAAACACTGACCATTGCAGGTTCAAGTCCTGTGTATGAACACAACAGCCTGTCCGACTTATGCGGAACGGAAAAACCATTCAAATCTCTATTTATATTTCTATCGGTTCAAAGATGGCATTTCGGTTGTTGAGCGGTTTTCCATCCGTGCCCTGACCGGAAGGAAAACCAAGGACTGAGGACTGAGGACTGAGGACTGAGGAACAAAAAACTGAGCGGGAAAAACTTCGTTGTATTTTTAGGATATTTTCCTCAGTCCTCAGTCCTCAGTCCTCAGTCCTTGATTTTTTTCAGTCCTCATAGCTTCAGAAGGAGGTACTTCCCATGCGACAGTTTGAACGCGATCTCCGTTTGGATATTTTGAACAGCTTGCTTACGACTCCGCACCGCAAGCTTGAAGCAGTGGCCCAGTTGCACAAGGACATCAGCCAGTTGGACCCGATTTTTTACGGTCACCTGGCGGTGTGGTACCAGCGCCACGGCGATGTGCGTGACCACAAGGAAGTGTTCGTCGGCAACCTGCTTGCGAGCGAATTGACCGACCACCGGGATGCGGGTTTTGTCATGTTGCAGGATTTTCCTCCCTATGAAGTCGCCCGCGTGGTTGACTTCATGAAGCAGCAACTTGGCAAGGTGCCGCGTTCAGCCCGGACTGCGGTAAAACGCTACCTGAGTCAGCGCGAAGCCAACACGGCTTTCTTTGACCGGGCGGCCCTCCGGGCCCGCAAGGCGATGAAGCACCTTTACGCAACGCTCCACATCAAGCCGGGCAACCGGGCCGATGCGGTGTTGTTCAAGGACAGCCCGCCGGAAGGAAGCTTGGCTTTCGTGCTCAAGCAGCTTGCCAAAGCGCCCAGCCCGGCTGACGCAGCCCGGATTATCGTGGAAAACAAGCTGCCCTACACAATTGCCGTGGGTGCTGTGAAAGTGTTGTCTCCAACCGTGTTGGTGGCGCTCATCAATGCCATGACTCCACAGGAAATCATCAACAACCTCAAGTCACTCCAGGCACGAGGCGCGATGAATCACCCGGAAGTCAAAGCTTTGATTGACGAAAAGCTCAAGACGGCAGCCAAGGCTGACCGGGTGAGCGTGCTCAAGACCAGAGTGGCGGCTGAAACGCTGGAGCTTGATGCCGAAACTGCCCGGAAGTTGGAAAACATCACCAACGAACAGGCCAAGAGTCGCGGCACCATTAAGAAGTCAACCGCTTTGCTGGTGGACAAGTCAGGTTCAATGGACAGCGCCATCGAAATCGGGAAGCAAATCGCTGCCTTGATTTCAGGTGTGAGCGAAGCGGCGTTGTACGTGTATGCGTTCGACACGCTGCCATACCCGGTGGAAGCATTGGGCAGCAACGTGACCGACTGGGAACGTGCCTTCAAAAGCATCAAGGCGGGTGGTTCAACCAGCATCGGCTGTGCGCTTGAAGCCATGCGCCGCAAGCAGCAGGTGGTTGAGCAAATCATCCTTGTGACTGACGAAGGTGAAAATGCTTCACCCTACTTTGCACCGGCGCTCGACCAGTACAGCAAGCAGTTCAACGTCCAGCCCAACGTGGTGATTGTACGGGTGGGTGCTTGCAGCAACCAGGTTGAACAACAGCTTCAGAAGCAGCAGGTAACGGTGGATACGTTCACCTTCAGCGGCGACTACTACGGTTTGCCGAACCTGATTCCGCTTTTGACCCGTCCGTCACGGTTCGAGCTTTTGCTTGAAATCCTCGAAACCGAACTGCCAAAGCGGACGGACAAGACCTAACCCTTTGCCTTGCAACGAACCGGGACCAGCCGATTCCGGTTTGTTGTGAGGTGAAATTAAATTTTAATTTTGTTTCCTTCAGTTGATTGTGTGTCTTCCTGTTTAACCTGTCAGCCTGAGCCAAGGCTGACAGGTCTTTTTTTGTTTTATTGTTTAATTTTTCTTGTGGCACGGAGCTTGCAGTTACCCGCAGTAACGGAAAATTCAAATCCCAACCCGGTACAAAAGGAAATTGCACGTTCATGGCAGATACTGTTCGCACCACTACTTCCGGCAGCCGCTTTGGCATCATGCGCATTCTGCTGCCCCTGATAATCATTGCAGGAGTTGTTGCCGGGGCACTGTTTTGGAAGTCAGGCACGGCCAATGATGTTCCCCAAAGCGGAACTGATTTAAGCCCAACCACTTTGATTTCTGATTCAGATGCAAAATCGGGCTCAGGCAGGGATTCCACCAGCTCAAAGAGCAGTTGGGGCAAAGAAACCTCCAGTTCTGGTTTGATGCCGAATGGTTACCCTGGCACGGGATTCGGCAATGCCCCAGCCCCGGCTTCAACTCCACTGTTTGGCAATGCCCCGACGGAACCAGCTTTTCCCTCAGCTTCCCCGGCTCCGGTCCAACCAGCGGCGGTTACACCAACCCCAACTGCAACTCCGATGGCAGTACCGCCCCCGATTTCTTCCTGGCCCTCAACGGACCCGCAGCCAGTCGTGGCCGGCATGCCTTCTGGAATGCCGAATGATGGGCGGGGACAACAAAATCAATCACTGGAACAGGAACTGGCGCGCCCCTCGACTGTGTATGTTTCGCCCAAACTGCAAGGAGTGAATGACCGCACCAACGGACAGTTTGCCAACCGGAACATAGCCGGTACCAGAGTTTCAGCCGTGATTCAGCAGCCGGTGGTTGGGGTTCCGGGAACGAAGGTTGTGGCAGTCATATCCCAGGCACTTCCTGGAGTTGCAGGTTTCCCCAAGGGTTCCAAATTGATTGGGGTGGTGCGGGCCGCACAAAACAAGCGGTTGTACCTGGAATTCCAACAGGCGGTTTCTCCAGCAGGGGCACAACTGAATGTGAGCGCCCAGGCGATTGACGCTGCCGAAGGCCAGGTTGGGGTCAAGGGGGTCGAAACCGGAAAGAGCCATTGGCCGCAGGTGGTGGGACAGATTGTCCAGCAGGCGATTCCCTTTGCCGGAAAACGTGGTTCCACCGTGATTAACAATGGTGGAAATCAAACCGGGGCCAATCAGCCGGGCCAGCCAGGGCTGGTGTTTTCCGGTGGTGAAATCATTGTTGAAATGATTGAGCTGCTGCCTGCCGGACCGCATCCAGCACAAACCAACCCGCCACCAGCCCAGCCATCAACTCCTACTGTTCCGGTTCAGCCGGCCTCATTACCACCGAATGTGCCCGGAAATTAGTTCCGATGGAGGTTTATCGTATGACTCACATTCACTTCATTTTTAAGCTCTTTATTTTGGTTTTGAATATTTCGGTTCTGTTGGGTTCCGAAATGGTTTTTGGCGCTGTAGTTCAAGGGCCTGACCCGTTTGGGGAAGTCAAACCTGTCTCCGGCAAAAAAAATCGTTCTGCCCGTTCCGTCAAAAAGACCGGGGCCTGCCCGGTTCGGACCAAAGGATTGATTGCCGAACCTGAAGTTACCGTCCTGCCCACGGAAAACAAACGGTTTGCGTTGATTATCGGAGTTGACCAGTACGCCGATACACAAATCAATGGGTTGCAGGGGGCTTCCAATGACGCCCGCCTGCTGTCGCAAACTCTGGTCAAGCACGCAAATCTGGTTCCGGACCAGGTGCTGCTGCTGACTTCAGACCAGAAGGAAGCCTATCAACCGACACGGGCCAACATCCTGCAAAAACTGACCTTGCTGGCTCGCACCATGCCCAGGGACGGCATGTTGCTGCTGGCATTTTCAGGTCACGGGATTGAAATGAACGGACAGGCGTTTCTGCTTCCGAGCGATGCCAAAGTTGATCCGGACATCAATCTGCTCAACGAAACCTGTATCAATGTGAACCGCGTCAAGGACCTGCTGCGAGGCTTTGGCATTCAACAGGTGCTGGTGGTGCTTGATACCTGCCGGAATGAACTGGTGGCCAGCCGTTCCGGAGCTTTTGACGCCCTCAAGCCTGACTTTTCCAAAGCCTTTCGATTTGATGTAAAAAACCGGGAAGTTCGCGCTTTTGCCACACTTTATGCCACTTCGGTGGGCGAACGGGCCTATGAATATTCCGAGAAAAAACAGGGTTATTTTACTCTGGCATTGGCCGAGGCCCTGAGCGGCAAGGCCGCCGACGCCAAGGGACAGATAACCTTGGCCGGAATGGTAGCCTATGTTCAGGCACAGGTTCCCAAACGGGTCCGGCTGGAGCTTGGCCGGGAACAGCATCCATTTGCCGAAATCGGAGGCTACAAAGCCGAACAATTGGTGGTTTCCGTTGTCCAGCCTTCACTTTTCCAACCCGAAATTCCAAAGGATGAAACGGTTGTCAGCACCACTGCGCTGCCTTCTGCCTCACGTTCAACCGTTACGTTTGTCGCTGAAACCGGATTGGTTAATTCAGTTGGAACACTGGAACAGCGCAAACCCGTCAAAAGCAGCGGATTCAATGTCGAATTGCCTGGGAACCTGACCCTTGAAATGATTTCGGTTCCCGCCGGGAATTTTGTCATGGGAGCCTCGCCGGCTGAAATTGGGGCAGTTCAGGAGGAATTCAGGAAAACCGGGTTGAGTGTTCAGAAGGCCGCCCAATTTGCTTCTCTACAAGGGCCGCAACAAACCGTTTCTGTCAAAGGTTTTCACCTTGGGCGTTTCGAAGTCACCCAGGCTCAGTGGACAGCCGTGGCCGCCTTGCCGAAAGTGGCCCGTGACTTGGTTGCCAATCCGGCGAAATTTCAGGGAAATCAACTGCCGGTCGAGAATGTTTCCTGGCTGGACGCAGTGGAGTTTTGTGCCCGATTGTCCAAGGCCACCGGGCGCAATTTCCGCCTTCCCACCGAAATCGAGTGGGAATATGCCTGTCGCGCGGGTGCCCAAACTCCTTTTGCATTTGGGAACGGCCTGCAATCGGAAATTGCGAATTTTGATGACAGCCTGGAACCCAAACCAGCCGGTGCCACGGCAGGATTTCGCAACAAAACTCTTCCGGTGGGTGACCTGAAGCTGGCGAATGCCTTTGGTTTGTTCGATATGCACGGCAGCGTCTGGGAATGGTGTGCTGATAGCTGGACCGAAAACCTCAGTACCCTGATTCAGACCGGACCTTCCCGTGAAGGACAGCCGGGCCCGGCATTGCGTCCGGTGCGGGGCGGTTCCTGGTTTACCTATGCAGTTTCGTGCCGTTCCACTTCACGAATGGGAATCAATCTCACTGAGAAAAGTCCAACTGTTGGTTTCCGGGTCGTGTGTGATTAACGCAAAAGGCCATGGATTTTTGGCCTGCAAAGCAGGTCAGAGAATGTAGCCCCCGGTGTCAACCGGGGGAACATTGCGGTGAAAAAGAAAAAACAAAATCAAAATTTAACAGGAGATAAAACAATGTCTGAATTAAGTCTTGCCAATTTATTAGTGCCCATTTCCGAAGAAAACCCAACGGGTGAAGATGTCCGTTATTTTCCTGCGTTTGACGCACTCCGCGAAGCCCATCGGCAGGACAGCGAGTTTGCCGATGCCATTGATGGTGAAATCAAAACCGCTGATTGGGAGGAAGTGCTCCGGCTGGGCAAAGAAATTCTTTCCACCATTTCCAAGGACCTGACTGTCGCCGTCTGGACGGCTGAAAGTATGTGCAATCTGAATGGATTGAATGGATTGACAGCCGGAATGAAATTATTAAGCGGGTTACTGGACCGGTTCTGGAACGGCTTGTACCCGGAAGCCGAGGATGGCGACTACGAAGGCCGGGCCAACGCCTTGGCCTGGTTTGACCGCACCCTTTCTGCGCTGATTCGGGAAGTTCCAATGACCTATGGAGTTTCCGGACACATTTATACCTATTCCGATTACCTGGACGCTGAAAAATACAAGATTCCTGACAATTTTGACTCACTTGGATATGAAGAACAGGAAAAATACAAAGCTCTCAAAGTAACCGCCGAAGCTGAAGGCAAAATCACCAGCGAACAATGGAAAATGGGGAAACACACCACCTCCCGTGAGTTTTTCCTGCAACTGTCCACCGCACTGACGGAGTGCTGGGAAAGTTACCGCGAACTTGACCGGGTGATGGATGACCGCTTTGGACGTTATACCCCAGGACTCAGCAACCTGAAGAAAACCCTTGAAGGGATGCGGGAGGTGACCGCCAAAATCGTCAAGGAAAAAGGCGGCGGAGAGCTGCCCCAGACGGAATCCCAACCAGCCAAAGGCAACGAAAATGCCCAATCAGTTCCAACCAATTCGAACGAAATAAGCTCATCCACAGGATTTCGGGGACCGGTCCGCTCGCGTGAGGACGCTCTGGCGCAACTGGCCGACATTTCCAGCTTCTATCGGAAATCCGAACCGCACAGCCCGATTCCCTATTTGCTGGACCGGGCCATTCGGTGGTCCAACATGTCGCTGGAGGAATGGCTGGCTGAAGCCCTCAAAGATGACAATGCCTTGACCAACGTCCGCGAGACGCTGGGG
>JAIBAN010000091.1 GCA_019695185.1 Blastocatellia bacterium | reverse complement strand
CTGAGGACTGAGGACTGAGGACTGAGTTTTTTGTATCAAATGGTCATTCATCAAGCTGAAAGTTCCATTATTAAAGGGGTTTTCCAAATAACTCAGTCCTCAGTCCTCAGTCCTCAGAGCTTAAAGTATGGTCCACTCCATTGGAATTTTCGGGTGTGCCACCCGCAGACGTTTTTCCCAATCCGGGGCAAACAGCGGTTCGCGGCTGTCCAGCGCCTGAAGAGCCGCCAGTCGTGCAATTTCCGGATGATTGTTGTGTTCACTTAAATGTGCCAGCACCAGATGTTCGGCTCCGCCATCAAAATCCTGGACCAGAAACCGGGCCATTTCGTCGTTGGAAAGGTGCCCCAGGCGACTCGCAATCCGTTGCTTGAGGCCCCAGGGATAGGGGCCGATTTTGAGCATGTCGCGGTCGTGATTGGCTTCCAGAACCAGGGCGTGGCAGCCCCGCAAATGTTCGGCCACATGTTTGGGAATGATGCCCAGGTCGGTTACCACCGCCATTTTGATGCCTTCCGCAACCAAAGTGAAAATGAACGGTTCGGCGGCATCGTGGGGCACGCTGACCGGAGTAATCCGCACCGGGCCAATTTCAATCGGGCAGTTGGACGTGACGTTTTCGCCCCAGGAAATGGTGTTCCAGTCTTTTTCAGTTAGTTTGCAGACTTGTCTGGTGGCGTGGGCGATATGGACGGGAATGCCGAGTTGGCGGGCCAAAACCGGCATGCCTCCAACATGGTCGCCATGTTCGTGGGTAATCAGAATGGCACTCAGCGCAGTAGGTTCGAACCCCACCGCCCGCATCCGGCGGACAGTTTCCTTGGCCGACAATCCCACATCCACCAAAACGGTGGTTTCACCTGCCTGAACCAGGGTTGCATTGCCGCTGCTGCCGCTGCCGATGACTGAAAAACGCATTTGAGGGTCTAGGGTCCAGGGTCTAGGGTCTAGGGTCCAGGGAATTAAGTGCAGCGGGCAAGATTCAGGATTCAGATTCTGTTTCTCAAACCCCAAGGCTTTTGCCTTGTAGACCCTAAAGGCCCTAGACCCTAGACCCTAGACCCTCAGAGGGAAATAAGGTCTTGTGTAATTTTCCGCCGTCCGAGCGGACCAAGTGCGGTGCAGGAAAGCGCGCCGTGAGAAAACATGGATTGAACCAGCCTTTGTACCTCATCTGTGGTGACGGCTGCAATCTCCCTGGTCAATTCGTCAAGTGAATACAGTTCCCGATACAAAATTTCCTGCCGTCCCAGGTGCCCGGCACGGGCTGCGCTTGATTCAAGGCCCAGGACAAAATTAGCCAGCATCTGGTTTTTGGCGCGTTCGATTTCCTCGACCGGAATCGGCTGGGCCGCCAGCTTTTTGATTTCAGCGCAAATGAGGGAAACCGTCCGCTTGAGATTTTCCGGTGAAGTGGCGGCGTAAATCAGAAGGCAGCCGACATCGCGGAACCCATAAATGTCCGAATAGATGTTATAGGCCAACCCCTCTTCCTCGCGGATTTTCAAAAACAGCCGGGAACTCAGCCCGCCGCCGAGCAAGGTTGCCAGCACGTTGCTGGCCGGGCGTTCTTCATCCAGCAATGCCGGGCAGGGAAGACCCAGCACCACGTGGGTCTGTTCGCCGCTCTTGGAAATATTGTCGAGAAACCGGTTGGTCGCGGGGGCGGTTTCCGTCAATTCCTGGGCTGACGGTTTGAGTCCGCCAAAGAACCGTTCAGCCAGTTCCAACAATTTGCCGTGTTCCAGATTTCCGGCTGCCGAAATTACCAGGTTTTGCGGTTTCAAAATGCTTTTGTAATAGGTTTTGACTGCTTTGAGGGAAAAACTGCCAACTGTTTCTTCGGTCCCTTCAATCGGAAACCCCAGCGGGTGACCAGGCCAGAAATTTCCAATGAACTTTTCAAAGACCAGTTCTTCCGGCGAATCCTCAATCATTTTCATTTCTTCCAGAATAACCTTGCGTTCGCGCTCAAAATCATCGGCGGCGAATTTGGGTGAAAGCAACAGGTCGGCCAGCAGGTCAAATCCTTCGGCCAGTCTGGAATCAAGCGTTTGAATATGAAACCCGGTGCATTCGCGGGAAGTAAAGGCATCCACCTGGCCACCCAGGTTGTCGCTTTCAATGGCGATTTGCTGGGCTGTCCGCCGTTTGGTGCCTTTGAAGAGCAAATGTTCAATAAAATGCGTGACGCCATTAAGCTGTGGCGGTTCATGGCGGGAACCGGCCCGCAACCAGATGCTCAACGTGATCGAGCGCAAATGGGGCATGGGTTCGGAAATCACGGTCAACCCATTGGGAAGAACCGTCCGGACCGGATTGAGGGAGGTGGTTGGGGAGAATTGAGAATTGAGAATTGAGAATTGAGAATTCATTGTTGAGTTTGGAGCTTTGAACTTCGATTCAACAGAAGCTAAAGAAAATCAAAAATCAAAAAATAGGTTCATCTTTTGCCAGGACTCTGATTTTGCGCCCGAATGAAAATGACTCGATCCCCCAGTTTTCAGTCCTTTTTTCATTCAGGGAAGGTAGCGGATGGCCGTTGCGCCCAAAACCTTGGTGACGGCTTCCCGAAACAACGATTTGACATCATGTGGAGCCATTTTCAACCGTTTGGCAACATACCGGCTGATGTTGATGCCGTCCCGCACGGTAAATGGTTCGTCCTGGGCATGGCAACGCTCCAGAAAATCCGCCATGTAGGTAAGGATGCGTTCATCCACAAAGGGCAGGTTTTCCTTCAGAATCAGCAGTTCTTCGTCTTTGTCCGGGAAATCAAGAAAAATCTGGGGTTGCAGCCGGGAATGAATGTATTCCGGGATTTCGTAGGTGCTGGAATCATCGTTCATGGTCGCCACAAACCGAAAATCCGGATGCGCCTTGACTTTGATGCCAGCCACAATGGATTCAATATAACGCCGGTTATCCAGCAACGGAGCCAGCGACGCCCAGGCTTTTTCCGACATGCGGTTGCCTTCATCCAATATCACTACCCCGCCGGTCAGCATGGCTGTCACCACGGAACTGGCCACATATTGAATTTTCCCGGCTTCAGCCACAACCGGAGTAATCAAGAGGTCTTCCGGACGGGTATCCATGGTGGCCTGAAAAATGTAGGTTTCTTTGCCCAAAGCCTGGGCAGCGGCATAGGCCAGCGTGGTTTTTCCGACCCCTGGTTTGCCAATCAGGCGAGGCGTCAGGGGTAAATCCCGTTCGTCCAGAACCAACCAGCAGGCATGAAGCTGGGCAATCAGGTCGCTTTGCCCAATCCAACGCAGGTCAAGCCGGTCCGGGTGGGCCAGATGAATGGTAACACCGTCAATTGTAACGGTTCGTGAGCGTGTGTCGGAAGTCATGGTTGTATTTTTAGGGTCCAGGGTCCAGGGTCCAGGGTTCAGGGTTCAGGGTTTTCGAATGTCAGAAATTCGAGGGTCGCATCAATCCTCAAGACTCTGAACCCTGCTTTTTCAGATTTCAATCCACAGTTCATTCCCCTGAACCGTGACCGGATAGATTTTCAAATCCTCCGGTGCATACGGATTACTGGTGCATTTGCCGGTGTTCAGGTCAAACGACCAGTGATGCCAGACACAAATCACTTCGGTCCCGGCACAGGCTCCTTCATCAAGAGGTGCGCCCATGTGCGGACAACCCCGAGCCGAAGCATAATATTGGCCATTGATGTTATAGAGCAGAATCTTGGTTTCGTTGATTTCAACCACGAGGGGCGACCCTTCGCGGACCTGCCGCCGTTCAGCGACTTTGGTAAGTGTACCCATATGAGTTTGTTCGGTTCTTTCCGAGTGGGGATGAAAAAGGCTGACGACCAAGGCAGCGTATTCTAGGCGAATCAGGACCAACCTGAAAAGCCTTTTTACCAAGTGACTTGACAGCAACGAACGCCGTCCGTAAAGTACGCGGTTCGCGTTTTCGTATCACTTTTGACGAAACTGACCATTACCTAAAAATTTCCGATTACCTGACCGAGGAGTTTTCGATTCATGCCGAATCATGTTTCAGCCGAAAAGCGCGACCGTCAGAATGCACGTCGCAATGTTATCAATCGTCGCAACCGCAGCACGGTCCGCACCGCTGTCAAGAAAATGCGCTCCATTCTGGAGGATGGCAATAAAGAACAGGCCCAGGCGTTGCTTTCGGCCACCGTTTCCCGTCTGGACAAGGCCGTCCAGAAAGGTGTCATGCATCGCAACACGGCTGCCCGGCATAAAGCCCGCCTGACGATGCACACCAACGAATTGCTGGCCAAGTAAGAGACTGAAAGCCAGGACTGAGGACTGAGGACTGAGGTTTTTGTCTTAAGGGTTAAGGCTGTACGACAAAACTTTTATTTGGGGAGCTGTGATCAAAATCCCAAATACGAAAAATCTCAGTCCTCAGTCCTCAGTCCTCAGTCCTGATTTTGGTTCTCAGTCCTTCAAAAGCAGTTCGCAAACCAACATCTCAATTTGCAGCCGAGGGGTTGCCCGAGAGCTTTTCAGGGCCACATCCACTTCTGCCAGTCGCACCAGTCCCCGGCGCAGTGCCTCACCTGATTTTTTCCTGACTCCGGTCAAGAAGGCTGTCACTTTGTAGGGCGGCATCCGCAACTCGCGGATGATTTCGTCTCGTGGTGTGTCTTTTTGCATCAGGTCCCAGGCGGTCAACATTGAGCGGTAAACCCAGGCCAGCATCCCTACCAAAGCCACCGGTTCCTCTCCCTGGTCCAGCAACCGATGCAGGATTTTGACAGCTTTTTTGACATCACCCGCCACAATTGCGTCTCCTAAATCAAACGAACCGAATTCCCGCGAGCGAACGGTCACCGCTTCCACATCAGGCGGATTGATGGTTCCGCCTTTGCCAACGTAGGTCATGAGCTTAACCAGCTCGTTGGTCAGGGTTTGCAGGTCATTTCCGACTAATCCGACAAACTGGCCAAGTGCCGGAGGGGAAAATTGGAACCCCTGACGGCGGACATATTGTTGAGCCCAGGCAGTGATTTCCTGGTCGGTCAACGATTTGCATTCCACCACTGTGCAGCCCTTCTGCAAAATGGTGGCAATCGTCCGTCGTTTATCAAGTTCCGGAGCCTGGAATATCAAAATGGTCGTTGGGTTGGGTCGCCTGATATAGTTTTTAAGGGCATCAATTTCAGCATCACTGGCTTTTTCAAAATTCCGCACCACCACCACCCGGTGTTTGGCCATCAACGGGAACTGACCGGCAATCCCCAGCACGGCTCCCAACGTTTGCTCAGTGGCGGAATGTTCGGAAAAGTTCATCATCTGCAGGGTTTCGTCGGGCAACAAGGTGGCCACCAGCTCCCGCAGGCATTCCTGGTGAAAATAGATTTCGGGACCGGTCAAAAGGTATAGCGGGGCGAATTTCCCGCTGCGGATGGTGCTCAAAAAATCGGATGGAGTCATGTAAGTTTTGAATATTGGGTTTTGAGTTTTGGTTTTGGGTTTTGGGTTTTGGGTTTAAGTGGGAAATCGGTTGGTGTTGACTCCTTTGTCAAAACCCTCAAAAGCAACTTTCTTCATTTCCGACTCGAATTCAAAACTCAAAACTCAAAAGAGTGGATTCCTATTGGTAAATATGCTCAACTGTACTCAAACCCGCCTTGCTTGTCACCGGGTTTGTTTTTCCCGTTTAGACAAACATTACCGTTGGATGACAACAATAATTGACTGACGCTTTGGTGGCGGTTGTTTCCGGGCCAGAGAGCCGGTGCCACCGATTTGACGCCATGCGTGTCTATGCTGCGCAAAATTCTCATTATTTTGAGCTGGTTGGGGTTGGTTGGGGGGATAACCGTTCTGGTGGGAGTACGTGCGACTGAAGCCCGCCCGGCTGTGCCTTTGCCGGTCGCACCTCCGACAGTTCAACTTCATTCTTTACGGGGAAAGCCGGCGTTCAAGGTTTTCACTGACAAAGAAGGGTTGCCCCAAAATTCCTGTAACGCCATTGCTGTTGACCAGCAAGGGTATTTGTGGTGCGGAACCCAGTATGGAGCGGTTTACTACAATGGCCGAACCTGGACCACGGTTCACATGCCCAACCGTGCCTTGTCCAACTATGTGACCGCCATTTTGCCCACCCCGGACGGAAAAATATGGTTTGGCACACAAGGGGCGGGCTTGGTTTGTCTGAATAAAGGAGAGTGGCAAACCTATGATGAAAAATCGGGAGTGATTCCCAGCAACCGGATTCGCGCCCTGCTTTTTGTACCAGGACGAAAGCCGGAGGAAAAAAACGGCACCCTCTGGGTCGGGACTGAAAAAGGACTGTGTACCTTTGATGGAGCCTATTGGTCAACGCTCACCAGTCAGAATACCGGTCTGAAGTCAAATCATATCCGCTGTCTGCTTTCCGGTTGGTCACCGGATGGAAAAGATGTCCTGTGGGTGGGAACCGACGCTGGCGGGCTCTCGCAATTGCGGGAGGGCACCTGGACCACCTTTGCCCAGGAAAATTCCGGGTTGCCCAACAACACCGTGTTTGATTTATTGGAGACGGCTGAACCGGACGGCAAGCACCTGCTGTGGGTTGGTACCGATGACGGGCTGGCGGTTTTCTCTGATGGGCAATGGAGTCATTTATCAACTTTCAATTCGCCGTTGCCCCATCACATCGTCAATGCCCTGGCTGAAACCGTTTCCCCGGAAGGTAAGCACAGTATCTGGATTGGAACCCTGGGGGGTGGTCTTTCCTGCCTGGACGAACCCACCCAGCCAACCGCCTCAACCAACCCCCTGGAAGGGCATACCTGGACCGTTTTCAATTCGACCAATTCTGATTTTCCTGATTTTATCCAGGTTCTGGAGCCTTTGCAGGATGAATCCGGGGCCTCTACCTTGTGGGGAGGAACCAATGGGGGCGGCATCTTTCGGGCTGACCTGGGCCGCTGGGAAGCTTGGGATGAGCGCTTTGGCGGGTTGCCTCATCGGATTGTCCGGGTGGTGCGGGAAACATTGGATGAGCAGGGCCGACCGGTTTTGTGGTTTGGCACCTGGGGAGGGCTTGCCCGGCGGGCCGAAACCGGCGCGACGACTGTCCTCACCACCAAAAATTCGGGCCTGCCGGATGACAAAATTGAAATGCTGTATGAAACTCGCAGTCCGGACGGGACCAAGAACCTCTGGGTCGGAACCGTGGGTGGTGGAATGGCCTGTCTGCGAAAAGGACAATGGACCACTTTTCGCATTGGGAATTCCCCGTTGCCGGGCAATCGCATCAGCGGCTTTCTGGAAACCACGGATATTGCGGGCCGGCGGTTGCTCTGGATTGGAACCTATGACGGAGGATTTGCCTGCCTTGATTTGGAAGCCTGGGAACGGGGGCAGGGAGCTGCACCGGGGGCCTGGGTGGTGTTTACCACTGCCAATTCCAAGTTGCCCTATATCAGGGTTGAGTTTTTTGCCCATTCCCTGACCCCTGAAGGAAAACCGCAAATCTGGCTTGGAACCAATGGAGGCGGGCTGGTCCGACTGGATTTTTCCAAGGTTCAGCCGGTGGCGGGAACCGCTCCTCCTGGAGGGGATTTGGCCGGGTCCGGGTTTCGTGAATCCTTTACCTGGAAGTTGTGGAACACACACAACTCGCAGCTTCCGAATGATGCCGCTCAATGTTTTTGGGAAACCAGATTTCCGGACGGGAGTCGCCGGATTTGGCTGGGCACTTCGGGCGGAGCCGTTAGTTTCAACCCGGAAAACGAAGCTGCCCCGTGGTTTTTCGTATCGGAAACCACTCAGCCCGGACTCATCAACAATCTGGTCAGCACGATTTGCGAAGATGCCTTTCACCGGATTTATCTCTGTACGTTCAAGGGAATTGTCTGCCTGACGCCAAGGGGCTCCAGCCAGGGAAACCCGGCTGAATATGACCGCTACGTGTATATGACGGATGATGGGTTGCCAGGGAACGGCATCAATCCGCGCTCGGCGGTTTTCGACCGGGACGGTGGTTTGTGGGTCGGAACCTTGTATGGCGCAGCCCGATTGCCGATTCGTCCGCCCGCCAGTACGCCGCCCAGCCCCAAGCCGCTCCGGTTGGAGCGGGTCGCCGTCAACGGAAAACCGTTGGTGAACGGTTCGTTCTCCGCCAAACAAACTGATGGCGCAAGTGTTCCTCGTCTCTCGATTGAATGGCCGCAACAACAGGTTTTCCCGTACTTTGAAAATAATTTCATCTTTGAGTATGCACTCCTGAGCCGGTTCCGCGAGACTGACACCGAATATGCCACCCAATTGACCGGATTTGAGGAGACCCCATCGGCCTGGACCACCGATTTCAAGAAGGAATATACCAACCTGGGGGCCGGAGCCTATGAATTCAAGGTGTGGGGGCGGGATTACAGCGGGAATGTTTCCGGGCCGGCGACCTTGTCTTTTCGGGTCAAAGCCGCCCCCTGGCGAACCTGGTGGGCGTATGGGGCATATGTTCTGATATTAGGCGGAATCGGGTATGGAGCCGCTTTGCGGCGGATTCAGACGCTGCGTCACCGCCAGGAACAGGAACTGGCCCATTTCAAACAATTACAGGAAGAGCGCCTGGACCACCTGCGGGAGATGCAGGCCCAGCGGATTGTGTACTTGCAGGAAATGCAGGAAGCCCGGATTGCCAGCCTGAGACAGTTGTTGGAAAGCATCCGGGTCATCAACTCGCAACTTGATTTGATGACCGTGCTGCAAAATATTGCCGAAGAAAGCGCCCGGCTTATCAGCGCGGAGCCGGGCGGCATCGGTCTGGTTGAAAACAATGAAGTGGTCTTTTCCCGCTTATGGCAGCGTGGGGAGTGGCGGGAAACGAATTTACGGTTTCCCATGGGAGAAGGAACCGTGGGGCATGTTGCCCAAACTGCCCAGCCTTTGATTGTCAACGACCCGGAAACCTCGCCTTATATCAAATATGCGGACCATATTCGCCGCAATGGAGTGATTGGCCTTCTGGATGTTCCCATTCTGGCCCGTACCGGGCGGGTGGTCGGGGTGCTGCATGTGCGCCGTCCCTTGACTCGCGGACCTTTTACCGAGCCTGACGCCCAGTTGTTGGAATCATTGGCCCATCAGGCTGCGGTGGCGGTGGAAAAGGCGTTTCTGTACCGCGAAATGGAGAAGCTCTATCAGCATGAGCAGGAGGTTTCGCGCACGCTGACGGAACTCAACCAGATGAAAACCAACTTTATTGTGGTGACTTCGCACGAAATGCGGACTCCTTTGACCGTTATCAAAGGATACAGCGAGGCTTTGCTGGAAGAATATCTGGGGCCACTGACACCCGCCCAGAAAAAATCGCTCGAAGCCTGCCAGCGGATGGTGGACCGGTTGGTTTCCAGTTTTAACAACATTCTGGAAATGCTCAAAATCAATGAAGGTCGCCTGGTTGCGCGGTTTGAGCCGGTCAATTTGAGCAGTGTGATTGGCGAGGTGGTGGCCGAACTCCTGCCTTTTGCCGACCAGCGCGGTCAGAAACTGATCACCAGGGTGCCGCCCGAAGTCTGGCTGCCACTTGACCGCAGCAAAATGGAACTGGTCTTTTTGAACCTTATCCAGAATGCCATCAAATTCACCTATGATGATGGAGTGATTGAGGTTACGGTTGTAGAGGAGACTGCCGAGGTGCGGGTTTCCGTATCCGATACCGGCCTGGGGCTGGATGAAGGTGATTTAAGGCAGATTTTTGAAATGTTTTATACCTCGCCTGATACTTCCACCCACAGTTCCGGCAAGTTTGAATTTTCGGCTCGTGGAACCGGCCTCGGATTGGCAATCGTCAAAGGGTATGTCGAAGCCCATCAGGGAAGAATCTGGGTCGAATCCCAGGGAAAAGGAAAAGGCAGTTGCTTTCACTTTGTGCTTCCGAAGAAAATGCAAAATTCTTAGGGAGTTGGAAAAAAATACCACCATTGGGTTGGGGGGTGGGTTCCGGGTTTGAAAATTGTGGAAGGCAGTACAGAGTTTGACATGTTTCATGGTGACATCCGGGTTTTTCAAACCCGAACCCCCAAACCCGGATTGCCTGTCCAACCAAGGAAATCTGTTGTTTGCCTTCACGACCTGAATATGACGCTGGGAACCGGATACCAAATCTTCAGGAAATTGTTGAGCGGGAACGGGCGGAAAAACTGGCGGCCAAATTGAGGGAATTGGGTATCAACCCGGAAGACCTGTAACCGTTTCGGGGCAACCTGGACTCAGTGGCACAGGCGATTTGGTTGTCAGGCAAATGGAAAAGGCGGGAAATGCACACATGCTGCATTTCCCGCCTTTGGTGTTAGGTGAGGGAAAAGGTTCGGCCTTTTCCCTCAGGTTGTGTTACCGAATCTTGCTGGGCGTCCGGAATTGACCGGTTGCGCTGCCCACGTTGTTCGGAGTTCCGACCAGGACGTAGGACGCCAACACCGTCGGGGTGGTGCTGCCGATGATACGGTTGTTCTGGGTGTCACCCACAATCACGGCGGAGGTGCCCGTTGCACCGCCAATCACTGGGCCTTGGCAAACGGTGATGCCTTCGGCAGTCCGCACCTGGCCGGCACCGGAGGCCGGACCCGTGCTGAGCAACGTGGCTGCGCCAGCCGCACCGCCGGGGAAGAGCAGCGTCCGGTTGTTTTGGGTGTCGGCCACATAGAGGTTGCCCATGTTGTCAACCGCCACGCCTTCCGGAGCGCGCACCTGACCAGCCGGGGTCAGCCCGGAACCGAGGGTGGCAATCACGGTGAAGTTGCCCACCGGCACCGGCGGGGTGACCGTGTTGGCGGCAGACAGTCGCTGAATCCGGTTGTTGCCGGTGTCAGCAATAAAGAGGTTGTTGGACGTGTCAACCGCCAGACCGCGCGGTTGATTGACGGTTCCGACAGCATTGCCGAGCGAAGCCAGCAAAATGCCGGTTCCCGGTGTGCCGCCGTTGAAGCGCAGAACGCGACCGCCACCCACCGCGTCGGAAACATAGAGATTTCCAACGGTGTCGAGGGCCAGGCCCTGCGGAGCGCTGGTTTGATTCAGGCCGCTGCCGGTTCCGGCAAACAACTGCCAAGTGGCACCGCCGTCCAGTGAGAATTGAATCCGGTTGTTGCCCGTGTCAGCCACGTAAATCTTCATGCCGGTGATGTCGGCCACCACGGCTTCCGGTGTCCGGAACTGACCCAAAGCCACACCCGGTCCGGCCAAACCAAGCACCGTCCAGGCATTGTTCTTAAAGCGTTGAATGCGGTTGTTGTTCGTGTCAGCCACGTAAATCGCATCCAGTTCGGTGGCACCCACAATCAGGGTGAAGGCACTCATAACGGTTCCGCAACCACCGGAAATGGTGACATAGTAGCTGCCCGTGTCACCCACCACCGTGGCGGGAATCGTAAAGGTGTCGCTGCCGGGGCTGGTGTTGACCGCAATCGGCCCACGCACCAGGGTGCCGCCGGGCGAAACGCCCTTGAACCAGTTGAAGGTCAACGGGGTCGTTCCGGTAGCCGTGGCGGTAAAGCTGGCCGGTTGACCCGGAATCACCACCAATGATTGCGGAGCAGCCGTCAGCACCGTAATCGGGTTGACGGTCAGGGCCACTGCGTTGGAGGTGGCTGCCGGCGGACAAACGCCCGTCACCACACAATCATAGTTGGCCGCATCAGCCGCCTGTGCATTGGAAACAGTCAGCGTAGCCGTGGTGGCACCGCTGATGTTGCCGCCGTTGCTCAGGTTGGTACCGCCTTTGCGCCATTGGAAGGTCAGGCCCGTTCCGGTGGCTGCCACAGTAAAGGTGGCGTTCGTGCCCGCGCACACCGTTTGCGCCGTCGGCTGGGTTGTAATCATCGGGGCCGTGTTGACCGTGAGGGTCGCTGCGTTCGTCGTGGCGTTGCCGCAGGTTCCGGTAATCACCAAGTCAAAGCTGCCGGCGTCAGCCAGCGCCGTACCGGTAATCATCAGGGTGTTGGTGGTCACACCGGCATACATCGAACCGTTGCCGGTTGCGCCGTTGGCGATGTTGGCACCGCCCTTCCGCCATTGGAAGGTAAGGTTCGTGCCCACGGCGGTTGCCGTGAACGTGGCCGTTGAACCCACACAAACCATTTGGTTGGTTGGTTGGGCCGTGACTGCTGTGACGGCATTGACCGTCAGGGCCACCGCGTTGGTGGTGGCTGTACCGGCGCAGACGCTGGTAATCACACAATCGTAGTTGGCTGCGTCAGCCGCTGCGGTCGGGTTGATGGTCAGCGTGGCCGTGGTGGCACCGCTGATGTTGCCACCGTTGGTCAGGTTCACACCGCCTTTGCGCCATTGGAAGGTCAAGCCCGTTCCGGAAGCCGCCACGGTAAAGCTGGCTGAGGCACCGGCACAAACGGTCTGTGGCATCGGTTGGGTGTTGATGGTCGGATTCGCATTGACCGAAAGCGCAACCATGTTTGAGGTGGCCGAAGGCGGGCAGGTGCCCATAATCACCACGTCAAACATACCCGCATCGGCTGCCACCACACCCGTAATCGTCAAGGTGTTGGTGTTCACACCGGAGTAGGTGGAACCGTTCCCGGTCGGACCGTTGGCAATATTCACGCCGCCCTTCCGCCATTGGAACGTCAAGGCAGTGCCAGTGGCTGCAACCGTAAAGGTCGCATTTGAGCCGGGGCAGGCTGCCTGGGCAACCGGCTGGGTCGTAATCGCCGGAGCCGTATTGACCGTCAGGGTTCCGGCATTGGAGTTGACCGAACCGCAAGTGTTGGTTGCCACACAGCGGAAACTACCTGCGTCAGCCGCTGCAACACCGGTAATAGTCATGGTATTGGTGGTGACGTTGGAATAGGTCGAGCCGTTGCCAGTCGGGCCGTTGGCAATATTGACGTTATTCTTTTGCCATTGGAAGGTGACCGGGGCCGTGGCTCCGGCATTAACCGCAGCGGCAAATGAAACGTTACCGCCTGCGCACAGGCTTTGCGAGGTTGGGTTTGCCGTGAATGAAACCGGCACATTGACCGTCAGGGCTGCCATGTTGCTGGTGGCGTTGCCTTGCGAGTTGGTCGCCACACAGTCGAACATTCCCGCATCACCGGCAGCCAGGTTCGAAATCGTCAAGGTCGTCGTCGTGGTTCCGGCATAGGTACCGCCGTTTCCGGTCGGACCATCAGCGATGTTGACGCCACCTTTCCGCCATTGGAAGGTCGGGGTCGGAGTGCCGCTGGCAGCCACCGTGAACATGGCCGAACCGCCAACACAACCGGAGGTTGCCTGGGGTTGCGTGGTAATCGTCGGAGCCACTGGGGTGGCCGTGATGGTGAGGGTGCTGGCCGTGCTGGTAAAGCCGATTTCACCAAATCCATCCGCCAGCGTTTGGGTCAGCGAGGTGGTAAACCCGCCGCTGTTCTGGACGTTGATGGGATAGGTACCGACCGCAGCCCCTGCCAGAATGGGCAGAGTGACTGAACAGAACAGATTCGTCCCGGATTGCAACCGCGAGGTGTTGATATCGAGGGGAATCAACTGAATCCGGATGCCGTTCTGACCCGGCAGGGTGTTGGCTGTCAGGTCCTGGGCTGCGTTGTAGCCCGCACCGATGGCGGCTCCGGCTGTGGTCGTAAAGGAAGTTCCGGCTGCACCAAGGTTCACCACCGTGTTGTTGAGCGGGATTTCCAACTGGACTGTATTCGGGCGGTTCTCGTTGTTGGCGTTGATGTTCATGGTGATGTTCAACGTCACACTGCCGCCCGGCGCTGCGGAAGGAGCATTAAAACTGATACCGACCGGTGCGGTCGGAGGAACTTTCGGTGTGGCGACAATTGCATCCTCAAATTGCTGCGGTTCCTGCTTGGTAAACATGGCCCGCACAAAGAAGGGGGCTCCACAGCATGCTGCTACCAAAAGTGCCACCAGGGCCGTTCTGCTCCACAACCTGAATGAAGAAGTTCGGTTTGGATTGCGTGTGTTACTCATGGGTTCTCCTCTGAAAAAATGTGAGTACGGGACGCTTTTCTGAATTGAGAATTGAGAATTGAGAATTGAGAATTATGTTCACTGGCAATCGTTTAGAAACAACTGGGAGTGTTTTTTCCAAAGGTTTTCATTCTCAATTCTTCATTCTCAATTCTCAATTAGAAAGAGGCGCGCCCTAATGACACTTCACGAATAGCGTTGAAATCATCAATGCTGACCGGTTTGCCATTGCCCCGGCTGAGGTTCCGGTTGGCCGGAAACACCTTGGCGGCGACAAACTGACGCATGGTCGGTTTCATTTGGCCGAGGTAGATGGCCCGACACAGGGTCACATCCTTGCTTTCTTTTTCGGCATTCAGACCGTTGCCGTCAATGTCGCCCATCAGAATAAATTCAGGATACACCGATGACTCGTCGCTGGGGTCAATCACATTTTGCGGAAGTGAAGCGGTGGTGTAGTCCCGGCCTCCAATCCGAACCGTGAGATACCCGTTGATGTTTTGGGCCAGTTCACCCGATTTGGGCACAATTGCTTCGATGGTGGAACTGCTAACCAATTGGGCTCCGGCGGCGGGAATCATATTTTTTCCGCCAAAGAAGACCTGGACAATTCCGCCTTTTTCGCTGGCAGTGAAATTATTGCCCGTAATCCGGATGGTTCGTCCGGGTACCGTCGCAATGGGGTAAAACCTCCCAATGGACGGCCCCAGTGCCGATTGCGCGGGGCTGGCGGCATTGGCCACGTAATTCATGCCAATGCAACCTGCCGCCAACACGGCCAAAAGCGTCAAGCGAGTCCAAAATGTAAAGCGCAAATTTTGGATTGGTGCTTTCAAATCGTGTATGTACTTCATTGATTCTCCTCTTGGATAAGTAAAGATAACGGTGGACCGCCCCACTTCGTTTGAGGACTCAGGACTTTCGACGGAGAGCACATGTGATTGCCTCTTGAGTGGCCGTGCTTCCGCTCAGTCCCACACAAAATTGTTGAGTGTCCAGTCAAGATCGTCAGAATTTGGGAGAGCAACCGGAAAGGGCAGGGACGGACCAGCGGGGAGAAAGGGACGGACCACGCCATCCACCTTCGTCTTGCACCTCCCGACCGAGTTTGAAGCGTCCAGTCTGACAGTGACCATGATTGGGAATAGTTGAGTTGCAATAGATTTCCGCGTAAAACAGCCGGTGAGCCGTGACACACGAAAGCTGGAAAATCCTTTTAAGGGTGTTGTGGTGAAATAGCGACTAGATTTTCTTGATTTGTTTTGGGGCCGCTTCAACCGAAAGCCCGTGCATCAGTATGAATCTGAAAGGGGTTTCGACCGATTTCAAAACATATCAGACCGGCTTGCCCGTTCGCAACGAAAGTTTTTGGAAGATTGCTGGAAAAAAAGGAAATCCCCGAAGGTGTTGGGGGGAAACACGCCTACCGGGTTTGGGAGGCGGGGAATGGAGGTACCCTGACCAGAAACGGGATACGGTTTCAATCGTTTCAAATAAAAGTCAGGCAACCTGGGTGAAAGTACAAGGGGGAACTATGGAAAAAAGCCGAATCGGAATGGCGTTTGTATGTTTTTGGCTGTTGGTGATTGGCCTTTGGAGTTGGATGCCCCGCCAACCACTGGAAAAGGTGGCTTTCCAACCCAGGTCAGTTGCTGGCCAGGCTGAAATTGCTGAGGAAATTCCAAAAGACTTGGCACCGTTGTATTTCAGTTTTACGGAACCTTTGTTCCCACCTCCACCCTCACCTTTGCCGGACACCGACGGTAATCCGGACCCAGTTGTAAAAAAAGCGGAAGCACAACAAAAGCAGGCTGATGCTCATGTCGAATATGAGCGTGGTGGATGGTTTGTTTGGCGAAAGCCCGACACTGGAACCAATCAAGCCATTTCAGGGCAGGAATTGAGAAGAAAACTGCGGAGCCTGCCTGGCAAGAAGAATCTGTTGGTGGTCAGTTTTGAAAAGTTCGCCCTTTGGGGGACTCCACATGAAAATGTACAGACACTTCTCAAACAACTTGAACAACAGTTCAAAGAGGACGGATTTCAAAAAGTGGTTTTCCATCAGGAAACGGCTTCAGGTCCTTACGATTTGGGTGAGCGGATTGAAGTTACCTTACCCAAACAAAAAGGTTTGTGAAAAATCAGATAAGGCAAACATTCAGGAAACCAAACCCTTTTGACAGGTGGAAATTTGGAGTGCGGGGACTTGTCACCGCTTTGTTATTCGGCGACTTGTCGCCGAATTCGGCTGTTTAGCATTTTTAATCAAATGGTGGCGACAAGTCGCCACCTGCAAAAGCGGCGAACCAGTCGCCGCACTCCAAAGCGGCGAACCAGTCGCCGCACTCCAAAGCGGCGAACCAGTCGCCGCACTCCAAAGCGGCGAACCAGTCGCCGCACTCCACAATTAAAAGGTGGCCTGCCCGAAGGAAACCGCCCGGAGAAACGCAAAGTCATTCGAGGCCAGCGGCAGGCCGTCTCCGCGACTGCCGTTGGCGTTGGCCGGAACCACGTTGGCGGCCAAAAATTGTCGTGCGGTGGGCGTGGCCTGAGCCAGCAGAAAGGCCCGTGTCAGGGACACATCACTGGTGGCGAACATGCCGTCACCATTGGTATCACCCCAGAGGACAAATTCCGGGAAGATTGCAGTCGGGTTGCCGGGGTCAGGTGCATTGGCCGCAAATCCCGCAGTGGTGGCATCCGTCAAGCCCGGTACCCGGATGGTCAGAAACCCATTGATGTTGGTCGCCCCCGTGCCGGAAGCCGGAACCACCGCCTGCAACGTGGTCCCATTCACCACCGTGACCGAAGTGGCCGGAACCAGATTGGCTCCACCGAAAAAGACCTGGGTATTGCCGTTCACAAAGTTGGTGCCGGTGATGGTGATGGTTTTGCCGGTGGTGGAAGCCACCGGGTAAAACTGCGTCACCGTCGGATTGGGTTGAATCACCGCCAGAATTCCCGAAACCGACCGGGATTGGCCGTCAGGGTTGGTAATAAGCACACCTTGGGAACCGATTTGCGCCCCAACGGTTGACAGATTGACCGAAAGCGTTGTGGCGTTGACCACCGTCACGCTGTTGACCGTGATGCCGCCGGTAAACTGCACCGTCAGATGTTTGGCAAAGGACGGGCCGGGTTCGAAAAAGGCTTCGCCCAGGCTGGCCGAGCCGGAAATGGTGACGGTGACGGAAGCTTGCCCTGCCGTTACGCTGGCAGGCGTGCAACCAGTGATGGAAGGCGGTGGCGGAGCCATGATTTTGACCACATCCACCCGGTAGGAATTGTTCGCATGGCAAAATTCCTGAATACCCCACATGGTCATGTCATCCATCGGGTCAACGCTGACGTAGCTGTAATCCCCCCAACGGCGAGGCCGAAAGAAACCGCTGTCACCGGTTGGGTTATAGGAATTTGAAGTGTTGACTGTGAATTGCGTCGGTGCGCCAATCGTTCCCAAGTCATCGGTAGCCAACCGGCCTGCAATCACGGCATTGATGGTGGCATTGCCGCCGGCCTGACAAGCCACCATTGCCATGTGGCCTTGACCTGAAACCATAACCGTCGGAATCCAGAAGTTGACGGCGGTATTGATGTCCGATTCCGGGTTGGAATCAAACAGGGTGCCTGCCTGGACGAGCGTGGGGGTGGGGTTGGTGACATCAATTTCATACCAGCGGGAACCGTTTCGCGTTGCAGTGAGGGTATCTGCCACACCGGCCAGATTAACCCCAATGTTATGGGCGGTCCAAATTCTGCCGTTGCGTAAATGGGCAGCAAAGAGCCGGTCATCCAAGCCGTCCAGCCGTCCGGCCTGACCGCCGCTGCCGGTGTTGCCAAAATGACGCACGGTAATCGGGTTGGAGGTGGCGGGAACCGTCAGAAAAATATTTGGTGAAATGGATGGTATCCCGCCGGGGTCGGAAATGCGCCGCACAACCAATCGTCCCAGCGAAGCATTGTCGGTTCCAATCAAATAACCAACGTTGGCATTAGGGTCAAAATTGTCCACTCCCTGGGGGGTGGCTGGCCCGGCACCGCTGCCACCGCCAGTCAATCCGCGAAAAGCCGTCACCACCAGCGAACCGGCCAACAGGGTGCTTTTGTTGACCACAAAGGCAGTGGTTCCGCTAAAGGTCTGTTGTGCGCCGCAAAACTGATTGACGCCGATATAGAGAGCCTTGGCGTCAATTCCCAGCGTCGGGTAATCGGCGAGACAGGTTTCCTCGCCTGCCGGAAGCACATCGCTATGCAGGAAAAAGAAAAAGGACCAGACCGTTGAACCGGTAATGGTGGGGCCGTCGCTGACCGCCAGCAGCACGCGGTTGGGCGTCGAAACGTTGATAATGATGATAAACCAGCGGTTGGTCAGACGGTCAAACCGCACCCTGGGGTCACTCGTCCCCGAACCGTTCCGCACGGATGAGAAAAACGTGTTGGTCGAACTGTTTAACGCACCGGGAGCCCCCGTGGCCTTGTCATAGACCCGAATCCGGCCATTGACGCCCACCAGGAACTGGGTTGGGCCAACGGCTCCCATGGTATCAGGAGGGAACGCCCCGGTGTCGGTCAGGGTCGGTCCGGCAAAGGTGGTCCCAACTGCCTGGGGTGCGAAGCTGCGGACTACTTCCGCCTTGGGGCGGGGCGGCCAGGAAGCGGTGGCCGGAGCATCGCCACTCTGCGGCAGTTTGCTTCGGTCCGGATATCTCGGCTCGTGTTCCTCTGATTCAACCTGTTTGGGGGAGCGTTTGAGCTGGGCCTGCTCCCGTTTCATGATTTGGTCAGTGGTTTCCCGAATCGGAGGAAGTCCTTTCCATGGCGTTCCGACCACTGCTCCCAGAGGTTCCGTTTCAATTTGGGGCTTGCCTTTGGCGGGGCGGGCTGCCGGAGCCGGTTTGGAACGCATTGATTTCGCAGCATTTTGAGCTAACTGGGGTTCAGTCAGGACGAGCGCCGTCCAGATGAATAGTCCCACCGTCAGCACCAAAACAAACAAGGGGCGGGGAAGGCGAAAAAATGACATGGCGTTGTTTTGGAGTCCAAAGTTATTGAATCAGTTGAGGTTGAACGAAAATTCCGGATGTGGTGCGAACATACCAGACCCCAAGAGCCTGCTGCAATCAGGGGAGGCCGTCACCGAACCGGAAAAATCCAATAACTTCCCGAAAAGACAGGAAGGCCGAAAGCTCCGGGCATCTTCTTTACCTACACGTACGACGGTACCAATGCAGCCAGGGTGAGGAAGATGCGCCGGGGCTTTCGGCCTTGGCAAAGCTATCCTACACGTGCTCCAATAAATGGCCTTTTCATTTTTAACAGTATTTTCTGTTGAAAAAACAAATATCCGCCCGGATGGGGGAACCGCATCCGGATTTGATGAAAATGGGAGGTGGGTTATGGCCTTGTTGTTTTTGTGGGTGGTGCTGTTCGCTTTTGATACCGGGCAGGGGATGCAGTCACCCAATCAGACACCAGCCTCGCCGGTCCAGGAACTTTCCCGCAAAAAACCGCTTTCGGCCCCGCCCGGCATTCCAGGAGCCATGATGAACCGGCCCAATCTCCCTGACGCCAGCCGCGACGTGCCAGCCGAGTTGCTGGAACGTATCAAATCCAATCCGGATTGTTTCCGGGTGCAAAAGGTCGCCCAAGTATACCGGGACCGCAAAGGACTGGACCCCAAGAACGTGCGCTGGAGCCTCTTGGACCTGTGCCCCGCTGCAACCGATATGCAGGCTCGCCCCATGATTCCCCTTGAAGTCAACGGGAAATTTGAAATGCGGCCTTATGATGTCGTGCGGACGTTTGCTTCCAAACGGGAGGCCCTGGCTTTTGCCAAGGCGCATGGGCTTACACAGTAGCCCCCACCAAAGATAAAGAAGTTTGGGGTTTGGGGTTTGGGGTTTGGAGGTTTCGAATCTCGAAAAATAAGAGCTTGCCTCAGCCTTCAAAACTCAAAACTCAACAAAAAGGCTCCAAACCCCAAACCTTAAACCCCGTTTTGGAAATGCAGAAATTTGGCTGAAAACTCCAGCAACTTTATCCAGTTCACTATCGTTGCGGCCCTATTCAAACCAAATTCGCTCTGGCATGCTTGCAGCCGTTCAATTCACAACTTCATTCACGCAAATTTTTCCGGAGCGGTTTGGTCAGCGCATCTTTACGGAGGTGATTGACCGATGGCCGGAGACAGTGAGTTGCAGTCAGTAAAAGAATTGATTAGGGCAGGAGAAGCCCTCACACAAGAGGCCCAAGCCTCATTTGGTCAGTTGAACCCCGCACAACTGAATTGGAAACCAAACCCGGAGCAATGGAGCATCGGGCAGTGTTTCGATCATCTTATCACAACGAATGGGACTTATTTTCCAGTCGTGGAAGCCTTGTTGGCCGGTACCCGCACCTTGAATATCTGGGAGCGGCTGGGTGTGTTTTCCAAAGCCATGGGAAACTGGTTGTTGAATGCTTTGAAAGAGGATCCAGCCAAAAAGAAATTTGCGGCCCCGCCCGCCTTTCGCCCCACCAGCAGCCGGCTTGAAGGCAATATTCTGGAACGTTTCGCCCAGCATCAAAAGTGTTTGTTGGAACTCATGAAGAGAACCGAACCATTTGATTTGGAACAAACGATTATCAGTTCGCCGGCACTCAAGCCGATGACTTACAGCCTGATGGATGCCTATCGCATCATCATTACCCACGAGCGACGGCACCTGCGGCAGGCGCTCAGAGTTATGGAAAGCCCAGACTTTCCCAGAAATTGAGAATTGAGAATTGAGAATTGAGAATTGAGAATTGGCCAATCAGATTCGTAGTGGGTTGGATTGGCAAAATCCTGCAACCTTTGACAGGTAAAATTCTCAATTCTCAATTCTCTCCAAATCCCGCACCCACAAAAAATACATTACTCACTCACTCAAACAGTTGAGGTGCTCTTATATGTTTGGAATTCACTCTCGCGGAAAAAGAAATTGGTTGGTCCTCTGTTTATGTTTCTTGGTTGGTGGCCTTGGTTGGGTCACGACGGTTTCAGCGCAAACACCATCCCAATGGATCAATAAAGGAGCCGGCGGCGGGGGCGCATTGTTTTCACCCAGCATCAATCCGGCCAATGGCAACGAAATCTATGCTGCCAGCGATTTAAGCGCACTCTATCATTCAACCAATTATGGGCAGTCATGGCATATTGTTGATTTCAATCAAATTCAATCATTTCATGAGTCCAAGGTGGAATTTACCAGCGACCCGATGATTCGTTACAGCCTGAATTTTGCGGCTGATTTGCGCACCCCAGTCAAAAGCACGGACGGAGGCGCGACCTGGAATGCACTCTCCGGCGACCCAACGGGCGGAGACACTTACTATGTTTTTGCCGACCCTGCCAGCACCACGCGGGTGATTCTGACGGATTACACCCAGCTTTACTTTTCGAGCAACGGCGGAGCCTCTTTTACCTCGAAGTTCACCAACAACAACGGCTGTTATGTGGCCGGGGTGTTTTGGGACGGCAACAATATCTATGTCGGGACCAATTCGGGCTTGCTGGTTTCCACGAATGGAGGCAGTACCTTTACCATTCAAAATGTCGGGGGAATTTCGGCAGGGCAGGTGATGTCATCGTTTGCCGGAGCCAAACAGGGGGCCACCACCCGTTTCTTTTGTGTGACCTATCCGAATGGCGACATTTATCCATCGGTGAATCCGATTGGCATTCAGACCAATTATGCCAGCGTCTATTCGTTGGATTTCGGACAGGCCAACTGGACCGCCCGCACCAGCGGCATTGCGGCGGGAACCTACCCGTATTATGTGGGAATGGCCCAGAACAATATTTCGGTCGCTTATTTGGGCGGGGCTTCCGATGCCAACGGAAACGGCGACCCGGCCCCCACGGTGTATAAAACCACCAACGGCGGCACCTCCTGGACCCAGGTTTTTCTCACCACCAGCAATCAGAATGTGTTTACCGGCTGGGCTGGGTATTTGGGGGATCGAGGCTGGAGTTTTGGCGAATATGCGCTGGGGTTTACGGTTTCGCCAAGTGACCCCAACCGGTTGCTGATTACCGATTTTGGTCATCCACATCTGTCGAGCGACGGCGGGACCACCTGGAAGCAGGCGTATGTGGATCCCACCACCCAAAATCCGATGAATACCCCGATTGTCAAAGGGAAATCCTATTTAAGCTGTGGCATGGAGCAGACCTCGACATGGTGGCTGACCTGGGCCGATGCCAACACAATGTTTGCCGGTTTTACCGATATTCGGGGCAAGCGCAGCACGGACGGAGGCAATACCTGGTCATTTGGATACACAGGGCATACGCTCAACAGCATGTATCAGGTCATTACCCACCCAACGACGGGAGTGTTGTACGGAGCAACCTCATCGGTTCACGACATGTACCAAAGCACCTACCTGACGGATTCCCGGATTGACGGTGGCACCGGGCAGGTTCTGTTCTCGACCGACAAGGGTGCCACCTGGCAGGTGAGTTATGCCGCCGGGCGTCCGGTCATTTGTCTGGCATTGGACCCCACCAATCCCAATCGAATGTACGCCAGTGTGATTCACAGCACGCAGGGCGGAATTTTCGTTTCGAGCAATATCCAAAACGGAACCAGCGCCACCTGGACCAAACTGACCAATCCGCCCCGCACCGAAGGCCATCCCTTCAACATCCGGGTGCTCAATGACGGGACGCTCGTCTGTACCTATTCAGGCCGCCGGGCCGGCAGCCCCCAGGCATTCACTCAGAGTTCGGGAGTGTTCATCAGCACCAACGGTGGTTCCTCCTGGACCGACCGGAGCGCCAATCCGGGGATGTATTACTGGACCAAAGACATCACGATTGATCCGAACGACGCCAGCCAAAATACGTGGTACGTCAGTGTGTGGAGCGGCTACGGCGGTCCCCCGAATGGGCTGGGCGGGCTCTATAAAACCACCAATCGCGGACAAAGTTGGACCCGCATCAATGCCTTGGACCGGGTGACTTCCTCAACCATCAATCCAGTGAATGGAAACCAGCTTTACCTGACCACTGAACAAAACGGTCTATGGGTTACCAACAACCTGAATTCGGGAACGCCGACCTTTTCACCGGTGACCAATTTCCCCTTCCGTCAACCGGAACGGGTCTTTTTCAATCCGTTCAATGCGAACCAGATTTGGGTAACCAGTTTTGGGTCAGGGCTGTGGGTTGGCAATCTGGCTGCCGCCCCGACTCCGACCATCACCCAATTTGCTCCGATTGCTTCATTTCCCGGCAAAACCATCACCATCACCGGCACCAATTTTGCAGCCGGCCAGACCCAGGTCTTTTTTGGGGGAACCAATCTGGTTCCTTCGCCCACGGTGAGTGTGGTGAACTCCACCACCCTGACGGCAGTGGTCCCCAACAGTGGTACCGGAACAGCCAACATCAACGGGTATTTGACCGTGCGGGTGAGCGGAGCTGATGCCACCACCCAAAATCTGGCGGACAATTCAGCCACGCCTTGTGGCGGAAGCGCCACGTTCTCACAGTTTGTCATGTGGGGCGACATCACCGGGGACGGCCTTTCAGCCCAAGCCAACGATGTGGCTTTGGCGCGGGCGTTCACCCAGTTTCAGGCCACTCCCACGGTACGCCAGCGAATTGCGGCGGATGTGATTCCTTCAAATCCTCCTTGTCGGGGCGATGGAACTCTGACCACGACTGACATTACCTTTTTACGGGCTGTCAGTTTCGGACAGGCATCATTTTGAGTTTCAGGTTTCGGGTTTCGGATTTCGGGTTTTCGAATATCGAAAGTGAAAGTATCTGCATCAAAACCCAAAACCCGAAACCTGAAACTCAAACCCCAATCTCAAAGATTTATCCTGCCGGTAATACAAACGTTACATAGACTGCCTACTGTCTGCGGCGGGTGAGCTAATACCAATCTGGATTATGCGGCGAACGCTTTTTGTGGTTCGCCGCTATTTTTTTGATTCACCCGGCAAGGTTCCCCTTTCCTTGACATGGTTTCGAATGGCCGGGTAAAGTCGCCAAAAGAAAAACAAGCACACGAAACATCTCACGGGGTCTTAGCATTTCCAGGGCATAACTTTGCAGGAAGGGACTGGCACCACCTGAGCCGCAGCGGGTCGCCTTTGTACCAGTATAATTCGCTTGCCTTATGGCCATCGTGCGAGAAGCTCCAACCATTTTGATTGCCACTGACAATCCCAGCCAACGGGAATTGCTCGTCACTATTTTGAAGAATGCGAGGTATGGCATTCTCCAGGTGGACAACGGGCGTGACGCTCTTTTTGAATTGCAAAACAATCTGGTTGATGCCGTGGTCGCTGAAATCACCCTGCCGCTTGTGAACGGGCTGGAAATTTCCCGGCAGTTGCGTTCTCAAAAATCGACCCGCCACATTCCCATTTTGTTACTCAGCCCTTCCATCACCCGTGATGATGACATTCTCTCGGCGTTGCTGTCCGGTGCCGATGATTGTCTGGCGCAGCCCTTTCGTCCACAGGAACTGACACTCAAACTCAAACACATGTTGGAGCGGCAGCATTGGGCCATTGAACGCCAGCAGATGGTGGAAAATCTGGTGTGGCTGGCCAATGGGACGGAAGCTGCTTTGACGAGCGGAGACTTTCCCCGAATTGATTCAGGTTCCGGTGACCGGATTGGTTCAGGTTCCGGTGAAATGAGCGCCGACCCGTCTCCCGCAGGGGTTTTGGGTGAGTTCACGACATCGGGGTCCCATCGGGTCCGGCTGTCCGAAACCGATTGGGAGGATGTGGAAGACGCCATGCAGCAGGCCCTGCGGTATTTTCAGGACGGAACCAACGATGAGGAGAGCGCCCTGATTAAGTCGGCCATGACCCGCCTGTCAAACGCCGTCGCTCAAGCCGGGCTCTATCGGCAGGCTCGCGCCCATGCCCGTGGGCTGGAGGAAGCCAACGAAAAATTGCAGGAACTGGAACGGTTGCGGAATGAGTTTACTAATGCCATTGTCCACGATATTCGGTCACCGCTCGGCAGTGTGATTTCGACGTTGGAACTGATTGAAATGGAGTTGCAAAGCCGCCGCCCGGATTTTGCGGAACTGCGGGAACTCAATACTGGTGCCCGTCAGGTTTGTGAAAAACTCATCAGTTTGATTAACGAGCTGCTTGATTTTTCCAAGCTCGAAGCCGGTTCCCTCCAAATGTCCACCATTCCCATGGCCCCGCACGACATACTGACTGAGGCGGCGGAGGGATGGTCACTGGTGGCCCGGCGGAAAAACATCATTCTCAGCTACGGCTGTGATACCCAATTGCCCAAGGTGCTGGTGGACCCCAAGAACCTCCAGCGGGCTTTGATGAACCTCATTTCAAACGCTATCAAATTCACTCCCGAAGGCGGCCATATCTGGCTGGAGGCCCGCGAAATCGAAGGGCAGCAGGTCAACCTGGGCCAACGATACCTGGTTTTCAGTGTGATTGATTCGGGTGAAGGGATTCCGGCCCAGGAACTACCCTATGTGTTTGACCCTTATTACCAGGCCCGCAGCCGTACCGGCGCACTTGGGACCGGCTTGGGGCTGGCGATTGTCAAACGAATTGCGGCAGCCCATGGCGGAAATGTGTCCGTCCGGAGTCAGGTTGGTATTGGCAGCGCTTTTTCAATTGTCATTCCCGTCCCGCCGGAGGAATCACCGGCGGTTTCCTTTGACCCGATTACCACTGATGAAATGGAAATTTCCTTGGGGAGCACAACGGAAACACTACGGGTCATAACCAAGGAACCGGCCTCCAATCCTTCTGAGACAGGGTGACGGAGTGACAAGGTGACGGGGTGACGTTTAGATATTTGATGATTTCAATGGTTTGACCAGTTTGAAGGCAATCAAGCAAACAAGACAATCAGGAAAATATTTGTCACCCTGTCACCCTGTCACCTTGACACCCCGTCACCTTGTCACCCTGTCGCGTTGTCAGCTTGTCACCGTCCTCTAATTTCACTATGTTCCCCGGCATGGGGTCATCTGCAAACAAATTGGCTTGGTTACGGCACTGGTCAGTCTGGCCGGTGCTGATTGGAGTTATCTGGGGTATTGGGTTTCCAGTGGGTGCCCTGCTGGTGGGAAGTCTGACCACTGACGACAGCCCCATTGGAGTCGGTCCCTACAGTCTGGCAGCTTACCGCGAAGCATTGGTGCAGACCACGCTTTGGGAAAGTATCTTCAACAGTCTCTGGATTTCCGCTGCAACCGTGGCTGGTTGTGCCGCAATCGGAATTCCACTGGCGCTGTTGTTGGGGCTTTTTGATTTTCCCGGCAGGCGCATGTTTGCCGCCCTGGCCAACCTGCCTCTGGTCCTGCCGCCGCTGGTGGGCGTGCTGGCGTTCCTTTTTCTGTATGACGAAAGCGGTTTCGCCACCCGTTTGACGATGCGGCTGTTCCGTTTACAGGAGGCCCCCTGGTCCCTGCGCGGGCCACTGGCGATTATCGCAGTGCATATTTATTCGATGTATGCCTATTTTTACAGTTTCACGCTGGCAGGATTAGATAAGCTCGATTTTTCCCTCTATGACGCAGCCCGGTCGCTCGGTGCGTCGCCTTTCCAGGCCTGGCGGAAAGTCATGTTGCCGCTTTTATTCCCAGCTTTTGCGGGAGCCGCCCTGTTGACATTCATGACTTCGATGGCGAGTTTTAGTGCGCCGTACCTTTTTGGCGGGGGCGTTCGGTATCTGACGATTGAAATTTTTAACGCCTATGCCAACCGGCAGACTGCTTTGGCCCTGGTGGAATGTCTCTTGTTGGCGGGGATTTCGATTCCCGCTTTGATTTTTTTACAGCGATTTGAGGGAACCCGTCGTTTTGCCAGCGTTAGCAAGGGAAGCATCCGGCGGCAACTGCTTCCGTCGCGGTTGGCCCGCAACAGTGCCGCTCTGGTCTGCACGCTGGTGCTGGTGGTTCTCCTGCTGCCTCCGTTGATGCTGGTGGTTTTGAGCGTTTCAGATACAGGCAGTTGGCGTACCACCGTTCTGCCGACGGTTTACACTCTGGGGCACTATCGTACGGTATGGGCCAAGGCGGCGGCGTATCAACCGATAGCCAACAGTTTGGGAATGTCGGTTTTGGCAGCCATCGTGGCCGGAGTTTTCGGGCTGTGTGCGGCCTATATGGCAGTGCGGCTTCATTTCCGAGGAAAAGGCCTGGTAACCGGGCTGGTTTTGATTCCGTGGGTATTACCCGGAACCGTCGTGGCACTGGCGGTGTTGGCTGCGTATGGTACCCCCCACTGGTACAGTTTCGGACAGGTATTGATTGGAACCTACTGGATTCTGCCAGTAATTTATTTTTTGCGAACCTGGCCCCTGACAACCAGAGCGGTCCAGGCAAATATGGAACAGTTTGATATTGCCCAGGAAGAAGCGGCCCGCACCCTGGGAGCCGGTTGGCTGGCCACTCTGTTCAAAGTCACGGTGCCGCAGGTCTGGCCCGGATTGGTCAGTGGCGTGAGCCTTGCTTTTATTACTTTGCTGGGGGAATTTGCGGCTTCCTGGCTGGCCTATGTTTATGTCAACCGCCCGATTTCGGTTGAAATCGCCTCGCAATTACGAGCGGCAAATCTGGGGATGGCCTCGGTCTATGGCGTGGTCATGATGATTTTGATGGGGGCCGCCCTGGGACTGGCTGAAATTTTGAAACGCCGCTACGTTGGGCAAAACAGCAGGTGAGTTGTCCGTTTGGAGTTCCGCCTTCAGGCGGCGGTACAGAGTTCCGCCTTCAGGCGGCGGCTTGCTTTTGCTGTGACTATTCGTTTGGCAGCCTAAAGGGTGAACTCCAAACGCTTTTCTCTGCCCAGAAGCGGCTGTTTTCTGCTATAAATCCCGCACCTGATCCAAATACGGTTTCCCTAACAACAGCACAAGAATTTTTCAGACCAAGGAGCACGCACGTGGCACCAACCCCGTTGCCGTCTTCACATATCCAAACGGTCGGTTTAGTCATCAAGCCGGTTGCCGAAGCTCAATCTCTCATTAATGAATTGGCGGAGTGGTTTACCGCCCGCGATTGCAAGGTTCTTACGGAAGAATCGGAACGTTTCAAGTTTCCTGCCCCCATCAAGGTGACCTCGCGGGAGGAAATTGCCGAACATGCCGACCTGATTCTGGTCCTGGGTGGTGATGGAACGATGATTTCAGCCTCCCGTTTGGTAGGCCGTCGGCCCACGCCCTTGCTGGGGGTCAATTTTGGGTATTTGGGATATTTAACCGAGTATAATGCAGATAATATTTTCCAAACCCTGGAATCGGTCTTCGCCGGTAAAAACCGGATTGATTCGAGGATGAAGTTGGAAACTTTTGTCATTCGGGATGGAAAAGAAGTCGCCCGTGATGATGTCATCAATGATGTGGTGGTGAACAAATCCCATCTGGCGCGACTGATTGAATTGCAATGCCGGATTGACAAGCAGTTTGTCTCAACCTTTCGCGCCGATGGTCTGATTGTGGCTACGCCCACTGGCTCCACAGCCTATTCACTTTCGGCTGGCGGCCCGATTATTCACCCGACCATGCACGCGGTTGTGATGACCCCAATTTGCCCCCATACCTTGACCAACCGTCCGTTGGTGGTTTCAGACGAAGCCGACATTGAACTTCACCTGATTGCGACCCGTGGTGAGGTTGAGGATGTCACCCTGACGCTGGACGGACAGGCCGGCATTTCGCTCTGTGTGGGTGACCGAATTATTATTCGGAAAAGCCCCGCCATTCTGCGGATGGTTGAACCGCCTGACAAAAACTACTTTCAGGTGCTCCGGGACAAATTGAAATGGGGGGGAGCCTGAAATCCAGTTTTGGGAGTCTTGGGAGTCTTGGGAGTCTTGGGAGTCTTGGGAGTCTTGAGAATCAAACCCTTGACAAGATGACAAGGTGACCGGGTGACCGGGTGACCGGGTGACCGGGTGACCGGGTGAAATAAAATTCCTGAC
>JAIBAN010000190.1 GCA_019695185.1 Blastocatellia bacterium | reverse complement strand
TCCCAGCGACAAGCCCGAAACATTTGCCATTTGCCATTTGCCATTTGGTATTTGGCTGGTTGTTGGCTGTTGGTCGGACTTGGCTTTCCCGGATTTTGAAAAAATGCTTCAACCCAAGGCACAACTCACAGCCCCACCCACAATGAAAAAATCGCAAATCGCAAATCGCAAATGAATTTATTCCTCTTTGAAAAATTTGAGTGCCATTGCGCCATGCGTGGCAGCGGCTCCCGCCCGCATGGCGGCAGCCAGCAGTGAAGCCTCGGTGACTTCTTCGGCAGTGGCTCCGGCGGCTTTGGCGGCTTTGACGTGTGCCTCGATGCAATAGGGGCATTGGGTAGTGCAGGCCACCGCAATGGCAATCAGTTCGCGGTACTTGCGCGGAATTGCGCCGTCATCGCGTTTGACGATGTTGTTCAACGCAAGCCAGGCGTTGAAATCCTCAGGAGCGTTTTTGCGCATGTCTTTGAGCAGTTTCAAATCATTTTCATCATGGTAGTGAGCTGACATGAAGGGTTCCTCCAAAGTAAACGTAAGCTGTTTGCTGCAATAAATTTCGCAGTCCTCAGTCCTGAAAATTTGTCCTCAGTCCTGACCTATGTTTTTCCCCATCCGGACAATCGGTAACGTCACACCATCGGGCATGGGGGCTTCAATTTCTTCAATGGGAACAAAACCGAAGGCTTGATAGAGCGGAACTCCGGGTAGAGTGGCACCCAGTTCCATCCGGGAAAAACCAGCGGCCAAAGCCGCTTTTTCACAGGTTTCCATAATCCGGCTGCCGATTCCCCGCCGCGCCCAGGCCGGATGCACATAAAAGGCCCGAATCCGGGCCGGTTCGGTTGCAGGGTCAAGCAACGGGTCGGTGCCCTGCTTGGTCTGGTCACCGCCAAACAGGGTTTTGCGCTTGCTCCAGCCACCGCATCCGACAAAACTTCTGTCAATTTCCGCTACATAATAGGTTCCATCCGCAATCAACTGCGAATCCACCCCGAAAATGTAGCGCAACGCGCTTTCGATTTGCTGTTCAGTGTAATGGTTTTGGCTGAGGCCCCGGACAGATTCGGGAATCAGTCCTTCGATTGCAGGAATATCCTCTTTTTGAGCCAACCTGACAGAAACTGAGTTCACTTCACAATGCCTTTCAGAAGCGGGTTTTTCCGACAACCGGCACAAAGCTCGCCGTTCCAGTTGTCCACGGTTTTGACTTTCCCTTTGACATCTTCCATATAACAGCCGACTTGCGGGCAATGGTCAAGGCCAAAGGTGTGACCCAGTTCATGATTGACGATTTTGACCAACCGTTCCAGAAACAGTCGGTTTGACACTTTTTTCCCGCCCAGACGAAATGTGGAAACAACGCAGGGACGCTGCTGCAAGAGGCCGAACCCCATCACCCCCCAATCGGGATATGGTCCTTTGGTGGTTGAAATATCATCCGTGGTGAGCCCGATGATTTTGCTGAAGCTCCGTTCCGGTACATGGTCCAAAAAAGTAAGGATTTTTTCGGCCCGGTAGCGATTTCGTGGCGCATAGAAAGCTTCCTGTGGCATTGGCTTTTTCCCCAAGGTTACAACTTCAACCCGGTAGCGGGCGGTAATGCCCTCCGTAATCTGCTGAAGCAACTGCGGTTCAAACTTGCCCAAAGGTTGCAGCGCAACCACTTCCTTTTTCTGTGCCCAGCCGATTCCGTTCAAACCAAATAGGATACTTGCCACACAGAGGAACAGGTTCAAGGGTTTCATTGTGTTTTCCTGCCGGATTTTGAATTTCGGTCGGAAGTCAGCCTGACCGTTTCAAGTTGGAACCCGGAAACCGCTTTTTGTTCCATCGGGAAAGAAGAAGTCCTGGGAGTCCTGGGAGTCCTGGGAGTCTTGGGAGTCTTGGGAGTCACAGACAAGACCACTGGCCAAAAAGAAAGCCTATTCCTGGTTACCTGTTACGGGGTACCTTCTCAGTCGCCCCACGGCAACACATGCTGGCAGAACCGCCAATCAGCCACAGGCTGGTCGTCAATGTACAGATGGGGTTTGGGGAGGAAACCGGCAAAGCAATCCAGGAGGCTCAATTCCTCAGCGACGGAACGGGCGTAGTTCGCCCCACCGCTGCTCCATAAATACAGCTCGGCTCCTTCGGCCTTGTAGTGCCGGACTTTTTCAATTGCCTGCGGAATAGGAATCCGCTTTGAACCCACTGAACGCACGAGCGTGTCGTCCACATCCACAAATACAATCACCTGTTGCATCGGAAACCTCTTCCCCTAATGAAGCCTCAGCCCTCAGTCCTCAGTCCTCAGTCCTCTTCACCGGTAATCCCCCTGTAGCTGAAAAGCAGCCCAGTAAAACGGGTCTTTCCATTTGGGGTGCTGGCGAAGGGTGAGTTGTGCCTTGCGCAATGCCGCCGCCGGAGCCAAACCGTTTTTGAGCATTCCAGTGTAGAACATCTTCATAAATTCCGCCGTTGCCTGGTCGTTGACGCTCCAGAGACTGACAACGACACGGGAGGTTCCGGCATACATAAACGCACGGGTCAGCCCAACCAGCCCTTCACCTTGGATTTCCTCACCCAAACCGGTTTCGCAGGCGGAAAGCGTCACCAAATCGGCCCGTAACTTCAGGTTGAAAATATCCGACACCAGCAAAAACCCGTTGCGTTCGTTTCCCTGCCGGTCCACCAGCGAAAGAACCAAACCGGACAATTCCGGATTCTGGCTGTTGAGAAATCCATGTGTTGCAAAATGAATCATCCGGTAAGATTGCAGGTCTTGCTGCTCGACTGTTTCCCGCCCGGCGGCGAAATCCAGCCAAAGCGTGCAGGCGGAGGCCGGGGTCAGCTTTTGCAAAGCCAGTGCTTCCTGTCGGGTACCGGGTAACCGTGGAATCAAGGTCAGATTTCTGTTTTCGGCATTTCCCTCAACCTCAGGTCGGAACAAAGCCCGTTTCCGTTCGGCCACCAGACCGGCCAATTGGGAGTCAACCGGCTTTGATTCTTTGACGCCCTGGGTAAGCACACGCTTGTCCTCGCTGGAAAAAACCGGGTCCGCCAATACCAGCAACTGCTTTTGGGTTGCAGGGGGTTGGGAATGACGCTCCTGCCGTAAAACCAGCAGACTGGCGGCTGATGGAATCATCACGATTTCCCGCTCTGCCATGAAAGGAACGCTTGTTTCCTGGCTGGGATTCAGAACGGAGACCACCGGCAACGCAGCAAAAGGGATGAAATGCAAAGCTCCGTCTGCTGCAATCAAGACCCGGTTTCGCCCCAGCTCAGACAGTGCAGGAGCCAGAATCAAGCGACTCAGTTCCGCCATTTCCGCCCTTCCGGCTTCGGCCAAACGTTCCGGAGGCAAACCCGGCTCCGGCAATTTTTGTAAATTTCGCAGCTCTTTTTGCGGGGTTTTCAACGCCTGATGGGCTTTCCGGGCCAGTGTTTCGAGGCGTCCCCGGCTGGGCAGGGAATAACTTTTGACCGCTGTAGCGGAAACCACCCACACATAGCTCTGGTCTTCGCCCAAGGCATACTCCAGCAGAACCGTCTTGGCATCCAGCACCTGTTCCTGGATTTCCTTGACTGAAATCGCCGGAGGGCGAACCAACGCCGCATAACGAGGATTATTGCGCCGAATCTCAGTGGCAAGCTGCTCTGATTCGGCCAGCAAAGCGTTGATTTCCTGTTTGAGTTTGGAAATTTCCTCAGCCGGACGATGCCCCACGACAAAAGTTGTCAGCCGTTGGTGCTTGAGGTTGAGCGCAGCGGTCACATCCCGTTCCCGCTCCAGCAAGGCCGGGTCCACGCCCTCCCGAATGTCAGCCTGAGCGGTTTGGAGCAGTTCCACCAGTGAACGTGCCCGTGCCCGCTCGCTGACTTGCAGGGCTTGCAGGTCAAACCCGGCAGTCGGGTTTTGCTGGTGTAATTGCATCAAAATATCAATGTAGCTTTCGTAATACCGGCGCACAGATGCGAAAAACGTGGTGCGCAGGCGAACATCCGCAACCCGTGCCCGGCGCATTTCAGCGATGGCGATGGCCTGTTCAATATGGGTTTGGGCAGCCGTCAGTTTACCCTGTGCGCGTTCGAGGCGGGCCATTTCATACAACGCGGCGGAAGCAGCCAAATCGTCCTCGATTTTCACGGCAATGGCCTGCATTTCAGCATAGGTGTCAAAGGCTTTCTGCACCTCGCCCTGCTGCCGATAGATGATGCCCATTCCCGGAAAACACCGCAAAAGCAAGGTAAAGGCTTCTTTCCTGCGCAAATCGGGGAGGATTTTTTGGTAGATTGCCAGCGCTTCCGCCCCTTTCCCCAGATGGGCCAGGGCACTTGCCAGGAAAATATGTGATTCCTCGGATTTTTGCAGTTTGAATTGTTCTGTCAGCCCAATCGCCTGCTCCAGCAACTCAATGGCTATTTGCGGTTGTCGCAAATAAATGCTGGCTGAACCAAGAAAGGTCAGCATATCCACTTCCCCTGAACGGTCACCTTTGCTCCGGGCGACGTTCAACGCCTGTTTGTAATAGTCCTCCGCCCGGCAGTAATCCCCCAAATTCGAATAGGTCACGCCTAAATTGAGCAAAGAAGCAAATTCCCCATTGAGGTCATTGGCTGCTTTGCGAAACGTCAGTGACTGGACCAGATAGTCAATTGCCTTTTGAGGCTCTCCCAACTCATTGTAGGTGTTTCCCAGATTGTTGAGCAGGATGCCTTCCTGACGGCTGTTGCCAGCTTTCTGGGCCAAAGGCAAAGCCGCCAGATAATCGGCCAAGGCTGCCCGCCGTTGGTCCAGGTCAGATTTCACCAAGCCCCGAAAGGTCAGTAATTCCGCCTGCATGGCCTTGTCGTCAGTCTGCTCAGCCAAAGTCAAAGCCTCGCCGATGACAGTCAGAGCTTTGTCCGGTTCCCTGCGGCCTCGGTGAATGCGAGCGACATCGTTCAATGCAGCCATTTCCGCCCGGCGGTCCTGGGCTTCCCGCCGTAAGGACACGTTTTCCTTCATCAGGGCTTCGAGCACCGTCAAATCCGGATTGCCCCGCAGAGCCATGGCCCGCGCCAATCCGCGTACCGTGTCGGCTTCGAGCGTTTTTTCCCCGGTTTCATGGAAAAGCGGACGGGCTTCCTCATATTTTGCCACTGCCAGCTTTCCGGCCTCGGCGCTCTGCTTGAAACGCAGTGCCTCCGCTTCGACCAGCAGGCTTTGTGCTTTGAGGCGGGTTTGGTCGGCCACTTCGGCAGCCCGCACTTCCATTTGCCGCAACCGATACCGGACCGGATTTTTGCGAGGTTGCCCCAATTTCACTTCCAACCGGTAAGTGCCATCCACCACCGCCAGAATAAACAGCGGGTCAGCAGCAGAAACCCCGTCCAGGCTTTTCTTTTCCAAGCAAAGCGTGCCATCCGGGGCCAGCACCCGCACCACATAATCGAAACCCTGGCGTTCAACCACAATCCGGGTCCATTGTCCGGCCTTGAGCGTGGTCACAAACACCTGAATTTCATCATTGCTGATGGTTTGTTCAACTATTTTTCCGGTTTCCAACGTGACGGGAGTGACAGAGGGTGCGGATTGGCTGTGGACCGGAACCGAAATTGAAAGCACCAAACCCCACACAAAAGTCAACTCCCAGTCCTGGCGAAACCAGGCTAAGACCATAAGCTGCGCGAGAAAGTACGGCATACGGTTCCTGTTTTTCAGTTGTCGGATTGATTGTTTCTGGTGCTGCTCTGAAAATAAAGTCACTCCTTAAGCTGTCGCCTCCAGATTCTCGACGGTGACTTTAAGTCCAAGGGCTTCCAATTTCTGAATCAAGCGGCGGCGTTGGGTGTCCTGCTGCTGCCGG
>JAIBAN010000189.1 GCA_019695185.1 Blastocatellia bacterium | reverse complement strand
TGAGCCAGGGAGCCCAAAGTGTGCAAGCCCTGGAGGAAATATTCTCCAAGCTGGCTCATCCCTATTTACTGCAAAAAGCCATTACCGATGGGATTCACAAGCTCAATCAAAATCAGGTTGACCTTCTGAAGGTGAAGGAGTTTCAGCAATTCGCTAGCCAGCAGGAAACCATGGAGGCCATTCAGTTCAAACTGAATCAACTGCTTCTGGAACAGCAACAAATCCAGGAAGAAAACGAATGGGATGATTAGCCCGTTGTTGATTGTGCAGGGAAAGGGAACCGGAGGGCATGCTCCAGTCAAAACCAACGAACCATAGTTTTCAGCCGCACCAGGAGAATCGCCTGTGACACATGCCTATGCCCCGCCCGAATCTGAAAACCTGCACCAATCAACCGTAGCCTCCGGGGGGGCAACCTGGTCGGATGAAATCCCGATTCAAAAAATTGCCGCCACACTGAACCAAAGCTCGGTGGTGCAAACCCAGTCCAAATTGCAGCAGGGGTTGAATCAAAGCCCAAAGGTGGTCGGACAGGCCAGACTTGGCGAAACGCTGGCCAACCGAACGGGGCTGCCCGACGACTTGAAAACCGGCATGGAATCCCTTTCCGGCCTTTCGCTGGATGATGTCACGGTTCACTACAATTCAAGCAAACCGGCGCAGTTGCAGGCACTGGCCTACACCCAGGGAACGGACATCCACGTCGCGCCGGGCGAAGAAAAACATCTCGCCCACGAAGCCTGGCATGTCATCCAGCAAAAACAAGGGCGGGTGGCTCCGACCACGCAGATGAAGGGGATCGCCGTCAATGACGATTCCACCTTGGAACGCGAAGCCGATGTGATGGGAGCCAAAGCTGTCTCACACGGGGCGAGCGGGACTCAGGCACCGATTCAGGCCCGGAAAACAGGCTCGTTCAGAGCTTCCCCTCGTCAGCCGGGACCGGTCCAACTGGCGAAAACAGTGACCAAGCCCAATGCGGAAGAAGACCTGGAGGAATATGTGGTGGTGGACGTTCCCGGCGATGGAAGCTGTCTGCTCCATGCGTTCAATTTGGGGTATTTTACCCAGAATTTTGTCCGTCAGTTACGCCAGCAACCCAGCGGAACGTTTACCGCCGACCAAGTGGAGCAAATGGTGCGGGAGGAGTTTCGCCAGCGGATTCAGAAGCCGATTGATGAGCCTTCACTGGCCACGGCCTATGACGAAAGCGGCATGATGCTGCGCGGGGAAGTTGTCAAACGCTGGAACCAACAGCCCGGAGACTACTTTGCCCTGCTCCAAACGGATGTGCAGGCGATTGTCGCCCGTTTGTTGGAGGGAGAGGGGTTGCTCAAACGTGAATCCCCCCAACTGGAAGAGGAGGACATGGATTCGGCGCAGAAACCGGAGGAAACCTCCTTCCCGGATTTCAGGCTTGATTTCGAGGAGGACCTCTTCCCGGTCGAGGACCGGAAGGCGGAAGCGGAAGAGGGCATCGGCTTGGGGGACGCAGATTTCGACTTTGCCTTTAACGCCATCTATCACCCTGAACGTTTCAAAGACAGTCGCAAGTCCAAACCTTTCACCTCAAGCGGAAAATCGTTCAGCTCCGCCCTGTTTGGCGTTTCAACGGATGAAATCAAGCAAATGTATATTCCCATGGGGGTCGAGCAGGAGGGAACCCTGGCCAAGTTGCTGCGTGAATATGTCATCCACTTGGGGAAAGATCAGGCTGTCGGGGAATATTTGCCTCTCCAATCTGTGGTGGTTCCACCTTTCGGCTCAATTCCGGAGGGTCTTGTGCAAGCTTATAAGGAAGAGTTCGCCGAAAATCCGCACCTCTGGGCGTCGAAAGCCACCTTGCAGGCAGCCAGCAGTCTCGCTAATACCTCCGTTTGCGTCAACACCTTCGCAGAGGAGGAATTTCTGGCTGAAGACACGGATTTTCCCGGCACCCAGGGCCAAATCAATCTCTTCGAATCGGATGAGCAAACCCATTTTCAGGTCATGATTGGACCGTTTCCGCTGGGCTGGTTGAAAGCTGAACCGCAAGCGCCGACGGAAGTGGTTGACGACCCTGTTTCCGAGAGCCGGGGCGATTCCATGAGGGATGAACCCTTCTTTGATTTTGGGCCTTCATCATCCCAGTGGCCATCCTCCAGCGGTTTCTCATTTTCGGAGTCGCAACCGATTCCCACCTATTTTGACCCGCATGAGTTTGCACTTCCTTTCAACGATTTGGTCTATGTCAAGTATGTGATTGACGATCTCGGTTTTGATTTTGCTTCTCCGGGCAAGGTCATCCAGCTCATTTATCGGGCTGCCGCCATGCTCAATGTGCCGGACGTTTTCGAGCGTTCTCCGAAAGTTGCAGCGCAGGTGGTCCGCGAGTATCTGCGCATGGTTGAAGAGCGCACCACCCAATCTGATCTGAGCCAGCATGCGTCCCAACGTCGTGACCCCATTATTCCACTGGTTGGGTTTATCGAAGAATTGGTCAACACGTTTGGCATCCCCAAAGAGGAGATCAACCAATTGTTACCTCATGCAATTGCCTATCTCAAATTCCACAGGAAATTTTCAAGCTGGAAAGAGAGCGGCGCTGGACCACGGGTCACCGCCTTGCAGGAAATCGCCAATTTGCTCAACCAATGGGCGGAGGACTATGACGCGCCTGACCTGCTCCGTGGTCCGTCACTGGCGCAGCATACCGCCGTTCCGTCGCCGTTGGGGCGGGGGGAAAGCGTCGGAACCACCATGCGGTCGCTGCTGACCATCAATCCCGGCAATTTGGTCGGGTTTGAGCCGGAGGAAACCGAAACCTGGAGCGCTTTCCGGGAAGCTCTCAGTGGATTTGTGCGCGCTCATTTGCTCAACAAACATCTGGGAGGCGTTGGCTCATCACACAACATCGCTTTTATGTCGAGTGAAGACAACACCCGCATGAGCCAATTGGGTGAGGAGTACGTTAAGCGCGAAGTGATTGAAAACAACAAACAACTCTTCTTTGGCGTGGAGATGCCGCTCGGTCGTCCGGAATTGACCGGAGCGCCACATTTTCTGAGCAAAGACATCACCGATGTGCTGGTCAAGGAAGTCCGGATGCGCGTGGCGGAAGTCACTCCTTTTACCAATGAAGACGAGGAACCCGAATTGGAATTTGCCCCAACTTACCTGAAAGAGATGATGGGAATTGAGGACGCGGACGTGCAACAAAGCAATACCGGGGTGCTTTCATTTCCCACCAAATCGCCCGATCCGAAATATGTCAGCAAACTCCAGCCCCATTGGGGAAAGAAGATCAAAGAAACCAGCTCCAAGGCGTCCAATTTGAGCCTTGACACAATGTTTCTTGATCCCAGGGCGCGGGACATCATGGTCAGAGCGCAAAAAGCTTTGCTCCACAATGATGATGTCCTCATCAAAAACCAAATTCTCGCTGAAACCCGCCAACGACTTGAACCGCTGCTTGACCCGGAACAGCTTGAAATCCAAATGCAGAAACTCGGAGAGGTGCGCCGTCAAAGCGGCTCAACCCACCAAACCGAGGTCAAAACCGAGCAAAAGGCAATGCGAAATACCGGCAAGCGGAGAGATTTTCTCGATTTGCACGGCGTTACACCGGGTTCTGAAATCGAAAAAGCCATTAGCGGCGCTTCGGACATGGTTTTCCTGCGCATCAAAACCCTGCTTGCCAATGGGGCGACTCTCAGAGATGCCGTGACCTATGGAACCAAGCGGAAAAAAGCCTATGAACAATTCCTGTCAGGATTGCAGCGGAAAAAGAAAGGGACCGACATTATGTCTTTGTTCAAATAAGCCCGTTTTTCAAGTTTGAACTGTCCGGGTCAGTACCGCCTGCGGGAGCGGATGGCTCTTGTGTTTTGAAGGACTAGCCGCCCGCTTCAGCGGGCAGTACTGACCGATTCTTTTGAGGCAAAACCAGGAATTGCTCATCGAAAACACCTTTTATGACCGAACCATTGATTGTCAATCCCAACCCGCCCCTCAATCCGGGACTGGATTATGCTGCCTTGAAGGCTGAGGGGCTGGCCCTCATCCAACAGTTGGCCGGAGACATCTGGACCGATTACAACGAACATGACCCCGGTGTGACCACGCTGGAGCAGGTTTGTTATGCGTTGACGGAGCTTTCCTACCGGGCTGAGTTTCCGGTTCAGGACCTGCTTCTGAGCCATCCGCAGGACCGGATACGGCTGCATCGGCAAGCGCTGTTTAGCGCCCGGCGGATTTTCACCTGTAACCCGGTAACGGAGCATGACTACCGCAAGTTGTTGGTGGACCGCGTGCCTGATGTGGCCAACGCGTGGCTGACTCCGTATCGGGGTCGTACTCCTCACAAAGATGTCAACGGGCTGTATGACATCTGGCTGTATGTGCCGAATGCCGACCCTTGTGTCTGTGCGGCTGACTATCAACCGGATATGATTCAGCAGCAGGCAAAGAAGACCTACAACCGGCACCGGAATTTGTGCGAAGACCTGCACCGGATTACCATTTTGCAGGGTGTGCGAACGGCGGTCAGCGCCGATGTCACCGTGTTGGAAGCCCGCACTCCGGAACTGATACTGGCGGAAATTCTCTTCAGGGTGGGGAATTATTTGGCTCCCGAATTGCAGCGGCAGTCATTGGAGACGCTGCTGGCGGAAGGGGAGGCCCCCAGCCGGATTTTCAACGGGCCGTTTCTGCGGCATGGATTCATTGACGATGCCCAACTGCAACCCAAAGCCGCAGAAATTCCAGTCAGAAATGTGATTTCCGTCATGGCCAATACTCCCGGCGTGACAAGTGTCACCAGTGTGGTGGTCCGGGTGGGCAAGCAGGAGGTAAAAACATACCTCCCGCAAGCTACGATTCCCGTACCACGCAATGAAATTTTGTCCCTTGACACGCAACCTGGGGGAAAACGGGGCAACTATTCCATCCGGCTTTTCAAAAACGGAATTGAGTATGTGCCTGACTCCAGCCGGGTCCAGCGGGAGCTTGACCGGTTGTGGGCGGCCCAGCGCAGAACGTATGACGTGCTGGCTGAATACGAAGCGCTTTTTGCCGTGCCCCAGGGGACGTGGCGCAATGTGCGGGAGTACTATTCCATCCAAAACCAGTTTCCGGAAGTGTATGGAATTGGCACCTATGGATTGCCTTTGGAGGCCCCCCAAATCCGCACCGCCCAGGCACGACAGTTCAAAGGGTATTTGATGGTGTTTGACCAGCTTCTGGCGGATTTCTTCGCTCAATTGGCCCAACTTAAAAACCTGTATACCCTGGACCCCAAGGTGCGGCACACCTACTATTTTCAATCCCTGCGGAAATCGGTGCCGGATGTCGAACCACTCCTCATGGACCATTACCGCGCCGGACTCCGGCAGTTGATTTATGGTCAGGATCCGTTTGTCGAGCGGCGCAATCGGTTTCTCAGTTTTCTGTTGGCAATGTATGCCGAAACGATTGCGGCTTCCGATTTGGTGGCATTGACGGACCGGGAACCATCGGAAAACGCAGCCGGTGAGACTTTGCTGGCGGCCCGGCAGGAGTTCCTGCAGCATCTGGTGGCAGCCACCCACAACCGGGGCCGCAGTTTTGATTATCTGGCTCCGGCTTCGCCCCGCAATATGGCGGGGATGGAAATCAAAGTCCGGATTCAATTGGGCATGGAGGTCCGGGACCGCCGCCCGCTGATTGATGTGTTGGAAGAGGATGCCGTGGAACTGGTTGAGCATGAGTCCGAGGCGACCTTGGGACGCTCCAGCAACCGGCATGCCGATCATATAGAACAGGAATTCATACCAGTCACCGGGGAGCCCGAACCAACTGTCACAACTGACCCTCCGGCTGGCTTG
>JAIBAN010000188.1 GCA_019695185.1 Blastocatellia bacterium | reverse complement strand
CCCCCGACAACCAGCATTTCATCCGGTTTCTGGTGGCCGCCAAAAACGACCCCCGGCACTGTGACAAACAGGTGGCGCGCCACATTTACCGCCAGGACCGGGTTCCCGAAGCGGAAATCGAGCGCCTCCTGGCCGCTGAATTTGACAGTCAGGCGGCTTGAAACCACCAACCCAAAAAACTCAACCTGCCTGGGCGGACCATTCTCGCCCAGGCTGACTTCAGCAGCCTGATGAAGGACAGCCAACTCACGCCTAGCGCGTCACCCAAGCCCAGTCAGACAATCTCCCACCTGAGCCTCAACCTTCAAACGGAAAGGCCCCCTCAACTGGTTACCCCCTTTAGATGACGACAGACAACCATCTTTTTCCGGCTCTCTAACCCACAGCCCTTTTGCAAAGTGCCGGATGACCATGTTTTTGGTTCAGTACCTTGGAAGAATTGTGCTAAAAACATTTTTTCCAGACCATTTTGTGATTTCTGCGAGTGTTCTTATGCGTGTCATTGCCGTAGCCAACCAAAAAGGCGGAGTTGGGAAAACCACCATTGCGGTCAATTTAGCCGCTGGACTGGCAAACGCGAAATATTCCGTTTGTTTGGTAGATTGCGACCCCCAGGCGAATGCTTCCACGAGTTTGTACAACCGCGAGGAAATCAAGACCACGCTGACCGAAGTTGTTTGTACCCGTTGGGATCACTCAATCCCCGGAAGACCCAGCAAATTGCCTTTTCTCTCCATCCACGATGCGATTTATGAAACTGAGATGGACCGACTCGACCTCATTCCATCGAGTTTGGGACTGGCCCAGTTTGACCGTGAACCTGCAACGGTAATTGACCGGATGGTTGAAGCTATTCACGAGATTGCACCGGACTATGATGTTGTGATCATAGACACCCCCCCAAATCTGGGATTGCTCTTTACCGCAGCCTTAAAATCCGCCAACCATGTCCTGGTCCCTATTGCAGCTCAATATTTGCCATTGGAAGGTGTTGGTGATCTCCTGCTTTCTTTGGAAGAACTCCTTGCACGGAAAAAGCTCACGTTCCTGGGATCGGTGATCAATCAATTTGATGTCCGGACCACGCTTTCCAAGGAAGCCTTGATGAAAGTCAAAAAGGACAACGTGCTTGGCCCCTGCCTGTTTGCGACCATGGTTTCGACCAATACCAAACTGGCTGAAGCCCCGGCTTTTCATGTTCCAATCAATTTGATGGATCCGGTCACTCCAGGTGTGACCAGGGCTATGCAACAGTTTGAAGAACTGACCTTTGAGGTGCTCGACCGGCTTCATCTTCCTCAACTGAAAACTGAAGCCCCACTTTTACGTGAGGTGAAATAATGACGGTAAAAAAGAAAAATCCAACCACCGACAAACCGGGTGAAAACACCAGGCGACCGCCTCGACTAAAATCAAAACGCCAGATTATTTCCGACAATTTTCACATCAGCCGCACAGACCATCCGCTCCGCAGAATTTTGGAGGAAGCGGAAGTGAAACCGGACGGTGCGCCACCTCTTTCATCTCACATTTCCGCACATCGTGAAAGTGAAAGAATGGCAGCGGAAAAACAAGGTTCTTCCTCCGAGTTGGTGGCTAGCCACCAATCCACGGTGGCTAGTTTTCTAGCCACCGATACAAACAAAGCGGCTAGAAAACTAGCCACTCACCAAGAGTCTGTGGCTAGCCACAGACTCAAGTCCGGAGATCGTCATACAAAACCTCAACTCAACATTCGGATAGATGCTGATTTACTTCACGAAATCAGAGTTTTTTGCACCAGTAACAAAATCAAAATAGAGGAGTTCATGTCCTTCGCTGCTAGCCACACACTCCACACCAATGCGGCTAGTTTTCTAGCCCATGATGATAAAAAGAAGATAATCTTCAAAACACACGAAGACATCATCATGCGCTATGAACGTTACAGCGGAAAAAAGTGGACAAATCGGGACGACAAGGATGGCCGTCGGTTCAATTCAACTGATATTCGCCTGATCGAAATCGCCTTCATCAGTACCATTGATAAAAAATTGAGTGGAAGTACAGCGAATTTTCGGGTGGGGTCCTTTAATTATTTTGTTGGGGAAATTGAAACTCTCCTTGACCAACAGAAAAGCGGTCAGTTTCCTGGCGGATTGGAGGTTTACCACCAATACGTTTTAGCGACTTGGGAAAAACGCATCCGGAAAAACCGGGATGAAAAATGGGGGTTCAAAAAGTGATCGCCACAGGAATCAAACCTGGTCCCAAGAGAGTCAGCAACGTCGGTTTTTTGATTGATATGCTTGTTTTCCTTTAGCAAACAGCATTGGGCTCGCACCGTAACCGTATCTATTGGGGCTTCAGCCAGAAATAAATTTTAAGTTCCCAGGCAATTGTTTTGAGGTATAAAGATAGGGTTTGCCCTTGTTGTTATGGGCTCGTTCCAAATCTTAATAACCCATAATTTTTGAAAAAGTCTTGGAATATCTGACTTTTTTTGAGGTGATGTATGGGCTGGCGAGGGATAATTCGGACTATTGGAGCAGCAAACCGCCGCGCAGAACGCGATTCGCGCCGACGGTACAATGAGTTCAAGCGATGGGAAAAAGACTTCCACAAAATGCAGGAATTGCAGCGGGCAACTGCCGAGGTTGACCAATTCAATACCTACCTGGAGTTCATGAAATCATTCCACACCGATTGCGGATCGCTCTGGGATTGGGAAGAAATCAAGTTTAGAAATCCACCTGTGGAAGCGCCAAGGCAGAATTTTCGGGTATTGGAAGGTCAGGCACTCCTCCATCTCAATAACTTTAGACCCTCCTTTTTTGATAAAATTCTGGGTTCTGCCCAAAAGAAGAGGGATGCTTTGGCCCAAAAGGTAGAAGAGGCCAAAAGGGCAGATGAGCAAAAGTTTTTGGAATCAAAACGATTCTACCAGCAGGCTGTGAATGAATGGAACCAGCTTCAAAGTCTTGCTGATGCTATCCTGGCGGGTGACCTTGAGGCATATCTCGAAGTTTGTGAAGAAGTGGCTCCGCTGAAAGAAGTTCAGGAAATTGGTTCCAGCATCGAGTTGACAGCACATAACAGAGAAGTGATGGAAGTTGTTCTGTGCGTCAACTCCGAAACGGTTATCCCAAAAGAAACAAAGTCTTTGCTCAAAACCGGGAAACTAAGCGTCAAAAAGATGGGACAAACTCAGTTTTACGACATTTACCAGGATTATGTCTGTTCCGGTGTTTTACGGGTCGGGCGTGAAATTTTTGCCCTCCTGCCAGTTGAATGGGTACTGGTAACAGCGGTCGGAGAAATCCTGAACTCTTCCACCGGTCTGGTGGAAGTACAACCACTCCTCTCGGTGGCTTTTCCCCGGAGAACCTTTTCCCAAATTAACTTTTCCCTGGTTGACCCATCTGACTGCCTGAAGAATTTTCTTCACCGTATGAATTTCAAAAAAACAAGCGGATTTGTCCCAATTCAGAAACTAAATCTTTCAGATATTCCCTAAGTTTGCATTGGCCCCCCCTTCCCTTCCGCTTCACGGATGAGGAAGAGGATTCCTGCCGTTTATGCAACCGCTGCCGCATCCGGTGTCGCCAACGGGCAACGCTAAGTTACGCTTCCCGGCTGTCGTGCGAACCCTTCTGACGGCGCGTGGGACGATGTGGGAAGAAATCTACCCGCACTTTCCGACAATGTGGGTAGAAATCTACCCAGAAAAGAAATACTTCACGAAGGAACTTGAGGCCCTGTTTCAAGACCAAAAACAGGGAACTCTCCCTGGTGGTCTGGATGATTACCATCAATTCATGGTTTCAACCTGGGAAAAACGAATCCCACAACTTCGGGATGAAAAGTGGGGCAGGTCAAAGCAATGACCCTCGGTTGGGTTCTGCCATTCCGGCCAAAACCAAAGCCGGTGTGGTCAAAATTATCGCGCGGGATGCAGCCGGAAACTCCGGCGAAGCAGTGTCAAATGTTCTGATGGTTCAGTGAATGGAACCTGCCTGTTCTCAGATTGATGGGATGGAGAACGGCTGGGTGTCTGCCCATGACTTCCCAGGTTGGGGAACCTGGCTCCTCCGGGTCGGATGGTCCAAAGGAGTTCAATTGTTTCGATCTTGGGGATTGTGCGAACCACTGTCACATCCTGCCAAAAGAACCACAGGGCCGGGCAAGGGACTCCGGCCCTGTTTCCAAAATCTATTTCAAAGCATTTTTCAACGCCGCCGCCGCACTGAATTTAACGCGCTTCCCGGCGGGAATCGTGATGGCGGCTCCGGTCGCCGGGTTGCGGCCCTGCCGTTCGGCGGTGGCCGTGACGCTCACTTTGCCGATGCCCGGCAGCGTCAACCCCACCTCGATTTCAGCGGCGGCGACTGCGCCGAGTTCATCCAGAATGCCTTTGACGTGGGCTTTGGTGGCCCCGGATTTGGCCGCCAGCCGGTCAATCAATTCAGCCTGGGTGATGGGTTTGCGGGCCGGGGCTGGTGGTGGGGCTGGGGCAGCGGCTTTGGCAGCCTTGCCTTTGGCGGCAGGCGCAGCCGCCTTGGGGGCGGCTTTGGGTTCAGCTTTGGCAGCGGCTTTGGCCGGCTTGGCCGGTGCGGCTGCGGGTGTGGCAGTCTTTTTCGTAGCCATGTCTGTGTCTTCTCCGAGTGAAAATGGATGGTCCAACTTGGACCCCATTATGCGGAAAAACCCTTCCAGGGCAATTGTTTCCCTTCGGCTTGGGCTGAAAAACACTGGTTTGGCGCATCTCAGGGTTGTTTGGAGACAACCTGCACCGTGACTTTGGTTGACCGGGTGAGTCTGGTGATCTGTTCCCCACTCCCGAAACCGGCAGTTTTCGCCAGCCTCACCTGATAGGTTCCCGGTTGTTTGATGGGGTTGAATTCGTCAATTACAAAGGTGGCCTTGAGTTCCTGCCCAGGTTCCAGCGTTGGTGTCCCACAGGAGCCTGCCCCGGCAAAAGGGTTCAACCCCAATATTGTATCAAACTTGAGGACCCGGTTTCCTTCATCTCTGATTTCCACCCGCCAAGGGCCATTTGTACAAGTCGGCACCCACAAGGGCAGTCTGCCGGTGTTGGTCATGATGCAATCAAACACGAGGGGCTCCCCCAACCCAAACCAGGAATCCCGGCTGTGCGCTGTGAGGAAAAAATCAAGGTCTGGTTTGGCGGCTTTGGGTGGGCGGGATTTTTTCGTCTGACCCGAATTTTCTCCCCACCCAAATCCCAGAACCAGCACCAGCAGGATCAAAATTATGCGGCGCTTTCGCTGCGTCATACTCCCCTCCAATTACCACAACGCCATTTGCTGGGGCGGATTGAGTGCCTTCCGGCGCTCTGCCAGATAGTCCGTCAGCTCGGTCAGCAAGCGGTCTTCCTCCGCTGTCACAGCTCGGGTTTCCCGAATGTCAGCGACTTCCCGCAGCACATCGGCCATGGTCCGGGGTGGCTCTCCCCGCTCATCCACGGTCAATCCACCCTGACTGCGCTGGCGGCGGCTGGCTTCCAACAGACCGGGATAGAGGTCCGGAACATTCCGCCAGAGGACCCGTTCCGTCAAGACCCGGACCCGTTCGGAGGGACAGTTGGCGAGCAATTGCCCCTGATACGACGCTCCGGTTTCATGGAATTTCCGACAGAAGGCTTCTTCAGGCCGGGTGAAAAATCCTTTCTCATACAAAGCCGCATCCGGGTCAAGCTGTCCCGGCTGCGACAATTCGGGTGCGGCCAGATACCGTTCCAGGGTTTCCCAGAACCCGGGTTGACGCTGCCACCGCCGTTTGGTGGCACGCGCCTGCTCCAGCCGTTCGGCCCCCAGCCGCTGTTTGGAAGGGGGCAACAGAAAGGGTGGTTCCCC
>JAIBAN010000187.1 GCA_019695185.1 Blastocatellia bacterium | reverse complement strand
GCCCCGCGTGCCAAACGGCGTCGTTGAAACCCGGATTTGCCCGGTGGTCCGCAAAGCAACCTCCTCACTTTCATCCAAACCGAGTTTGAAAAGCCTCCCTGTGACCCGCAGCGGAGGCTTTTTCTTTATTCGTTCAACTCCAATCAAACACAAAGGAGTCTTTTTATGTCCTTTCAGTTCTTTGATTTCCTCGACCTGCCGAACCCTCCGGGAGGCCCCTCCCAGCCGGCAGGTCTCTTTCCCGGCTGGGTTCCGCCCCAACCCGGCGAAACCAAGGCCAAGGCCGCCGCCGCGAAAGCTGCTGCCGCCCACGCCAAACTGCACCAAACCCTCGTGGCTGATTTTCGGCGGCTGGCGGACAGCAACCGGAACAAGGCCGATGAGCTGTACCGGCGGGCCAGCACGGCTGACCGCCGGACCGCCAAGAAAGTTGCCTTCCTGCTGCCCAAAATCAAGGAAGCCCGCGAGTGCGAAAGCCTCCACGGGCTGTATCACGCCCTGGCCGAAGGTCTGGCCCGGCACACCCTGCCCCAGTGTCTGCACGGTATCAAGTCAGCTTCCACGCTTGACTATATCCGCCTGTGGGACAAGTGGCCGGTCAGGGAATTCGTCGCCAAAAGGCTGACTTCAGAGGGGGTCAACCAGCTCAATTTCTATCAGGCCCGCGATTTTGTGACGGCCAAATGTGCCCCCGCCCCGGACCGGGACATGAACCGCTACCGGGTATTGGAAATGGAACTCAAGCTGGTCGGAACCCCGCTTGGCTCCTTCTTTCCGACCCCGGTTTCCATCGCCCGCGAAATGGCGCGGCTGGCCCAGCTTGAAGCCGGGCTGCGCGTACTGGAACCAAGCGCGGGTTCGGGCCGGATTGCCGACGCCCTGCTGGAACGGGGCCGCGAGCTGGGCATTGACTTCACCCTCGATGTCATTGAGCAGAACTGGGACCTCAAGGAACTGCTCGCCGCCAAGGGCTATGCAGTGCAGCACCGGGATTTTCTCGCTTGGCAAGGCAGTTATGACCGCGTCATTTTGAATCCCCCGTTTGAAAAACTCAGCGATGTGCAACACATCCAACATGCTTATTCGCTACTGGTGCCGGGCGGACGCCTGGTCGGGATCATGGGCGACTCGGCCTTCGTGGGCTCCACCGCCAAGGCAGTGGCCTTCCGGGACTGGCTCCACAACGTCAACGCCGAATGGTGGCAGTTGCCCGCCGGAACCTTCAACGAAGGTGACCGTCCCACCAAAGTCGGCACCAGGATGGTCGTCATTGACAAACGGTGCCCGCTGTGACCAGTCGGATGCCTGCCCTTCCAGGTTGGCAAATTCAACTTTCGCCCGCTGTCCCGCCCGGGGAGAGCGGGCTTTCCCTTGTTTGAGGAAAACACCATGGGAACCTATCTGCACCCGGTTTGCCCGGACGCCACCCTGGAATTGATGGCCCAGGTGCCGCCCGGCACAGCCGACCGCTACCGGAAAATCGAGGAAGCGCTGCTGGACTGTGAAGTTCTGCCGCTCGACATGATCCTCACCCAGTTGGGCCACCAATTCGGGCAGTCCTTCCGGACCGTCCGTTCCACCCTGGAGGAAGCCCGCGACACCGATACCGACCTCAGCCGTTTTCACGATTTCCGTTTGGCCGGGTTTGGCAAACTGACCCTCGACTGCCGTGCGGCAATCAGGAGCCTGGGCCTGGGAGCGGGAGATGTCGGAAGCACCAGCCAGCCCCACCAGGTTGCGGCTTTGCTGGAGGCCCAGGGCGTCAGCCTTCCCGCCGGGATGCTCCGTGAAATCAGCGAAGTGACCTGGGCCTGAGCATCCTGGAGATGCGCCCGGTCTCTTTGGCCAACCTTGCCAACGCGCCTGACGGCGCAGGTTCCGAGCACTTCCATTTCGCCCGCTGCACCGGCTTTGGTGGAGCGGGCTTTTCCATTTCAGGAGGACCCATGAACCGACCCTTTCAACATATCCATTCCGTCAGCGAGACGGCTGACCTGACGCTCTACACCGGCCTCACCGCAACCGGCCAGGTCATCACGACGCGCGTGGCTGAAAACCTGAGCTATGAGGCGGCGTATGTCACGGCAGCCACCCGGCTCGAAGCCATGGCGGCCAGTCTGGCGGCACCCCAGGCGGCCTAAAGGAGCAAACATATGTCACGAACCAACCGCCGCCGGGGTTTCTCGTTCTTTCGGGAACCCCACACCCAACCGACCCGGGCCGCCGAACATGCCGCCCGCCTTCTTATCTTACAGGAAATTCCAGGCCTGCCCTTCCGCCATCGGAACCGGGTCACCCAGCGGGGCAATCCGGCCTGTTCCGAGCTGCCAACTTCCTATGACGACCTTCGGTTTTCGTCCCGGGAACGCCCGGTTTCGCCATTGCGGTGACATTCCTGGCTGGAACCTGTTGCTGCTGATTCCCGCACCATCACCTTTCAACCCGCTCCGGATTGCCCCTGGAGCGGGTTCTTTTTTGTGGGAGGTTTTGTATGACGCAACTTTGGATTGGCGACAACTGCGAGCCCGTTGCACCGGGCAGGCTGACGGAGGCGATTGACCGGGTGCTGAAAACCGAAACCGCGTTGCAATTGTACCTGGTGGTTGATTTCCGGGACGTTGTCGCGGTACCGGGGCGGGAAGCCTTTCTGGCCTTCCTCACGAACAAGCTGCCCCAACCCTGCGGCTCTGAAATCAATATTGTGAATTTCATGCCCTACAACCTGGGTGACTTCGGCCAGACCAGCCACGACCTGCTGCTCAGACTGGTTTGTGAAACCAGGAAAAGGGCGGAAGCCCCCCGGACCGCTGGTTGACCGCACCTGCCGGTGCTGGCTGTGAGAAACCAGGGAACCTTCCCCTCCAATCACATCACCACGGTCACGACCGATGTCGGCGTGACCGTTTTTTTGCGCCGGGTGGTCCGAGCTACGGTGCGTTTCACCTGTGCCACCATTGACGCAGCCCACCTTCCCAACGCCCATTATTCTGCCACACCATCCCTTCCCGGCCCACAGCCAGAAGATGGGGATGTGGTTGGGGCAGCCTTCTTTGCGTCCAAACCTGTGGTTTGAGAGGCGATCTTTGAGAGGAATTCTTGATGAGCGAACAACTTGACCCGAAAGAAGAAGCCTGGACTGACGAATTTATGGAAAAAGTCAGGGCCGGTGCCTATGATCAACCCAAGCAGTCTCCGCCGACGCCGGAGGAGGCAAAATATGAGGAAATCCACAAACGCTCAATTGTCAGGTGGTTTTTCACAGACGCCATCGAGCAGGGCACCATGCCGGTGTTTTTCAATGGACACAACAGCAGTGCGCTGTACGATGCGGAAACCAAAATCCGGTATCAACGCGCTGGATTGACCCAGGCACTGAAAAGTATCGGGTGTTTGGGAATCTCAAAATACGATCCCCGGTTGTTGGAAATTCCAAACGGTTTTCGGTTTGACCGTCCGATCCGGGTTTCTGATTTTGGTGACGAATGTCACCTCTGCGGATCTAAATTGGTGGCATATACCGACGGAAGCGCTGTTTGGATGGGAAATCCCGACCACCCATGCCCTTTTCCGGACGGCATCCAATCGTATTCGGTTGAAATTGATATCGTGTCAGGAGAGCTGTTGTTCGCCAACGATCTCCGGGCCGAGTACCCGGTGAACGACGATTTTGACGTGAACCTGGTCAGCGAGCAAATCCGATGCAGCCAAGCTTATGCAGAAGCCGGCCTCATCCATATGTATGTTGGAAATACCTGCCCTGGAGTGTACCAAGCCGATTCCCCGGACACCCTGGTCGTTGGAAATTCACCGAGGAAGGCCAACCAATCCCAGGTGATCAAAAAATTGTATCAACGACGCCATGGCAGCATTTGCACTGACTTATGGTGGGTATCAATTTGCGATTTGGCGGACTACCTTGCGCGGAGCGGTGAAACAAAGGAAACGTACCTGGTAAAAACGGAAGACACCATCGTTTCGGTGCGTCCTGGACGGTGGCGGGCCACCTGTTTTTCACATGTCGTCAGCCGCAATCGGGGAATGGAAGGTCATCCGTATCTGATTCTGGAACGTTGTGGAGAGGTGCGGGATGGATGGCGGGCGATCCGGGAATGGCCGTTTCGGCCGGTGGAAGAGGAACTGCAGATTCACAGGCTGGCTTATCCGAACCTGTTTCCGACCCGGACGCATTTGCTGGCCTATATGTTTTGCACCATTGGAGGTTCATTTGGGTGGCATGACGGACTGGTTGTCGCAGGTGGCAACCAATACCATCAGGCGGCGGTTCGGTTTGCCAACGGAGACCGAGCTGAAGACGATCCGGAAGCGGCTCCGGTCATTGTGCATGAATTGTACAGTTCGTCTGCCTTATGCCAAATCCCGGATGATGCCCATCCGGAGTATCTTCGGTTGGCACTCGAAATCGCGGATTATCTTTTATCCGGAAAGGGGAAGGACCCACTTGGCCAAAAGGCAATTCGTTTGGCCGAAAATGCCAAACAACGGATTTCCGAATTACTGACCAAAACAGCCATTCAAAGCTGATTGAGGGACCTGCCAAGGGAGAGGAAATCGCCTCCAAGCACAGTCTTTCACATCACTGCCAAACCAGACAGGGTGGTGGTGACTGGCAGGGCCGGATACCTTATCCGGCCCGCTGTCGCTCGCACCAGTGCTGGCTCAAGTTCAAAACAACTTTCCTGCTCAGAGGCCAATCCGGAGCAGGATCTTGAGGGGAGGTCCGGATGGATGACCACCACCTCTTGCTCCCAATCCCCGAGGGAGGGCCGAATCTCTCTGACAACAACCTGATTTGCCAATTGTGCCTAAGGCTGATTGATGACAACCCGCCTGACCCGGAACCGCAGGAATGCGAATGGTGTGGTCAGGGAATTCCAGCCTGGGTCTGACGACCATCTTGGATAAGGAGGGCAACACCTGCCGGTGCTGGCTTTGAAAAAGAGAGAACCGGGGCACATGCCAGCCCCCACCATGTATTTCACCACGGTCACGACGGTTTCCGACGTGACCGTTTTTTTGCGCCCGGTGGCCCAGCCACGGTGCGTCCGACCGGAGTTTTCCATGAGCAACGATTTCACCGGCGCTGCCTTCAGCGGGGCCGACCTCACCCATGCCAATTTCCCCAACACCAATTTCACCCGGGCTGACTTTTCCGGGGCCAACCTGGAAGGAGCCACCCTCACCGGGAGCATTTTCACTGAAGCCATTCTGAGCGGCACCCGCCTCGTGGCGGCCCAGGCCCGAGCAGCCACCTTTCACCAGGCCCAACTGTCAGGGGCGGTGGCGGCCAATCTGGCAGCCGACCAGGGACAGTTCCTCCAGGCCATTGCCTGCGGCACTGATTTCACCGATGCCAGTTTGCCGGGCGCTGACTTTTCCCAGGCCAACCTCGCCGGGGCCAAATTCTGCAACGCCCGGTTGCAGGGTGCCAACTTCAGTGGGGCCGACCTCACCGGCGCTGACTTTTCGGGCGCGGTCCTGCCCCAGGCCAATCTGAGCGGGGCCACGCTCCAGAGCACCGTCTTCAACGGGGCCACCCTGTCGCAGGATGTGCTGGCCGAAGTCCAGGCTCAGGGAGCGAGTTTCGCCGGGGCCGTTTTGGTTGCGGCCAACCCGCCCACCCCATAACCGGTCCGGACCGTCCTGTCATTTCTTTCCACCCGGCTTGAGGCCGGGTGGCCGTTTCCTGCCGCAGGCAAAACCACGAAAGGTCAACTATGCCACTCTCACACGAACACATCACCTTCACACCAGCCGTTCAGGGCCGTCACGTCGCAAGCACCGGGAAGATTGGGCTCCAGGGAACCGTTCGGTGCGGAAACGCGACGTTGTCGCTTGCGAC
>JAIBAN010000016.1 GCA_019695185.1 Blastocatellia bacterium | reverse complement strand
TTTCCGATAACAGGCTAAGGCACCCTGCGCGTTTCCCAGGAGCGCGGTCAAATCCCCTTTCACCAGCCACAGTCTGGGGTTGCGCAACAATGCTCCGCTTGTTTCAAGTTCCGCCAAAGCCTCGACTGGAACCCGCCTGCCAAAATAGACAGCCGAATATTCCGCTCCCGGATATGCCTTGAGGAAGGAAAAAGTGGTCAGGTGATTGCCTTTGGGAACCAAATCACGGAAGGTTTGTTCAGGCTCGACGGGGGTTTGGGCTGGAACAGAGCCATCACTGAACCACCCGCAGACACAAAGCAGGCTCAACACAAAGAGAGACAAACGCATATTTTTTCAATAGCGATGCTTTCAAAAGGCTTGATTTTTAGGGGCTGTCTGTTTCACGCGGTTGAAAGTTGAGGGTTCGGAAAAGTTTGGGTGAAGAATTGTCAGACAGTGTTTGGAAATTTGGAGTGCGGGGACTTGTCACCGCACTCCAAAAACACATTGCAACCCAAGTAATACTTTCGGGGAATTTCCCATAATAGGTAATGGCATTTTTGCCGAACCATCATTTCACCGTGGAGGTATGACCATGAAAGTCAAATCAAATGTGAAAGCCGGCGGAGGAGACCTGGACCAGGGAGACGATGCAGGAACTTACTTTGACTTAGGTCCCCGTCAGAACGAAAACAACCCACCAAAGCCTTAAACTTTTACCCTCCACAGAGGCGCATTCTCTGCGTCTCTGTGGTGCAGGCTTTGTTTCGAATCGTTTGTGGTTTGATTAATCAGTTAGGCGGGAGATGATTCAGGGAAAACATGTAGGTCCTCCGGCAGCGCTTCATGAAGGTGCCACGTAAGCTGAAGGCGGTAGCCAGCGGGTCGCTCATACTCAAGCTGAGTCCTGAGTGTGTGACCGATATTATTCAGCATTCCTTCCACTTCGGTTCCGTTCAATTTGAGGCTCAGGCCGATGCCAATCAAGGCCGACACTTGGTGATTCCGGAACCTCAGCTTGGGCCAGGGGCGAACTCCCAGTCCTCGTTTTTCCAGGGTGAGCAACGTCCCGCCAATGTGCCCCTCCAGCCAGTTGGCTCCCCAACCCAAAGCCGCAACCGGTTCCACCTCGGAAAAGCGAAATTCCAGGATGGGGACCGGCAGCTCCTTGAGGGAAAAGGGTTGGAAAATCTGTTGCCAATCAATGGGTTTCCCTGTGGTTGGCGCGCACAGTCTGGCTGCCCGGCTGAATTCTTTTTTGAGAAAATAAGCTGTTGTTTCCGTCACGTTCCGAGTGGAATTCCGCAGGGGGGAAACCGAGGTCAAAACCGGCAGCAGAGATGGTCCCCCACCGGGTTCAAACTCAGACTGAACCGGCTTGAGACAGACAGGCTGGTTCCAATCATGGCTGGCCAATACCGTAAAGAAATGCGCCGCCAGTGCTTCCAAAACCGGTTTGTCCGGCTGAAATCTGAAGTCGCTCAAAGTCCATGCGGCGGCCAGCGCCCACGAAACCCCGCCCCACCAGCCCCAGGCATTGCCCGTCAGTTGGCGGCAGGCGGCCCAGCCCCGGATGATGAGCAAAAAGCGTTGGAACAGCTCAAAAGATAACCGGGCGGAGACAAATTCACGGATGGCATTGCCCTCCAGCCAACCACACAAAACCAGCCAGTCTGATTGTTCAAATGCAATTGACTGCGAGATGACTGAAACCTCTGAGCCAAGCGGAACCGAGTGGCTGCGGGCTGCCAGGACATCAACCTGTATTTCTGAAATTTCCAGCCTTAAAACCGGAACCGTGGTTTCCCAAACCAGTCGGGTCCAGGTGGCCAGGGGAGCCAGTCGGGCCTCAACTTGCATGAGAAACTCTTTGGGATGGGTCCCCACCGGAAGCACACAAATCCGGTCCAGGTCACTTGTTTCCCCCAGTGTTCCCAATAACTCCGAACCGGTGGGCAGCAGTTGTGCCTCAAACCCCAGCACCTCGGAACAGGCTTGCTGAATCAGTTCGCTGATGGTCTGGCGGAGTTGGCTGGTTGTTTCCGTCACCGGCGGGCGAAACTGAAAGGCGAGTTGCTCCAAACTGGTTGGGTGGTTTGCCACCGACCTCAACGGAAACCGTTTCCGGGTTCGAAACGGTGTATTCCCTTCCCTGGTTATGAGAGAAATGGAAGTCACCTGAAATTCAATTGGCTGAGGGGTTGGAAAATTGACGGGAATGGTGTTGAGGTCGGTGGTCTGACCGACCGTGACATGGGGCGTAAAAGCTCCCGCCCGATGTTTATCTCCACAGTTGGAAAAGAGCGTTTTCAGCCATTCGTGCAGTTCCTGCAAAGCCGAAACGGGTGTGGCGATTGGCCTCAGCCACACGGTGTTTGACTTGGCCTGAGAGAAACAGCCAATCCCTTCCAAGCGAAGGGTAAAGGGAGGCATCCCGGCCAGCAGGTATTCCAGGGCCGGTTCCGCCTCGTCAAGCTCCGCTTCGGGCAGGAACGGATAAAGCAAGGTCAGATGCGGCATCCACCGTTCAAACCGGGCATCGTGTCTCTGGCGGAGGACCTGAATTTCTCCGGCCAACTCCGCCGGAATTTCAATAACCAAGGCACTGGTGGGAACCGGTTTGGTTTGATTCCAGGCAGGAGAAACCTGCAACGGTGCAGTGAAATCGGCTGCCACACCAAAATGGTCCGAGGGAAAAAAATTGGGCGAATCTGTTGCGAACGGTTGGTTTCCAAACAGACAGACGCTTTCCGGCTTCCAATCCAGGGCTTCCGACCTGAGCCAAATGCGGTCAAACCGGGCCGGTTTTCCGGTCAAACTCAATTTGGCAGCCAGCTCGTTGACCTGCGGGTCAAAGGTAAAACCAGGGTCGTCAGGCTGATGCTGGGGCCAGAGGTCGAGAAAACCATTTTGCCGGAGGGGAGCAAATTCCACCTCGGCGCGGATGTTAAAATCTCCGGCCAAAACCCAATTCCCGCCAAACTGATTGGCCAGTTTGGTCAGGGACTGAAGGTGCTGGCTGCGGGCTTCCTGATTTTCCTTTTTGTCTCCGCTGGGGGGATGCACAACCGCGACATTGAGGATTCTCCCGTTCAATTGCCACGAGCCAATCAACAGGCGTTTATGCGCGGAAAACCTTTTCTCGAAATAGGCAAACGGAAACCTGGAAAGCAGACAGACCCCATAGGGATCCACTGTGTCGCCGTTTTCCGGTTCGGAAACATACCAGGATTTCAGCCAATCCTGAGCCAGCAATGCCTGCCACAGCGCGGGAGTCACTTCCTGAAGGGCCAGAATGTCGGCCTGCTGCTCCTGTAAGTGGCGCAAGAGGGCCGGTATCCGGTCGGAGGTTCGGAGCCAATCCTGCTTGAAACGGTCAGCCAGCAAATTCCAGGTCACCACCCGCAAACGACCGGCAACCACTCGAAACGACCCCTCCGGATTGGCATTCCAACCGACTGGTTCCTGACAGTGGAAAGCCGGTGACGAAACGACCTGAACCGGCCAGTCCGTTTCCGGCGGTTTCGGTTTGGGTGTTTCGGAAACGGTGTTGTGTGAAGCTGACGCCCAGGCTTCCGGCGGAAGTGCATCCGTGGCAAACAGGTCCAACCGTTCATCACGGTCCCAAACTGTGGTTTGTCCGCACCGGATGTACCGCACCCGATGCCAGGGGATGTCACCTGTCGGGTCCCAGTCGGAGAGCATTTTCTCCCGCAGGCCGCTGGTCGTCATCCGGTCAGCGTAGCCCATCACAAAAGCCGTCCGGTCAAGGCGGGAGTCCCACACAATGCGATTGTAGATTTCCTGGCTGGTGGCAAGTTTTGATTTAGGCGGATTCATAGCATGCAAAAATTATCAGACGTAAATAAACATAGACGAAATGTCACTGTCGGCCAACCGCTTCGAAGCAAGCTTTGACAGGCAGAAAATGAATGTGTTCCAATCCGTTGGCAAGTTTAATTGTTTGGTTGGATCGAGTTCATCATTGGAAAAGCAGGAACAGATTACCCTATTGCTGTTGGCCTGGAGGAATAATCGGGATGCGGAGGCATTCCACCAACTGATTCCCCTGGTCTATCAGGAACTCCATTTGATTGCCCGCCGGTTGGTTTATCGGCAGGGTGCCAACGGAACCTTGCAAGCAACTGCTCTGGTCCGGGAAGCTTACCTTCAATTAGTGGATGAGAGTCGGGTGGACTGGCAGGACCGGTCCCACTTTTTTGCCATTGCGGCCAAGGCCATGCGGCGGATTCTGGTGGATTACTGGCGTTCCAGTCAGGCCCAAATCAGGGGCGGCGGCATGGTGCAGGTCCCGCTTTCCGACCAGGAAGGGCCGCAAACCCATCCGAATGAGGACGTGTTGGCCCTCCACGAAGCGCTGGAAGCCCTGGCTGTCTGTGACGAACGGCAGGCCCAGATTTTGGAAATGCGCTTTTTTGGCGGAATGACGGTTGACGAAGTGGCGGCGGCGCTTTCCCTCAGCCGGACCACCATTGAACGGGAGGAACGCATGGCCAAATGGTGGTTGAGAAAAAAATTATCCTAAAAGCATGAAGGGTTTGGCACCCGGTTTCCGACTTCATGAAAAAAACCCACTTCATGACAAGGAATTCTCCTGATGGAAACACAAGCGCGGCATCGGAATTTGAAAGAATGGTTTGGCCGGATACTGGATACTCCCGTTAGTGAACGCTCCGGTTTGTTTGCCCGGCTGGGACAGGAACAACCTTCCCTGGTTCCAGCCCTCCGGGAATTGGTTGAGACTGAGGACTCCGGCTCAGGTTTTTGGAATCAATTTGAGCACCACATAGAAGCTCAGGCCGGAGCGGCCCTCTTACAGGCCGGAAAAGCCAACCCGGCACTGTTTGACCTGTCGCTGCATGACCTGCCCCAATATTTTCAGGGTCGGGTGCTGGAGGAAAAATACCAGCTTGAGACCATTCTCGGTCAGGGCGGGATGGGCGTCGTCTTCCAGGCCGAACACCTCCATACCAAACGAAAAGTGGCCGTCAAAATTGTTTTGCCCCAGGCAGCCACCCAACCCGAATTTTTACAGCGATTCAAACTTGAAGCCCAGGCCAGCGGAAAACTGCTTCATCCAAACATTGTCAACGTCACCGACTTCGGGTTTGCTTCGCTGGAAGGACTGGTGGTGCCCTATCTGGTGATGGAATTGCTCGAAGGGGAAACGTTGGGGCAGTACCTGCGTCAGAAAGGACGGCTGCCCCTGGTCGAAGTGCTTGAGATTGTCGAACAAATCGCCTTGGGCCTGGACCATGCCCATCAAAACGGTGTGCTGCACCGGGATTTGAAACCTGAAAATATCTGGCTGCAACCGGACCAGCGCGGAGGCTTTCATGTCAAACTGCTTGATTTTGGCATCGCCAAGCTCCAAACGAAGGAACCACAGTCACCTCCGGTCAGCCAATCATTGCCCCTGGCAACTCAACCCGGAATCACTCGGAAAACGGCGCTCAACCGCACCCTGTCCCAGCCGAAAAGTCAGACCGGTGTGGCAAAGGGCAGCCAGCCCACTGCCGCCGCCCCTGAAACAAGGGCGGGAGACCTCTTGGGAACTCCGGCCTATATGGCCCCGGAACAATGCCGGGGTTGCGAAATTGACAGCCGGGCCGATATCTATTCCCTGGGAATCGTGACCTACCAAATGGTGGTGGGCCGAACTCCCTTTTCCGGCGATGTGCAAAAGGTTTTGGAACAACAGCAGCGGGCAAACCCGCTGGAGCTTCCGCCCCGTGATTTTCCACCCTCGGTCAAAGCCTGTTTGGGTGCCGCCCTGTCAAAAAATCCGGCAGCGCGTCCAGCCACGGCGACGGCCTTTTCCCGCCTGCTCCGCACCACCCTGGAAACTGAAGCCAGTGTGTTTCGGATGTCCCTGCGCCTCTATCAAAAAAACCTTCCAAAGTACCTGGGACTGTCCCTTTTGGCCTGTTTCTGGCCGGTGCTCCTTTGTTTTTGCCTGTTTCAGGCAGCGATTTACCTTCCGGGACAGTTGATGGGTTGGGGAACCTCACTCTGCCGGGCGGCTTGTCTGTCATTGACCCTGGGAGCCGTTGGCTTCGCCCTGTTGTGGCAGGAACGGCTTTTTGGTCATGCGCTGGCAGTCCAATTGGAACAGGGTGAAACGTGGGATGTCTGGTTGGTTCGGCGAAAACTCGCCCAGGGAGCAGGAGCCTTTCTGCGTGGCCTCCGGGAAATCTCGCGCAATTTCAACTTGAGGAACTGGCTGACTTTACAGCATTGGACTGAATGCTCCTTTGGGGCCGCATTTTCCCACCTGGAACCTCAAGCCATTGACCTGCCTGCGGACCGGCTCTTGACTCAAGGTCAACTCCAGGCCCGTACCCTGGTGTTGCGCGAAGCGATGGTACTGGCTTTGAGCCTGCCACTGCTGTTCATTGCTGCGGTTTGGGCGGAGACGCACATCCAGGTCAACCTCTACTTCGACAACTGGCACGAATCCTTTCGGCCTCCCCTTCTGCTGTATGGGTTTGTGCCCTTGTGGTTGCTGTTGGCCACCGTGGTTTCCCTGCTTTCCTTAACCAAAGCCGTGTTTTGGTTCCGGTTGCAATGCGCGGCAAATCCCCTGTTGGCCACCTCACAGGAACTCCTTTTCCGTCCGGACAAACTGCGTTCCAATGAACTGCAAACCCGGATTGCGCCCCATATCTGGGTTTATCTCCTGGTTGCAATCTCAATTTTGGCAAGCATGCTTCCGGGTGAACGGTATGCGTTTTGGTGGGCGGCCAAACATGGCAATGAAGGTGTGGCGCGGCTGCTTTTTTTGTGGAGTGCAGACCCCAACGCCTCTTTGCCAGGCTGGACCTGCCCTCCTTTACACCAGGCTGCTTTTGAAGGAAATTTGAACATGGTCCAGTACCTCCTCCAAAAAGGAGCCAACCCGAACCTCCTAGCTGATTTTTTCGCTACTGGCAGCTCCACCCCTTTGGTTATGGCGGCTGCAAGCCCTCTGGTACCGGAACTTCCTTCCAATTCTGTGCCCAAACCGTTGGAGCGGCTGAAGATTGTCATAGAACTGCTTGACCATGGCGCTGATCCAAATGCGTCCAACGAAAATGGCCGTACTCCGGTGATGTTCGCCGCTGCAAATGGGAACCTTGAATTGGTACAATACCTCATCGAACACGAAGCCAACCCGCACAGGGTTACCAAGGGCGGCACAACGGCTCTGATGTATGCGATTGACTCAGGGAATTTGACACTCGTGAAGTATTTACTGAGCCGAAACTGTTCCATAAAACCCAGCCAAAGCAGTGTCTCACCCCTTTTTGCAGCAACCCAGAGCGATGAAATGATGATCTTGCTTCTGGACCATGGGGCTGACCCCAATGGATTGGGGGGTGTCATCGAGCAGAATTTTGAATTTCCTTCATATCAGGACCGGTTGGTGACCTTTCCTGTGCTGTGCTGGGCGGTCCGGATTCGTTCGCCCAAAGTCATCCAACTGATGCTTGAAAAAGGGGCGGATGTGCGGGGAATTTCCAGCGATGGGGAAACCGCACTGATTGAAACCGCCAAACGAAACCAGGGAAAAATGGCTGATGCCGTGGTGATTGCCCGCATGCTGCTCAAAGCCGGAATTGACCCCTCCGTCAGGGACCGCACCGGAAAAACGGCCCTTGATTATGCGGTTGAAAGGGGCAACTCCCAACTGGTCAAACTGCTCTTGGAGGAGGCTCAAACCCGGAATTGAATGCAAATTTAAGGCTCAACCTTATTTGAATTTCCCACAGGGTAGCTCATCAAGCTGGACGAGCAGGGCCAAAGCCAGCCGATAGCCCAAATAGACACTGCGGTGGTTGATTTTTTCGGGCTGGTCATTTTTGGTATGGAGAATGGAAATCCATTCGTCACTCATGCCGTGCAGAGTGAGGGCGGGAATATTGCGTTTGAGAAACGAACTGGAATCGCTGTTGGCATTGGGAATCGGGACATGGGCGAAAGGGAGCTTCATTTTCCGGGCCAGTTCGGCGACAAACAAGGTCAATTCCGGATGGGACATGTTGTCGGCCACCTGGGGCGCTCCCAACCCAAAACTGTCCAGGTTGACCATTTCACAGGAGCGCTTCACCTCTTCTTGGGACAGGTGGCTGACCATCGCCTTCGAGCCAACCAGTCCTTTTTCCTCCTGGTCAAACGCCACAAAAAGCAGAGTTTTCCGGAGTGGCTGTGATTTCAGGCTTTGGTACAGGTGCGCCAAAATGACGATGCCGGTCCAGTTGTCCACCGCTCCGCAGCCCGGCCCGGCCTTGTCATAATGGGCGCCAATGACAATGGTTTCCGCTGTTGCGCCGGGTTTGCAGACCACCAGATTTTTCACCTTCCCATGCCGGTCAATGGTCATCTCCGCCGGAGAAGCTCCCATTTTTTGAAAGAGGGTTCGGACGGCATCCAGCCGGTCTTCATTGGCACATGGCACGTTTTCAAACTCGGCAGCCAGTTGCTCCGTGGTGGAAAGGGAAATCTTGCCTGCTTCCAGGTGGGTTTCTTGGGTGTGCCACAGCAAAAAAAACAGGGTCAAAATGGTGATAATAATCCGATTGGGGCGGAATTTCATGGGGGCCTCAAGCTTCAATTGGGGTGTTTTCAGGGTGCAGAAATCGGGCAGGCTTGTCTCTTGGGGTCAACGCGACAGTTTGCCGGGAATTGGTAAATTGTTTCCGCAAATCACCGTTTACCTGTGCGGTTGCGGTAGGTTCCATTCTGTTTGATTCAGAGCCGTCAGTTCCAGCCCGTGAAGAGCTGCTTTTTCCTCAAATCAGGAAAACACTTCCTGAAAAAAGGAATGAAATGAATCCAAACTCAGGAAAATCGGCCCTGTGTGCAGTGAAAAACTGTGGCCCCCGGATTGCGTTATGGCTTCGCATTCAATTTTCCTGACAGGAGACATTTGTGACCGTGACGCACGCTATGATGAAAAGAGCTTTGTTTCTTATTGGTTTGCTTGGTTTGACCCTGGCCGGTCAGCCGGCTGTCACCACAGCCTCGGCCCAACCGGGTGGCCAGCCTTCCCAGGCTGCTGAAAACCCGCCCGCCGTGGTTGGCATTCTGGAAAAACATATTGCCGCGTTGGGTGGAAGGGAAAAACTGGCTTCCATCAAATCGGTTGAACAATACACTGAATCAGAGGTTTTTGGCTCCACCCAAAAGGGGTACCGGCTGGAAGACCGGGAAAAACACCGTTACTACTCGCGCAACGAAACCTCTGCCGGGATTGTCGAAAGCGGATTTGACGGAACCAGAGTCTGGCGCAAAGCCTCTTTTTTCCAAGGCTATTTGCAGGATTCAGACCCGCAGGTAAAAGCCGCCCGGCAGCGCCAACCGACCTTGGCCGAATACCAGACCTCGCATCAGGTCTTTCGGCAACTCCCTGATGAAACGGTCAACGGAATCACCTGCCTCGTTCTGGAAACCAGTGAAACCGACCCGTTGGGGCGCACGGTTTCGATAAAATATTATTTTGACGCCAAAACCTATTTGCTCAAACAGCAGATTGAAGGCAATGAAATCAAGCAAACAACCGCCTGGGACGACTACCGGCAGGTGGAGGGAAGGCCGGTGGCGTTTCAAACCACCATCACCAACCCGCAAATCACCATCAAAACCAAATTGACCGGGGTTAAATACAATGTCCCGCTGGACCCGCAAAAATTCATCTATGCAGGCCCCGCCGCCAAAACCGAACCGGCAGCCAATGCCCAACCAGCCTGGGCTTCCCATCCGGCACCCACGGCAGCCACATCCGCCACCGGTGTCCTGACGGAGGCCGTCCGGGATGAAACCTTTGAACTGGTGTGGAAAACCATCAATGAATCGCATTGGGATGCCACGTTTGGCGGCGTGGATTGGAAAGCCGTCCATGACCGTTATCAGCCCCTGGTGAAACAGGAAACCAACGAGAAAGCATTTCATGAAATGCTGCACAAAATGGTTGGCGAACTGCATCACTCACACGTGCGGGTGCTGCCACCGGACCAGGTTCAGGGAGTCGGCACCCACGGGGAACGACCTAAAATGGGGAATGTGGGCCTTGATTTACGGTGGCTGAAACAGCAACTGGTGGTGGTGGCGGTTGAACCGGAAAGCCCTGCTGCCAAGGCCGGTTTCAAACCCGGCTTTGTGGTGACGAAAATCAACGGCAAAACCCCGCCTGAGGCGTATGCCGAGTATGTCGCCAAACATCCCGGAATCCGCTTGAGCAAGGAATTTGAATATGTACGGGCGGCCAACAGCCTGCTTTCCGGTGAACTGGCGGCCAAAGTTACCATTGAACTCCTTGACGGCGCTGACCAGCCACAGTCGGTTGAACTGTCGCGGCAGGAAACCCCTTTGCAACGACCGGTGAAATTTCTGGTCAAACGGCTTACACCCGAAGTGGGCTATGTCAAATTCAACCTGTTTTTCGGTGACGTGTTTGACCAATTCAAAAGGGCGGTGGAGGAATTCAAAGATACCAAAGCATTGATTATTGATGTGCGGGGAAACCCCGGCGGGGCGGGCCAGCTTTCCACGTCCATCGCCGCCTTGCTCAATGAATCAGACGGCTCGCTGGGAAAATCCCAATACCGGTTTCAAACGCAGGATTACCTCTATACCGGCACCGGAAAAAATGCCTATCAGGGGAAAATTCTGATTTTGGTGGATGAACTTTCCGCCAGTACCGCCGAGGTGTTCACCGCCGGTTTGCAGGAAAACGGCAGAGTCCAGGTGCTGGGAACTCCGACTGCCGGAGCGGTCCTGCCTTCGCTCATGTTGCCGCTGCCGACCGGCGGAGCCTTGCAGTATGTGGTGGCTAATTTCAAAACCCCTCAGGGAACGCGGCTTGAAGGCACGGGAGTCAAGCCGAATCTGGAAGTACACCTGCAACGCAAATCCCTGCTCGCCGGAACGGATGACGTGCTGCAACAAGCCTTGCTGGTGGCAAATCAGAAAAAGGCGGAAACCGTGGTTAAACAGTGATGGTCTGATTGTTGTGAGGGAGGCGGTACCCAACCGCCTCCCGCCTGGAAAAAACCGGCAGCCTACCGAAAACCCGCGCAGTGCTCCACCCATATTTCACCGGGCCGAATCCGTTTTTGGTGAAATTGAGTGGAGGTGAAGCGCGGTCCGCCGCGTATCGCGCAGCGGTTGCCGCAGGGAACTCACTCCGCCCCGGCTTGGCTTTCGATGTACTGTTTGATGACGGAGAGGGGTGCGCCGCCACAGGTCAGAATGTAATAGGTGCGGCTCCAGAACACGGGTTTGGTGTAAACTGGCTTCAGTTCGGCGGCAAATTCCCGGCGAATGCGGCGGGAAGCCACGGTTTTGAGGTTGTTGATGAAGGTCGAGAGCGCAACTTTCGGGTTGAGCGAGAGGAGCAGGTGAACATGATCGGGTTCGCCGTTGAATTCCAGAACCTCGCATTCCCACTTGTGAACCGTTTGGCGAAAGATCGCTTCGAGCCGTTGGAGCATGGCGGCGGAAATACATGGGCGACGATACTTCGTTACCAGAACCAAATGATAGGTTAGGTTATAAGTGCAGTGATATAATGTATTTAATTGTTGTTTTGAACTCATAACCGTAGTATATTTTCAAGCTATGGAAGAGGTCAAACCGGTCAACCGAAAAATCACCTATCGGCTCTATCCGACGCCCAAACAGGAGGCGTTGATGATCGAATGCAACCGATTGCATCAGGCTTTGTACAATGCGGCGCTGGAAGAACGGATCAAAGCGTGGCGGATGTGCGGGGTGTCGGTCGGGTTCGCGGATCAATGCCGGTCGGTGACGGAAATTCGGGCGGCGCAGCCGGAATATGAAGCCCTGAATGCCCAAAGTCTGCAAGTCACGCTCAAGCGGTTGAATGAAGCGTTTGGACACTTTTTCCGGCGGGTCAAGGCAGGTGAGAAAAGCCCTGGTTTTCCGCGCTTCAAATCGCTGGAACGGTACCCTGGATGGGGCTATAAGACGTATGGCGACGGCTGGAAACTGGCAGGCCAAACGACGGATCAGAAATCCGGGATGAAACATGGATGGTTGAAACTGTCCGGCATCGGTCACCTCAAGATGAGAGGCAAAGCCCGGACCCCAGGACTGCCGAAAACCTGCGAAATTTTGCACAAGCAAGGCCGCTGGTACGCGAGCGTGACGGTCGCCTGCCAGCCCCACCGACCGTGCGGAACGCAAGGCATGGCTTTTGATTGGGGCGTGGAAACATTTGCGACCCTCGCCCTGGCTGATGGAACCTATGGCGAAATCCCCAACCCCCGCACCGGGAAACCGGACGCCGACCGCAAAACCGAACTCCAGCGGGAGTTGGCTTGCAAGCAACGCCGGAGCCGTAACCGGCTCAAAGTCCGGCGGAAACTGGCCCGTCACTGTGCCCGCACGGCCAACCGGCGGAAAGACTTTCTCCACCAGGAATCCGCTCGTCTGGTCAAACGGAGCGCCCTGCTGGTGACGGAAAAACTGACCGTCAAAAACATGACCCGCGCTCCGCAACCCAAACCCGACCCGGACCGTCCGGGCGAATTCCTGCCCAACGGAGCAGCCTCGAAAGCCGGACTCAATCGGGAAATCCTGGATACCGCGCCCGCCACTTTTCTCAACCTTGTCAAAGTCAAAGCGGAAGAAGCTGGAATTGACTATTGGGAAGTGCCGACAAGGAACGTCAAACCCAGCCAAAGCTGTTCCGGCTGCGGTCACCAGCGCACAAAGGCGCTGTCCGAACGGCTGCACCACTGTCCCCGCTGCCAACTCAACCTGACGCGGGACCGCAATGCCGCCCGCTGCATGCTCAATTGGGTGCTCTTTGGCACCGTCCATAACCCAACCGGCCTGGAACGGGCCGAGGTGTCCGGCACGTCGTGAGACGTTTCGGGCAAGAATCTCCAACCATAGTCGTTCTTTGACTTGGTTGGAGAGGTTCAATGAGTCACCCGTTTGCCCAGCAACGGGTGGCGCAAGGGTTTGGGAGCTTCCGGTTGAGCCTGGGGGGCTGGCGGTTCGTCAAACCAAAACCGCTGCTGTTCAAAGGGATAGGTGGGCAGTTCCACCCGTCTGAACTTTGCCTGCTGAAAGAGTGCTTCCCAGTGGATGAAGGTGCCGGAGACAAAGCCCTGCGCCAGTGAACCGGCATCTGGTGTTGTTTCAGCCGGATTGATGTTGGCCGGCCCGGATGCGGCGACCGCCTGCGGGGGCACAAACCCGGTGAGAACCGACGAAACCGGCTCACCTTTGGCAAAAGCCCCCAAGGCTACGGTGATTTCAGCCCGTGGCAGGACCGGCAGGGCCAGCCGGTGCGGCAGATGCGCCCGCCCCAAAGCCAACATAGCACAGACATCAGCCAGCCCGATTTCCGGGTTTTGTTCCAGAAAGGCGGCCAGTCTTTCCGCCATGCGGCGCAAGGCCGCAACGGAATTGGCGGAAAGCAACCAGGGAAATTCCACCAGATGGCCGGTTTCAGTCAAAGTTTCTGATTCGGCACCTGATTCCAGCACGACATGGGCGTTGGTTCCGCCAAATCCGAAGGAACTTACCCCGGCCAGTCGGCGCTCCGTCCAGTCTGGCCAGGGCGTGGCAACCGTTGGGAACTGCACCGACATTCCGCCGGTTTCGATATGCGGGTTGACCGTTTCCAAATGCAGGTGCGCCGGAATCAGGTCATGCTGAAAGGCCAGGATGGTTTTGTGCAGTCCGGCAATCCCGGCAGCAGCCTCCAGATGACCGATGTTGGTTTTGACCGAACCTACTACACAGGTTTGCTCCGGGGTCCGGTTTTCGCGGAGCACCTGGGCCAATGCCTGGATTTCAATCGGGTCGCCCAGTTCGGTGCCGGTTCCGTGGGCTTCAACATAGCAGATTTCTTCCGGTCTGACTCCGGCCTGTGCCAATGCTTTCCGAATGACGGCCTGCTGGGCTGCTCCGTTGGGAGCCGTCAGCCCGTTGCTCCGGCCATCCTGATTGACAGCCGAACCGCGTATCACCGCCAAAATCCGATTTCCGTCGCGTTGCGCCTCGGAAAGACGTTTGAGCACCATCAAACCGCAGCCTTCACTACGAACATAGCCGTCCGCGCGCGCGTCAAATGCCCGGCACCGACCTTCGGGCGACATCATGCGGGCCTGCGACAGGGCGATGGTGACATCCGGTGTCAGAATGGAATTGACACCTCCCGCAATGGCCAGCGACGATTCGCCGCTGCGCAGGCTCTGACACGCCAGATGAACGGCCACCAGTGACGAGGAGCAGGCCGTTTCAACCACCACGCTCGGCCCTTGAAAATTGAAACAATAGGAAATCCGGTTGGCAGCGATGCTTTGGGAAATTCCGGTGCCGGAATAGGAAGACAGCTTTTCCGGGCCACCCATTTTCGCCTGTAAAAAGGCAAAATCATTGGAACTGACCCCCACAAAAACCCCCGTTTCAGTACCGGCCAGCCGGTCGGGCGATTCCCCGGCACGTTCCAGAGCTTCCCAGGTCAGTTCCAGCAGGATGCGTTGTTGCGGGTCCATGCGAAGGGCTTCCCGTGGCGAAATGCCAAACAAGGCCGGGTCAAAATCGGCAATCCCGGAAAGAAAACCGCCAAACCGGGTGTTCATTTTGCCGGGTGTGGCCGGTTTGGGGTCGTAGAAGGCATCCACCTTCCAGCGGTCGGGCGGAACCTCGGTGATAGCGTCAATTCCCTGCTCCAGCAACCTCCAAAAAGCCTCCGGACTGTCCACACCGCCGGGGTACCGGCAACTCATTCCAACAATCGCAATCGGTTCGGCCTTGGTCAGACCGACCGAGGGCAAAGGTTCGGCTTCCTGAACGACCGGGAAAAGCTGTTTCAACAGGTGGCCGGACAAAGTTTCAATGGTGGGAAAATCAAAACCAATCGTGGCCGGCAGGGTGATTCCCAAAGCCGTTTCCAGACGGTTTTTGAGGTCCACGGCCATCAGTGAATCAAAACCCATCTCCTGAAACGGCTGTTTCGGGCTGGCAGCACCGGCCTGTGGCAACAGGAGCACCTCAGCCACCAATTTTTGAACCGCTTCACACAGTAACCCGAACCGCCTTTCATTCGGCAGTTGCTCCAGTTCATGCCGGAGCGGAGCCATTGCAGCAGCGCGCTCAGGGGGAATCGGACTGGCCCCCAACCGGCTGAGAAAAGGACGAGGCCGATGGGCTTCAAAAGCCGGTTTGAGCCGGTTCCAATCCAGGCGGGCCAGGGTCAACCCATGCGTTCCGACAGCCAGCACCCGTTCCAGGGCAGCCAACATAGTTTGCGGAGGCAGCGGTTCAATGCCCAGCTTGCGCATGGTTTCGGCTTCGGCGGCAGCCATGCCCTCGTCAGCCCAGGGGCCGAAATTGATGCTCAGGGCTGAAATTCCGCGCATTCGTTGGGTGCTCGCCAAGCCGTCCAGAAAACCGTTGGCTACCGCATACGCGGCCAGATTGCGCGACCCCAGAACCGCTGAGACGGAAGACAGATAGACAACAAAAGGACTGAGGACTGAGGACTGAGGGCTCGAACCCAAGGACTGAGGACTCAAATCCAAGGGCTGAGGACTGAGGACTGAGGACTGAGGACTCAAATCCAAGGACTGAGGACTGAGGACTGAGGACTGAGAATGGAAAGCTCGCAGCAGTTTGTCCAGCTTCCTGGCACCCTGGACTTTGGCAGCCAACTGCTCTGTGACGGCGGTTTCGGACAGGTTGGCAATCGGTTCTGGCAGAGCAATTCCGGCAGCATGAAAAATTCCGGCCACCGGTCCAAGCGTTTGAATCTCCGCCCAAGCCCGGTTCAGTTGGGTTTCGTCAGCCACATCAGCAGGATGAACCGTAACTTGGACGTGCTGTGGCAGTTGCCGAGTCCAAACCGAAGCGCGTTCCGGTTGGCGGCTGACCAGCGCGATGTGACAGGCTCCGCGTCGGGCGAGCCAGTTGGCGATATGTTTACCGAGGGCCCCGCTTCCGCCGAGAATGACATAAACTCCTTGAGGATTCAGTTGAAGCTGCTTTACCGCAGGAAGAGCGGTTTGTTCCAGGCGGGTTACCAACCGTTTACCAGCAGGATTGAATCTGACTGTTTCTTCCCCGCTGGCAGACAGGATTTCCTGCACCACCTGTGCGGCCAGCGTTTCCGGTTGTTCACCTGGAACCTCGATGACTCCGGCAAAATGAGCCGGGATTTCGGCTGTCAGGCATTGTCCCAATGCCCGCACCGCAGCCGTTTCCGCCGGACCCTGGGCAGTGCACATCCACAGGTTGTTACTTCCTGTTCCGACAATGGTTTTGAGCGACAGCAGCCACGCAGCCACGTCATCGGTTGGGAAACACACCACTCCACGCAGGTCGTTTGACCAGCCAGCGGTTTCAACCTCGGTTCGGCTCAGGTGGAGGCAGGTTCCACCTCGTTTGGTCAGATTTTCAGCCACCGCCTGGGTCAAAGCAGTCAGCGAATCAGCCACCAACACCCACTTCCCTGCGGCTGTCTCTTGGGACTGGTTGGGAAGCGGTTGCTCCACTTCGGAACAAACATAACAATCCGGCCAGACCGGTGCCGGATTCAAAGTCGAAACCGGTTGCCGGGGCTGCCGCAGCATGGCGGCGACCAAATCCCGGAACATATCCGCCCAGGCGGCGACCTGTTCCCGCTCAAACAAATCGGTGTTGAAATGCAGCAATCCTGTCAGGCCCTCGTCCACTTCGGCAACCATCAAATCAAGGTCAAACTGGGAAATGTGCCGCTCCAGCGGAAAGCCTTCGAGGTCAAGGCTTCCCAGATGCAAATGTTGGTGCCCTCCCAAAGCCAAAGCCATCACAGCCTGAGAGTCGAGCCGATGTGCCCGCTGCAAGGTAAACATGGTCTGGAAAATCGGTGACCGGCTGGTGTCGCGTCCCTGCTGTAACCGCTCCACCAGCAAGGCAAAGGGAAAAGCCTGATGTTCCAGAGCGGCCAGAACGATGTGCCTGACCTGGGTGAGGAATTCGAGCACCGTTCCGGCAGTTGAAATGGCAGCCCGCAAAGCCACCGGATTGACAAAATACCCAACGGTTTCAGCCCATTCCTCCCGGTCGCGCCCGGCCATCGGCGAACCCACCACAAATTCGGTCTGCCCGCTCAATTTGTGGAGCCACAGGTAATAGGCCGTCAACAACGTCACAAACAGGGTGGTGCCCTGCTCCTGGCTGAACTGTTTGAGGGTTCTGGTCAGGTTTGCATCCAGGTGAAAGGTGAGCGAATCACCGCCGAAGGTCTGCACCGCAGGCCGGGGCCGGGAGGTCGGAAGCTGCAAGACCGGCAAGGTTCCGGCCAGATGTTCCTGCCAGAATTGCCATGCTTTTTGCCCGGCGGCTGAATCGGGAAAAGCAGCCTGTTCAATGGCAAAATCGGAGAAATCCCAGGTCTGTCTGTTTTTCTTCACCGCAGAGGCGCTGAGCTTGCGCAGAGCTTGCGCAGAGGAAAGCCTTTCGTACAGTGCCCCCATTTCCTGGAGCAAAAGCGTCAGCGACCAACCGTCCGCAATGAGGTGGTGGAGTTCAATTAAAAGAATGGATTCCACCTTGGAACGACGCACCAGATGAACCCGGAACAGGGGGCCGCGTTCCAGGTTGAATGGTGCTTGACTCAAGGTTGTAAGCCGTTGACAGACTTCGGCTTCAGTCCAGTTTTCCGCTTCAATCAGGGTCAAAGCAACAGGTTGCTGCCACCGAATCTGTTGAACCGGTTTTCCTTTTGTAGTGGGGAAGGAAGTCCGCAGGGCTGCGTGTCGGTCCACCAGAAGCTGGAAAGCCTTTGCGAGCCGGTCAAGGTCCAGGTCAGCCCGAATCCGCAAGGCCCGCACGATGTTGTAGGCCGTGGTTTCAGGTTCCATCAACTGCAAAAACCACAGGGATTGCTGATTGCGGGTGAGCGGGGCAGTCTCAAGGTCTGTGGCTTCAACCACTTCATATCCCAAAGAAACTGCCAGCCGGGTAGCGCGACGACTGAGTGGCTCCGGCAGTGTGACCGTTTTCCAGGCGTCGGCCAGACCGGCTTCGATTTCCGTGTGGCGGAGAAAATTCGGGTCACCGATTCCCAACGAACTGGCGTGCAGGCCGTCGGTCATCCGGTTGCCGCTGTAAGGTGCGAGCAGTGCTTCAGCAAACGGAATGCCCAGAAAAGCGCACATGGTTTCAAGGGTTTTCCGTGGTTGGGCAACCAGGTCTTCGTACCGGACCAGACACAGGTTTTCGGCATCCACCAGTTCCGCCAGGGCCGTGACATGTTCATTGCAGGCCACCCACACCTGCTCGGCAGTGCGATGGGTTGGTTCCGCACCCGTTCCCAGCACCTGGTCCATCCGCGTGCGGATAAAGGATTCAATAACGGCATAGGGATGCCTCACCAAGTGAATAAACCGGGCATTGGGAAACAGCCGTACCGCCCGGCGCAAGGTGGCGGCCTCCACAGCGTAGGATGGGGATTTATCAACCAGGGTCCGATTTCCGGCCAACTGCATGACATCGCGGTACACATCCGCCACCTGCCGATTTTCGGCCACCCATTGCGCAGTCACGGCTTTGGCTTCAGAAACAGCACACCGTTGCAATTCCATCAAAGCCCGTTCCAAGCCTTCGCCCAGATAACTTTCACCCAGAACCTGTGCCCTTTCGGCCATTCCCCGAAACGGCAGGAGGTGCAGTTCCGGCGGACAAAACAGGTCCGGATGTCCGGCCAGCATCACCCGTAACAAAGTCGAACCGGCGCGAGGGCTCGACAACAGAAAAACAATGGGAGCAGGGTTGCCGGGTTCAGCCAGATTGGTTTCGTTTTCCTCTGCGCAAGCTCTGCGAAATCTCTGTGCCTCTGCAGTGTAGGCAAAAGCAGGACTGAGGACTGAAGACTGAGGACCGAGCCAATTTTCATCCGTAGGAGAGCGCCGTTCCAGACGCATGGGCACCGTGGCAGAGTCTTTTTCAAGCTCCCGCCGGAGCACCTCAGCCAAGGCAGCCGTTGATTCAACCCGAAAAACCTCAGCCGGATACAACGAGACGCCAAAATCCTGTTGCATCGCCCGCAGCACATCCATTGCCATAATCGAATCCAGTCCCAATTCAACCGGATGACGCTGCGGCACAATTTCCGCTGGTTCGACCTCCAGCACCCGCGCCAATTGGGTTTGCAGCCACCCAAGCAGCAACGGCAAGCGGGAGGCATCGTCTGCTGCCAGAATTTGTTCGGGCGATACAACGCTTGGCTGTGCAACCGGTTCGGGGGTGAGCAGTCGCCCGGAGGGCTGTGCTCCATGCCAAAACCGCTGATGTTCAAAAGGATAGGTCGGCAACCGGAGCAATCTTCCGGCGGGCGGACCTGCTGCGGGCAAACTGGCCGCGCCCGCAGCACTGTTTGCGGAACCATAAGCCTGGAGTTTCTCCCGCAGGCTGGGAACGTCAACGGCTTCGAAAACCACCAGGTGCCGGAACCGGTTGCGCCCCTTCCAGGCTGTCCAGCACAAATCGCGCAGGGAAATGTCGGGCTGCGCTTCCAAAAATTCCGTATACCGCCGGGCCAGCGCCACCAAAGCGGTTTCTGAAGGAGCCGCAAGGAGCAACCAGTTGGGGGTTGTTTCACCTGACTTCGCAATTTCCGGGACCGGTGCTTCACTCAGAATGACATGGGCATTGGTTCCCCCAAATCCAAAGGAACTGACTCCGGCCAGCCGGGTTTCCCCTTCCCAGGGCGTAGCTTCGGTGGGTATGAAAAAACCCGGTTCCAAATGAATCAAGGGATTCCGTTCGGAAAAATTGCGGTGGGGCGGAATCAGCCGGTGATGCAGCGCCAGTGCGGTTTTGATGAGTCCGGCAATTCCGGCGGCGGCTTCCAGGTGCCCCAGGTTGGTTTTGACCGAAGCCACGGCGCAGGTGGCACCAGCCGGACGTTCAGTCGCCAGCACCTGTTGCAATGCGCCAAATTCAATCGGGTCACCCAGCGGTGTACCCGTTCCGTGGGCCTCCACATAACTGATGGAGGCTGCCGGAATACCTGCCTGGGCCAGACTTTCGCGGATGACAGCCTGTTGAGCGGTTCCATTCGGAGCCGTCAGGCCGTTGCTGCGCCCGTCCTGATTGATGGCCGAACCACGAATCACAGCCCAAATCGGGTTTCCGTCCCGTTGGGCCTCGGCCAGCCGTTTGAGCACCACCACTGCCACCCCTTCGCCGCGCACATACCCATTGGCATCTTTGTCAAAGGTCTTGCAACGGCCATCGGGAGCCAGCATGTTGGCTTGGTTAAAAACCTCGGTCAGTTCCGGTGTCAGTATCAAATTGACCCCGCCGGCCAGCGCCAGATGCGACTCGCCGGAGCGGAGACTGTGACAGGCGGCATGGACCGCCACCAACGATGAGGAACAGGCCGTATCCAGGGCCAGACTCGGCCCACGCACATCCAGCCAATAGGAAATCCGATTGGCGGCCAGACTCAGAGCATTGCCGGTGCCGATGTAGGGGTCAATTTCGTCAAACTGCATCCGGCTGTAATCACTTTGACTGATACCAACAAAAACCCCGGTTTTGCTGCCCTTCAAGGTTGCGGGCGCAATGGCCGCATCTTCCAGGGCTTCCCAGGCGACTTCGAGCAACAGCCGTTGCTGCGGGTCCATGCGCACAGCTTCACGGGGCGCAATGCCAAAAAAAGCCGTATCAAACCCATCCACTTCAGCCAGAAAACCGCCGTACCTGAGTGCGGTGGGCGCATCCGGAGCAACTTCCCACCGTTCGGACGGAACCGTACTGATTCCGGTTCCACCCTCGACCAGCATCTTCCAAAAATCCCCGACTGTCGTGACATGGCCGGGAAACCGGCATCCAATCCCGACAATGGCTATCCCTTCGCTCAGGGCTGAGGAGGGTTTTTCAAGAACTGAGGGCTGAGGACTGAGGACTGAGTTTTGTATGGAGTGAGATGCCGGTGTTTTTCCGGGGTTCAGAAAAGCAGTCAGAGTGTCAATGGTGGGATAATCCCAAATCAGGGTGGGAGACAGCTCGCGGCCCAAATGACGGGACAGGTCTTCCGCCAGATTGACCGCATCCAGTGAACCAAGCCCAAAAGAAGCAAAAGGTTGCGTCACATCAATTTCATCCGGAGAGCACCCCAGCCGGGCCGCCAGCCGGGTCGCCAGCCAAATGGTCAGGTCAACCATGTTTGGGTTTGCCGCTGTGACAGTTTCGGAAGGACGGGTCCAGGTCCCGTTTTCGACCGTCTCCAGTTGGCCCTCCACAAACAACTGGCGGCACCGCCGCCGCTGAATTTTCCCGCTGGAGGTTTTGGGAAGCGTCCCTCCTTTCACAATGCGAATGGCGTGGCAATCCAGTTCATGGGCTTCGGCCATCGCGCGGCGAATGGCGGCGATAACTTCCAGTGGGTTCGCTTTGCTCCGGAATTCAAGTTCCTGAAGGACCACCAGTTCCTCCTGGCCGTTGACTTCAATCGAAAAAGCGGCGGTGCCGGTCAGCCTGGCTGCCGGATGGGACGTTTCCGCCGCCTGTTCGACATCCTGCGGATAGACATTGCGGCCCCGCAAAATCATCACATCCTTGAGCCGTCCGGTGACAAATAGCCGACCGTCGCGGAGCAATCCCAAATCACCGGTGCGCAAAAACGGGCCTTCCCCGCTGTCAGCCAGGAAAGCCCGAAACGTGGCCTCAGTCTCGGCGGAACGGTTCCAATACCCTTGGGCCACGTGCCGACCAGCCAACAGAATTTCACCAACCTCCCCCTCCGGTTGGGGTACCAGGGTTTCCGGATGGGCAATGACGATGCGTTCCTCCAGCAGGGCTGTTCCGGAACTGACCAGCGGTTGCGGGCCAACGGCTGCAAATGTATCGAGCCAGGGAGCCTCCAATTTTTGCCCGCCGGTTGCCATCAGGGTGCATTCAGCCAATCCATAGCAGGGATAAAAAGCGGTTTGCCGAAATCCGCAAGGGGCAAAGGCGGCGGTAAAGGCAGCTATGGTTTCCGGACGAATTGGCTCCGCCCCGTTGAACGCCACCTCCCAACTGCTCAAATCGAGGGCCTGACGCTCTTCCGGAGTGCTTTTCCGGACACATAAATCAAATCCGAAATTGGGTGAGCCGCCAATGGTTCCCCGGTATTTTGAAATGGCCTGCAACCAGCGAAGCGGACGCTGCAAAAATGCCGCCGGGGGCATCAGATACCCCGGAAATCCGCCAAACAAAGGATATAAAATGGACCCAATCAACCCCATGTCATGATAGGGAGGCAGCCAGGAAACAAAGACTCCGGTTTCGGCCTGATTCATTCCCTGATGAATGATTTGCTGGTCTGCAAGAATGTTGTCATGGCTCACCATGACCCCTTTGGGCGTACCGGTCGAGCCGGAGGTATATTGCAAAAAGGCGAGGCTTTCGGGTGTCAGGTCGGGCTGTTGCCAGGAGGGTGCCAACTGTTCTTCCAAACTGTCGGCGGCCAGCCAATCAATGCCCTCCAGGTCTGGTGTCTGCTGCACCGCCTTGGCCAGTTTGCCCAAGAGCGAACCGCTGGTCAGCACATATTTTGCCTGGGCATCCGCCACCACGGATTGAACCCGCTGCAATCCCCGATTGGGCCGGGGCGGATAGAGCGGCACGGCCACCACACCGGCATACAGACAGCCAAAGAAAGCAGCCAGATACTCAATCCCCGGTTGAAACAGCAACAGTGCCCGCTCTCCTTGGGCGTGCCGTTCCTGCAAGGCTGCGCCGATGGTGCGGGCCCGCTCGTCCAACCCGGCATAGGTAATGGAAGCAGACTCGACTTCACCGTTTTCCAAAAAAGAATAGGCATGGCGGTCCGGCTGTCCGGTGGCCCGGCTGCGTAACACATCAACAATTGTTTGTTTTGGCATCAAAAAAAGCACGCCTCTCAGTGGTTGGGGATGAGGCGTGGTTATACTGCCCGGTTCAGCTTCTTGACAAGTCAGGTACGAAACCGGCTGAACTGCCCGGTGCGTTGGCTTCGTTGACGAAAACCTGATTTTTTCCCTGAGCCTTGGCCTGATAGAGTGCTTCATCGGCCTGGCGGAACAGGTTTTCCCCAAATTCAGCAAGGTTCCCTGGCAGGGTGGGCGTGACCGTCACACACCCGATACTGACGGTCAGTGTCCGGCTCGGAAAAAGGTGCCCGGCCAGTTCAGGGGCGCAGGCAAAAACCGTCTGGCGAATGCGTTCGGCGTTTTCAACCGCTTTGGCAGGTGAGCAGTCCGGCAGGGCAATGACAAACTCATCCCCACCGTAACGACAGGCGACCGCTTCGACCGGCAATTCCTTTTTCAGATGAAATCCAACCGTCCGGACCGCTTCACAACCCACCAGATGGCCATAGGTGTCATTCAATCGTTTAAGATTGTCCAAATCCAGCACCATCAGAGTAATTGGGGTTTGGTTCCGGGTTGCCGCCCGGAGCAACCGGTTCAGGTGCGCCTCAAATGACCGCAGGTTGTGCAACCCGGTGACATCATCGGTATGGGCCAGCAGGTGCATGCGCCGGGCGTCTTCGCGGAGTTTGGCGGTTACAATTCCAACTGCCGAGAAAAGAAACATTTGCACCATATCGCCCGGCGTGTAGTGAAACTGGCTTAAACCGTTATTGACCGAATGAAACAGCAACATCGCGCCGAGAGAGGTCAAACCTCCCCCTCGATATCCAAAAACCACGCCGCCGAGGATGATGGGCAGATAGTACAAATGCTGAAAAGGGGCGCTGCCGGTATCCCGGTCAATCACGGCGACTGCCGCCAAACCTGCCAGAACGAGCACCCCCCAACCAATTTTGAGCCAGGGCGTCTGTCCACTCTCCCAGGAATTTGCGGCCAGGGGCGCGGTTCTTTCGTGAGTTAATTCTGCGGTCAAACGCATGACTGGCATCCACTTTCGGTCGGATTGTAGCTGTGAAGGGTAAGGGTGGCAAAAAAAACGGTGGCAGGGAACGCCCCCGCCACCGATGCCAAGCTGTGGATAGAGAGGAGTGAGCAAACAAGCACGCTTGACTTGAAAACAAGTCTGTTGTGCTGGAAAAGCAGAACCGAATGACTCCCTGTCTGAGCGTTGCCACTCGGCGGTGCGAGGTTCAAGAACAATGCCGAAACCGTTCGGCACGGGAAAGAAAGTGAGGTACGCACGTCGAAGCTGGACATCACCTCCTTTTGCCTTTTGATTGAAGGGGCAGGCTGTCTTTGTAACCGTCACAACCTGCCTTCCCAATTTCTTTAGTTGTTGCGAACCGTCAGGAACAGCGTGTTTCCGCGCCGGTTGAGCAGGAGCAGAATCGGTTTTTGTCCGGCGGCCTGGAGCGCGGCTTTCAAATCGGCGGCATTGCGGACCGGTTTGCGGTTCACTTCCTGAATCACGTCACCCGGCTGAATGCCCGCTTCCTCGGCAGGCCCGTTCGGGGTGACTTCGGCCACCATCAGGCCCTGTTCGTTGGGTTTCAGGCCAAGTCGTTCCGCCGTTTCCGGGGTGACCGGCTGGACCTGCACTCCGAGTTTGCCGGAACCGTTTTCACCGCCTGCCGGTTCCAGCGGGGAGGCTTTGGAATTCGCATCGGCGGAGAGTTCTCCTAAGACAGCGTTGACGTTCTTCTCTTCGCCGTTGCGAATAATGGTCAGCGTGACGGCGGTGCCCGGTTGCAGGGCGGCAATCTGGTTGCGCAACAGGTTGCTGTCGGCAATCCGGATTCCGTTGATTCCCACAATGACATCACCCCGCTGAATGCCCGCCCGTTCCGCCGGACTGTCGGCCTGGACCGAATTCACCAAAGCCCCCTGGACTTCCTTCAGCCCCAGACTGGCAGCGATATCCGAAGTTACAGCCTGAATTTGCACGCCCAGCCGACCGCGATGCACGGCCCCGTTTTTAATCAACTGGTCCATCACATTGCGGGCCATGTTGGCAGGAATCGCCAGACCAATCCCGATACTGCCGCCGGTGTTGGACACAATCTGCGAGTTGATACCCACCAGCTCGCCACCCGTGTTGATGAGGGCTCCGCCGGAGTTGCCGTGATTGATGGGAGCATCCGTTTGCAGAAAGTCCTCAAAACTGCCGTCGCCCGAATCAGTGGCCCGCCCTTTGGCGCTGATGATGCCCATCGTCACTGTTTGACCGACACCCAGAGGATTTCCAATCGCCAGCACGACATCACCGACCTGGACCCTGGTCGAATCACCCAAAGGCAGAGCGGGCAGCCCTCCGGCGTTGATTTTCAATACCGCCAGGTCGCTCGGTTTGTCCTTGCCGATGACTTTGGCATCAAAGGTACGTTTGTCGGTGAGTTCGACTTTGATGGAATCCGCGCCGTCCACGACGTGATTGTTGGTCAGAATATAGCCGTCGCCCCGGACGATTACCCCCGAACCCAATGCACTTTGTTTTGGTGTGCGAAACTGGGGAATGGCCCGGTTTCCGAAAAATTCCTGAAAGAACGGGTTTCCTTGAAACGGATTGGCCTGCACCGCCTGTGATTTTTGGTCGGCCCGAATGGTTACCACGGCTGGTGATGCCTGATTGACGATTGGCGCATAGCTGACCGTTCCCGTTACATACGAGGCTGGTGTGGCAACCGGCGGGGTTTGAGCAAAGGTGGGTCGCCCACCACGAAAATCACCCAAAGCCGCACCGAGGAACATGGCCGCAATAAAACCCGAAGTCAGTAGAAAAGCCCGCAAATGTCTCCGTACAAATGTTTTGGTTTCTTCGATAGACTCTGTATTCATATTTTTCTCCCGTGTCCGAAAGGGTACTCATGAGGAGTCCCTGTTTCTTGTTTCGGGCAGAAAATACCAAATCAAACCTTTCCAGGAGCTTTCCGCAAGATTACAAATTTGTAAGAATGTCTTTTCAAAAGTGGCGCGATTTGTTTCATCGCGCTTGGTTTGGGATTGAAACCAGACAACCTCAGCAGTTCTTTCTGTTATGCAACCATTCACAGTCACCCGTGCGCACCTGAAAACAGCCTTGGACGAACAAAACTGGGATTTGCTCGACAAGCTCCTGGAAATTGACAAAACCCATCTCAATGACAATGCACTCTACACAGACACCTGGGGTGAATGGTGGGGGTTGTTGGTTGAAGCCGTCCGGACTGATTCCGTGACAGGGGTCACGATTCTGCTTCACCATGGTGCAGAGCGGGATGTTGGCACCTGGGGGGATTGCATACCGCAAACCCCGTTGGAACTGGCACAGGACAAACCGGCCATCGAGTCATTGCTGCGTTCTGCGGCCAAACCTGATTACCTCCGCCGGACCGACCCGCCGTTGCCGACGGGTTGTACACCCCAGGAACAAGCCATCAACCGGCAGGGTGAGATTCGGGACCAAACCGGACTGGTCTTTCAGACCAATGAGCCTGAATAACCCGGTACATTCGGTTCTGGCTGTGTTCAAACCGACGGACTGATGGTGCGAAACAGACATGTTGTTTTCATGGAAATCAGGGAATTCCGGCCCCCAGGGAATCACCTGCAACCGAAAATTTTTACATTTCCCGCAACTGATTCCGGCTAAAGGCGGTATGAAAACCGCGAGGATTTTCAGGTGATTTAACCCCAACTGGATGTGTTGACAAATTCAAACTGCTACTATATGGTGCGGATCAGCGTGAACAGCCGTTCACGATCAACCAAGAACAATCGGCGGTTTTTGCGATGGTTCTTACCAACGTGTCAACACTCACAACCTCAAGCCCTCAAGCCAAACGACTGAGTACGACGGGGCGGTCGTCCCACGGCGGGTTTGTGTGCCGAAAATGGCCGTGATTTCTCAAAATTCATCTTCAGATGGCCACACCATCTGAGTGCCTGCCTGTTTTTGAGAAACCTCCGTGACGTATTCACAGTCACAGAAGTGTTGTCACGCTCCCCAAAAAGATTTATCCAGGTAATAACCCAAATCTTCATTCGAAGCAGGTAACACACACTGACACGCTTGACGTGTCGCCAAAAACAAATCCAACGAACAAGGGGCGCAGGGCAAATTCAGCCAGGATGGTTGCGGGCGTAGGTGTCCGTGTCGCCCGAAAAACAAAAATTTTTCAGGTACCGGACGAAGGAGAACAACAACGTGGAAGGCTCAAAAAAGGCACATGCCGCTTCACCACAACCAACCAGGTCTCACGCTCGTGATGCAGTGTATATCCCCACCCAGATGCGCGTCCGCAAGCGCAACGGCTCGTTTGAGCCGGTGGATGTCAACAAGATTGTGCGCGCCGTCGGGCGCTGCTGCTTTGAATTGCATCATGTTGATGCGATGAGAGTTGCCACCAAAACCATCAGTGGTTTGTATGACGGCGCGACCACCAAGGAACTCGACCGGCTTTCGATTCAGACAGCGGCAGCCCTGATTGTCGAGGAACCGGAATATTCCCAGCTTGGTGCCCGACTGCTTTCAACCTACATTGACAAGGAAGTCGAAAACCAGGAAATCCACAGCTTTTCGCAATCCATTGCCTCTGCCTACAGCCAGGGACTCGTCAACGAACGGGTTTCGCAGTTCGTCACCGCAAACAGCCGCAAACTCAACAACGCCATTGATCCCGACCGCAATTATCTCTTTGAATTCTTTGGGTTACGGACTGTTTACGACCGCTATCTGCTGCGTCACCGGACAAGCCGCGATGTGATTGAAACTCCGCAATATTTCTTTATGCGGGTCGCCTGCGGACTTTCGGAAACGGCTGCCGAGGCAATTGAACTCTATACGACGATTTCGCAACTGGATTATGTGCCGAGCACGCCGACGCTGTTTAATTCCGGCACGCAGCACGAACAGCTTTCCTCCTGTTTCCTGCTTGATTCACCCGAAGACAGCCTGGAAGGAATTTACCGCCGGTACACCGACGTGGCGATGCTGTCAAAATATTCCGGCGGCATCGGCATTGCTTATCACCGGGTCCGTTCGGAAGGCTCGCTGATTATGGGTACCAACGGCAAGTCAAACGGCATCGTTCCGTGGTTAAAGACTTTGGATGCTTCAGTTGCAGCAGTTAATCAGTGTTTCGCGCCGGAAACTGTGGTGTTCACCGCCGATGGTCCAAAGGAAATCAAAGACGTACAGGTTGGCGACCTGGTTTTGGGACAACGCGGCCAATACCGGCAGGTCACCGACCACTTTGTCTACCGGCAAAAGGATGCAATGGTGGAACTTGACATCAAGCACTCGCTGGTTCCCACCCACGTCACGGCAGGCCATCCGTTCTGGGCAATACAGGGCGTTCCCCTGGAACAGAGCATCAGCCGGACCCTCTCCCAACTCAACCGGGAAGTTCACAAGGCCACCTGGGTCGAGGCCGGAAAGCTCCGCAAAGGCGATTACGTGGCCCAGGTCATTCCCCAGGAAATCGTTCCGGTACAGGATTTTACCGAAGCAGACGCCCGCCTGTACGGTATTTTGCTGGGTGATGGGCATATCTCGAAAAACCGCTCTGAATTTGGTGTTTCCGGCCATCCCGAAAAAGACGCGCACATGCAGTTTGTGCGGGAATATCTGACCGCACGGGGCATTCATTTCTGGGAAGCCTCCCGGAATGAAACCTTCATGCAAATCCGCTGGTCAGGCAGCCGGGGTGTGGTCCGCGAAGGAACCACCGGGCGTTTTGTCGGTGCAGGCGAGCCCAGCTTGCCGGTTACCTATCAAGACCTGTATGACCAGCAAGGCCGCAAGCGAATTGCCCGGCGCTTTTCACACCTGCCGCACCCGCAAACCAAAGCCCTGTTGCAAGGGTTGCTTGAAACCGACGGCGGCGTCAGCCGGGGCAAGGAAATCTATTTCACCAACAAGTCACAGCCCCTGGCGGAAGGCGTGCGCTATCAGCTTCTCCGGTTGGGCATTGCCAGCGCCGGACAATCCCGTGACCGTGACAACTCCCATCAGGGAGTCCGTTCCGATGGAACCGTGATTCAGTTCAAAGGCCAGGGCCGTTATTATGATGTGCGGATTCCGGCAGTTCAGGAAATCGCCGAACTGGTTGATTGTCAGCCCATTGTCAAAAAGAACTGGTTGGTCTGGGACAATTGCCTCTGGACGCGGGTGCGCCAAACCCAAAAGGCTGAGTCACCGGCCTATATCCATGACCTCAAAGTCGAAGGCGACGAAACCTATATGACCTCCGGGGCGCTGGTCCACAACGGCGGACGGCGCAAGGGAGCCTGCTGTGTGTACCTGGAATCCTGGCACGCGGATATTGAGGATTTTCTGGAACTGCGCGACAACACCGGCGACGACGCCCGCCGGACCCACAACCTCAATCTGGCCAACTGGGTTCCCGATATGTTTATGAAACGGGTGCAGGCCGATGATGTCTGGTCGCTCTTTGACCCCAAGGAAATGCCGCATCTGACCGACCTTTACGGTGCCGAGTTTGAGGCAGCCTACCTCAAGGCCGAAACCGAAAAACGCTTCAAAAAACAGGTGAAAGCGCGTGACCTCTACGGGCGCATGATGCGGACACTGGCCCAGACCGGCAATGGCTGGATGACCTTCAAGGATTCCAGCAACCGCAAGTGCAATCAGGCCGGAAGGCCGGAAAACGTGGTGCATCTGTCCAATCTTTGCACCGAAATCATCGAAGTGACTTCGCCCGAAGAAACCGCCGTTTGCAATCTCGGTTCGGTCAATCTGGGTCAGCATGTGGTGGATGGCGCGTTTGATTTCGACAAACTGGCCAAGACCGTCCGGTTGGCAATCCGCCAATTGGACCGCGTGATTGACCTCAATTTTTATCCGATTTCGACCACCAAAACCTCCAACATGCGCTGGCGGAACGTGGGTTTGGGCATCATGGGATTGCAGGATGTCTTTTTCAAACTGCGAATGCCGTTTGATTCGGAAGCATCCCGCCAGCTTTCAGCCCGGATTCAGGAAGAAATTTACTTTGCCGCGTTGGATGCCTCCTGCAAACTGGCTGAGAAAAAAGGCGCACATCCGGCCTTTCCCGAAACCCGCGCGGCCCAAGGCCAATTACAGTTTGACCTGTGGGGCGTGACGCCGACCAAATCCGGCTGGGAGGATTTGCGCCACCGCATCAAAACGCATGGCTTGCGCAATTCCCTGCTGCTGGCCATTGCCCCCACCGCGACGATTGCCTCGATTGCCGGTTGTTATGAGTGCATCGAGCCGCAGGTTTCAAACCTCTTCAAACGCGAAACCCTGTCAGGCGATTTCCTCCAAATCAACAAATATCTGGTGCAGGAACTGAAAAACCTGAGCCTCTGGAACGAAGACATCCGGGTCAAAATCAAACTTGGGGAAGGCTCCATCCAGGAGATTGCGGAAATTCCCGACGACGTGAAAATGCTGTACCGGACAGCCTGGGAAATTCCGATGCGGTCCCTGATTGACATGGCTGCCGAGCGAGGGGCGTTCATTGACCAGAGCCAGTCGCTCAACCTTTTTGTGGAAAGCCCCAACATCGGCAAGCTGTCTTCGATGTATATGTATGCCTGGCAAAAGGGCCTCAAAACAACCTATTATCTCCGTTCGCGCCCGGCCACGAGAATTGCCAAAGCGACGATTGCGGCCACCGAAACAGTGCCCGTCGCCAAACCCGTGGTAACCGACCAGCAGGCCCTCGCCTGCTCGCTCGAAAATCCGGAAAGCTGCGAATCGTGCCAATAAGATGAGGACTGAGGACTGAGGACTGAGGACTGAGTGGGTTCAGTGGGTAAATTCCCGATAGCCAGTTTGGATTCAAACTCAGTCCTCAGTCCTCAGTCCTCAGTCCTGAAGAAAGGATTTCTCATGCTGCTTGACCCTGGCTTTAATCTTACCTTGCGACCCATGAAGTACCCGGCATTTTATGAAATGTACCGGAATGCCATCAAAAACACCTGGACGGTTGAGGAAGTGGATTTTTCTTCGGATGTGACCGACCTGCGTTCCAAACTGACTCTGGCCGAACGCCACCTGATTAACCGGTTGGTGGCTTTTTTTGCGACCGGCGACTCCATTGTGGCCAACAATCTGGTGCTCAACCTGTATAAGCACATCAATGCACCGGAAGCCCGCATGTATCTCTCCCGCCAGTTGTATGAAGAAGCCCTGCACGTCCAGTTTTATCTGACCTTGCTGGATACCTACATTCCGGACCTCAAAGAACGCGAACAGGCGTTCCAGGCGATTGAAAACATTCCTTCGATTCGGACAAAAGCGCAATTCTGCCTGAAATGGATGGATTCCATTCAGAACCTGGAAACGCTCAACACCCACGAGGAACGCCGTCAGTTTGTGCTCAACCTGATTTGTTTTGCGGCCTGTATTGAAGGGTTGTTCTTTTTTGCGGCGTTTGCCTATGTCTATTTCCTGCGTTCACGGGGTCTGCTCCACGGATTGGCGGGCGGCACCAATTGGGTTTTCCGGGACGAAAGCTGCCACATGGCTTTTGCTTTTGAAGTGGTCGAAACCGTCCGCCGCGAAGACCCGGAACTTTTTGACGACCGGATGATGAACGACATCCGGACCATGATTGAGGAAGCGGTTGATTGTGAGACACAATTTGCCGAAGACCTCCTGAGCGGCGGCGTGCCGGGGATGTCTGTGGCTGAAATGCGGGCTTATCTGGAATATATTGCCGACCAGCGGCTGGCCATTCTGGGCCTGCCCAAGCGGTTTGGCTCCCGCAATCCGTTTCCGTTCATGGATTTGCAGGATGTGCAGGAACTGGCCAATTTCTTTGAACGCCGCGTTTCCGCCTATCAGGTCGGGGTCGAAGGCGACGTGGTGTTTGATATGGCCTTTTAATTGAGAATTGAGAATTGAGAGAAAACCTGTTGATGAAAGGTGAAAACCAGTTGGTTTTATGCCTTTGAATCAATCACCCAAAACAGTTTCCAGTTTCTCAATTCTCAATTCTCAATTCTCAATTACTTGATTCCTGACGGTTTCAACCCGGCCCGTGGATTGGGACCAAGCAGTGAAAGCCATTCTCCGTAAACCGGGTTGGGCAGCACAATCCAGTCATTTCCCCACCGATGGGCCGCCTTGTTGGTTTTGGCGGCCCGTTCTTCAATGGCCACCAGTCGTTTTTCCACACTATCTTCTCTGGAAAATTTGGGAGCCACAAATTCCTCGGAAAAATCCCGCAGATTGTCACCCACCAGCATCATCACCCGGAATTTTGATTCGGCCAGCTTGCGCCGCTCGGTTTTGTCGGAAGTGGTGTCTTTCAACAACAACCGTTCTTCTATGTTGTCGGTGTTAATCCGGTTGTGTTTGAGCGCGGCAATGGCACCAGCCTGGTTTTTTTGCGCCCGGTTGGATATGAAAATGACGGTCACCCCGTTCGCCTCGGCAAATTCAATAAACTGCCGGGCTCCGGGAACCAGTCGGACTTCCTGCGGGTAATCCCGTTCAAACCGGTTCCAGGCTTCGGGGTTGTAATCCTGGTTGGTCTGGTCCAGGAAAGACTGATAGGAGGAATTGTCAAAAACAGTTTCGTCCAGGTCCATGACCACCGCCGGTTTGCGCTCATTGTGGTTCAAAACCGCCAGTTTGGCCCGCAACCGTTCACTGGCCCAGGCATAGGTTTGCAAACAAACCGCCCGGTATTCCGCCGAGGTCTGCATATACAGATTGGCTGCCAGCACAGCTTCCTGCCGGTTGGCAGCCGCCGGCGCGGTTGCATTTTGCCGGGCGGCGGAACTTTCAGGAATGACCGCAAAGGGTTGGAGGGCAAGGCCCATCCCAACCCCTGTGAGCCAGACGGCAATCCAGCCGAGTCGTTTTCTTTCAATCATTGGGATACCTTTTTCAACCTCTTTTTGGATGGTGTGGTTTTTGGTTTGGCTTTGCGGGGGGCAACGGCTTTTTTCACGACTGCGACAACCTCCTTGGCTTTTTCAGGCAAGGGGGCTGCCTGCCTGTCCGCCAGCCATTGTTCCAACAGTGAAATGAACTTCCGGTTTTGCTCCCGTGAACGAACCCCCAGCCGGAGGTAGCGGTCACCCAACCCCAGAAAGGTATCTCCGGTCCGAATCAGAACGTGATGGGGAGCCAGCCACGCAGCCAGGTCATGGGCGGAACCCAGCGGAAGCTTCACAAGGAGGAAATTGGCAACGCCGGGCACAACACTACAGCCCAATCGGGTCAGTTCGGCCTCGAACTCGGCACGGGCTTCCAGGTTGTAGGCCAACGTCCGACGGACAAAAATATGGTCCTGGACCGCCTCGGCAGCCGCCGCCAGGGCCGGGGTGGCAACCGGCCAACGGTCCAATTGAGCCTGTAATGATTTCAACACCGAAGGGGCAGCCACCGCATACCCGATGCGTAACCCCGCAATGGAGAAAAACGGAGTCAGGGAACGAAGCACAATCAGATTCCGTTCGCGGCTCACTTCACTGACCAGACTTTCTTCCGGCAGATAATCAATAAAGGATTCGTCCAGAACCACATTGGTATCAGCCCGCTTGGCAACCCGGATGGTTTCAAGCAGTTCCTTGCGGGGATAGGCCACTCCGGTGGGATTGTGCGGGGAATTGAGTATCAGCACGCCGGTTCGGTCTTTTTTCAAATCCCGCCGCAATTTTTCAAAGTCGGGCAGAAATCCCTGTTTTTCAGTAACCCGGATGGTTTTGGTGGGGACTTCGACACTTTTCAAAGCCCGGCTGTATTCGCTGAAAGCCGGTTCAAACATCACGGCTGAACGGGGTTTCAAGGCCCGCACCGCAGCAAAAAGCAGGCTGGAGGTGCCCGTCCCGATGAAAATCTGTTCAATCGGAACCTTGCACCATTGGGCCAATGCTTCGCGGCAGTCATGGTCATCGGGTTGGTAAGCCACAGCAGCCTGTGAAAAAGCCACCATCACCCGCAGGGAAGGCCCCAGCGGGTTCAGACTGGAGCTGAAATCCAGAATGGTGCGGGGGGAAACCCCCCACTCGCGGGCTACTTCCCAAATTTTGCCGCCGCCGCCCAGGTCAGGCCGGTCAAGTTGACGTTTCATCAGCGGTCATCCTTTTCGTGAAGGTGGGTTTCAGGTGAAGTTGGGTTTGCGCTCCGAAAAACAAATTGTTCAAGGTGTTTTTCACTTTTTTCCAACGGGTGTCAACCCAAAAAGCTGGCAAACGAATGCACCGGCAGTTGGAAAAACTCAATGTGCGTCTTTCCCCCGGCAATTGTCTGCACGTGGCGTGCATCTGCCACCGCAGCCAATAAGTCAATGCCCGCCCTGCCTTCGGTTCCGGTTGGCCTCCGGGTTGATGTACTTGAAATCCCCATCAATTTGGAAAAATAACAGGGAAGAAAAGTCTGCTGTCTTGCGTCTAACCCTCCGAGCGCAGTCTGGTCACACACCACCTCTCACGATTCCCACCGCAACTGCGCCATTTCTTCCGGAAGGAACAACTGCATGAAAAAAATAAGCCGTTTGCTTCTTGTCTTTCTCTTTTTGGGTCAACTGGGATTGGCTCAGACACAAAACACCGCCACCATTCGGGGCCAGGTCCGCGACCAGAGCGGGGCCGCAGTGGTTGGGGCAGAAGTCGAAATCATCAATTTGGAGACCGGGGCCAAACGCTCTCTGACAACCGATGGGAACGGGTATTACACCGTGCCGGGGTTGAACCTGACCGGGCGTTATGAAGTCAAGGTATCCAAATCCGGGTTTGAAACCGACGACCTCAAAGATGTCATGCTCCGGGCCGGTGAATCAGCCACCTTGGATGTCACCCTGCATCCCCAAGGCGACCGTTCGGTTATCACTGTTTATGGCACAACCGACGGAGTTCGTTCGGATTCGCCCCAACTGGGAACCCGGCTGGACTTGCAGAAAATTGAGAACACACCGGTTTTCGGGCGCAAGATAACCAATTTATTCCAACTCAATTCCGCTGTCCGGACCGCCAGGGGAACCGGGGATTTGTTTTTGAACAACTATTTGTTTGTCGCCAATGGCAGCGGGCGGCGGCAAACGACCTTCACGGTTGATGGCAGCACGGGTGACGATGCCTGGGGTCGGCAAACCATCTTTACCAATGTTCCATTGTCATCGTTGCAGGAGGTTTCCATCCTGACCAACAGCTTTTCGGCGGAATATGGCCGAACCACCGGCGGGGTCGTCAATATTGTGACCCAATCGGGTACCAACGGCTTCCACGGAAATCTGCTGGGAGTCTGGCGTCCGGGCGGGATTCAGGCCACAGCGCCCCTTGCCAACCGCCGCACGGAAGACGAACTGGCTCAAATCAGCGGTATTTTTTCCGGCCCCGTCATCAAAGACCGAACCCACTTCCTGCTTGCGGCAGAATACAATCAGCAGGACCGGGATGCCGTCATTACCTCGGCGCTCGCTCCGGGGCTGTTTTCCGGCACCTATCAGCAGACGTTGTTCCAGGGCCGGATTGACCATCGCCTGAACGACGCCCACAGCCTGACGGCCAAGTTCAACCTGGAGCGGTTTGACGACACCAATCCCAGCGACGCAGTGGGCGGGTTGAACCTGCCAAGCGCAGCCCGCACCTTCACCCGCAACACATATGGGGCGCAACTGACCGAAACGGCGATTTTCACCCCCAACCTGGTGAACGAAGCCCGTTTCCAGTTTCTGCTGGGTTCGCCGATTACCCAGTTTCAGCCGGTCACACCCTCAACCCAGTTTGTCCGCCCCGGACTCGGCACCGAAGGCGATTCCCGGTTTGCCAACCTGGGCAATCACCAATACCAGTTTGCCGACACGGTGTCCGTCCTGCATGGGAAACATGATTTGAAATTCGGCGGTGACGCTGTTTATTCAACCTCCGGCGGGGTGGGCCAGGAGTTTGGCACTGGTTTTGTGTTGGGACAATTTACCCTCAACCCCGGCGTGCGGACACCCATCAGCCAGTTGACGGTCAAGGACGTGCAACGCTTCCAGCAAACGTTCGGAGATGCTTCTTACAATGTCAGTCAATGGCTGGTTTCGCTTTTTGTACAGGACAACTTCCGGGTCCGGCGGGATTTGACCCTCAATCTGGGCTTGCGCTATGAACGGCAGTCTTTCACCGATGACAATAATAATGTGGCTCCCCGGATTGGCTTTGCCTACAACCCACGGGGTGATGCCAAGACCGTGATTCGCGGCGGATACGGGATTTACTATTCGCAACTCCGGGCCAATATCGCAGCCGGTTACAAAATCAACGGCCCGGCTGGTATTTTCAGCTTCAGCGCCGCGCCCGGCCAATTTGGGTTCCCGACTTCCATCGGTCCGCTCCCGGCGTTTCCCCCCGGAGCCAATCTGCCGGCCCGTGACATCACCGTCCGGGTGGGGGATGCGGCCTCCCTGAGCAAATATTTTGATGTGAACAAACTGCGGTTCTATCCGAAGGAACTGCTCAACCCCTATTCGCAGCTTGCCTCTTTCGGCTTTGAACGCGAGCTTCCGGGCAAGCTGTTTGTGTCGGCGGATTATGTTTACCAGCACACGATTCGGATTGACCGCCCGGTTGATTTGAACTCCCCGGTGGCTTTTGTGGCAACCCGCCCCGGACAGGTCCGTTCAGCAGCGGATGCCGATGCATCCCGTCCCATTCGTCCGGCTTTGAACGGATACCGCCGGATTTTGGCGACGGTCAACCTGGGTGAAGGACTCTATAACGCGCTCCAAATCAACGTCCGCAAACAACTCACCCACCGGTTTTCGGCGTTGGCCAGTTACACCTGGTCCCACACCATCAACACGGTGGAACCGGATGCACCGGGTCAGGACCCGGTGGATGCCAACCTGTTGGGCAAACCGGAACGGGCCAACAGCCTGCTCGACCAGCGTCACAAGGCGGTGTTCAGCGGCTTTTACCGGTTCCCGCTGCAATTCACGGCTGGCAGTGTGATTACCCTGGCAACGGGACGCCCCTACAACATCACCACCGGAGTGGACAACAACGGAGATGGAGCCAACACCGACCGTCCGATTGTCAACGGCCAGCTTTTGGGCCGGAATGCGGGGCGGGGTTCGGATATCTACGATGTCCAGCTTTTCGTTGAAAAGGAATTCACCCTCCGCGAAAACATCAAAATCAGTGTGCGGGCCGAAGCCTACAACCTGTTTAACCATAACAACATTTACGGTCGGAACGGAACTTATGGCAACGACCCGACGGGCAAACCCGCAGCCACCCTGGGTCAACCGGTGGGAGGAATTGCCAGTGTGGATCCGGGACGACAGTTCCAGTTTACCGGACGAATTCGGTTCTAAAACCGAAAAGTAACCAATAACCTGACAGGGGTTGGGCAGGGAAAACCGGCGCAAAACCCATTTGGGTGTGTTTTCCCAGCCGAACCCAGCCCCACACAACGTTTGGTCCGGGAATTCCTATGCTTCAACCGTCCGTTTTCCCCCGAGCAAATCCTCGGGCTTAATTAGAGCGTGTCGCAGAATTCAAAAAGAGAATTTTGTGATTTGATGTAGTTGAGTTGGAGCACATTTTCTCATTTCAGAGAGAAGTGAACCAGTTGAATTTGGGTTTCCGGACTCAAACCGTGAGCGGCTGAGTGTGGCGGTTGGGTGTGGTGAGGTCTTTGACAAAGAGATTGAGATTGAGCGCCAGGAAGGACTGTTGGCCGGGCCGGAGCAAGGTTTCCAGGGAACGTTCCATGGGACGATTGAAACCATAGGCAGTGGATTTGAGGGTTCCAATGCCGCCTTCCATGAGTGCGCGCTGAGTGACGACGGCAGGGCGGTCGGCCGCGGCAACGAGCCAGGGAGCCTGGCTTTTGGGCTGGATGCCGATGTGGGGAATGCCGGCGGCTTGTAATGTGTGGCAGGTTCCGGCGGAGTGGCCGCCCCGGTCGAAGACGAGGAGGTCGGGCGTGGCGGCGGGGCCGAGCAAGGCGCGGTAGGCTGTGAGCAGGCGGACCGGCATGGTCGTGTCGTGGTGCTGGGTGACCCGCTGGCCGAAACCATACCCGCCCGCGAGACGGCCAATCAGATACTTGAACCCGAACTCGACGAGTTTGCCGGCTTTGTGGCGGAGATAGGCACGGGCTGCGGGGATTCCGACATGGAGGATTTTCTCGGTGGCGACGTGCCCGGTCGTGCGCCAGTGGTGGATTTGCGGCAGCAACTGGCGGGTCACCTGGTCGAGCCGGTCGAGGGTCGCCACCGCCTGGCGGAACAGGTGCGCCCCTCGCTGACGGACCTGCTCGGCCACCGCGCGGCTGTGCCCCAAGAGGGTTTCGGTTTCGTTCAGGAGCCGTTCCAGCACGACTTCTTTGGTCTCCTTGGTCTTGGCAAAGAGGTGATATTCCTTGACCGACCGCAGCACCTGCTGCCCGGCGGTGGTCACCACCGCCACCGCTTTCGTGGCCCCCGCCCCGATCCGGGCCGCCACCCGCACACAACGCTGCGCCAGTCCGCGTACAATCCCGGCTTCGTGCGGATACCCCAGCGGCAACTCCTGCACCGTCGGGTCTCCGCTCACCACACCCGGATCGGCCCGCCCCCGCCGGACTGCCTCTCCCACCACCAGCCGATTGACCGCCGTCATTCCCGCGCTCCCCAACGCCGCCACCGCCCGCGCCAGATTCGCATGATCCCGCACCTGAAAGGCCGTTTCCTCCGCCAATCCACAAAACAACCGCGCCACGGCTGATTCCGCCACCGCCACTTCCGCTTCCCGCGTGCTCAACCGCTGCACCACCAAATACACCACCAAGGGCACATACAAGCCCACCGGCCACTCCCGCCCAGGTTTTCCATCCACATTTTTCCCGCCGTCCGCCACGCTTCCACCATTGCCGCCCGCAGCAACTCCCACGGCAACGCCGCTTTCAGTTGCAGCAACGGGTGGCTTTCCGGCACATAAATCGTCACCGCCCGCACTTCTTTCCTTGGTCTTGACGGCTTCCCCGCAGTAGAATCCGGCGTTTCGTTCATGGGTTTCCTCACTTGTTTTTTTCATGCTTCTTGAGGAAACCCCAGAACGCCTTGTTGGCAAAGTCTTTTTTTCACTCCAGGGCTTGGTTCAATTTTCAAAGATCAGTTCTGCGACACGCTCTATGTACCTGCGTTGACGGTTGCTGTCACGACGGGTTATGTAGGTACCCTCTCCGTTAATCCTACGACAGGTGTGGTCACAGCTAATCCTGTCAAGGAGGGGACCTTCATGATTTTTGTGAGAGCGGTGGTTTTGTGTGGAGCAAGCGTCTCAAAGACTTTTACCCTGACGGTACTGCCTTTTCAAAAGGGTCCGTTGGTTGAAGCCCTGTCTCCCCCAGCGGGGCTGGTCGGAACCAAGGTTGTTCTCACCGGAATCAATTTTGAAAGAGTGAGCGAGGTACGTTTCAATGGCTTGCCAGCCAGCTTCACCATTGATTCACCCAGCCAGGTCACGGCGGTGGTACCAACCAACGCCACCACCGGCCCCATCACTGTCTCAGGTTCAGGAGGGGCAACGGTTGGCCCGGTGTTTACAGTCATCCGGACCAAATAGCAAATTTTCAACTGTAGAGGAACCACCCGAAAAGCACTCCCTGATTCGAAATGGAATGGCCTGGGAATCCACCCAGGCAGAAACAAGTCCCGGGAAGGAAGAATTGAAATAGCGAAAAAATCGTTGACGGTGAAAGGAAAAGGGCTCAGCGGGGCTTCGCTGAAAATCCTCACCAATGAAACTGACGTCACGTCGGCAATCATGGGGCGGTCGGATACGGAATTGATCCTCAAAGGGAAGCCCAAAGAGCTGAACGTCAAACCAGGAACCAATAGTCTGACCGTCACGGTCAACGGACAATCTTCCAGTCCGTTTGCATTTGAGGCACGCTGACGGTTCTGGAGAGGGATCACGGATAAATCCAATTGAGAAAACCGGGGCGTATCTGTTCAGGCTGAATCCTGGGTGCGATGACAACACCACAGCACCAGCAGGGCCGTTTTTACAGCTTCCCTAAAAACCCTTTCACGACATTTGGAGCCACTTGATGAAATACCCGCACCTTCCGTTCAGCTTGGTTTTGCTGACGGTTTGCATCCCCTTCCTGCTTGCTTTCAGGCCACCCTCCCTGCCCGCCCTGAAACTGGAAAGAACCGAAAAAGGAAGTTCCCCAGGCACCCTCAAGGTGGTGGTGCTGGAGGGAGCCCCCTACAACCGGGGACTTATCCACGGTCGGACCTTGAAAAAAGAGATCGCCGAGGTGCACCAACTCTGGCAGGCCGATATAGAAAAAAACTATCAAATGAAGGCCGAGGACTTTACCGCCCGGTTTCTCAGGATGACCGATTTCAAACCCGCGATTCAACGCTGGGCCCCTGAACTGCTGGAGGAAATCAAGGGGATTGCGGATGGTTCGGGGGTGGATTTCGACACAGTCCTGATGATGCAATTAGGGGATGAACAATGGGCTCAGGGGGCGGAGGTAAGCGCCCAGCATTGTACTTCGCTGGGCATCGACCGGCAGGGGCGGACTCCTTCCCTGGTTGCCCAGAACATGGACATCGAGCCGTTTTACCAGGGCTACCAAACCCTGCTTCATATCAAAGACAGCCAAACCCAAATCGAATCCTTTGTGCTGACCACGCCGGGGTTAATCGGACTCAATGGAATGAACAACCGGGGTATTGCCATCACCTGCAATTCTCTGCTCCAACTGGAACCCTCCCGGAACGGTTTGCCGGTGGCTTTTCTGGTGCGCGAGGTTTTGCGGCAGCCGACCTTTGAAGCGGCAGTGGGTTTGGTTACGGAAGTTCCACATGCCTCGGGGCAAAATTACCTGATTGGCGGGCCGCGTCACGTGGTGAGCATTGAATGTTCCGCCCGGCAAACCAGGCCCTTTCTTCCTTTTCCGGGTGCGAAAATGACCTATCACACCAACCATCCGCTGGCGAACGACAATTTCAACCCCAAGTACCTGGCGCAATTAAAGAAACTCAACCGGACTGTGGAGCAGGGGGCCTATTACTGTTTCCGATTTGAATCCTTGGAAAAGAGGCTCAGGCAAAGCACCCAGGCGGTAGGAATCGAGGTCATCAAGGCAACCTTGCGCTCACAGGATTCAACCACCTCGCCCATCAGCAACCCGTCCACCTTCGGCTCTTCCATTATGGTGTTGTCCGACCCACCGGTCCTCCACCTGGCCCCCGGACAGCCGCACCTGACCGAGTACCGGACCTTTACCTTTACCGCCCGGAAATGAGCCGGGGAAACCGATTGACGTTCCGGTTACTGAAACCGGTGGAATCTTGAGAAAGCAATCCCCTGTCAAGCATAGGTCCGAGATTATTGGGACTGGTATCGGCTGGACCGAAAGTATCCGGATTTGATTCCCGCACAACCGTCACCAGTCCCGGAAACCCAAGTCAGGATGGCAAAGGTTCCCGCTGCTTCGGAGTCTGGATCAGATGCAGCAGTTCCTGAAACCTCGGATCGGAATGAAGGGAGACAAAGAGGGGGTTGACCGACAAAAAGGTCATCTGGCTGGAGCGTTCCTCATAACCTTGGTGCAGAAAGCGGAGCGCTTGGTCGGGGTTGCCTAACTCGATATGAAGGCGGGCCAGGACCCAGGCATTCGGTTTTTTTGCTGCTCGGCCAACTCCAGCCGCTTGCGCCAATACCCCTTGACCCCTCTCGTTTCATACGCCTGTTTGAGTGCGGTGTTGAGTTCCTCCGGGAGCCCGGCCAAACGGTTGGCGCGAAACGATGCGGCCAGTGCTTCAGGGTACGCGTGCTTTTGGAAATAGGCCTCGCTCAGGCTGCGGTGGGAGTGGATTTGATCGACAAAGGTAGGCCCTCATGAGCTTTCCCTGTCACACCACCGTGCAAACGGGTCCGTACACAGCGGTTCGGCTGGTCCAACACCAATCAGGCCGCCAGCGAAGGCAGGCCGAGTTCCTGAAAGAAGCGGTTCGGCAACGCAATCAGAACTGCCTTATGCTCCACCACGCCCCGTTTGGCGAGTTGGGCAAAACGGTTGCGGAAGGTCTGCCAGTGTTTCCCGATCATGCTCCGCAAGCGGCGTCTAATCCGGGAATCAAGGTCTTTGAGCAGAGTCGGGGTTTGACAGAATCCGAAATACGCCTTCCAACCACGAAGGTAGGCGGCCAGTTCGGTTACGGTCTGGTGCAACCCCTTTCCGTTGACACGCCGGGTCAGGGTCCGGACCTTGAGCCTGCAACGGCGGATGGCTGGAGGAGCAATCCGTCGTTTGGTGGTCGATTGGTCCAGTTCCCAATGTAAAACCCCAGGAAGGGGCGGTGCGTCGGGCTGCCCACGGCGCTTTTCTCCCGATTGACGGTGAGCTTGAGGCGGGTGGCCAGAAACCGGCTGGTGCTGGTCATGCCTCGTGCTCCGGCGCGGCGGCTTTTGACATAAATGTTGCAGTCATCGGCGTAGCGACAGAAACGGAGGCCCCGTTTCTCAAGTTCTTGGTCAAGTTCATCAAGCAGGAGGTTGGACCGCAAGGGTGCAGACCCCTCCTTGCGCTGCCGCTCTTGCGTTTCGCTAACCCTTCACCTCCATCAGGTTGGGGAGGCGACTTTCCCCCCAAGCTGTCAATCATGCCTGGCACACAGGTCCCCTTCCGGCCAGCGTCCTCAGAACTGGGCGGCAATTCGTCGCTGAACCCAGCTCGCGGGGAATCCCTGGCCGAGTTCACCTTAACCCGGAGGATTGGGCGAGTCTGAATCAAACAGCACCTTCATCGGCTTCAGGAAAGCCAACAGTGCGATGATTCCCACACAGACCCAGGCAATCACCAGAAACCCGTCTCCATAGGCCAAAGTGAAAGCCTGTTGCCGGACCTGTCCGCCCATGAGCGCCAGTGCCCGTCGTTGGGCTTCATCAATTCCATTGGATTGCCCGGTCAACCCGGCGGTCAGCAGTTTCATCCGGTCATCGGTCACCCAGGTGCCAACCTCCAAGTGGAGACCGGTCAGATTTGAATGGAATTGCTCGCGGGTCCGAATGAAATACTGCATCCCCGCCGTTCCGACTTCACCGCCAAACAATCGGACGACGTGAATAAAAGCTGAAAACGTCAATATATCAACCGGCCTGGCCACGGCTCCGGAGGCAACCCCTTGCTGGACAAACAAACCCACCAAGGCCACAAAAGCCAGGGAAAGCCCCAAGGCAATGACTAGTTGGGGAATCCAGAAATTGTCTCCAATCCAGGTGCTGGTCAGATGGGCGTTGAGCCAGCAGGCCACCGCCACGGTGGCAAATCCGCCGGCCAACACGAGATGGCCCTCAACCCTGCGCATCAACCGGGCTGAAACAATTGCAACCAGCAGTTGCGGTACGGCCACCCAGAGCAGCACCCGCCCGGTTTCCAGCGGCCGATACCCATGGATGACTCCGAGAAATCCCGGAATCAGCAAGGCAATGGCCAATATGACAAACCGGAAGGAGAATAAACTTGCCCCCAACATCAAGGTGTTTCGGTCTTTGAGAAACCTGAGATTGACCAGGGGATTGGGCGTCAGCCATCGCCTCACGAGGGCGGCCACCAGCAGAAAACCGCCCGCTGCCACCAATCCGACAATGACGCCCGATTCCATCCAGTTGAGTCGCTCACCCTGGTCAAGCGCGCCGAAAAGCAGGCTCAACCCAAAACTCGCATAGAGAAAGCCGTCCCACCGAATAACCGGTTTCGGTCCAGTGCGAGGCAGCGGCGGCGGAATTGCCTGGTGGATACACCAGACCATGAGCGAAGCCAAAATCGCACCGCACCAGAAAATCCAATGCCAAGAGAGATGTTCGGTAAACCAACCCTCCAGTGGCACGGCCACCGAGGTCGCGGCCAGGATGTCGATAGAATAGACTCCAATGCCGTAGATGGTGAAGCGCAACGGGAGGCTGCGGAGGGCATGGCTCATCGTGAGCGGGTAAAAAGTCCCGGATGAAATTCCGGCCAGCACCTGCAACCCAAACATCACTCCCAAATTAGGTGAAAACGGCAGCAGCAACGAAACCAACAAAAAAAGCGGTGCCGCAAATAGCAACACCCGTCTGACTCCGAGCAGAGCCCCCAGATAGACCGAAAGAGGTCCCATCAGCATGAGCGTCATGTTGTAGGTCGTCAGCAACCACGCTCCCTCATCAATTCCAAGCCCCAACACCCCACGCAGGTCCGGCAGGCCCACGCTGAGCAAGCGCCCATACAGGGTGGTAATTCCCGCTCCGAGGAACACTCCGAGGGTTCCAATATAAGGGTTGGGATGAACCGTCCCATCGGCTTGATTGATTTGGCGGCTGAAGTTGGCCATGGCGTTCACGGCTCTTTCCTGGAAACCGGGCTACCTACGGCCCTGCCCGAGGCATTGATTTCAACAATTACAGACATTCCCGGACGCAACCTGCCAGCCAGGCGTTGGTCCGGATCCAATTCAATCTTGACTGGGATGCGCTGCACGATTTTAGTGAAATTCCCAGAGGCATTGTCAGGAGGCAGCAAGGCAAATTGCGAACCGCTGGCTGGTGCGATTTCGGCCACCCGGCCTCTGAGCTTCAGGCCTGGAAACGAGTCCACCGTGATTTGGGCCGAATCCCCCTGGCTGACATTGGTCAATTGAGTTTCCTTGTAATTGGCCTGCACCCACATTTTGGATTCCACCAGGGAAATGACCTGGGTACCAGGACTCACCAGTTGTCCCACCCGGACTTTTCGTTCACCCACAATGCCGTCATTGGGGGCGACAATTCGGGTGTATTCCAAGTTGGTCCGGACGATCTTGACCGCGCTTTCCTTGGCCAGCAGGTCGGCCCGCAGTTGTTGTTCGGTGTTGTTAAGCAGGAGCCGTTGCTTGTGCTGAGCCTGATGGTCAGCTTCACGGGCGGCCAGTCCGGCGTGAGCCTGTCGCAGTTCCGCCCCCCGCAGGGCAAGCAAGGCCTGAGTTTTTGCCAGTTCCGCCTTCCGACTGTCCCAGATTGCCCGAAAACGCTCTTCGTCCGCCGTTACCTGTTCCAGTTTCTGGCTGGTGGCCGAAGCCGATTCAACCAGGGCTGCCTGCCGCTTTTTTTCCAATTGAGTCCGCACCACATCGGCTTTGGTCGCCTCCGCGCCAGCCTGGGCGTTGCTGATATCTGCTTTAACCGCCTCGATACCGGCTTCGGCTTTGGCAATGTCTGCTTTGGCCGCTTCAATCCCCGCCTGGGATTGGGCTATGCGGGTTTCCTGAAGCGCCTTTTGACTGGCATTGCTTTCCAGCGCGGCCCGCGCGGCCCCCACGCCAGCCTCAGCCTGTTCAAGCTGGGCTTGGTAATCATCGTCTTTCAACTGCACCAGGAGGTCACCGGCCTTGACCTTTTGGTAATCCTCCACCGCCACCTTGACCACCGTACCGGAAACCCTGGTGCTTAAAGGGGTAATGTCAGCCCGCAGGTAAGCGTCATCGGTTTTCTGGTTCCCAGGCCGGCCCACCCAGGAATTCCAGTTGGTGGCAATCAGAAACAGGATGGCTCCCGCCAACAGCAAAATGACCAGCGGAACGAACTGTCCCACACTGGCCGGCTGTCCCCTGGTTGCTTCCGGCGCTGGAGCCGGGTTGGGGGTGGCGGTTTCTTTCGGTGCTTTTGGTTCCACCTGGGGTGTGCGTGGCTGGTTGGCTTCCTCGGGTGCAGGGTTTTCGACCTTGGGTGGCGGGGTGGGTTCGGCCATATCGTTCATTCCTCCGGGAAAATTACTGTTCAGCCCCTATGGCTTGCTCGAATTGGGCTTTGGCCGTCCAATATCCGAGCAGCGACTGCTGAAAATGGTGATTGGCTTCGGCCAGCACCGCTTGCGTTTGCAGGACATCAGTCAACAAAGCCGCTTCCAGCTTGTATTTGTTGGCGCTGATGCGGACCGCTTCGCGCGCGGTCTCCTGTCCCAATTGAGCCACCACCAGGGCCTGGCGTGACTGTTGAAGCCTGCGGAACTTGTCCCCTACCTCAATCAAAACCTGGCTTTCGGCTTCCTCAACCCCATATTTGGCTTGCTCCAAGGTTTTATCCTTTTCCGCCAGTTGGTGTCTTTTGCGGCCCCAATCAAAGATTTCCCATTTGACCACCACTCCCAAAGTGGCGAAGTTCTTTGGTATCACCTCGTCAAAATTCCGGAGCGAAAGGTAAGTCAGGCCCACACTCACTTCGGGGATGTATTCGGATTTTTTAATCCGACGGTCAAATTCGGCCTGCTTGGATTTCAACCGGGATTGGCGAACCTCGGGGCGTTGTTCAAGGGCTTGCCGGCGGGCGGAAATCAGGTCAATTCCTGCTTCATCAATGCGAGGAACCGTGCTTACCCGGAATTCCGTCCGCACATCGCGGCCCAGCAGATGGTTGAGCTGTTCCTTTTGGGTGGCCAGTTGGTTATCCAACGTGAGCGCTTCGTACTCGGCTTTGGCCAGCTTCGTTTTGACTTCCAGGCTGTCGGATTTCAACGCCACCTGATGCGCCACATTTTCGCCTGTGACACGGTCCAATTCGCGGTAAAGCCGGATGGCTTCCCGGAGGCTTTCCAAACCGCTTTGGGTCTGCATGATACCGTAGTAGGTCCGTTTCACTGTTTCCACCGTTGACTGCCGCCGCAACCGCAGTTCCTCCCGTTCCAGTTCGCGGGCAAGTTTGATCTGTTCAATGGTCAGGCCAATCCGGTATTGCTGTGAAACCGGTTGCAGCAACTGGGCTCCAAAGATAGCCGTCGGACGCCGTGGCACACTGAGGGAAAAGAAAGGGCCGAGACCGGGAATCACATTCGACAAAGGGTTGTTGATGTTGGCTTCCTGCTTGACCAACTGTTGGGAGAAGACGCTGTAGACATGCGCCGCAGGCAGGCGGAAAATCCGGACTGCTGCCAGCTCGTCTTCCACCTTGCGGACGCCTAGTTCGACGATTTTGATGTGATGATTTTCCCTTAAAGCCAGAGCAATCGCCTCTTCGAGGGTCAACTGTTCACCGGGAGCGGAAGCCTCTTGTTGGCCCCAGGCCATAAGCGGCTGGAACAGGCAGAACAATAAGACCAGCTTGGCTATTTTCGGCTTCTGCATAATCGAATCTTCAAACCCCATTTTCTTTGCTGCCGGTGTTCGGGACCAACAGGAACGTTCCAGGCGGCCCGGATACCGGCTGGCAACACTTCCACTATGCAAAAAGGACGAAAAAACCACATCCCAAGAAAGAATGGGTGGGAGCTACCAAATGTGGCTCATGGGGACCTACCCCGAAAGAGGTAGCCGACCAGGAAACCAGGTTTGATGAGGAGGAAGCCAGACCTCTGCCAACAAGACCTGGGAGTAATGAGGATTCAAGGGGCCAGATTGGGCGAACCACCTGTGAGCATCCGAGGCGGCCACCCCCACCAAGCCTGCGTGATCGCTTTGTCCAATGCCTCCGCTGGGCGCGCTTCACAGCGAAGGGTGAGTGCATAGAGCTTCGGCCAGCACATTTCAATCGGGTTGAGTGCCGGTGTGAAAGTGGGTAAAAAACACCACTCCTGCGCCCCTGGTTTCAATCCACCGCCGTGCCTCGTCCCCTGCAAGGGCCTGCAACTTGTCCATGACGACCGTTTGGCCGGGCCGCAAAGTTGGCCTCAGCGCCTTGGCGACGAAACCCTATCAAAGTCCCCGATCCGGGTGACCACCAATGTTGGTGAACGCTGGCTTCCGAAACTAGTAAAAACCCTGGTTATCCCGTTGGAGACTGACTTTTCCGGAATAATGGCGTGAAATGAAGAGGTAATAAATGGTTGCCAAGGCAAATCCGAACGGCCACCAAATGGAAGCGATTTGAAACGATTTGGGACCAGCGGCAACTGTATCGGCAGTCAACGAGTGCTCCGGGTTCAAAGAGGAATAAAGCATGACCGGGAAGAAGGCGGCGGCGGCGGTTCCCAGTAGCCCGACAATGATCCCGTTTGACCCCGCAAAAGCCCGCCTTTCCTTTCCCTGCACCAGACCCGTAATTAAGGCAAAAACGGCTCCAGTCAGGATGAGAAACCCAAACCAGCAAACCGGATTGGAAACCGCCCTGGTCAGCAGTTCCGGCCTGATCAGCCAGGTTTCAACTGAAATTCCCAGAAAAAGCGGGACCACTGCCAACCAGAGATAATTCGTCCAGGTGGTGCTCCGTTCATGCACCGGACCTTCGGTCTTCAAAGTAAGATAGGTTGCGCCGTGAGCGGCCAGCAAAACCACCGTGAAAGTTGCGACGGAAACGGTGTACCAGTCAAGCAGCCCCACATAGCCGTGGACCTTGAAATTCGTGAAAAAGGCCATAGAGAATGTACCGTCCGCCCCCAGCGGCACCCCGCGCACCAGGTTGCCGCCCGCCGCTCCAAACAGAATAGCCAACAGAAAATTGGAAAACACGAAAACGAAATCCCAGAAACTCTGCCACAGGCGGTCGTTGATATGCCCGCCCACTTCGAGGGAAATACCGCGCAGAATCAGGCCCCACAAAATCAGAAAGAGGGCGAGGTAAAATCCGGCGAAGGCAGCAGCCAGCAGCTTGGGAAAAACCGCCACCAGAGTGCCGCCAAACCCCACCAGCCACACTTCATGCCAGGACCACAAGGGTCCAATCGCCGCCACCACTTGCCGTCGTTCCTCGGGAGTGCGTGCCACCAGCCAGTGGAGTATCCCGGCCCCGAAATTGCGTCCGTCCAATACCACGTAGATGATGAGCATCAAACCGACAATTCCATACCAGGTTGCGATCATACCAGTGCCTCCTCTCCGTGACCGGCGGCTCCGTTTCGGTCCGGACCATGGGCGATTTCACGGCCCACCAGAAAGAGGAAAAGCAGTCCAAGGACAAAATAGAGACCAGTGAAACCAATCAGGGTGAAAATTGTGTCACCATTGCTCACCACTGTGCTGTAGCCCGCACTCGTGCGAAACAGGCCGTAAATCAGCCAGGGCTGGCGGCCCAGTTCGGCTGTCATCCAACCCAGCGTGTTGGCGATGTATGGAAAAGGAAACGCCAGCATCAAAATCCAGAGCAACCAGGAACTGGAATGCAACCGTCCACGCCATTGCTGCAAACTGGCCAAGCCCATCAGCATGATAAAGATGGTGCCCAAGGTGATCATGAGGTGAAAGGCGTAGTACAAAAGCTCAATATTGTCGGGCCAGGTATCCTCGGGATATTCCTCAAGTCCGTGAACCTCACTGGCAAAGGTGCCATAGGCGAGAAAACTCAAGGCTCCGGGAATTTCAATCGGATTATCGAGCCGGCGGGTCTTCAGGTTGGGTTGGCCAATCATGGCGATTCCGGCCATGGGACCACCCACGAATTTCCCTTCCATGGCGGCGAGCGTCACAGGCTGGTGGCGGGCCACCATTTTGGCCTGCTGGTCACCGGTGGGAAAAGCCACCAGCAGGGAGGAAACCAGTGCCGTGTAGGTACCTGCCCGCAGGTAAAGCCGGGCCTGGACCGGATGAAGACCCCGCAGGGTGTAAAAGGCTCCTACCGCAGCCACCACAAAGGAACCGGTCACCAGGGCCGCCATCTGGTTATGGAGAAACTGGACCAAGGCCCACGGGTTGAGCAGGTAGGCGCTGAGACTGCTGATACCCAGTGTTCCGTCGGCTTCGATCTGGTACCCCACTGGATGCTGCATAAAGGCATTGGTGACCAGAATGAAATATCCCGACAGCCAACTTCCAGTGGCCACCCCCAACGCGGCCAGAAAGTGGTACCGGGGCCCCAACCGCTTTTCACCCCAGATCAGGGCACCGACAAAGGCGCTTTCCAGAAAGAAGGCAAACATGCCTTCCATGGCCAGGGTTTGGCCGATGACACCACCCGCATACCTGGAAAAGCCGGCCCAGTTGGTACCGAACTGGAACTCCAGAGGAATGCCCGTAACGACACCCACCGCGAAATTGAGGCCAAAAATCCTGGCCCAGAAACGGGCCGCCTGATTGTAGGTTTCATCACCCGTCCGGAGCGCACGCAATTTCCAATAGACCAGAAACCACGCAAGCCCCATAGTGAGCTGGGGAAAGAGATAATGGTAGGTAAGCGTGAAACCGAATTGCAAGCGGCTCCAAAACGAAGGATCAGTGAGATTTGTGGCAATCATACAATGACGCATGAAATCCTGGCCCAACAGGACCTGGGGAACATGCGTCCTTCCTTTCCTCAATTTGGCTTTGGGTCTGGATTGACCCTGGGAAAAAGAACCTCCGGCTGCCGAAGGTCGTAGACTGATTTTGCCTAACGGCTTCAACTGGGAAAATTGAGGCACACTTCGCCGTTGCCAACGAGGACCGGAGCCTCCGGAAGCAAAAACAATTGGGTTGATTCAACTTGGGTTAAGACTCAGTTTTACCAAGCTGGTGGTGCAGCCACTCAAACCCGCTCCAATACTGCGGCCCGCCGTTTTCGGGCTTCTACATCTCCCGTAGCAAGGGTTCCAAAATCCGATAGCATTGCCGGAAGCTGGGATCCAAACCTTCCCAAAAGGGCTCAAGTGGTACCAAACCGGATTTGAGTACAGCTCCAGTGGCAGCGTACGTCGTGCAGATGCGCACCGCCGCCATGAATTCGCTCTCGGTCCAATCACTGAAAGGCTTCCCCGGAAGATTCCGGCGCACGATGGTCCGGGCTTCCCGCACCTCGTTCGACTCAATGAAGTTCAACAGGGAGAGGATTTGTTGCGCGTCGGTCGGTCGCCCCATTTCCGCCACCTGGAGCGACATGGTGCGCAATTGCCGGTAATTGATCAAAAGGGTGAGGAACAATGCCACGGCACTGGCAATCTGGATGATAAGCTGAATGATCGAGAGAGTGGTCATGAGGATCATTGGTTGAACCGACGGAACATTCGGCGTTCCGCCTCTTTCAAACTGGAGAGTCTTGCATCAACCCTGGGGGCGCTGGTACTCAGGGTTGAACAAATGCGCTCCGACAAGTTTTTAACGCACTTGGAAACAAATGGATTACCCTCGCCCTCTTTCCAAAACCGAAAATAACCAGTCAAGCAGGTCCGCTTGGACTTCAAGGCGGTTGATTTCATGGAGCATCTCATGCCGTCCGCCAGGGTAGAAATTGTAGGAGATGTTGGTAATACCGGCTTTTTGATAGCGTTCTATCAATTTTTTAACGCCCGCCAGTTGTTGGCCCACCGGGTCTTCACTGCCTGAGAACAGGTACACGGGCAAATCCTTCCGGATTTGTTGCAACTTGACCGGATCGGCCAACTGAGGCGCAGCGGCAAAAAACGAGCGGGCGGCAGCCGGCTGCAATTCCGCAAAACAAAGTGGATCCTTGATAAAAGCATCTGCAACGCTACTTTCACGACTCAACCAGTCAAAAGCAGTTCGGACAGGCTCAAAAGGGGCGTTCAGCAAATTGCTGCCTGGAGGCATTGCGCTCCCCAATTGCGCCAGAGTATCGAGGATACCCGATCCCGAAAGGACGAGGCCGCTCATTTCCAGGCTGTGTTCCAGCACAAATGATTGGGCGGCAAAGGACCCCATGCTGTGCCCCAACAGGATGAAGGGCTGGTTGGGGGTTTCCGCGCGGGCGATACGGCTGAGCTTCACCATATCTTTCACCAGCAAATCAAAGCCCCCCGGACCAAAATCTCCGAATTGGGTTGGTGAGGGAGCGGTCCGGCCATGGCCACGGTGATCGTTTCCGTAGACTGTCAGGCCGGCGGAAGTCAACACCTCAATCAAATCAAGGTATCGGCCCATATGTTCTCCCATTCCGTGGGCAATCTGAACCACTCCCCTGATGGGGGTCCGCCCCTCCCACCGGAAGGAGGCAATGGTTAATCCGTCACTGCTGGAAAAGTGAAATTCAGTGGTTGGAGCCATCCAATCATTACCATTGTGAGTTGACATACCACCTCCTGGCAGGTTACCCCAAAGCGCTAAAACCCATGATGGCGTTGCCGCCAATCAGGTTCGAGTACTGAAAAGTGCTTTTGTGAAAATCAAGGACCTTGGGCGGTCTGGCCTCCTTTCGACACAATCACCTGGTGTTTCAGCACCATTGGGAGATTATCCAGCCAGTGAGGGATTTCTTCGCAATCAGTGCTTCCTCATTGATGTTCCATTCCGGATTCCCAGTCCTGGGGGGATTGTCCCAGGAATTGGGCTGCCTTGGCTGATGGAGATATCTTCACCGTTTGGCATCCAGGCTGAAACCCTGGATAGAACAAGTGGGTTCTCCCTCAATTAGGGTAGGGAAACTTCACCCCACCAAGTCCTGTGAAAAATCTCCAGTACAGGCCGGGAATTGATGGCACTGATTGTTGCCAATGTTCCTGGTTGTCATCATAGCCTGAGGCTCAAATCCGAATTCAGTGGGTACCTCCAGAGAACCCCAGCCATGGCAACCGGTTTGGGTTATGCTCCCCGGTCAACCTGCGTTTCTGTCCCGATGGGTTGGGATCATCTCAGCCCATGACCATGATTGAGTTCGCCGGCAGGAACAGGTCTGGCCGAATGGTTCACCTCCACCACCGGGTCCACGCACCCCAGTCCCGTCTGCATCCCTCAAAAGAGGGATACTTGAATCCACTGAATTTGGGTATTGCGATGTGCAAACTATCGGTATGCTTTTCCGGTGCAAAGATTATTCTCAATGTTTCCTCAAGGATGGCCGGGACTCGGCCTATTGCTGCTTCGACTCTCCGTAGCTGCGATTCTCCTGACGAACGTGGCGAACCGCTCGGGTGAGACCTCTTACCATTTCCTGCTCGCCGGTGGCTGTATTGTCGCCTTCGCGTTGAGCATTGGTTTTCTCATCCCCCTCATGGCTGGAATCACCTGTCTGGCTGCCTGTGCCAACCTGTTGCTGGGTGCTCCACCCGATAGATTCCTTTCCTCCTTGGCAATTTTGAACGGCATCGCCCTCACCCTGCTGGGGCCAGGGGCCTATTCGCTTGATGCCAGGTTGTTTGGCCGCCGGGTCATCGTGGTCCCACCACGCAAAAGCCCGAACCATCATTGATTTTTCTTTTTCGCAGCCAAACCACAATTGCAGGCAAAGCGCCAACCTATCTGGAGGCGGTTGCTGCATAGAGGGACCCCTTGTCAAACAGGTCAACCCACATGTGGTTATGATCGGGAGCTTTTACGGTGACGGGTTGAATGACCGTTCCAACCATTCTCAATTCCAAGAGGCGGACGGCACCTCATAGGCAATGGCTCCGGGAATGCTCAATTCGACTTCAGTGCCTTTTTCGGGTCCGCTCCAGACATTCAGTTTTCCGCCCATCCGTTGCGCCCGTTCGCGCATCCCGCGCAATCCCCAGTGATTGGGGCGGCCATCCTGGAGAATTGCGGGGTCAATGCCTTGCCCGTCATCCCGAACGCGTAACCGAAAATGGCGCGGGTCGTAGGCAATTTCCACTTCCACTTGCTGGCCCCCGGAATGAGTCAGTGCATTGACCAGAGCTTCCCTCCCAATGGAATACGCCTCCTCCCGAATCAGGGGATGGAGGACCAGCAGGCTGCCCTCGACCACAACTTTAAAGCCTACCCCCTGCCCTTGCGGGGTTTCCTTCACCAAACGCTGGAAGGCAGCCGGCAAACCCCCGACGGGGATTGTGGTGGCGCGCAGATTGCTCACCCGGTCCCGGCCTTCCGCCAGAATCAAGTCGGCCTGATCAAGCGTTTTCTCAAGGGCAGAGTAAGCCGGGTCATCCCGACGCATTTTGATGGAGATGGCATGAAATTTCAGAATTAACCCCTGAACGCTCTGCAGCAACGTATCGTGCAAATCGCGGGCAATCCCGTTCACGCTCGGCCATCCGTGCCTCCCTGCAGCCTTGTGCGTGTTGAGCGACCTGCCGCAACCTTAGTTGATAGAGCGTTCCAACCAGGAGCAGAAACGCGACTGTACCCAGAAACCGAAACCAACTTGTCTGGTAATAGGCTGGAGCAATGGAGAAATCCAAAAACGTGCCCGCCTCGTTCCACACCCCGTTGGTGTTGCAGGCCATGACACGAAAGCGGTAGGAGCCCGGTGGCAGGTCGTTGAAAAACGCCTGACGCCGGGTTCCAACCTCCTGCCAGTTGCTGTCATGGCCTTCCAGTTTGTAGCGAAAGAGGGTTTTCTCCGGTGCCACCAGGCTGAGTGCCGTATAGTCAATTTCCAGATCCCGGACGTGCGTTGGCAAAGACACAGTCCCATTGGCCAGGGAGACAAGGTCATAGCTCTGATGGTCGGCGATCATCTGCTCAATCTGGATGGGTGGCGGCAGCCGGTTGAAAGGCAGGTGCTGGGGATTAACCACACTGACGCCCCCTACACCCGGAAACCACAACTTTCCATCCGGAGACTCGGCCACCTGCGGGTAGTACCCAAGCGGATAAGCCCGACTGCTGACCCCTTCGGTAATGTCGTAAAATGTCAACTGGACCGGTCGCGGCGGTTCTTTCAGGAGGTCCATGGCTGCCGTCCAGGCATCGAGTTCCGGGCGGGCTATCCGCACCAAACCGCAAGCTGTGTACATCCAGAACGAATGAGCCTGGTCTTCCCGCACCCATTGGACCTCATTGCATGGTAACCCGTTCTTTTGGGTCATTGTGACCACTCGCCCCTGTTTCAAACGACTGAGCCCGCCCGCAGTAGCAACCCACAGGGTGCCGTCCGGTTCCAGCCGGAGGTCGCTCACCAAACCCTCGCCCAGCCCATCCGCAACCGTGTAGGACGCACGGACTTGCCCATCCTTAAATTGGATCAGGCCTCCTTTGAAAAAACCAAGCCACAGGCCACCCTGCACCGGGTCAACCAGCAGGGAAGAGGCAAAGTCCTGGTGTCCCAGCCTGGTCCAGGGAATTTGTTGGACCAGGCTTCCGTGCGACAACTCCAGGAGCCCGGCATCCTGGTTGGCAATCCAAAGATGCTCCGCAGCGTCCTCCCCCATGCCCCAAGCGACTCCGCCGGGGATGCCATTGATAGGGACAAACCGTTCGTTTTCCAGGTAACCGAACTCACGGACCGTGACCGCCCAGATTGTTCCCTGCCGGTCCTGAAACAGAGATTGGGGGACAGTTTTCCGGTCCGGGACCCTGCCCCCGTTGTCGAAGATGGTAATGTGTCCTTCCCGCCAGCGGTTCACCCCGCTGGCGGTGGTCAACAAGAGACTTCCATCCTGAGCGGACAGGACGGAATTGACGAAGGAATTGGCCAAACCCTGTTTCACTGAAAAGGTGGGAACCGGCACATCCCGAAAGCGGTCAAGGCCGTTGGCTGTCGCTGCCCAGATATTGCCCTCACGATCCTCAAAAAGCCCATTCACGGATTCACCTGAAAGACCGTCCGGTACTGAAAACAGGTCAGTTCTTCCCTGGTGGACATGAATCAACCCGGTGGAGGTGCCAAGCCAAAGACCACCCTCCCGATCCCGCAGCATTTTGGCGTGCCGAAATGGTGAAACCACACCCGGCAGGCGATGGTCTTTGAGCCTACCATTCACCAGCCGTTTGATCCCGTTGCCCAAGCTGAGGATGAGTTCCCCGTTGTGGTCTTCAATCATTTGCTGGCTGGCGACAATCTCGTCCGGCAGTGGCAGGAAGGCGGCGGGACCGGGTTGCCAGCGCCATATACCGTTTGGCACGGTCACCCAAAGGTTGCCTTTCCGGTCCTCATACACATTGAAAACACCTTTTCCCAAGGTGCCATCGGCCCCGTAACTTTCCAGCCTGCCCTGCCGAATGGCGAAAAGCTTTCCGTTGCGCACCGACGACGCGCCAACCCAAATGGTTCCTTGACGGTCCTCGCACAGGGCAAAGATAAAATGTCCTTCCGCGGCAGGGTACGGGGTGAGCCTTCCGCCGGACCAACTGACCAGCCCTTTGTCGGTGCCAATCCACAGAGTTCCGTCGCGGGCTGTAAGCAGGGACATGATAAAGTTGGAGGGGAGCACTTGGCCGGTGGGGGGCTGCCAGGGAACATTCCGCATTCCGTCAAAGCGAAACAAACCAAATCCGGTTCCCAGCCAGAGATACCCATCCGCCGTTTGGGCCAGAGAACTGATCTGTCCTTTGGTAAAGCCGTCGCGGATTTTCCACGAGGAGTGTGCGTACTGGCTGACATCAAGCTCCGGGTTCAAGGCAAACGCATTTGGACAGCCGGCCCACAGGACCCAGATCAGCACGATGCCAAACACGATTGAGTTTCGTCTCCACCAGTGCGGTTGCTCCATAATGCACATCCTTACTTTCCTGCTCAAAACTGCAATCAGGGTTCCTGGGAGCGGGTTCCATGACATTCTGCCGGAAAGACTGATTGTAAGTCCCGGCAGGCGGCGGCGGGGCATGCCTCATTCTGGAGTTTGACCAAGTGGCAGGTCAGGGGTGGCTTCCGTTCTTACCAAATCACCACTCGGTTTGCCGTGTACGCCGGATTCCGTTACTTATTTTCCCGCTCCTGGTTTTGGTTTCGGCCTTGGTGTGCGCCCAATCCACCAACGCCCCGCTCACCAGTCGCGTTACAGACCTCACCAAAGCCGATCTTGGGGAGGCCCGGATTGCGGTTTAAAACGAACGTACCAACGCACGTTATGAAACCGGCAACAACAACCTGGGTGAATTTCACCTGTCGCCCCTCCGTCCAGCCAATACCGCATCGAAAGCTAAAAAGCCGGGTTCAAAAACTGGTTAAACCAGGAGTGATGCTGCACGTTCAGGGCACGCTGAAAGTGAACTTTGGAAGGGAAAACCCGGCAGAACAACCCCTTCACGATGGTGGGGTTGGAAGACCGGCCAAACACCCAACTGCCCCCCACGGGACAAATGGCGGTTTCAACCAGCTCTATCAAGTGGGTGAGGCGCGTTCGATCCAGTTGGCCCTGAAACTCCAATGTTGAAGGGAGTGGCGTTTCTCCTCAAAGCCAGGATTGAAAGGTGAACCGCCCTTAGATTTCGATGATACCGCGTTTCAAGGCGATGGTGACTGCATGAGTCCGGTCGTTCGCTCCCAGTTTGGAGAGGATATTCCGCATGTGGGCTTTGACCGTCTCTTCAGAAATGGCCAACAGGCCAGCCACGATTTTGTTGGCATTACCAGCCGCCACCTGCTGCAAAACCTCAACCTCGCGGTCGGTCAGGGGATCATCCGCCATGTGTTCCGCCATCGCCTGGGCAACCTCGGGGGGAATTCGCTTTTTCCCGGCATGGACACTCCGGATGGTTTCAACCAATTCTTTGCGGAGCATGCTTTTGAGCAAGTAGCCGACCGCCCCGGCCTTGAAAGCCCGGACAGCCAGGACGTCCCCGCTGTAGGTCGTCAACACAATTATCCGGGCATCGGAAAATTCCCCCCGGATGGCCAGAATGGCATCGGTCCCGTTCATTTGGGGCATTTGCAGGTCCATCAAGGTGACATCAGGATGGTGGTTCCGGAATTGCTCGATGGCCTCCAATCCATTGGTGGCCTCAGCCACAATTGCCAGATCTGTTTCACAGCTCAAAATGGCGACAATTCCTTCCCGCAGGATCGGATGGTCGTCCACTATCAGAATTCGAATGGGATTGTTAGGGTTCATGGAAGTGCCTCAATCACTCGTGCCTGGGGGGAACGGCATACGGCAGCATGTTTTTATTGGTGACAAAGCCGCAAAATCCAACTTTCAGTTCTCTTTGCCATGAAAACCGACGATTCAGAGTGAGGTCTGAAATTCTTTTCTTTTTGATAATTGAATCCGAACGGCGGGCAGGAGTGTACTACGAATTTCAGAAAAGCGTGAACCAACCTTCCTTTGGATCCGGAAATTCTCCCGGTTCCCAGAGTCAGGTCAAATGAGAGGCAGCACACCACCAGGATGACTCAAAACCAGGGGATTCGTTTGGTCAATCGGATAGGGGAAGGGCTTGGGCGGCAGGATTCGGTTTTCAGTCAATACCTTCCAGCAAGGGTTCAAACAGAATAAAACCGCATTGGGTGGATGGAGCGGGTTCGCCAGGGCCGGTGCCGGTTTTGTAACCTCCAAAAGTCCATTGGGTTTGCCCCAGACTATGCTCCAGTTCGACTCCGGTGCCGGCTGGGTGGGCGACATCGAGCCACATATGATTGATCCGGTTTTTCCCCGCCCCAGACACGGAGTCTTTGCAGTTGTGTCGCAGCCGTGATTCCCTGGTTTTCTCCGCATCCTCTGCGCCTGCGGCGGGGAAAAAATTCAAACGGTTCCAATCTTTGTCCAACATCGCGCCCTGTCTTTTTGTGTTGAATTGTGGCCACCATTCCCAGCGCAAAAAACCGCCCGACCAGCCCACCACGACAGTTCTCCTGCAAAACACCGAATATGCGCCTGAAACCAATTTGGATTTCATTGGCACGCCTTATGCGGCTTGGGCCAGGCGGGTGGTTTGGAGCTGGTATTGGCGTTCAAGCTGGTCGGCCCTGGCAAAACAGGCTTCGGCTGCCTCCCAGTTGCCTTGAGATTGTTCATGCAGCCCCTTGGCATACCACAGTTGGGCAACCCCAGATTCATAGCCGTAGCGTTGTGAGCGGGAAATTGTTTGAATTTTCATAACAGCACTCCTTTTTTCAGTTGAGTTCGAATCAGTTCGGCGTTCAACGATGACCGGAAGGTACTGTCAAAGGAAGAGGGCTGCCGTTCGGGGATTTCGGTGACTGTCGCAGAATTGCGATTATCGAAAAAAGCTCCGGGTTGAGGAAAGGGGCAAGGAGGGTGCAGTCGGTGGCGCTTTCCCAGAGGTTAGAGGGCGCGGCGGAACTCAGTTGGAGGAACTCCCACCACCTTACGGAACGCTGCGGTGAACGCCGAAGGAGTGCCATAACCGACCGACAACCCGATTTCCGTGATGTTGAGGAAGAGGTCTCCCAGCAGTTGTTTGGCCCGCCCGATCCGTTGCAGCACCAGCCACTCATGCGGGGTTTTGCCAGTGGCCAGACGGAAGGCGGTAACAAAATGAAATCGGCTGAGGTGAACGACACCGGCCAGTTCGTTGAGGCTGATTTCGTCGCCCAGATGCTCGTTCATGTATTCGGTGACCCGTTTGATCTGCCAGGGAGCCAGCCCGCGCTTGACTTCGGGAGTCGGCAAGGCCCGCACGGATGAATGGCCCCGGATCAGTTGGGTGTTGAGCAGGTCAATTGCCTGTTCTACAAAAAGCCGGGCGGAAGGGTCATCGGCCCCCGCCTCCCGGCTGAGAAGTTCCAGGATGCCGGCTGCCACCGGGTCGGCAAAGCCAACCCGGCCAAGCAGTTCAATCCGTTGCCCTGTGTTCAGAATCTCGGCTGCCGCCCGGAGTCGTTCAGCCGGCAGATAGACATGCGACACTTCTATCGAGCCGGCCACATCCCACCTGCCGGCAGACCCTGCCGGAATAATGGTGATGGAGCCGGGCCGGGTCCGTGAAGCAAACCGCCCCTCATCTCCCTGGAAGCGGATTTCCCGGTCCTGGCCGTAGTACGTCATGATGACATGATCGGCCAGGGCCGGCAGCGAATTGTGCACCGCCCCGTGCTGCCAGCGTTGGGTCAGGCGAGTTCCGCACCGCATCGTTTCCTCAATCAAAACCGGCGGACGGTCAAGAATTTCCCCGATTTCCTCGCTGGTGGGGCGGTCAGTTGGGCGACGTTGTTCCATGCTGTTTCAGTGAGCCCGCCTCAGGTTTGTCACATCGGAAAGCACAATTCCGGAATGGAAATTGGTTCACTTGGAAAGCGGAGCCGGAGCCTGCCGCCGCCGCCGTCCGCTCAACAGATAAATCGCGGCCCGCAATTCCAGTAACGGATCAGCCGAAGGTGCGACTCCTTCCACCCGTGGAATGGGGTCAAAAATAATGTGTTTCTGTTGGGCCAGATTGTCCGGAACAAGTTCGGTCAGCTCGAGGGTGCCCAGCTCGATTTGCGCACGGTCCTCCGGCCAGTGAACCGTTGCATCGTCAGTCTGGTCGTCCGCTCCGGCCACCTGCACCAGGATCCTGAAGCGTATCGGCTCCTGGGCCACCCGCTTTGCAATTTCATCAAAATGGTAATTGGCGGAAAGGGCGAAAACCGCTGCATTGGAAAGGTAATCATTCCCGGCCTCGGGAATAACCCGATAACGGCCAAACCGCGTTTCCCCATCCGCGTTAGTGAAGGCAAAGGCTGTCACGCCAAAATACGTTTCCCGCGCCAGGCTGGAGGAAAAGGGTTTGGGAGTTTGCACAAAGGCCAAAGCAGCCGGGTGGGAGCCAAGAAATTGCTCAACTGGTTTCGGCGAGGGGGCTTCCGGCGTACTGGCCGCCACCGCCTCCAGCAATTCGAGGAACTCCTTTCCGTCATGGGTCGGGAAACCGTCAGTGGAATGGCAGATCATATCGGTATGGACATGCTCGGCCAGATGAAAGCGAATTGCCAGTCCGCGCGGATTTGCTTCGGGAGCGGTGTCCGGCAAGGCCGGGAGACCGGTTGAGTTCGAGAAGCGCACCGTTACCGGGGTGGTTTCCCTCGTCACGTGCTCAGCATTGGTCAGGCTTTGCGCGCTGGCCGCCGGCGTGAAGACTCCGGTCAACATCACGCCTTTGGCGTGAGCCGGGCGAAAGCCGGGATGGAACCCGAAGATTTTGTCAAAAACCCGAAGCAGGTCGTCGGCCAGGGCAACGACCCGTTCATCCTGTGGCAATGGCATGAGATTGTCTCCTTTTGGTCAATTGTTTTTCGGTGGTGGAACCGTGGTTGCAGAACGCATCTTGCAACCACGATTGAGGGTTCCCGGTTTGTGTTGGATGGCAGGCTGATTGCAGCCACTCCCGGCACAGGAAAGGCGCTTCCGTTAAAGGAAATCGGTTGCCGGGCATGGGTTGCCGAACCCGATTGCCTGCCTAATATAGGGGATAAAACACAAATCCGCATCACAAGATGGTGGGTTGATTGCCTACTCCTTTGGGTGAAGGAAATGGGTACCTCAAAAGGGGTAGGTGGAGGAACGAATCCAGAGTTTGATTTGATTTTTCCCCCCTGGTTGTACCGGACAGTTTGATTTTTGAGGTTTTGCTCGCCGCTCCCCCACTGAAACCCTTGCGTCCGCTTTGTTTTCCAACTTGCCTACCTCTTTCGGGTGATTCCCCAATGAGCCACATTTGGTAGCCCCAAACCCTTCTATTTCGGGTTTTGCTTTTTTGCTCCTTTTTGCATAGTGGGAGGGAGGGCAAGCGGTGTTCCGAGCCGCCTGGACCCTTTATTCTGTCACCTCTTTTTCACAGCCGGGCGGCAGCCATGGAAAGTCAACCGATGGCCCTGAGAAAAATCAAAAATGCCATTTGGGTTTCCTGGTTTTGCCTTGGCTTTTTCGATAATCGCAATCCTGCGACAGTCACCGCAATCTGCGAACGGCACCAAAGCGGTTTTGGCTGTATCTTCCGGTCATCGTAAAACGCCGAGCTGGTTCGGCCTCAACTGAAGAAAAGGAGCAGATCAATGACACAGAAACAGAAAACCATGATTGTCACCGGCGGTTCCCAAGGGATTGGTGCCGGAGTGGTGAATGCCTTCCTCGAACGCGGTTACAACGTGGTGGCAACTTCGCGCAATATAACCGACTCGGGTGCGTTCAAGGTGTCTGACCGCCTCGCCCTGGTCGATGGCGATATCGGCAACCCGGCCACGGCAACCCAGGTCGTTAACACCGCCTTGGGGCGGTTTGGGTCCATCGACGCCCTGGTCAATAACGCCGGGATTTATATTTCAAAGAATTTCACCGATTACAAACTGGAAGACCTGCGGGCGCTGACCTCTGTCAATATCGAAGGATTTCTTTTCATCAGCCAGCTTGCCATCAAACAGATGCTGGTGCAGGAAACAGGCGGGAGCATCGTCAATATCACCTCGACGCTGGTTGACCAGCCGATTGCCGGCGCAAACTCAGCCGTGGCCATGATTACCAAAGGCGGACTGGAAGCCGCCACCCGCAGCCTGGCGATTGAATACGCAAAATCGGGCATTCGGGTGAACGCTGTTGCGCCGGGGATTGTCGATACGCCGATGCACAAAGACAACCCCCGGGAATTCCTGAAAACCCTCCAACCGATGGGCCAGATTTCAGACGTCCAGGATATCGTCGACGCCATTGTCTATCTGACGGAAGCCAAACAGGTGACTGGGGAGGTGCTGCACGTGGATGGCGGTGCGCACGCGGGAAAATGGTGAACCAGGACCCTGCCGGGCCTGCCAGCGCCGAGCAGCGGTTGAAGGAATCTGGCATTCAGCTACCGGCGGCACCGGAACCGCTGGGCACCTATGTGGCTACAGTCCAAACCGGCACGCTGCTGTTCCTGAGCGGCATGCTGCCAATTGAAAACGGGAAGGCGGCCTTCGTTGGGCGGCTCGGGGCCGAACTGGACGTGGAAACAGGGCAACAGGCAGCACGCCGGGCGGCGCTCAACGCGCTGGCACTGGTTCAAAAGCAGTTGGGTTCGCTTGACCGGGTGATGCGGGTCGTCCGGTTGGGTGTTTCGGTGGTCACCATCGATGATTTCCGGTCGCACGCGCAAGTGGCGGACGGCGCTTCGGAACTGCTCCAGCAGGTATTTGGGAAAGAAAAGAACCCAACCCGGCTGGTTGCGGGCGTCGTCAGCCTGCCGCTCGGCTGTCCCGTTTTGTTGGAACTCATCTTTGAGGTGTCCTCAAAAGAATAGGAAAGGTGGTTTTCTATGCGATCCGACATGGTTCCCGGGGCGCGCTTCCCCGACTATGAACTGACTGACCACAACGCCAAACGCCGTACCCTCTCCAGCTTGCAAGGCCCGGATCCAATGGTGCTGGTCCTGGGCCGGGGAAGCTATTGCCCCAAGGACCGTCGCCAGGCTGAAGGGCTGGTCCAGCTCCACCGGGAGCTGGAGGTTGGCTTTTGCCGTCTGGTCACCATTACCACTGATAATCTCACAGAGACCAATGACAACCGTTCGGGAGTCGGGGCCCACTGGCCTTTCCTCTCAGACCCGGGCCGGAAGGTCCAAAAAGACCTCGACATCGTCGAATACACCGATCCGGTTCACAATCCCATGATTCCCCACGTGATTGTGCTCGAACCCGGCCTGGTCATTTACCGGATTTACCAGGGCTACTGGTACTTTGGCCGGCCCATCATGGAGGACCTCCGCCAGGATTTACGGGCGGTCAACCAAAAATGTCGGACCGACTGGGACATCACCACCCCGGAGCTGAAAGCCGCGTGGCAGGAGGGCCGCAAGGATCTCTTCTATCCTTACGGCAAAACCTACGCCCAAACGTTAGGGGCCCCGGATTAGGAAACAGGATTTTGGATTCCCAATTTTGGAAGATGGAGCAGGTCTCACCGCAGGAACATTGATGCCGAGGTCCGCCCCCGGCAGATTCAACCGATTTCGTGAGGAGTTACCCGTATGGATCTCAAATTAGAAGTCATTATGATTCCCGTTTCAGACGTGGATCGGGCCCGGAAATTTTACCAGGAAGCGCTCGGTTTCCGCTTGGAAGCTGAATTTCGCGCCGCTACCTATGAGGAGGCAATCGCCTTTCGCCACCCTGGGTTTCCAAGTTATCATGTGGTGCAGCTCACCCCGCCGGGATCAGGTTGTTCAATTCATATCGGCACCGGCATCACGAAGGCTCAGCCCGGCAGCAGTCAGGGAATGTACCTGGTCACCTCCGATCTGGCGGCAACCCGCACGGAGTTGGTCGCCCGTGGGGTGGATGTGAGTGAGCCGTTCTATTTCGGACCAGAAGGTAAAACCCCGGGTTTGGAACCCAACCGGGCCACCTACTTTAGTTACGCCTCATTCAGCGATCCGGACGGCAACGGCTGGCTGATTCAGGAAGTTACTGAGCGGTTCCCCGGACGGTAATGGTACATTGAACCTTGGAAAGTACCAGCCGGGACAAAGCACCAGAAGGTCATTTGTTGGCCTGCCCGCTCCAACAGGAGAACCCTCATGGGTACGAATGCAAAAAAACTGGCGGGCAAAGTTGTGGTGGTGACGGGAGCCTCCACAGGGCATCGGAGCCGAAGTCGCCCTCCACCTGGGCTCCGAAGTCACAGCCGTGGTGGTCAATTACGCTTCCAGCAAAGAGGGATCGGGACCACGCAAAATCCGGGTCAATTCCATCAATCCGGGAATGGTGGAAACAGAAGGGCTCAATACCATGAGCAATCATGAACGGCGTCCAGTCGTGGCTTCAATCACTCCGCTGGGCCGGATTGGCCAGCCTCAGGAGATTGCCCAACAGCGGTCTATCTCGCCTCTGCCGATTCAAGCTGGATGACTGCCGAAACCTTTTACCTCATCGGGGGCTTGCGTTGCCTGGTGCCCATTGGGAAATGAACCCCCGACCGGCCTTTTCCGGTCCCTGACGCTGAAGCCCGCGAGGTCTCCCATGAAAGTCGAAGGCTCAATCGAATTTACGATTAGCGAACAAAGACCTGACCAGGTGGTTGCCCAAATGCCGGTTCAGGCAGGTATTTTAAATCCGTTTGGCGTGACGCACGCCGGAGCCTTGCTGTTGTTTGCCGATGTCACGGCCACCATCCTGGCCATCGGCTCCGCCGGGTCCGGGGAAGGCAGGTCAGGGTTTCCTTTGGCTATCACCCTGTATGCCAATTTTGCCGGCAACCAAAAGGAGGGGCCGTTTCGTTCCGGAGAAAACACATATCCACTGACATAAACCGCTAAACGGACCCCAGGTTCTTGAAACCCGGGAACCCCAAACAGGTGACCGTTCCAACCAAAAAGGAATTGCAATGACCCCAAAACTCAAAATTGTCATCATTGGCGGCAGCGGGCTGATTGGCACCAAACTCGGGAAAATCCTGCGCGAGGAGGGCCACGAGGTCATTCCGGCCTCGCGGGCTTCGGGCATCAATGTGCTGACCGGTGAAGGGCTGGCTGAAGCCATGACCGGGACCCAGGTGGTGATTGACGTTTCCAACTCACCTTCGTTTGAAGACCAGGCCGTCATGGAATTCTTTGAAACCTCAACCCGCAACCTCCTGGCGGCAGCGGCGGCGGCAGGCAGCGGCCATCATGTGGCCGTTTCGGTGGTGGGCACCGACCGCCTCCAGGCGAGCGGTTACTTCCGGGCCAAACTGGTCCAGGAAAACATGATCAAGGCAGCCGGCATTCCTTACACCATCATTCGGGCCACGCAGTTTTTTGAGTTCGTGGGAAGCATTGCGCAAGGTGCCACTGACGGGCAAACGGTGCGTCTGTCATCGGCCCTGATGCAGCCCATTCTGGCGGATGATGTGGCCGCCGCTGTGGCTGACATCTCCGTGGGAGCGCCGCTGAATGGCACACTCGACCTGGCCGGTCCCGAACCAATCCGGATGGACGAACTCGTCCGTCGTTACCTGCGGGCCCACCATGACGCCCGGGAGGTCATTACCGCTGATGAGACCGGCTACTTTGGTACCCCGGTGGATGACCACAGTCTGACTCCGGGCGCAAATCCACGGCTTGGCCCGTCCCGTTTTGATGACTGGCTCAACCGCTCAACCCAGCCGGGATTGGCCATCAGCCCAAGTGACTCTGAAAAGGAATCCACAACCTGACGGCTGTGTGGAGAGGTTGCGCTTTGGGTTTCAAAACAAAACCCAATCGCCGGGTTTTTGGTTGAAACCGCCTTTTCCGGTTCCACCTCCTGCTTTTGGAGCCACCCGCAGGCCGCCGGTTTTTTGGCTGGGGCACCCGGAAGGGCAACTATCCAAAACGAAAACAACGTGGGAAGATGCCAATCCAAATCCCGACTCTCCCCCCACCAATAATGAGTGAGACACGAACCTTCCCCGGGAGTCACCGCCCGAAATCGAGGCAATGCGTCTTTGCAACCAGACCCCGTTCTAACTGAAAAGGAATGCCTGCCATGGAAGTAAAAGAACTTTCCAATCAGTCAGCGGAAGCTCAAGCCGTCAATGCTGCCGCCCAAACGGAACCCAAACCCAACCAGGGAGGAGAACCGGATTCTCCGTTGCTTTCCCCTCCCGAACATCCCAAACCACCGGTCTTTCGCCGACCAGCCGTGCTGATCACCCTTTTGTTCGTGATTCTGGGCGGGCTTTTGTTCGGCGGAAGGGCTGCCATTCATGCCTTTACCCACGAAACCACCGATGATGCCTTTGTGGAAGGCCATATCATTGCCGTCAGCCCGCGAGTCTCTGGCCATGTGGTCAAACTGCTGGTGCAGGACAATCAGGCAGTAAAAAAGGGGGACCTGCTGTTGGAAATTGACCCCAAAGATTACGAAGTGCAGGTCCTGCAAGCCGAAGCGGCCCTGGCCACCGCCCACGCCAAACACAAGGCGGCGCAGGAAACGGTGGCGCTCACCGGTGCCACCGGGAAGGCCGTGCTGGAACAGGCGTCCTCGGGGGTTTCCACCGCGCAGGCGCAATCGGATGTTTCCCGCGCCCGGCTGGAACAGGTCAAAGCCCAGATTGAAGCCGCCCAAGCCAATCTGGCGCAGGCCCAGGCCGGGATTGTAGCTGCCGAAGCGGAGGTGATGCGGACCAGTGCCGATGCCCACCGCTATCAAAACCTGTTTAACCATCAGGATATTTCCAGCCAAAAACTGGAACAGGCCAAAGCCGCTTTTCAAACCGCCACCGCCAATCTGGAGGCGGCCAAAAAGAAGCGACAGGCAGCCGAAGCCCAGGTGTCACAGGCCCTGGAGGAACAACGGGCCGCCGGTTCGGTGGTGAACCAAACCCAATCCTTAATCAGCGAAGCCCGTGGCCGGTTGACCCAGGCCAACACCGCCCCCCAGCAACTCGCTGTCAGCCGCGCCAATGCCGCTAGTACCGAAGCCGAAATCAAACGCGCCGAGGCTGATTTGGAGCGTGCCCGACTCAATCTGTCCTACACGAAAATCTATGCCTCGGAAACAGGGCTGGTGGCCAAACGGACCGTGGAGGAGGGAAATTTCGTCTCGGCAGGCCAGACCCTGCTTTCTTTGGTTCCCAACGAAGTGTGGGTGGTGGCAAATTTCAAGGAAACCCAACTGAAAAAAATGCAGCCTGGCCAGGAAGTCGAAATCGAAGTTGATGCCCTGGGCAGGTCGTTTCACGGCAAAGTGGACAGTATTCAGGCCGGGACCGGCGGCAAGTTTGCGTTGCTGCCGCCCGACAACGCAACTGGAAATTTTACCAAGGTGGTCCAACGGGTGCCGGTGAAAATCGTGCTGGACCCTGCAAGTGTCAAAGGCAACGCCCGTCAGATTGTGCCGGGGATGTCAACCATTGTTTCGGTCAAGATTAACTGATGACCGGGTTCCGGGCCTAGGTTTCGGGGTTTTCTCACTCCCCGGAATTGATTTTCCAATCAACATTCGTCCACAGAAATCCCGGAACCCGAGCCCCTGAATCCTGAACCCATTCGGTCAGATTGAATATGCCTACCGTCACCCGAATTGAAGGCGAAACTGCCATCGTCGCTTCGCAAACCGGTTGCGTCATCGGAGACCGGAAATCCGCCGAGGCAAAGCCCACCCTGAAATGCTGGATTGCCGTTTGCGGCTCCCTGCTGGGGGCCTTTATGGCGGTGCTCGACATTCAAATCACCAATTCCTCGCTCAAGGACATTCAGGGCGCGCTGGCGGCCACGCCCGACGAAGGGGCCTGGATTTCAACCTCCTATCTGGTGGCCGAAATAATCGTCATTCCGCTCACGGCCTGGCTTTCACGGGTTTTTTCGATCCGAAGATATATGCTCGTGAACGCGGTGCTGTTTTTGATTTTCTCGGTTTTATGCGCTTTTTCCTGGGACCTGAGCAGCATGATTTTCTTTCGGGCGGGTCAGGGTTTCACGGGTGGCGTGCTGATTCCGATGTCCTTTTCGATTATTCTCACCACGCTGCCTCCTTCCCGGCAACCGATGGGATTGGCAATGTTTGCAGTGACGGCGACCTTTGCGCCGGCCATCGGTCCGGCCATTGGCGGCTGGCTGACGGAACAATTCGGGTGGCAGTACATTTTTTATCTCAACATTATTCCCGGCGCGGTCCTGATTGCTGCCGTGTGGTACGCCATTGCGGCCCAGCCCTTGCAGCTCAACCTGCTGAAAGGCGGCGATTACTGGGGTATTCTGGCCATGGCGGTGGGACTGGGCAGTTTCACCGTGTTTTTGGAGGAAGGCAATCGCAAGGACTGGTTTGGCGACGAGTATATCCGGGATTGTGCCATTGCTGCCGCAGTGGGATTGACCGCGTTCGTGGTCATTGAACTGACCCGCACCAATCCGTTTCTCAATCTGCGGCTCTTTGCCCGGCGGAACTTTGGCATCAGTTCGCTGGTCAATTTTACCCTCGGGGTGGGACTCTATGGGAGCGTTTTTATCCTGCCGCTCTATTTGAGCCAGATTCAGGGGTACAACGCGTACGACATCGGCACCGTCGTGGCATGGTCCGGAGGGCCGCAGTTATTGCTGATTCCGCTGGTTCCACGGTTTATGAAGTTTGTTGATACGCGGGTGCTGGTCGTCATTGGGATGGTGCTGTTTGGGGTCAGTTGTTTGATGAATTCCAACATGACCAACCTCTACGGTTACAACCAGTTGCTTGCCGCCCAACTGGTCCGGGCCTGTGGGCAGCCTCTGATTCTGGTGCCGCTTTCGTCGCTGGCCACGGCTGGAATTGAAAAGGAAAATGCCGGGTCGGCTTCTTCCCTTTTTAACATGCTGCGAAACCTGGGCGGTTCGGTGGGCATCGCCATCATTGGCACCCTGCTCACCCGACGGGAAAAATTTCACTCCAGCCGGCAAGGCGAATTTATCAATCCGTCAAACCCGCAGGTCCAGGTCCGCCTGAATTCGGTGGAGCGGTTTCTGGTGACCCGAGGCGTGGCCCCAAGGGAAGCATCCGCCAAAGCCGTGGCCCTGGTTGACCAATCCATCCGGCGCGAGTCCACCGTCATGGCCTATAACGATTGTTTTTTTCTGATGGGAAGCCTGCTGATTGCCATCGGTGCGACCATCCTGCTTTGCAAGCCGATTAGACCGGGCGAAGGCGGCGGTGCAGCCCATTGACCCCTGGGGAGGGGATGCCGCCGATACCGTTGGAAAGGTGAAAAATCACATGAAACCAGTCCTGCTCACAATTGATGACGACTTGCAGGTGCTGCGGGTGATTGAACGCGACCTGCGCAAGCGCTTCGGGGGTCAATACCGGATTCTGCGGGCGGATTCTGCAGCGGCAGGGCTGGACGTGCTCAAACAATTGAAGGCCCGTGACGAAGCCGTGGCGCTGCTCCTTTCGGACCAGCGCATGCCGCACATGAACGGCATCGAATTTCTGCAGGCGGCCAAGGAGTTTTATCCGGAAGCCAAATCTGCGCTCTTGACCGCCTACGCCGACACGGACGCCGCCATCCGGGCCATCAACGAAATCAAACTCGACTATTATTTCACCAAACCGTGGGACCCGCCCGAAGAAAACCTGTATCCGGCGCTTTCCGACCTGCTCGAAGATTGGGGCGAACGTTACACTCCGCCCTTTGAAGGAGTGCGCCTGATTGGCCATCGCTGGTCACCCGCCACCCATCGGCTGAAGGACTTTCTGGCCCGCAACCAGGTCATCTATCGGTGGCTGGATGTGGATAGCAACGAAGAGGCCCAACGGGTGCTGGCTTCCGTGGGGAGCGAGGCGGAACTCCCCCTGGTGATTTTTCCGGGCGGGGTGGTCCTTTCCGCTCCCCTGCCGGAGCAAATTGCCGAACGGATTGGTTTGCGCACCAGTGCTCAAAATGAGTTCTACGATTTGATTATCATCGGAGGCGGTCCTGCCGGGCTGGCAGCCGGCGTGTATGGAGCCTCTGAAGGACTTCGCACCGTGATTGTTGAAAAACACGCGCCCGGCGGCCAGGCAGGCACCAGCTCGCGGATTGAAAACTACCTGGGGTTCCCGGTGGGATTAAGCGGCGGAGACCTGGCCCGGCGGGCGGTTGCTCAGGCCCGGCGCTTTGGGGTTGATATTCTCACACCGCAAACGGCGGTGGGGATTGTGGCAGCCGACCCTTACCGGATCGTCAAACTGGCCGATGGCACCGAACTGCCGGGATTTGCGGTCCTTCTTTCCACGGGTGTTTCCTACCGGAAGCTCAATCTTCCTGGCAGTGCCCATTTGGAGGGAGCCGGAATTTACTACGGGGCGGCCATGACGGAGGCGATTTCCTGCCGCAATGAAGACGTCTACATTGTCGGGGGAGCCAATTCTGCCGGTCAGGCAGCCATGCACTTCGCCAAATTTGCCCGCAAGGTGGTGATGCTGGTGCGGGCCGCTGGACTCGAACAAAGCATGTCCCATTACCTGATTGAACAAATTGCGGGAACCCCCAACATCCAGGTGGAATGTTGCAAACAAATTGTCGGGGTCTCAGGCACTGAGCACCTGGAAACGCTGACCATTGCAGATGTCCATACGGGTGGTGAGGAAACCGTCCCGGCCTCCTCGCTTTTTATTTTTATCGGGGCGTATCCGCACACCAACTGGTTGCCGGAAACCATCCGCCGTGATGCGCATGGTTTTATCCTGACCGGCCCCGACCTGCGCCAGGGCGGACCGATTCCGAAGAGTTTCGGGCAGCGCGAACCTTTTATGTTTGAAACCAGCCTGCCGGGCGTCCTGGCAGCCGGCGATGTCCGTTCAAACTCGGTGAAGCGGGTGGCTTCCGCTGTGGGACAAGGCTCAATTGCAGTGCAGTTTGTGCATCAGTATCTGACCCTGGTGCGTTAAGGGTGACGCAATTTTTCAAATCGGTCCCAACAAATGTGCCTATGAATGACCATCAACACGACCTGCTGTTTCCCAAACTGACTCCGGAGGATCTCGCCTGTCTGCGTCAATATGGCACCGAACTGCATTTTGACATCGGTGACCGTTTGTTTTCCGAAGGAGACCCTGGCTCGGATTGTTTTTTTGTGCTGCTTTCGGGAAAGGTCCGAGTGACCAAACGGGTGGCGGACGGTGAGACCACGCTGGTCACGCACGAAGCCGGCCAGTTCACTGGGGAAATCGGGATTCTGACCGATGAGCGGGCGATTGCCACGGCACGCGCCATGACGCCGGTCAACGCCCTGCAGATTCCCACCAGCGTCCTCAAAAAGCTGATTGGCCAGTGCCCGTCGTTTGCCTCAATTATCATGCCGGCCTTGATTCACCGGCGACCCGAGGCCCTGGCTGTGGTCCACCAACGGGAAAAACTGGCCGCACTGGGGAAACTCTCAGCCGGACTGGCCCACGAACTCAACAACCCGGCAGCAGCCATCGCCCGGGCTTCGGCACAGATGCGCGAAGTTCTGGCCCGGTTTTCGGGCTCGGTCAATAATGCCGCCCTCAGACAATGTCCGGCCAGCGCCGCCTATACCGAACTGCGGGCCATGGCGCTTTCCCGCCCGCCCCTCCGGCTTGACGCAATCACCCAAAGCGACCGTGAAGAGGAACTTTCCACTTGGTTGGAGGACCGGGGCGTGGAGGAAGCCTGGAATCTGACTCCCGTTCTGGTGAGCTGTGGTCTTTCCCCGTTTGAACTGGAGCCAATGGCAACGGTCCTGGCGAAAGAAGGCTTTCCTGAAACAGTGGCCCGGTTGGAAGCGGATTTGACTGCGGCCCGTATGGTGGAGGAAATCGAGGAGGCTGCCGGACGCATTTCCAACCTGGTCAAAGCAGTGAAATCCTACTCCTATATGGATCAGGCTGCCGTCCAGGAGGTCAACCTCAATGACGGGATTGACAACACCCTGACAATGTTTGCCCACGAAACCAAACGTGGCATCAAGGTCGTGCGGGAATTTGATCCCCACCTCCCTCCCCTGATGGCCATGGTGGGAGAACTCAATCAGGTGTGGACCAACCTGATTGACAATGCCCTGGATGCCTTAAACGGGTCAGGCAGGCTGACCATCCGGACCTCTTTCGACGAAGAAAGCATTTTGGTTGAATTTATCGATGACGGCCCCGGAATTCCTGCGGAAATCCAATCGCGCATTTTTGAACCGTTTTTCACCACCAAGCCGGTCGGTGAAGGCAGCGGGCTCGGTCTCGATATTGCCTGCCGTATTATCCGGCGGCACCGGGGAGATATCGAGTGCCATTCGCAGCCGGGAGAAACCCGCTTTCTGGTCCGATTGCCCCACCAATCATAATCAGATGAGTTATAGTGTTTGCAACTTCGACAATGGTTCAACCGGAATTCCATGAATGGATTTTCCTTTCACCTGGAAGGAACCTAAAATGGGGACAATTCTCTCCGGAATTGCCCCCAACCGGGTGGAGGTTTCGCTTGATGACCGCCACCACAAGGCACCTAATGCGGCGGTGGCGCAATCCCATGATAGAAAAAACTGAATCGACGATCATTTCAGATTTTCGGCCAGGATTCGGTCCCGCATTCCGCCATAAGCAACGGACCGGGCCAAATCCTTGGTATACATGCTGTAGGGGAAGCCCGGTTCAATTTGGCTGGCCTGCTCTAAGGTCTGTAATTGGTCGGCGGAAAGGGTCAGGTCAAAGCTCGCCAGGTTATCCTGTAACTGTGACAGCTTGCGCGCACCAAGAATGGGAATGACCGGCACTGCGCGGTGGCGCAGCCACGCCAGCGAAACCTGCCCCATGCTCCGGCTAGTTTCGTCTGACACTGCCTTGACCGCAGCAACCACCCGGTCGGCCCGGTTTTGCTCGGGCATCAGCCCTTTTAACATGTCACTGTGCATGCGGCCCGCCTCAGACGTTCCCTGACCGTGGTATTTGCCGGTCAGCACCCCACCCGAAAGCGGACCCCAGGCTGTCACCCCAAGGTTCAATGCTTTGGCCATCGGAATCAGTTCCCGTTCGACGGTTCGTTCGATCAAACTGTATTCAAGCTGCAACCCAATGAAGGACGACCAGCCACGCAACTCAGCCAACGTATTGGCCTGCGCAATCCACCAGGCCGGGGCATCCGAGATGCCGACGTAGAGAATTTTTCCGGCGCGCACCAGGTCATCAAGTCCGCGCATGACTTCCTCGACCGGTGTAATCTGGTCCCAGATGTGGACCCAGTAGAGATCAATATAGTCGGTTCCCAGCCGTTTAAGGCTGGCTTCGACTGCCTGCACCATATTTTTGCGGTGGTTGCCGGCGGCGTTCGGGTCAGTTCCCGGCATGGCATTCGAGTATTTGGTGGCCATGACCACGCTTTGCCGATGGCCCTGCATGAACTCGCCCAGAAACGTTTCGCTGGTTCCGTTCGTGTAGATGTTGGCGGTGTCAATGAAATTTCCCCCGGCTTCGCGGAAGGCGTCATACACCTTGCGGGCCTCTTCCTTGGAGGAGCCGAAGCCCCAATCGTCACCAAAGGTCATGGCCCCAAGCGCCGCTTCCGAAACACGAAGTCCGCTGTTTCCTAAAAGTCTGTATTGCATCTGATTCTCCTGTTGAATTCGGCCCAAAGCTCAGGCCGGTGTTGTTTCTCTTGGCAGCCGGGAAAGAGCTGTGCCCCTCCGGACTTCATTTAAAATTTGCTTAGGCTCTCATTCTTTGGGAAAACACAAATTTCACTCCCGTCAATTCCTCGGAAATGGACCATAATTGCCGGGCGATGGTTTCATCCTGGGATAATTGGTTGGGCTGAACTTCAATCGGAAAACCCCAGAGTTCAAACAGGCCGTTGGGACCAAAAAACTCTCCACCGGTGACACCTGTGTCAATGGCGGCCCGCAAGGTCGGTAACGCGCCCTGGGCAATGTCCATTGCCAGGAACCGGTTGAGGAATTCGACCACCCCGGTATGACGTTGCAGGTCGGTCGCCGTCCACCCCGGATGAGCGGCTGTGGTCAGCAGATCAAGCTTGTTTTCCTTCAGTTTTCTGGTCAGTTCGGAGGTGAAGTACAGATTGGCAATTTTGCTGTCACTGTATGCCTTCCAAGGGGAATATTTTCTTTTCTCCCAGGTCAAATCCCCAAAATTGATTTTCCCCCAGCGGTGAGCGCTGCTTGAGACATTGACGATGCGGGCACCTTTGGTACTGGTCAAAACCTCCAGCAGGTGTCCCGTCAATGCGAAATGACCAAGGTGGTTGGTGCCGAATTGCAATTCAAAACCGTTAAGGGTTTTTTCATAAGGCGGAATCATCACCCCGGCGTTGTTAATCAATATATCCAGCCGGGTAAACGTTTTCCGGAAAGTAACAGCGAACTGCTCAACCGAAGCCAAATTTGCCAGATCAAGTTCCATCACCTTGACATCGGCAGCCGGATTCTGTCCCAAAATCTGCTGGAGCGCCCGTTTGCCTTTCTCCTGGTTTCGGACCGCGATGATCACTTCAGCCCCTTGGTTGGCCAAGACCCGCGCGGTCTCATAACCGATGCCACTTGATGAGCCCGTTACAATAACCACTTTTCCCATCTGCTTCGGGATCAGTTCCGCTGTCCAGTTTCCTTGCCTCATATGTTTGTACTCCTTTTTAATTAAACGAATGATCGTTTAATTATTTCTCAAAAAAAATTAAACCGTGACTGCGTCCCACGCAATTTCAAAAATCATGTCCAGGGTCTGCTGATCCAAAACTATCCGGTTGCTGAACTGTTCCTTGATCAATCCGGTCAGTGGGGAAAAAGTGAAAGCGATAAAAATTTCAAGCGGCATATCCTTGATGATTTTTTCCGCCTGACCCCGTTCAATCAACCGCAACAACGGGTGAAAGAAGTTCATGCTTTCTTCCCGACAACCATCCACCAGCGGCGAGTTGGCAAACTGCTCGGTAAAAGCAAACCGGACCGGATTTTCAAGTGCATAGCGATAGAAATTGTCCCAGATGACCCTAAAACCGGCTGCCACCGGAAGACTTTCACTGAAGCCGTGCAACAGTTTCGTGCTCAATTCCTGTTTGACCAACAAATAGACCTTTTTCAGCAGGTCTTCCTTGTTTTCAAAATAAACATAGATGGTGGCGGGTGACACATTCGCCGCTTTGGCGATTTTTGCCATTGAACTGTCTGCAAAACCATTGGTGGTAATCAATTCAATGGCTGCATCACAGATGGCCAGGTGTTTGTTGTCGTCTTTGTGTCGCACAATTTCTAAAATAAACGATCATTCGTTTATTGTCAAATATTGTTTGATGTCTCCAGCCCCCTGGTCAACCTTCCATATATTTCGGTGGTTTCAGACGGGATAATCTCAGTTCACGACCGAAATGCGCGCTTAAAAAAAGAACCTGGCCCTCAAGGTCACGGGCGGGCTCGGCTTGGATATGCTTTGGATGGATTGCGAAATCAAAAGTGTCGCGCGGTTTTCCTTTGCGCACATCTGCCTGGGGAATGGTGACGTAGTGGCAGGGCTTGAGCGGCATTTATGAATTTTTCGTGGAGTTTTTTTGATTCCCAATCGGCGCATCACTTCCTCCACCGGCATTCCCCGCAGTTCGGCCAGTTGAATCAAGGCCTTAATCCGTGAAATTTCCGTCGCCTCAAGGTAGGCAGTCGTTGACTGCGCTTCCAAAAGCCCGTCAACCGTGATGGATTCAGCCTGGGGTTTGCGCCTGTAATTGTACAGCTTGCAATCATAACTGGTTCTGCTCGCAATCATCCGGGGTTTTGTGCTCACAATCAATGCACCTCAAAAACCATCCTGCTCACAATCATTGCAACCAGCTTGCAATCATCCACCCCAAACCCACCTTCGCTGCACGTAATCCCCTTTCCCTTTTTTCCGGCCGGAGCTGAACCGGGTGAACGGAGTTCGGAAAGACAAGCGTTTTTCCGAACCACTGGAGGCGCGGGACAACTCAGTTGCACCCAATCTGGGCCAGGGGTCGATGATGGCGGGCTGGTTGCAAATAATGTGGGCTCAGTTGCAGCTAATGTGGGTCGGCGCGTCGGATCGTTGCAAATAATGTGGGTTCAAAACCTCGGATGATTGCAGGTTCTGGCCCGGATGATCGCAGGTCGCTACAACAAGCGGGGTTATTTTGCATTGGCTGTTGTAAAGGATACTATTTTAAAAATACACAAGCCCAACAAAGCCATACGCGTGGATTTGCTCCAGCAGGCAGATTCATTGAAGGGACAGTTGGTTACCGCTTCGCAAACCGGTGATGGCTGCCGTTAGCTTTTCAAAAATGTGCGAATGAACGACAATGCAAGGAAAGGAGACAATATGCCAATTCTTGAAATTGATCTCGATACTTCCTTGGGTGAGCGCGTTCAGAACGCAGCCCTGCAACTGAATATGACCCCGGAAGATTTTTTACGCTTCAGCCTAGAGGCCAAATTAGCTGAGGTAGAACATGACTTTCAACAGGCGGTAGATTACGTGGTGGCCAAAAATACCGAGCTTTACCAAAGGCTGGCTTAATGAAACATGTGACCAAGGAACAGGTCGTCCGGCTGCATCAGAAAGTCATTGAGGTTTCCGGGGGTGGAGCGGGAATTCGAGCTGAAGGAGCCTTGGAGTCGTCGGTGGCACAACCACTTCTCACCTTTGATGGCCTCGATTTATACCCGACAGTGGCTGAAAAAGCAGCCGCCCTGGGCCACTCACTGATCGCCAACCATCCCTTCGTTGACGGCAATAAACGGATTGGGCACGCAGCCCTGGAAGTCTTGCTGGTCATCAATGGTTTTGAGATTCAAGCCCACGTTGATGAGCAGGAGCGGATTATTTTGGCGGTGGCAAGCGGTCACATGAAACGCCCGGAGTTTATTGTGTGGGTGCCTGAACACGTGGTTGAGAAGAGGAAAAGCTAACCCTGCCATGCACTCGGTTTGCTTTAGCGGGTGGCATCAATGAAGGGTGAGTTGGGTGCCGCTTCGCAAACCAGTGATGGCTACACCTCCTGAAGCTACCACATAACCAAGGCATGCGCCCGGATTTGCTTTAGCAGGTGGCATAAATTATAGGGTAATTTGGTCGCGGCGGCGCAAACCGGTGATGGTAGCGGTGCAACCTGGAACGACAGTCAGCATATTTTCGGATTGTACCGGCTTTTACCGCAGAGTGCAGTGCTATTGCCAGAGGCTGCCGGCGGCAGTCCATTTTGCTGGCGGCAACGAATCGTATGTTTGTCAAGCCCGGCATTCAGCCAAATTATCCCTTGGATTTCATGAATGAGGGTCTTCCTCTGCCCCTTCCGATAATTTCAGCTCTCTAAAGGCAGTTCCCAGAAGGCCACCAGTTCAGCTCCATGACAGCCAGGGTTTTATTGGAGGGGCTTGATTTTCCTGATTTCGGTCTGTTGTAACATTTCCCAAAGGTCCCTTCAAGTAATGTTATAATGGAACCAAGAGAAAGAAGAAAGGTTATCGGACGCAAGAACTGGTAACCAATTGGACAAATGGATAAAAATGGCTATATTTATATATAACTATGGTCATTTTAGTAAAAAGAGGTCATTCAAAAGAAATGCACCCGCCACTGGAACGGATTCACCAACTGGGCGGCACCGTCCGCACCTCCCAGGCGCTCGCGCTGGGGATTCATCCCCGCACCCTCTACCGCCTGCGCGATGAAGGAAAGCTGATTGAACTGAGTCGGGGTGTCTTTCGGTCCGCCGACCTGCCCTGGCCGGACCAACCGGATCTGGTGTCAGTGTCAGTGCGGGTTCCCAAAGCTGTGATCTGCCTCATTTCAGCCTTCGCCTTCCATCATTTGACCACCCGGATTCCGCATTGGGTGGATATTGCGCTCCCGCAAGGGGTCAAAACACCTCGGGTTGAACATCCGTCCATTCGGGCCTTTCACGTCGCCCCGACAGCCTATGAGGCCGGCATTGAGACCCATCCGGTGGATGGAGTGCCAGTGCGGATCTATTCAGCAGAAAAAACCATTGCCGATGGATTCAAGTTCCGCAACCGGATCGGGCTGGAAGTGGTGCTGGAAGCCCTCCGCAACGGCCTGGAACGGGATCAGGTGACGGTGGCCAGAATTCTCCATTTCGCTCGCCTGTGCCGGGTCGAACGGGTGATAACTCCTTACCTGGAGGCGTTGGCATGACTCAAACCTACGTTGCCTATTACCGGGTAAGCACCCCGAAACAGGGGCAGTCGGGACTCGGGCTGGAAGCCCAACGGCGGATTGTCGAAACGACCGCCCGGGACGGCCAAGTGATGGCCGAATATACCGACATTGAAAGCGGGCGGAAAAACAACCGGCCTGAGTTGCTGCGTGCCTTGGCCCATTGCCGGCAGACCGGGGCGACCCTGCTGATTGCCAAACTTGACCGACTGTCGCGCAATGTCGCCTTTATCGCCAACCTCATGGAATCCGGGGTGGATTTCATCGCCGGCGACATGCCGACTGCCAACAAATTCACCCTCCACATCTTTGCAGCCCTGGCCGAGCAGGAACGGGAAATGATTTCCAAACGAACCAGGGAGGCGCTCCACTCGCTCAAGGAACGAGGTGTCACGCTGGGCAAACCGGAAAACCTGACACCTGAAGCCAAAGCCAAGGGCATTCAGGTCCGCATCCACAATGCCCGCACCCACGAACATAACCGCAAGGCCGCCGCCATCATCGGTCCGTTGCGGGAGAAGGGCTGGAGCTACGGCAAAATTGCCGCTGAACTCAACCGGCTTGGGTTTCCAGCACGACGCGGAGGGAAGTTCAAAGCAATGCAGGTCAAACGACTGGCTGGAGTTGCATAGAAACGGGCGTTTGTACCAGGACAAATAAGGGAAGTCGTAACCAAAACCACATTGTTTCGGGGCTGGAACCTGCCACTTCAATTTTGCTCAGGGCTGAACCCCTGGATGGATTCCTTATGAAGCTGGCCGGTTCTGCAATTTTTGATAAAAATCCTGTTTGGCTTGCGGGCCAATGGTTTCTATCGTCTTGATAATTTCCTCCATTGGCAAGTGTACATTTTGTTGCCGGAAATCAGGAAACCGGGGCCGGGGAGGCGTCTGTAAAAGTTCATATTCCAGGTCCATTTCCCCAAACGATGCCACCCCCTGCGGGACGGTTGGCGCAGGCGGTTTGTCAGGGTTCCGCTGGTTTGCCGGAATCCCCTCGCTGAACTGTTTTTCCTTTTGCCTGAGCCGATACAGTCCGACCAAAGCCGGCACGGCTTCTGCTGCCTTGAGGGTTCCCAGCACCGCCAAAATGGCGACTTGGGACTCCTGGCTTTGCAGATCAAGTGCCTGGATGAGAAAGGGGATTGAGGACCGTTCACCGATTGCGCCACAGGCCAGGGCAGCATTGGCCCGAGTCACCGGTTCGGGAGATGTCAGCAGCAGGTGGAGTGCGGGCAGGAGTTGGGTTCCCGCCTCTCTGGCCAGCCGTTCGAGCAGATTTCGTTTTTCTGTGACCGGAAAAAACCGAGGCAGGAACATTTCCGGTTTGGCTGCCAATTGTTTGGCTAATTCCTGGAATGCCTTTCCTTCAATTGAATATTTTGGAGGGCTCTGAAGATAAATATCCAACAGGCCGGCTGGGTCGCTTTTGCTCAGAAACTCAAAGAGGGGAGCGTTTCCAGCCACTGACGGTATGAATTTCGTCTTGTACAAACGGGTTAATTCGGCTGGTTCGGCCAGCGTTCCTGCACTGGCCCGATGAATGATGGAGCTGTTGCGAATATCTTCAAACGGGCTCTGTGCGGCAGCCTGCCAACCCCGTATCACAATCGGATGGGTTTGGTTCCCCAGCAGGGCCGCAACCAGATTCCGGACCTCCCAGTTGGAGTTCCCAAGCTGCTCCACCACGGCGGCCAGAACTTCAGGGTTTTCATTTTGAATTTCGCCTTTGAGGGCAAACAGGGTTTCCCGGACCACAAAGGGATTTGGACTTTTCAAAAACCGGCCAAACTGAGCCGCCAATTCCTCCGGACGAAGCTGGGTTCCAGACTCCGCCATCTGTTTGACGAGAGGCTGATTCGACTCCAGGGTGGCAGTCATTTCCACGGGGGATGATGTGACGGAAAAATTTTCCAAAACGACCAGCAACCCGTTTGTGCCAAAAAGGCAGGACTTTTCCAAAATCTTGACCTGACCGGTTTGGGTGCCGCCCAAGAGGGGCATGGGCAAAGGGTCAGGGGGAAGGACAGAGCCTTTTAGGGGAAGTGTTTTGAGCAGAAGCGACGGAGGGCTCTGTACTGGATCCAAACCAATTTCCAGCGGTTGATATTGTTCCAGCTCATATTTGAAACCTTTCTTCCATCTGGGTTTGAAGGTCACCCGGATTTGGTTGGAGGTTGCCGCCGGAACAATTGATTCTATCTGGGGATTTCCTTCGACCAGGCACGGCTTGGTCGTCTGCACTTGATAGGTGGTTCCGTCAATGACGGAAAAAGCCATTTTGGAGTTTCCGGCAGTCACACAGATAAAACGATTTCCTACCCATGCGCCAAAACCGTAAGCAGCCGGTAACAAGCCGACAGCTTCGGTGAATTGGCGGACTGGTTGGTAATGTGCATCCAATACCAAAACTCCGCCGCTGGTGCAGACCCAGGTGGTTTTATCCGCTTCCCGATAGGAAACCGAAAAAACCGAGGTTCCCAACAACCCATTCGGGATTTGCCGGGGGGAGGTCTTTCCCGCTTCCCAAAACCATAGACCCGCAGTTTGGCTTGCTGCGTCACCTGGATATTTTCTCCCTCCCGCAACCAGGGTGCCATTGGGCAGATGGAGCATCAACCAGGATCTGGCATGAGGCTGGTTTTTTTCCGGATTGGACCATTGCTCAAAACGGGTCACACCTCCTGCCTCATCCCACCGGTTTCGGATGGAAAAAGGCACATCCGGCTCAAAGTCCAACGGTTTGAGGGAACCAAGGGGTTGGAGAGGTCTCAGGTGCCCGGTTTGCGGGTCAAACCAAGCCAGCGGGAGGTGGGAGCCAAACACCGGGTTCCCGTTCAACTGCCCACACACATGGAGTTCCTTTACCTCAAACCAAACGGGGTCGGGAAATTCAGGTTCCACCGGAACCAAACCGGGTTGCAACGTATCCGGGTCAATCATAACCAGGCGGACCGTTTCATCATCCGGGTTGATTTGTTTTCCCCAAATTTTCCTTTGGTAGATTCCCAGCAATTGGATCCTTCCCAGCGGCTCGTTTGGCACGGACTCCCACTTTTCGCGGCTGGCATCAAAGCGACGTATCCCATCAGAACGGCCACCCACCCACAGAAAATTGCCATCAACCATGATTTTCTCCGGAACCCGGTCGAGAGGAAGGTTCATTTCATCACGTTCAAAAACCCGCACGGTTCGGTCTGGAGGATGATACCGGCGGAGGCTGTGCGAGGTCTGGACCCACAGCCACTGGTTCTGGACAGCTAGGCCAAAAACCGAATTCGGATTGGTTCGGGAAAGTTTTCTGTCTTCGGGGGTCAGCTCCTGGTCACACCTGAGGTGTTCAACCTGAACGGTTTGGGGGTCAACCCGAAACAAACCGTCAGTCGTTCCAACCCACAGGTCGCCATTCAGGAGGGCCAAATATTCAGCGGGCTGGGGAAGAAAAACCGTTTTCACCAGGCTCCCCTGAAAATCACGAACCGCCACTCCCCAGGGATGTCCGACATACATCCATTGTTCATCCCGGCACAAACTCAATACCTCAGCAAAGGAAACCAAAGCCACTCCCTTCCCGTTTGCGGTCGGTTGCACCGGCAGAGAAGTTGGGGAAAACGGCCAGAGCGGAGGCAACCCCAACCGATTGTGAATTTGACTGGTTGGCCGCAACCAGGGGGAGTCATCCAGGGCAACCTGAAGTTGCTTGAGAAATTCGGGCCGTGAGAGGTGCTGGATGGCAAATTCCAGGACAAGGTTCCCTTCACTCAGGCCAAACTTCCCATGGTCTTCAACCACGTGAGCAGGAAGGTGAAAGGGTGATTCGCGCCGTGCAATCCGGAGCGCAAGTTCAAGCAGTTGGGCCTCGTTCCCGGTTTGGTGATAGTATTTCAGCAAGGCAAGGGCAGCGGAGAAAACAGTTGGAAACACATTGTTTTGGGGCCAGAAATTGCTGCGTCCGGAATCCCGAGGGTTGTGGGTGAGAAGCTCCAAAACCGGAATGACCTGGGGGGAATTCAGCAGCCCCTTCAGTTTGAGCCGTTCCAGTTGAACCCAGCCATTCTGCGGATAGGCTTGCGCCAGTCTTTCAACCAGTGCCGGATACCAGTCAACTCTTTCCTGTTCCAACCAGCTTTTCCATTCCTTGAGGTTTTCAGAGGAAAACCAGGGCTCGGCAGCAGCCTTGATGAGATATTGAAATCCCAATTCCTGGGTACCAAGCCGTAATCCCAACCAGAAAAGACTGGGCGATGCAGGGTTGTTGGCAGCAAATTTTCTTGCCCAGGGGATGAAATCAACCTGACGATTGGCTTTTGCAAACAATTCTTCCAGGTCATGCATCTGGGCCTTGCCGGAGAATTGGTCCGGAAAGGTTTCAGCTTCGGCCAAAGCCGCAGTCAAAACCTGGAGTGGGGTTCCAACCCTTTTAGCCAGCCGGTTCCGCCGTTCCAAAAGACGGGATTGAAAAAAATGCAGCCGCTGCTGCCGGCTGGGCAAATTTTCCGGAAGAACGTACCGGTAAAATAACTGACTCGTCGTCAAGAGATATGATTGGCTGGGTTGTCGGAGCGTCTCACCCGCCATTTCGTATTCCTTGAGCGCCCGCCGGAGTTCCTTATTCTCTTCCAAAACGACTCCCCGTTGATAGTATTGGATGGCTTTCGAGTCAACTCTGGCATCCAAATCCGTCAGTTCCAGGTTCAGAGCACTGGTCGGGTCACCCTCAATCCGGAGGATTTCGGCCACAATACTCACATTGGGAAAATCATACTTGGCGGCTTCGAGGACAACCGGTTTGATTTTGGCGGCGGCTCCCAGGCTTTTGAGGACCGTATAGGCAGAATGGATAAATTGCTTTGGTCCAAGGCCCAATGGGGAGGTTTGCAGCCGGTATTTCGCAGTTCCCTTGTCCTGGTTGAAAGAGGGGAGCCAGGAAAAGGCCAAACCGGAAAAAACATCCAACAACAGTTTTTCGGCAGCCAGGTCGAAATGGTTCCGCTTCAGAAAATAGGCATAATCAAGTGCAAACTGGAGCGTTTCCGGTGGATAAGCGCTTTTTTGTCGCCAGGCTTCGTGAATCTGCCAAACCCTCTCAAACTCCTGTTTGGCATCTGCAACTGCCCCCAACGTCAAAAACCTGCGAATCAGCCAATTGTCACGATGACTCCCTGGTCCGTACGTAAATGACAAGGGAAATTCCGTCAAAACCAGGCTGGCCCACTTTCTTTCAAACAGCGCAGGTTCAACTTCGGCGGGGTAATCGGAGAGATGGGTGTATCGTTTCGCCCCGCTCTGGTAACAAGCCAGCGCCTCGGAGTTCCGCCCTAAAGCAAGGAGCAAATCCCCTTTAACCAGCCACAGGCGCGGGTTTTGTTCCAGCAACCCGCTGTCCTCAAGATACTTCAGTGACTCGCCTGGTTGTTGCCGGCCCAAATAGGCGGTCGCATACTCACTCCCTGGAAAGGTAGCCACGTATTTAAACGCCTCCTGGTTTTTTCGCTGCCAGAGCAAGGTCAAGGCGATGCGCTTGGAATCATCAACCCACTGGGCGTGAGTGGTAAGGGAGAACAGGAAAATAACCACTATCAATGACAAAAACCGAAGCAGATGACGCATACCAGGTATCCTTGAACATTTCTTTGAGTTTGGAGGGTGAATGCCATGTCAACGCGGGAAGGGCAGGCGGGTTATGGCGAATTTTGAAAGGAACGATACGGGGGCGCGCAGACACAATTGCCGGAAAACCTCTGTTAAGGGCGGATGGCATCACCTGTGTTGAAAACTGCTGCTGAAAGGAACGCCGCATCCTTGACATCGGTCTTGCGGTCCGGAACCCGTTTCACAGGGGCCGCATTGACCCAGACCTCCTGCTCTGTAGCTTCCTGGATATTCCAATAATTGCCGGTGCTTTCCACTGCCACCACGCCACCGCCACTGCCTTGCAGCCAGTCCGACAACCCTCACAAATCATCTGGTGTGCGTGCTCTCCCACAACGGAGGCGACAGTTGGCGGTGCCTGCAGGTATCCAGGTCCGACTTAACCGGGAATTGCTGGGATCATCGGCTCATTTCTTCCCAAGTAATTGGATTGATTGAAAATAGAAATCTGCCGAGTTACCAAAGAGCTGAAGCGAAATTTCCTCTTTCCGGCCAAAAACCAGCAGGACAAACAGGGTTTCATCGGCCAACACCAGTCGTAACCGCAACAGGGTGGCTTTTCCGGCCTTGTCATTAAAGGTCAATTCCGCCTCTTTGGCCGGATACCCCCCGCTCATCAGGCTCTTGTGCGAGGTGACCGTTCCTTGGGTGGCATAAACGATTCCATAGAGGCTTTTGGTTAACACGGTTTCCGGATTCCCTTTGAACCCAGGCTCAATCCGAAGGTCGTACGTGATCTTGGTCCGGTTGTCGAAACTGAAATACCGTTCGCCATCTTTCGACGTGTCGGCATCTTTTTGAAGCGCAGCCAGCCGGTCCTTCCACAAGGGTGGATGGGGAGTCAGAAACTCAACCCGGTATTTTTTATCGACTGTCACATGCCAGTCGTCAAACGGCGTTGGCTCCCAAATCAAAGCGCCAGCGGAATTCGCCAAACAGATCATTTCCGGTTCCCGTGAGAGGGTAGCCTGGATGATGCCTGAAGGCAAAATGTCGATATCCTTATATTTTGGGGGAAGGATAAATTTTCCGGCGAAGTCAATCACACCGCAGGTCGAATCGGTCAACAAGGCAGTGGTACGCACCACGCACAGGCCATTCACCCAATCACCGGTGGAGTGGTATTTTGGTTCGACAACTCTTTTTCCCCTGCGGTCAATAAATCCCTGAAGCCCATCCTCCTCCCCCTTGGAGTTGGGAAACGGAATTTCGATGCGGGCCAGCCCGTTTGAAAACGACCCAAACCTTGAGGGTGTCGGGGTGAGTTTCAAAAGGAATTTCCCACTTGCATCAATATAGCCGCACTGACCAGCCAAACTGACCGGTGCCAGCCCTTCGGAAAAGTCACCGGCATTGATAAATTTGGGTGGGACTGCCATTTTTCCGGTGGGTGCAAGGTAGCCCCACAGTTTTCCCATCCTGACGGCGGCAAGCCCGTTGCTGAAATCAGCGGCATCCTCAAATTGAGGCGAAACCACTATTTTGCCCGTGGCATCAATATACCCCCATTTTTTATTGAGTTTGATCAAAGCCCGGCCTTCGGCGAACCGTCCTACCTCATCAAAGACCGGGTCAACCAACTGGTAGGTGGTTTTCACAAAGAATCCAACCTTGCCTTTTTTTTCGATGTGGGCGGGTCCTTCGGTAAAATCCACAATTCGGTCAAACTGCGGGGCCAATACAATTTTCCCGGCCTGATTGACATAACCCCAGGAATTGCCGTCGAAGGTGATTTGCGCGACTCCCTGATAGAAATGCTTGGCCTCGGAAAATCGGGGCTCAATGACCACCTTTCCGGTTTTATCGATAAACCCGAAGGCGTGTTTCAACTGGGTCTCCGTTGTAAAGAGTTTCCCCTCCCTGTCCTGGTAGGTGGTTATCCGTTTTTCAACCTTTTCGACCAAAGCCAAGCCTTCATGGAAAGCCTCCACCCCCTCCAGCCCCTGGTATATTTCCTCCTTGATTTTGACCGCTTTTGAAAGATTATTGTCTCCAGTTGATCCCAACACCCCGCCCACCACGCCCCCCGGCACCCCACCCGGATCCATTTCTGGAGTTATCCAAGTGCGGGTTCTGCCCTCCGGTTGCCGGATATCTGCGTACTGATCAGGATTAAAAACCGAGGCGAATTGGGGCTGGATGACCATTTCCCCAGCCGGATTGATAAATCCCCACTTACCCTGAACGGAAACCAAAGCCAGCCCATCCGAAAAACTGGTGGCTCGGTCAAACTTCAATTCAATGACGACTTTCCCTCTGGAATCAATAAACCCATATTTCTCCTTCGCCACCATGGCCAATCCTTCGGTAAAAGGTTTTACTTCCCTGAATTGTGGGGGGACCACGAGTGTCCCTTTGATATCAAGAAACCCAAATCTGCCGTTCCTTTGAACTGGGAACAGGACCGTGGTGGTCACCTTGTGCCCATCTTCCTGAGGAAGAGCCTTTGGCAATGAAATACGCATTCCAAAGGCAGGAGCCCAAGCCACCAACAGCCCCAACAAGACGGTACCCGCCATCGTCATCATCCTTTGAGTCAGGTTGACCATAAAACCTCGGAAAAATTTGAAATGAAGCGAGCGTAAGCAAAATGCTTCGAGTTACACCGGTTGGCGCTAGAAGGAAGCTGGACCATGGTGAGGTCTCTGACCTCACACAAGATCCAAACGGTTAGGCAGTCGTTTCTCTGATTTCACAGACAACATCAATTGCTTCAAGCCTTTGTCTCAAATTCTCAGCTCCCTCAAATGAATCCCAAAATTCGATGATCACTTCTTTCTGATGATACATTTCCTTGATTGCCAAATATGGTAAATCAGAATGCATGATTTTTTTAAAAGCTGCCAATTTTTTCCCTATCAAATCCTGTTTGAGCACGACCAGAGAATAATCTGTCAACGGACCAGCAGGCCTCCCCAGAATGGCATATTCGAGAGTCTGAAAAGCGACGCATTTTGCTTTAGCGGCAAATCTATCAACCTCTTGCTGATTCCCCGCCCAATAAACATTCTGGCTGCAATGCTCACAAAACCTCACCTTTGGCTCACTGGTGGCTGATAGTTCATCCCATGTTTTTGGACACCTCAAGGCCAGGGTGCATTTGATTTCATTCATAACCCCTCAAGCGGTTGACTGCTCCACGTCTTAGTATGGAGAGCGAACCAAAAAGGTCGGGCTTGAATTGTGAGAACCCGGCCTTTGCTTTTTCTTTCCGAATCAATTCGCCCAACTCCCAAACCTGCAAGGCCTTGAAGTCACGGGTCAATGCTTCACACTCTGCAATGTAATCATAGTCTGGTCCAAGTGACTGGATAAAACCAAAGAGTCCGACCATTCCGAGTTCATTACTCCCTGCCCCTAACGCATTTCCCTTCAGGAACGGTTGGAGTACAAAATTGAAAGACGGCTGACAACGATCCTATCAGGTCGCTCGGTGTCGTCGGGCGGGTCGCCCATCCTCAAATATTTCAATAAAAACCATTCAATGGCCGATTCAATGGAAGATCGTTTCAAACCTGATAGATTTCTCCACGCCTGTTCATCAACCCCTTCCAGCTTCCAGATTTTAACTTTGTAATTCTGTATAAAAGCCTGTCCACTGGCCTGGATGATTCTGGCTGTCCGTGGTTCGCGTTTGGGGCCGTCCAACTCCCTGGGAACCAACAACCTGCGGGAAACGCTGACCACTTTGCCAACGACCAGAGCCTCAAAGTCCTCTATCATCCTGCCACAATCGACTCGGCGTACGTCGGCATAGAGGGTTGAAAAGGAGGTGACACCTCCGGCAGTCTGATGGGCAATCACCAACTGGGAAACATACTTACCCGGAATTCCAGGTTGGAATCGAGGTCTTTGGGAGGAATGAAGGGCAACTGAAACAGGAGCCCCCTCCTTCTCAAAAACGCAATTGCGGGTGATGAACTCAACCACTTGTTCATCGGTAACCCGAGCTGCAATGGCATCCAGGACAAAATCCAGTACCACCTCATTTGGGGTAACAATAAAACCTGAAACCTGCCGGGAAGGGCCCTGAGCCGGTACGGTATTGACAAACATGCTTTTTTTGTAGGCCCGGGTTGGTTCGGCAATCACAAGGCTCAGGTTCGTCAGTTTTTCCACTCCAAAGAGCTTCACCACATCGGCCAGAAACGTGTTTTTGTCAAAACCGTCCGCTCCCGGAGTGGCTATTGTGTTGCGGTAAGACTTGGTTCCGCACCGGAAGGAAAAACTGACCCGCTCCCCGAAATGATTGAAGGTGAATTTCCTGCCCTGGAAATCTCTGACCGGGGAACTGTTATCCGGCAGTGGAATTCCCAGTGCGGCAAAAATCCGGGTTTTGACCAGTTCCGGAGCATGGATGACTTCATGATTTGTCACCCGAACTGTGTTTATGTTTTTTTGTTGAAAAATCTCATCACGCTTTTGGTCATACGCCTCTCTTCCTTTATGCGATGAACCATCCACCTCAATCACAATCGAACGCCCCAGTGAACAATAGAAGTCGGCAATAAATCCGCCGATATACTTTTGCCGGTTGAATCTTTCTGCAATTCCCCATTGGTGCAGCAGTGCCCACAGCGCCTGCTCACTTGGGGTGGGTTTTCTGCGCATCCGGTCACCAAACTCGTTTTTTTGAACTTCCTCGGGTTGAATGTACCTGGGCATATTGCTCCCTTCCTCCTTTCCCAAGTTTCTGTGGTGATTTGGAAAAAACCGCGTTGTGGAACGTAAAAAACCAATGTCAAATCAAGTCATGGCTGGTCTTTGAAAGGCGGTCTGGGCTAGTGTTCAAGTCCTTCATTAAAGCACCTCCACAATGATCACCGGAAATTGCCTTGGCATTCCATATTCACAGGTGGAGTCCTGATGGGACATCAGTCCCAATTTCTGAATGAGTGGAAAAATGAATGAGTCTTTGGCCCCGTTCCAACAAAGCGAAAGGGTTTCACACAGCAGCTCCAGTGAAGACCTTTTCATCGACATTTTTCAGGAGGCCCTTGGATTTGAGCGGGCCCAGTTGTTGATTCCACAGTATCCCGCTCAGGATATTTATGGGAAAGGCCGTTACATCGATTTTGCGCTTTTTTCCTCATTTGCAAAGTACGCTTTTGAAATCGACGGTGAAGCCTGGCACCTCCCGGGAAGTCAATTTGTCAGTGCCGATGAATTTCGGGATTCGCTGTTGCGGCAAAACAGCCTGATGTATCAAGGATGGAGAGTGTACCGGTGGACCGACGCCCAACTGGCTGCTGAACGCGACCGCATTCTGGAACAACTCCGGCTTTTTCTGGAACGGGAGGTCACCGAAGGGGCGCTTGACGGATTTCTGCCGCTTCAACAAGGTCAGGCATTTTCCCTGCATGAGCACCAATCCGATGCCCTGCACCAACTGCACGAATTACGCAGCGCAGGCAACACCATTGCCCTCCTCACTCACGCCACCGGAACCGGCAAAACCCATACAGCCCTTTCTGATGCCCGCAAACTAGGGTTGCGAACGCTGTATCTGGCCCATCGGGCGGACCTGTTGAAACAAACCCAAACCCGCTTTCAGGAATTGTGGCCGGAGGCTGCCTGCACCATCTTTCAAAAATCAAAAGAAAAACCAGCCACACAGGTTGTGCTTTCCACCATTCAATCCCTGGCCGATTCCTGCACCAGGTTTGACCCACAGGAATTCGGATACATCATTGTTGATGAGGCTCACCATGCTGCCGCTGATTCCTATCGGAAAGTGATTCGGCATTTCAAACCGCGTTTTATCCTGGGGCTGACTGCGACCCCTGAACGATATGATGGAAGGTCGCTCCTTGAGGTTTTTCAAACCACCGCTCACCGGCTTGAACTTGAAGAGGCAGTGAGTCGCGGATTGCTGGTTCCAATCCGGTGCGTTCGGGTCAAGACCAACGTTGATTTGACAGCCATCCGTTTCAATGGGGTTGATTACCGCAGCACAGATTTGGGTCAATCCCTGTTTCTCCCGAGCCGGGACGCCTTGATTGCCGAAACGTACCAAACCCATACCCTGGGAAAACACGCCGTCTGTTTTTGTGTCAATGTTGAACATGCCGAACGGATGACACTCGAATTTGAGCGAAAGGGAATCAAAGCTGCTCACGTTTCCGGTCGCATGAATCAATCCCAACGATTGGACATACTGGAATCCTATCGGACCGGAAAGGTTCAGGTTCTGTGCGCCTGTGATATTTTGACTGAAGGATGGGACTCCCCGGAAACGGAAGTGCTGCTGATGGCACGTCCAACCCTCAGCAAAGTGGTCTATGTTCAGCAACTTGGACGGGGAACCCGAACCGCTCCGGGGAAAAAACACCTGCTGGTTTTTGATTTCATAGACAATACAACCCGGTACGCCCAGGCTCTCAGTGCTCACCGGTTGTTCCGAAAGGAGCTTTATTATCCCGGCGGGCTGGTGGCAGCTCCACCGCAAATGATCACTGATGAAAGGCAAAACCTGGGTTTGGGTAAAAAACCCCTGGCTGAACTGGCCCTGCATGTATGGGTGGAAAAATATGAACCTGTGGATATTTTCCGCTGGCAGGAGGAAGTCAGGGACATGTTCCAGACCAGCCAACTGGAAGCTGAACTGGGAGTCGGGGAAAACACGGTGCGCCGGTGGATTGAAACGGGAAAAATCATCCCTGACCACTCCATTGAGTTGGGAACCCGCCCCTATCATTACTTTCATAAGAACCGGGTGGATGAAATCCGGAAAGAGTTTGGCCTGCCTCGCCTGACAGGTGAAACCGTCAAAGCCCGGTTTTTTGAATTTGTCCGCGCCATGGATATGAGGACTTCCTACAAACCCGTGCTTTTGCTTGGCCTGTTGAACCTGGCTGATTCTGCGGGACGGGTCAAAACCGGGGAACTGGTGGTGTTTTTCCGCAATTACTACCGTCAGCGACTTGAAAGCGGTTTGCTGGTTGAGGCTCCGACCAGCCGTTTGAACCGGGTGACAGAAATGTCGGATTCGGAAATCGAAACCGTCATGCTGGCCATGCCGTTCGAGAAATTTGAACGCCGCAAATTTGTCCGCCGGTTAAAAGACGTGACGGTTCTGAAAATCTGGGAACCGTTATGGAACGCGCTGACCGAATCTGACAAAGCCGATTTGAAACGGTTGGCCCACACTGCATTGGATTCCTATTATGGCCGCTTCAAATGAAACCTGCCCTTTTTGTGACCTGCAGGATCGGATCATACTGGAAGGGAAACTCTGGGTAGTGATTGCGGATGCGTTTCCCGTCAATCCGGGTCACACTCTGATTATCACCCGGCGGCACATCGCATCGTTTCGCAACATTTCGGAACAGGAAGCCGGTGAACTCTATCAACTGGTGTTGACCGTTACGCGAAAACTCGACGGCATCCATCAACCGGACGGCTACAATTTTGGCATCAATGATGGAGCGGAAGCAGGTCAGACGATTTTTCATGTGCATCTTCATGTGATTCCCAGGTATAAGGATGATGTTGAAAACCCGTGCGGAGGAGTCAGAAATATCAAACCGGCTTTGATTTCGTATTGAACATCAGAGTTGATTGGCCGCCTTTGATTGAAGCAGTTGAAGGAGGTTGGGAATTCCTGGCGAAATGACGTTGGGCAAATACAATCAAATCTGATTGTAAAAGTAAAAGGTCCAAAGGAAAAACAGATTTACACCTTTGGGCGAGTACCACTCGCAGCGGATACAAACAGTTCAGCCAGGGTCATATTGGGAGGGGGTTTGTCAATGTGGGATGAAGACCGTCCGCCGCCACTCGAATGGTTGGCTTCATATTTCGTGCAAGGTATCATTTCAGCCCTCCACCAGTGCGACACACTGCAAATCAGCCCCAGCCAACCGGTATTTCCAGCCTGCCTCCAGAATTGGGACCGGAACCTGCCTGAAGGATTGGGAAGGCAAGTGGCACTGCTCCTCAATGACGAAACTCCAACGGCTACGGCTTTGGTGCAGGCAAACTGGGATATGGTCCTGCGACAGGTTGCTTACCGAAGTGGGCAGGGCTCGCCTCCCTGGCAACGTGAGGTCTCGGTTCGAATGTATGTCAATCAGACTCCGCAGGAGGAACAGGGTTGGGGATATTCATTTACACATGTCGTGTCGATGTCATTTGAGGTTCGGGTTGAACAAGATGGGGAAATGTCTTTTAACGTGAAACACCGAAATATTGAAGAACGGAGTGGTTTCATCACCGACTGCCCGGTATAGGAGTTCGAACCCACCAAATAATTGCATTGGAACTGTACGGCCAGATGTGACTGTCCATTAGGCAATTCCGGACTCAGCCCTCCTCTGATTCAAATTTTTTCATCCAGTTGGTCAGCTTCTGGTAGTTTTGCAGGCCCAGCAATTTGGCTGCCTCTGTTTTCTTTCCTTGAGCCTGTTCCATGGCCTTTGTGAGATAATGACGGGTGACTTCATCCAACACCTTTTGCAGAGAAAAACCATCCTGAAGAGGCAGGTTCAAAAGGTTGGTTTTGTTCACGGCAGTCATGGGAATCAATGCTTCCTGGATGTCTTTTTCGCGGATGGATTCCCCTGGCGACCACACTGCCGCACGGGTCAATACATTCATCAATTCCCTGACATTTCCCGGCCAACTGTAATTCAGCAGGAGATTTTTCGCGGCGGGAGAAAGCTGCTTCAGTTTGAAGCCGGGTTCGTTTTCGCCGGCTTCCTGATTGACCTTTTCCCAGAGTTTGTCAATCAACAGGCTCAGGTCACCCTGCCGTTCACGAATGGGCGGGATTTTCAGAATTGCCACTCCCAACCGGTAAAACAGGTCGTCGCGGAATCTTTGCTCGGAAATTTCCTGAATCAGGTTCCGATTGGTGGCCGAAATGTCCCGCACATTGACGGGGATTTCCTGGTTGGACCCAACGCGGGAGACTTTCCGCTCCTGGAGCACCCGGAGCAGCTTGACCTGGGTTGGGAGCGGCAGTTCTCCGACTTCATCCAGAAAGATGGTTCCTTCGTGGGCTGCTTCAAAATACCCTTTACGTTCCTTCGACGCCCCGGTGAAGGCTCCTTTTCCATAGCCGAATAACTCCGACTCGACCAGGGTTTCGGGGATGGCTCCACAATTGACGGGAATGAATGGTTTGTCTTTTCGTGGACTGGCTTGATGAATGGCCCGTGCCAGCAGTTCCTTGCCAGTGCCGGATTCACCCAAAATCAGGACCGGAATCGAACGGGGGCGACATACCGGGCTTTGGTGATGACCTCGGTCATGGCCTGGCTGCGATAGATGATTTCGTCAAATTCCGGGGCTTCAGGCGGCAGCCAATCTCGTCCTGGTACGATTCCAGTTTGAGCAGGCCAATGAACCAACTTGCCGTGATGACTTCCCGCCAGCCGCCTTCGAGGAGTTGGTCAATGACGTGCGGATTGACACTTGCCACCACCCTGGTCACGACATCAAGTTGTTCCGACCGTTCGTAATCCAGAGGGGGGATACTTCTTCCACCCATGATTTTCATATAGAGCGGGATAACAAAAACCTCTCTGAGATCGGATTCCAGATATTTGCGGTGCATATACACTTTGCTGCCAGTGAAACGGTTTGCTTGAAAAAATACCGAGGTACCAAACCGCCCCGTGAAACATTTCACTATTCCTGGTGCAGTCCCACTAAAATTCCGGAACGGTTGTCAGTGGCTGCGGGTTTCCAGACTTCCATCTGGACGACAAGCCAGACATCAAACTCTTCAGGTTGAAGTATCTGTTTGACCATTCTGGCCATGCTGAAATTGAAGGCGGTTGAAATTGGTATAAAGCAAACGCCCCAGATCAAAGGCGGCCCAAATGGTTGATACCTGCCAGGTCTGGTCCTTTTGATTCCCCAGTTGTCGTTGGTAAATTTGGGTTGCCACCTCATTCAGCACATGCCACCAGAACTCCATTTCGGCTGCGGTTTCAAAAAGCTCGCCGATTTCCAGGTCTGGACTGTAGGTTCCAACCGTTTCCTCAAGGTTGCGAAGGCGCTGCACCCATTGTGCTTCGACCTCGCTCTTGGCAACAGTGCTGCCCACCTCGCAGGCGAAATCAATCACCCTCCAGAACATCATGTTTGAAACATCCCACGAATCAAACTCATCGTAGATCGAACTGCTCATACTGTTTCAACCTTCCCCATGCGGTTTGCAACTTTGGCGTGAAAATCCAAATTCACAAACAAGTGAGGACCCCTTCATGATACCCGCCGCTTGTTTTTGACAATTCACCGTGTCCGGGTCAATCCGTGCATTCCCAAACGGCTGGTTTACAATCACATTGGATTATTCATTTACACTTTATCATCTGTTCCTTGAATTCCCCGAACCATGGTGTTCGACGCGAGCAACCACAACCCTCACCGCTTCAGCTGACAGCCATTCGTCAAACTGAAGAATCCTTTCGTGCCGGATTGGTAAGAAAGCAGGCACACTTTCAATGGGGCATTTCATTCGATGTAAAATTTTCGTTCAACTCCGGAAACCAAGGTGGAGCTGGTGTCCTGTAACCGCAGTGAAAGACATGGGGTTCCCCGATTTTTTTCCCTCGCTCTGGCTTTGTTGAAGAGCTGCGGCCGGTTATTTTTCAAACACCACACCGACTCAATTCTTGAACAGGCTTTTCCATCGTGACAGCAGATTGTCATTGATCTCGATTTCCTGGAACAACTGGCCGGCGCTTTTTTCGCCCCCCAAGGCTTCCAGCCCGATTGGGCATCGGTGAACGTTTCAGTTCGGCAATCAGGCTCGGCTAAAAACCCACACACACAACATCAACACCTGCAACGCCACCTGATACCCAAAGCGTCCCCGGGCAACTCTTTCAGAATTTCGGCTTGCTCCGGTTCCGGGATGTTGCCGATTGTTTTTCCGTTCACACAAGGCTCTCTCTGAAAGAGTTGGTTTGTTCACTGGCTAGATTTTCAAACAACGGGCATCTGGGCCAATCTTTTTTGGACGGAATTCGACCGGGACATTCATGGGTTGAACACATCTTGCCGTCTTTTTTTCCGTGATTTGTTTCAAACTATTCCCCTGGTACTGTCCCGATTTGCTGAAATCGGACGAATGTCAAACCTTGTTTTTGGAATCAGCAAGGCCCCCGTACACCAACTTGCAACCACCTTTTCTGAATTTCCATTTCTGGATTTTTCCTTTTTGGTACTGTTTTTTTCTTTTTGACGCCGAATTCACGAAAAATTCACATTCCTTCACGAAAATTTTCCGTTTTTTGCCCTGAATTCAACAACTTGACGGCTTTTTTTGCATATTGGAGAGGGGTGGGCAAAATGTTACGGTACTGGGGCTTCCTCAAGCTCGCAACCTGGAGGGTCGCCGCAGCCTTGATGAATCACTCTGGGAGGGGATGAGCCGAACGGTTGCCTTCGCCGCCCGGAGGCTGGCGGAGGCAGTTGCTGGGTCTGGCCGGACCTGCTAATGCGGTATCGACCAATCAACTGCCCGGTCGGTCGCATTCGTTCGGGGACGACGGGAGCGGCAGGAGATCCCGCTTGCGTGGGCCAGCCCCCCGACCCGGTTGGCGCATGGTCGGGCTTCGGTGGGGCTGCCTGACGTGGAGTTTGAAGTTACGATTTACAGATGGTCTGCAAAAACTCCGTGAAACATGCCACCTCCCTTGAGGTAATCCCACAAAAATTTCGGGATGGTATCGACTGCCTCCGGTTTCCAAACTTCAACATGGAGCGACGCTTCAGTCTCTTCCTCTTCGGATGGATGAAGAGTGATGAACAGATTTGGGGCTTCATACACGCGAAAATCTCCGAAGCCTGAACTCCGACCGAACGTCACATCAAGTTTTTCCTGCACCTCGGAAGCGGGAACCTCCACTCGAAAACCACCGCCGTGCCCATGACTACAACCATTCACATGGCAAAAGACAAAGTCGGTGATTGAGGCAGCCTCGATTCCATTTTCTGTAAAACTATCATCAAGCCCGCCCTCGTCATCGAGCAGATACCCGGTGACGTGCGGATCGTCCTCGGAGAGATATTCGTTTTTGACCGCCCAATAAAAATCCCCTTCACACTGAATCAGCAACGAAACATTGTTGTGCTCCACCAAGTCTTCAACCCAGTAGTCGTCACGTAGCACTCCGCCAAACCAACCCGCTTCCAACAACTCATGGGAAAAAGCGATCCACTCTTTGACCGCTGGCGGAAGAGAGCGGTGCAATTGGGATTCGGTCTCCTGAACTTTTTCCTGATACCTCCCGACATCGCCAAGTGGAATCCCATGCCACCGTTCGACAAATTCGCGGAGCAGCCGCCACCGTTCCTTCCACCCTTGAGGCACCTCCCGAAACACCGGTTCATACTCGGTTCCGTATTTCAACTGCGCCAGCCAGTCCGGTTGACATTGGGAGCGCAACGCATTGCGGCGGGGTTTTAATTCCCAGTACCGGTCGCCGTAGATGGGAAGCCCGCGCATCTCTTCCTCCAGTCGAATGAGTTCAGCACGTGGTTCACGGTTTGCTTCCAACCACCCGGCATACTGCAATCGGCGTTCGCGGTCCTCAGGGTGATTGGCAATTTCAGTCAGGAACCTTGATTCTGAAAACGCCATTTCACTGCTCCTGCTTGTTTCCTTCAAATTGAAAGTGATGGTTCAACACCCGGACATCATCCTTGGAAAATCTGCTGTCGGTGATGTTCAAGAAACCCAGGGTCGGGTGCAAATCGTTCGGGAAGTTCCATCAAACGCCCTTCGTAGGCCAGAAAGTTTTTGTTCAATGAGTCATTTGGAAGGTAATCCTTCAAACAGGCGGAAAGAACCAGGTGGTTTTTTTCATCGAAGGTCATCAGCCCCCGGTCAAAGGCAGCATCATGCAGACGGGACAGACAAAGACCATTACGAGGGTTGATCCGCTCGGCCGGAAAACGACTCCAGGGTAAAATATGACTCGCGATCAGAAACTCCGGCAGGGGAATACCAGAAACGCAACAACGGTGATGATAGGCAATCAAGACCGTCCGGCGAAAAAAATCCTGGGCTAACCGCACCCGGACCCTTCGTTCCCCTTCGGTGATCCGGTCCGAGTGGTTGGAAACTTCGGGCAGATTGGAGTCGAATGGTTGTTGGTGTGCGGTTTGGCCGGACTCACTCGAAGAATGGGTGGCGTTGAGTCCAGCTACCTTTTCATGCCACAACCCTTCACTTTCGGCGGCCAGCCGTTCCCAGTTTTCGTGAAATTCATTCCACACCTGCCGGTCCAACAAACTGGCACCGGTCAGGCCCCGAACGCCACGCAGCTGTTCTTCCGGGTCAAGTGAGGTCAGATTATTGAGTTTCATTGCCACACTGCTCGGCGTTCGACCAAGTACGCCAGCCAGTTCTATAATCTCAGGAGCGTGGCTATGTTGACGGCCAAATGGAATCCAGCAATACAGATTCATGGCCAGCAGCAGTTCTTCCCGCGACCATGGTCTAGCTTGCGTTGCACGTTTTTCAACCATACCGCTGTCTAAATCCTCGTCCTGTTACTTGTGTGGTGGCCAACAGTTGCCATCACCGGCGAGCCAGCTCAAACCAATCCACCACAGAATGGATGACCCGATCTGCGCGAGTCCGATTGCATGGCATGGTCGAGTGAGAAAAGCGCCATGCCGGACCTCATGGAAAAAGTAAATTTGACCAGCCAGGTTTAATCAACCATCCCTTTGGCCAGATTGGGATGTGGTTCGAAGCTGGGCACAAATGTAGTGCCAGATGGGTAAGTCAACTGGAACCAAGTGTTCGATATGTATCTCCCCAGTGAAGCAGGGATGAGGGGCAACCGAAAAGACCTGATGAGCCGCTCTTCTTTTGCCTTGTCCCTCAGCCAATAAGATTAAATCAGACAAGAGCCTTTCTGCTGCCCAGACCGGGTCAGAGAACAATCCCTGTAACTCAAGCGATGAACCGGCAACCATTTCACTGGTGAGTTGGAGCGGGTCCACCACCCAAACCTCTCCCGATTGGGTTTCAACATAAATATCGCCAAAGGCAGTGACAAGAAGTGGCATAACACGAAGTCCTGCCAACTCCGGCCACAAGGATAAAGAATTGGCAACGTCCTCCCTTGTTGGCGTTGCAATGAAGATGGGATTCATAGCTTTACACCCAACCATTACATAGACGGAAAGTGGAGCAAACCAGAGGGCACTGGGCTCTTCAAGTTGCGATAATGTTAGAGTACAGGCGACACCAGGTTGATACGGTGGTCAAAAATCATCATTGCTGAACGTCTGCAGGAATATTACTTTGTGAGGGATAGGAAAAAAACACCCTGTTTGTCGCGCCACTGCATGTATTGGTGGTGAGTAAAGATCATCCCAGCCCACCTGCAAAGTAAATCCAGCATTGAGAGAAAAAGACGGGACCATGAGAAAACCATTCCAGATTCATGTCAATATTCCCCGGGACCCGCGCGGCCATCAGGAAAAGGACTGGCTCAACATGCTGGATTTTCTGGTGGCCCGCCTTTCGGAAGCCACCCGGTCCAGGATCAATTTAGGTGCCTATTGGTGCGAAGATAATCCAAAATTCCAAGGGAGTGGTTTGGGTGCGCAAGTTCGTTCCCGCAATCCTTATCCCTTAGTTGAATCGGATTGCTGGGAAGCGACGCTTTGTTTTTCCCAAAACGCCCAAGGCTCTTACGCTGGCACCTGTGCTTTTCCGTTTTTACAGGGTTCAGCCGTAACCCCAGAAGGAAGACTGGCTGATTTGGGTCGTGATGCATTCCTCAAACGGTTTCGGTCGCTGAGTTTTCAGGGTGGAACCTTTGTTGACGAAGGCTGGCACATACCAGATGGGCCGGGAGAGTGGGGGTGGATTCGACAACCAGGGGACGATTACCGCCAACTAATTGAAATCACCATGCCAACCACCTTGGTTGAATTCGGCCATCCCATCAGAGTTTGGCTAAACGGGGGACTCCCGCCCAGTCGCCAACTCTCCCCATTAGCCCGGATATCTTTGTTGAGCATCAATCGCAACCACGAAGGTAAAAACCTGGTACCCTGGTCGGTACGGACTCCCAGGTCAAACTCGGCTCATGTGATTACAGTTTCCCAGCTCAAAGTGGTCCACTATACCGGATTGGAAGTTGATTTGGCCCAATTCAAAATTCGTGGGGGATGGAAGTCCGGACGGTATCAGGCCGTAATTCGAGTGCAAAACTGCCACTCATCCCAGGATTGGACCTATTCTTCAGACATTTCAGCGCCGTTCAAATTTACCATCCACTGAAAAGCAGCACCCGGAAAAGCAATAGTTAAATGCGAGTTGACTTTCAATCCGGGTAGAGAAACGGTAGTTCGGCGCCATTGAATTCTGACTTAAGTTTTTGTTGATCGTCTTTCTGGGTTGCTCGACTTGCTGATAGGTCCATTTGGAGATCAAACCCAACCAACAGTATGTTATCGAGGCTTCCTGGAGCCAATCTGTGGGTGATGGCGCCTGATGATCAAATCTCCAAATGAAAGGATAACCTTTCTTCCGTCAACTGCCAGTGGAGTGCCACACTCCAGCGCCTCATTTTCACCCACATCCGCCACCAGAAAAACTCCCAAGGATTCCTTTGACCATGGGATGGGAATTACTTCCGAATCAGGTTGAATCTGGAATTCCTGACAGAGTTGAAGGCACCCAATCGCGTGGTCAACCTGTCGCTTGATGTTGGTCAGTGAGCTGTCCCCGTTTGAATCCTTGAGGGACTGAACCAAGTCTGCCTGCCACTGGCGCAAATGGTCAATCACTGCACTGAAATGAACCGGGTGCTTCATGGGCTGCCTCCTGGTTGGTGAATTAGGTTTCATGGAAGGTAGTGCCGGGCGGATTACCTAACTCTAAAATTCTTGTACCATCAGCGAGTTACAAAGAATCCAAGGGTTACACCTGAGAATTTGTTTCACGTGCGGATGGTTTTTCAATCGAATACATCAGTCCGACTGATTGGAGCAACCGTTCTGCTTCTTCCAATTCATCTGCGGGGATTTCCTGATAGAGCAATTCCCTTTTTCCTGTCATGAACCGCCTGCGAATCTCAAGAAGATTGACGTCCAATTCACTAATTTGCCGGAGTGTTTTGAGTTGCTCAAAATTCAATGAACGAACCGGCTCCAAAAATAAAGAAGGCGGGTCCCAGGTATCAGATATGTCTATCCCAACTGCACCAACTGAAACCAACGGCTCCTGGAAAAATTGGCTTTCGGTAGGAACGGCAAAACATTCCACCTCTTCAGCAAAAGCAAGAAGTTCATCCCGATTGTTCACAAATTGAACTGACTGGCTACATTGGGCACAACATCGGCGAGTTGGATTATTGGTCGGCTCCAGGTCATCCCAGCGTTTCGGACAATTGAAAGTAAAGGCGCAAAACAATATTTGAGGCTTTTCGTCCATACCCAACCCCGGCTTGCAATAGGTCAAGTCCATTGAATCGATAAAAAATCCTGGCTGAATCCAGCGAATACCAATGGTAACAGTGGTTTATCTTTGATTGAGAAAGTATGTATCGGCTTACCGCCCAATCTTTTCCGTTTCGTGAGGTGCTCCCTCATTGGGGTTGTTACTCCTTACCGAGCTTTTGTCGTTTTTCATTGGATTGGAAATCAACCAGATTGAACCATCAGCAAACCACACCTTAATCACAGATAATTTTCCATGTATCTTTTCACACTCATCTTTTTCCTTACCGTCAAGAGTTCGGTGGACCACGCTATAAATTTTTTGGTCACTTTTTACATACGGCGGCAGGTCAGTCTGCTCGGTTTTCATTTTACAAACAACATGGAATCGGGCCCCATGCTCCAAAACACAGCCAAGCTGGTATTGAATCACACGACCACTTGACTGATTTTCAAGAATTACCCAGCGACCACTCTGAGCTTGTTTAATTTTGAGTGGCGAAGTACCACTTTCAACCCACCAATCGGGTAACTGGCCGGGTGGAGTTTGAGTTCCCCATGTCAGGATTGAAGCCCATTGAACAAAAGTAAAAAGGAATACCAAAGAAAAGGATAATCGCATTTGTGCCCCCTCCCCTCTCCGACCGCCTACCACACAAAAAAGCCGTTGCAGACATGGCAACCGCAGCAACCGCCAAAATAGTAATCGTGTTTTTCGCAATAACTTTGAAACCGGCTGGGAGCCGCAAACGAATCCGGGTGGCAGGCTTCCTGCATAACCATGATGTTTGGCAGCCAATGAGGCGGCGATTTCCGAAAGTCCAGCACAACCTGCCAGCCAACCTCTTTCAGGATTGGAATCCGGACCCCCTGAACAGCGGAACAGTTTACCCTTTTGCGGATTTCAAGAGCCGCAAGGCGGGGTTGGTGGATGGACAAAAACGCCACAGCCGGTTGATGGGAACCGCGCTGGACAGTTCCCCAAATGTCAAAAAAGCCGGGATCTTCCATTTTCCCGTTAATTCAATCTGGTGAAAATTTGGCTTGACTGGGGATGGTCCCCCTTGCTTTCCCGAACTGACTTTACCCTTCCGCAATCATACCTCACAATTCGGACCGCAAAGACAACAAGGAAAGTTATGCGAAAACAACGAACGATACTCCCGAATTCGGTTTCGGGAAGTAGCGGTCAATGCAGGCTTGTTCATTGAGCCGACGGAGGATGTTTTCACGAGGAACTTACCCAGGGAAACCTTTCAAACTATGGCTGATTTGTGGTGACGGACCTTTTCCCGTCTGGCCATGCCTATCTTCCAACTCCTCACGTTGGGGTTGGATTAGCTAAAAAGAACAAAGGTTGAACCAGCCGGGCTGCCTCAGTTTTGTCAGTTATTCGTCAAATGTCGGAGTCGAATGATGAAACGGCACTGGTCAGGAATGATAACAGTCAAAGCTAAAGCCCCCTGTGCGATGGAGCCAGGAAGGTTTGGTGAAAGGGGAAGTGATGTGGGTTTACTATCCGCAACGGAGCCGGTTGGCCTCATAAAGTGCGACTGAATTTCAAAAGATTCCGGAGTTTCAGGTTGGTGATTTGGTTCGTCTGCGCGGAAAACCCGAACGCATCCGCCGGGTCCTGCAAGTGGAATGGCATGGCTTTCGGTATGAATACGTCTATGTGGTTGAAACCGAAAGCGGATTTCCAGCCTATTGGTTTGGTCCGCAATTGCTTCCAGTGGACGGATAAGAAACGGACCTTTCCGTAAATACGGATGAAATCGAGGGCATTGATTCCTCTGTCATCATGGCAATGGCAGGGCAGTTGGGTATGTTATTTTGTTCATAAATTTTGAACATCTAAAATTATTGAACCATTCATTGAAACAGGTGAGCGAAAACGGAAGTTGGTCAACCGGCGTCCCCTGCCCTCCCGCTGGGTCGAGCAATACCTGGAACGATTGCGTCCGGGCTTTGTCACAGGAACTATTTCAATTTCGGCACCAGCGGATTGTGTCCATATGGTGATTCCACATTGGTGGTAGTGCCGGTCCAACACAAATTGCGCCAGGACCCCGGTGGGAACATCGAGATTCTGATATTGTTTTGGAACTTTGCCAGGTGTGAGGGAAAAGAAAACCACCTTGCGTCGGCAGTCGGGTGCCTCGACCTGCTCCGCACAGGTGCAGAACGCTGTCGCGAAATTGCTTTACAGTTTTATGAACAATCCCTGGCTGGACTTGACCAATAAACTGCCAGATGACCACGTCGGGTTGGGTGAATCCCCAGCCTGAAGCTGAAACGATCTAGGATTTGGTTTTCCCAAAATCAAAAAGGGTGTGTTCGTGAAACGAGCCTCGGGTGACTCGAAAAAAATCGGCGATGAGTTTGAAGTTAGGACTTACAAATGCTGTGCAAAAACTCCGTGAGACTCGCGGCTTCCCTTGGCATAGTCCCATAGAAATTTCGGAATGGTGTCCACTGCTTCCGTTTTCCAAACCTCGACCTTAAGATAGGACGAGGAATTTAAGGTGATGAAGAGGTTGGGTGCTTCGTACAGCTGAAGGTCATCCAGGGTTGAACTTTGTCCGAACACCTTTTCAAGTTTCGGTTCCACCTCGGAAGCAGAAACCATCACAATGAATCCACCACCTTGTCCATGACTACAGCCTTTCACAAGGCAAAATGCAAAGTCGGTGAGTGTGGCAGTCACGATTCCATTTTCCCTAAAACGGCCAGCAAGACTGCCCCTGGTAGTGAGCGAATACGCGGTGACTTTCGGATCATCCTCGGAGAGATATTCGTTTTTGACCGCCCAATAATGATCTCTTTCATAATGAATCATCAACGAAACAGCGTTGTGTTCCACCAGGTCTTCAACCCAGTAGTCATCCCTCAGCACGGCTTCAAACTGTTGTTTCTCTTTCAGTTCCTGGGAAAAGGAAACCCATTCCTGGAGTGAAGGTGGAAGGTTCAATTGCAACCGGAACTCGGTTTCGGCCACCTGTTCCCGGTAGCTTCCAACATCAAGCATGGGAATGCCGTACCACTGTTCGACAAATTCGCGGAGCAGCCGCCACCTTTCCTTCCATCCTTGAGGCACATCCCGGAACACCGGCTCATACTCGGTCCCGTATTTCAACTGCGCCAGCCAGTCCGGTTGACATTGGGAGCGTAACGCTTTGCGGCGGGGTTTTAATTCCCAGTACCGGTCGCCGTAGATGGGAAGCCCGCGCATCTCCTCCTCCAGTCGAATGAGTTCAGCACGTGGGTCACGGTTTGATTCCAACCACCCGGCATACTGCAATCGGCGTTCGCGGTCCTCAGGGTGATTGGCAATTTCAGTCAGAAATTTTGATTCGGTATTCATACCCTTTAAGAAAAACGTAAAGTCATCCGGTCCTGAATTGCCGTCAACCATGCTGTTTCAGATTTTCCTTGAAAAAAACTCACCGGAATTTTCCGACCGATGAAACTTACCATCCAAGCTATCAATCCGATTTTCCGGCTGGCACTTCGGGGACGGGATCAAGTAAAAGCGACGTGAAGATTATTGGGTTTGGGTTTTCATCATGAACGAAGCACATTGTCTCACTGTTTTCAAAACCTTTCAGCAACAAGGTATCACCCTGGCTGCCGGACTTTCCGAATCTCAGTTCACGGAAATCGAGACGCGGTTTGGGTTTCGTTTTCCGCCGGACCTCCGCTTGTTTTTGTCCGTGGCGGTTCCGGTGGGAGACGATTTCCCCAATTGGCATCACTTGCACCCGCGTCAACACTACAGGTTTTTTCGTTGGCCCGCGCAAGGGATGTATTTTGATATTTACCATAACACCTTTTGGCTGGCGGAATGGGGAGCCAAGCCGTCCAGCCTGAAAGCGGCGTTGCGGATTGCCGGACACCACCTCAAAGCCGCTCCGTTTCTGATTCCAGTTTTCAGCCATCGTTATTTGCCCGCCGAACCATGCCAAGCCGGCAACCCGGTTTTTTCGGTCTACCAGACCGACGTTGTTCATTATGGGTTTGATTTGTCAGACTACTTTGAGAATGAGTTTGCGATTCCCAATTCGTTTCCCAAAACGGAATCCGCCAAACCAGTCCGGTTCTGGGACCGGATTATGAACAGTTGGCAGGATGAGCTTGAAGCAGAGTGACTGGGAACCACATCAAGGTACGCTGCCTTGAGTCGGTAACAGTGAAGGTCACCCACAGGCAGAAATTCAACTTTGGAGAATATGTTTTGCGGTTGCTCCGGAAATCTGGAGTCTTTCTGAAAATGCTGCTTTCAAACAGGCCAGACTTTTGCGTGAGGGCGCGCACCAGACAGTCAGTACCAACTGGATGGGGCCTTTCAGCTCAGGGATTTTCAACTCTGTTTTGGATACGATGATGACCAAGAGGCTGATTTCCAACCGGCTGTGGTTTCGTACAATAACGGTAAAGTTCTTTGGTTCCATTTTGGCAAAGCAGGTTCCCGTAGGCAAAAGGGGTTGAACCACACATTCCAAAACCAAGGAAATATTGCAGGGAATGTTTGTATTTGGAATTGTTTGAACTTGATTGAAAATGAAAAAAGGAGTTTATGGCACGACTACTTCCCGTCACAATTGCGCTTCGGACGCTTCAAGGGAAACGCCTCCCGGAACGTTGTCACATCAGTGAGGAAACAGCGATTGCCTGGTTGCGTTCCGTTTCAGGCCAGGATTTTGGAGCTGATGGGAAAGCCTGGGCAACTTGGCTCCGGAGCAACCGGTGGGCTTATTACCAAAACCCGCAGGTGAAACCGGTTAATAAATCGGAAATTGGTTGTAACCTGGTCACTGTCCCCCTGCGGGTGAACCGGCATGGCTGTCCAATGGTGGAAATCCCGGCTGGAGCCAAAATCGAAATCACGGTTTCCCAGGGTCGTACCCTGGAGGACGGGTATCAGGAGATGCGCGGGGTGTTTGTTTCAGGAAACCAGGCCGGATTGCGCACGCTGGCACACTTTCTGTTGTCGGTTTCCGAATCTGAACTGTCCGGATTCCACCAGCACCTTGACCCGGATACGTTTCCCAACTATTACCGCAGTCCGGAAGGGTACTGGCTGACCATTGGACAATGGGAGTCCCGCCAGGACCGTCGCCGGAAACGGAACCAGCCTGACACATCCTCACTTGAAAAATAATTATGGGGTATCGGTTTTCAGTTTTTTTGTCAATGTCCCCAAACTCAACCCAACCAAGAGCGAGGACTGAAATGGATACCCCGGAACTCTTCCAACCTGAGTCATTAAACCCCTGGCTGGTTGATGTGTTGCAGGCACACCACCTTTCAGCCACAACCTACCGGGATTGGGTGCTGGTC
>JAIBAN010000186.1 GCA_019695185.1 Blastocatellia bacterium | reverse complement strand
AGGCGTTCCGCTGGCTGGTGGACCGGCACGAACCGCTGCGGACGGTGTTTGCCACGCAGGCGGGCCAGCCGGTGCAGGTGATTGGGCCGGTGTCACCCATCACCCTGGCGGTGGAACCCGCCGCATCGGGCAGCCGGGCGGAACTGACCCGGTTTTTCCGGGAGCCGTTTGACCTGGCGCGGGGGCCGCTGCTGCGGGTGAAAGTGGTGCGGCTGGGGGCGGAGGACTATCTGCTGGCGCTGGTGCTGCACCACATTGTGACGGACGGCTGGTCAAGTGGAATCCTGGTGCGGGAACTGCCGCAGTTGTACCGGGCGGCGCTGGCGGGTAAGGAAAACCCGTTGCCGCCGCTGGGGATTCAGTACGCGGATTATGCAGTGTGGCAGCGGGCGTGGCTGACGGCAGGGGAACTGGAACGGCAGGTGGAATACTGGCGGGCGGAACTGGCGGACGCGCCGCCGCTGCTGGATTTGCCGACCGATTTTCCGCGTCCGGGGCAGTTGTCCAGCCGGGGCGGACACGTCTTTTTGACTCTTGATGAGGTGCAAACCGAGCGCCTCAAGCGATTCAGTTCCAGACATCGAACCACGTTGTTTATGACACTGCTGGCGGTTTACCAGATGTTACTGGCTAAACTTTCCGGCCAAAACACAGTGGTTGTGGGTTCCCCGATTGCAGGCCGGAACAGGCCGGAACTCGAACCATTGATTGGCTTTTTTGTCAATAATCTGGTGCTGAAAGCGACATTCGAGCCGGAGCAAACCGTGGCTGAACTGGTAGGACATGTTCGCCAAACCACGCTGGATGCTTTTGCCCATCAGGAGGTTCCCTTTGAACGGCTGGTGGAAGCATTGCAACCGGAACGTTCACTGAACCGCACACCGCTGTTTCAGGCTGCCTTTGCCATGCAAAACCTGCCTGGTGAAAACCTCAAACTCAATACTATCAAAGCTCGGGCGTTTCGGGGTGAACTGGAAGGAATCGAGGAGCCGGCCAAGTTCGATTTGCTCTTGACGGCTTTTGAAACCGATTCGGGGCTGCGGTTACGGTTCCAGTTTCATCCGGATTTGTTCAAGGAGGAAACCGTCCGCCGTTGGCTGGGTCATTACTACCGGTTGCTTGAATTGGCTTTGGAATCGCCTGAAATGCCGTTCAACCAAATTGAACTGCTGGACGAGCCGGAACGCACGTTCTGGCCGACCTTGGAACGAAAGGTCAGTCCTGCCGCCGAAACTCCGTTGAGTCCGGTTGAGGAACTGGTGGCTGGGATTTTTACAGAGATTCTGAGTGTTGCAACCCTTAACCGCCATGCTGATTTTTTTGCAATGGGCGGGCATTCCCTGTTGGCCACCCAAGCCGTGACCCGTTTGCGGGCTGCCTTTGGCGTGGAACTTCAACTGCGGGCCTTGTTTGAACAGCCAACCGTGGCGGAACTGGCCAAGGTGATAGAGCAGCTACAGGTGCAACAGGAAAATTTGGAACCGGCTCCACCTTTGCGGGCTGCCGAACGGGGAAATGAGGCTCCGCTTTCCTACGAGCAGGAACGCATGTGGTTGTTGGCGCAAATGGAACCACACAGTCTGGCGTACCACATCCCGACGGTGATTCGGTTGCAAGGGGCGCTGGATGTGACTGCACTGGAACGGGCTTGTGCGAAACTGGTGGAACGCCATGAAATTCTCCGCACCGTTTTTGCAGTTCATGACGGGCGTCCGGTTCAGGTGGTGCAACCCGCAGGAGGATTTAACCTGGAACGGGTACGGCTTTCCGGCGATTTCAGGGGATTGATTCAGGAGTTTTTCCAGGCTCCGTTTGATTTGACCAAAGGGCCGCTCCTGCGGGCCAAGGTGGCTGAACTGGGGCCGGATGATTATGTTCTGGCAGTGGTCTTTCACCATATTGTGGCGGATGGCTGGTCCCTCCCGATTTTTGTCCGTGAAATCAAGGAATTGTATCGGGCGGAGCAAACCGGGGATGCCGTCAAACTCGCCCCACTCGGCCTCCAGTTTGCTGATTTCGCCCTGTGGCAGCGGAGCTGGCTGGATGCCGCTGCCTGGGAAAATAAATTGGCATACTGGCGGGAACAATTGCAGGGTGCTCCGCCGCTGTTGAATCTGCCGACTGATTTTCCCCGTCCGGCGGTGATGAGTTCGCAGGGCAGCGAAGTACATCTGACACTTTCCGAGGAAGTTACCGAAAACCTGACGCGTCTTGCCCGTGACCGGCAGGTAACGCTCTATATGACTTTGCTGGGAGCGTGGAGCGTACTGTTGGCAAAACTGGCGGGCCAGACTGACCTCGTGATTGGAACTTCCGCAGCCAATCGCAACCATTCCGAAACCGAAGGGTTGATTGGGCTGTTTATGAACAATCTGCCGTTGCGGGTATCGCTGGCTGGAAATCCGACGTTTTCTGAGGTGCTGGCACGGGTGCGGGAAATTGCCCTGGCTGCTTTTGCCCGGCAGGATGTGCCGTTTGACAAAATTGTGGAGGCCATCCAGCCGGAGCGGACCCTCAGCCATAATCCATTGTTTCAGGTTTTGTTCAATTTGGAATGGGCACCGACCCGTTCTGAGGCGCTGGCCGGATTTCCCGAAAAAGCGAAAACCCAACCCGGCGGGGACGTGGTTTCCACCGGCACTGCCAAACTGGATGTGCTGCTTTCCCTGCGAGCCAAAGGCAAACACCTGACCGGAATGTTGCAATACCGAACCGACCTGTTTGCCCGGAGTCGCATGGAACGAATGGTCGAACAGTTTGAGGAGGTACTCAGGCAGGTGACCACAAATCCGAATCTGCCGTTTGCGGAAATTGACATTCGCACTGCTGCCGAGCGCGAAGCCGACGCACAACGCAAAAAATCGGCCCAGACCATGAGCCGGAGCGCGTTTCTGGCTGCCAAACCCAAGCCGGTTACGATTTCTCCGGCGATGCTCTATCAGATTGAGCGGCTCAACCCTGATTCGGATTTTCCTTCGGTTGTCATCCCCACCCGCGCCGGGGTGGACCTGGTTTCCCTGTTGGCGGAGGAAAAACACTTGTGGGAAAGCCGGTTGTTACAGTTCGGAGCAATATTGTTCCGTGGGTTTGGCATTGCCGACCAACAGGAGTTTGGGAAAGTTGTTCAGACTTTGGGGCGAAAATTGCTGGAATATCGGGAACGCTCAACTCCCCGCACCGATTTGGGCAGCGGGCTGTATACTTCGACCGAATACCCGGCGGACCAGCAGATTCCCCAGCACAATGAAAACGCCTATGCCCACCGCTGGCCACACCATTTATGGCTCTTTTGCCAGCAGGAGCCAGCCACCGGCGGCGAAACACCGCTGGCGGACAGCCGTTTGGTACTGGCTTCAATTCCGGAAGCCATAGTGCGGAAATTTGAGGAAAAAGGTGTGTGTTACGTGCGGAACTTCGGCACTGGGATTGATTACAGTTGGGAAAAAGCCTTTCAAACCACCAGCCGGGCCGAAGTCGAAGCCTATTGCCGCGAAGCCAACATTGCTTTTGAATGGCTGCCGGGCAATCGGTTGCGGACCCGACAGGTACGGCAAGCCGTTCTCATTCATCCGGGAACCGGCGAAAAAGTCTGGTTTAATCAGGCGCATTTGTTCCACCTCTCAAACCTGCCGGCTGCCGTTCAACAAACCATGCTGGAAGAGTTTTCCGAAGCTGATTTGCCCCGCCAGGCATATTATGGGGACGGGTCCCCGATTGAGTCGGAAACTCTGGAAGCCATTCGGCAGGCGTTTGCCCGGCACACGATTGCCTTCAAATGGCAAAACGGCGATGTGGCGTTGGTTGACAACCTGCTTGCTTCCCACGGGCGAATGCCCTATACAGGCCCACGTAAAATTCTGGTTGCAATGACCGAATAACACAAAAAGAATTTGAACCACAGAGGCGCGCAGAGGCGCACAGAGGAAGACAAAACTCTTCCAAGTTCCTCTGTGCGCCTCTGCGCGCCTCTGTGGTTGAAAAATAAAAAACGAGTCCAAGTCAAAATGGGTAATCAAGTCGTCTCCGGGTATCGCCTTTCACCCCAACAAAAATATGTATGGAACCAGCAGGCTGGCACCTCATTTTTTGTCAATCAAATTGCTTTTTTCATTGATGGAAAAATTGAAACTCGAATACTCAATAAAACGCTCCAGGAAATCATTGCCCGTCACGAAATTTTCCGCACCCGTTTGATTGTCCCGCCGGGAATGACCCTTCCCATTCAATCAGTCAGTGATGAACCGTTATTCGATTTTGCCATCCGGGAAAATGCCGTTCAGGCTGACAGCCAGATGGAGTTTGCCCGTGCCTTGTTGTCAGATGAAGCCCAATTCAGGTGTGATGTAGCAGTCGGCCCGGTGGTGCGGGCCTGTTTGGCCCCGGTTGGGGTAGACGCTGGTTTTCTGGTTATCACGGTTCCCTCCATTTTGTGTGACAGTCGTACCCTTTTGCTGCTGGCTCAGGAAATAATCACGGTTTATCAGCAGGTTCAAACAGTAACCCCGGATGAAAATGAGCAGGTTCAGTTTGTCCAGTTTTCCGAATGGCAAAATGAGTTAAATGAATCTACCGAAGCGCAGGTCGGGCGGGAATTCTGGCAAAATATTTCCCCTGTTTCCGAGCCATTGCAGCTTCCTTTTGAAAAGCAGAAAATTACCTTGGGGGCCTGCAATTGGATTCCGGTCGAGCTTCCGGAACCGTTCCCTTTGGTGGCGGAAGTTTCCCCTCAGACTCTGTTTCTGGCTGTCCTGGGAGCCTTTGTGCAGCGGCTGACCAACGCCCCCGAATTCGAAATTGGTTGTTTGTTTGACCGCCGAAAATTCCCGGAACTCGAATCCGTAGCCGGTTTATTGGCTGCCTCGCTTCCGGTCCGGTTTCAAATCGGCCCGGATGTGACTTTGGCCAGCCTTTGCCGGGAAATTGGGCAAACCTTGCAGGAATATGCCGATTGGGAAGAATTTTTTTCCCCGGACCTGCTTCCTGAAACCGAAACCAAACCGTTTCCGATTGAGTTTGAGTTTCAGGAAACGTTCCCAATGCAAGGCCGGGAATTTTCGCTTACGCCGTTGATTTGCCGGAATGTCTCTCAGCCTTTCCGGTTGAAATGCTCGGTTTTCCGGAGTGGCGAAACCTTCCGGCTTGAACTGGGTTTTCCGGAGCATCTTTTTGAAGTTGGATTCATTGGGTCTTTGGGGCGCAGTTTGGCCACGTTCGTGAAAGCTGCCGCTGAACATCCAAATGCACCACTGGCAACCTTGCCCTTGCTTCATCCGGATGACGAACGGTTTTTACTGGCGGAGGTAAACCAAACCCAAACTGAACTGCCACCAACCACAATCGTCAGTTTGATTTTGGACCAAATGGCGGAAACACCGGACGCCGTGGCGGTTTGGTCCGATGAACACCACATCACCTACGCTGAATTGAACCAAATGGCCAGCCGGATTGCGCTGCACCTGGTGGAACTGGGAGTGACAACGGAGGTTCCGGTGGCGGTGTTCTGTCAGCGTTCGGTGGAACTGGTGGCGGGCATTCTGGGAATCATGCAAGCCGGCGGCTGTTTTGTTCCCCTCGACCCGGACACCCCGGTTGAACGGCTGCGGACCCTGCTCGGCATCGTGCAGCCGCGTGCCATCCTCACCCAAACGAGTATGCGCGTGCGCTTGCCTGAAACCTCCATTCCGATTCTGTGCAGGGAGGATTTCCTCAGTCCTCAGTCCTCAGCCCTCAGTCCTGATTTTGGGCTCAGTCCGCAGTCCGCAGTCCGCAGTCCTGATTTTGGGCTCAGTCCTGAAAGCGCCGCCTATGTGCTTTTCACTTCCGGCTCGACCGGGACGCCAAAGGGCGTGGTGGTGGAGCACCGTTCGCTGCTGAATTACCTGCTCTGGTGCCGG
>JAIBAN010000015.1 GCA_019695185.1 Blastocatellia bacterium | reverse complement strand
TGTGACGATCACGTTCATGAATTCTTCAGGCAGGGTCAGCATAGGATCTCTTTCGCAAAAGGTTTTCCCAAACTTATTCTGCCTGATTCATTTTTTCAAAGATCAAAAATGGCCAAAGTCGAGCTCAAGGAATTCATCAAAAATTCGGCGTGGAAACCTCGGCCTTCAGGCCGGGGAGGAAACGCCGCCTCTCTTGTTTGGGTTGTTGTTTTTGCAGCCTTGGAGTATACTGCAACTTATGGCAGAACAAATACTTACGGTCAATTGCAAGCTCACTCCGACAGCTGCCCAGGTGGCTATCTTGAATGGCACGCTGTCCCGTTATGCCGAGTGCTGCAACTGGATGAATGAGACGGTTGACCGAAATGTGACGGCACGTTTTGCCATCCACCATCAGACCTACCATCCGGCCCGCGTGCAGTTCGGACTTTCCGCCAATTTGACCTGTACCGCCATTGCCCGTGTCGCCGGGGCGCGCAAAACTGCCCACGCCAAAAAACGAACGGTCAAGGCATTCAAACCCACCAGCGTTACGTTTGACGAGCGGATTTTTACCTACCGGGAAGCGAGCCAATCCGTCACCTTGACCTTGTTGGGAAGCCGTCAAACCCTGACTGTGCAATTGGGAAAATATCAAGAAGAAATGCTGGCGGGCCAAAAGCCAACCTCCGCCACGCTGGTCAAACGGCGCAACGGAGCCTTTTGGATTCAGATGCAAGTCAAGGTTGACGCTCCGGAACCGCAACCGCCCACCGGTTTTCTGGGGGTTGACTTGGGAATCCGGCGGATTGCCGTCACGTCGGACGGACAAAAGTTTGACGGCAAAGATGTGCAGAACCGGCGCACCCAATTCGCCCAAACCAGAACCTCGGTTCAACGTCGCAAGGCACAAAAGAGAACGCGCAGCACGGCGCGGCTCCTGAAACGGCTGGCGGGAAGAGAGCGACGTTTTCAAGCATGGGTCAATCACAACTTGAGCAAGCAACTGGTGGCCGTTGCCAAGGCCACCGGGCGCACCCTTCGAATGGAAGACCTGAAGGGTATTCGGGAACGAACCAAGGTGCGGAAAGCGCAGCGGCGAACGCAGCACAGTTGGGCCTTTTACCAATTGCGTTCCTTTGTGACGTACAAAGCAGCAGTGGCAGGCGTCGGCGTTGAATTTGTCAACCCGGCCTCCACTTCCAAGGCTTGTTTTGTCTGCCAGCAAATCGGTCATCGTGATGCGCTCGTGTTCAAGTGTGAAAACCCCGACTGTTCAAACCGTGGGGTTGAGATTGACGCCGATTACAACGGCGCGCTCAACATTGCGGCTGGGGGCGTCGTAAACCGCCCCGAAGTTCAGGCTAAATCAGCAGTACCGTTTTAACTATGGACAAAGCCTCTCCCTTGGGGGGGAGGTTGTTTACTTTGGGGATTGCTCCCGAATGTGACCGCTTTTTTTCGACAACAAGTCGCCGAATTCTGCTCTTTGTGCTTTTTTCCAAGTGGTGGCGACAAGTCGCCGCACTCCAAATTTTCGCACTTGAAGTCAGGCCACGTTTTCGGGCATCAGTTCCATTTCATTCAACAGGGCCAGCAAGGTTTCCTCTTCGGCCTTGAGGGCTTGTTTTTGAGTAATCACCAGCGCCAGTTCGGCCACGGTGGGAGACTCAAAAATGGTTCGCAAGGGCAGTTCCAGCGAAAACGACTGATAGACCCGTGACATCACCTGGGTTGCCAGCAGGGAATGCCCGCCCAGTTCAAAGAAATTGTCATCCACTCCCACCGGTTCGACTCCCAGCAGGTTTTGCCAAAGCGTCACCAGATGCTGTTCGGTTTGATTGCGGGGTGCCAGATAGGCAGCGGCCAACTGTGGTCGGGGATAGGTGGTTTGGGTGGTTTCGGTCGGGGAACTTCCCGTCAACCGCGCCATAAACTCGGCTGAATCTGTGATTCCCGTCTGAATCAGGGTTTCCACCTCGGTGGGCGAAACCAGAAGCTGGGGCGGCAGGCCCGGCTGGAACAACCTCCGGAAAATCTCAATGCCTTCGCGGGAGGCAATCCCATGCTTGAGGTTTTCCGCCTTGAGGGCTTCCATCTCAACCGGAACCGGAGTATTGACGGCCATCCCGACTTCGCTCCAGGTCGGCCAGTTGACGGCCACCACCTGAGTTTTTCCGGCACCGGCTGCGGCCTGGGCCAAAGCATCGAGAAACGCATTGGCGGCGGTGTAATCAACCTGGCCAATGCCGCCATGAACAGCATTGAGTGAGGAACAGAAAATCAGAAAATCCAACTGGTCAGGGCCAAACAATTGCCGGATGGTGATACCGCCCAGGGTTTTGGGACGAAACACCTTGCGGGTGGCCTCACTGGTTTTCAGTTGCAGCATTCCGCCGCCGGGCGTTCCGGCAGTATGAATCACGCCCTGAATCGGACCCCATTTCTGTTCAGCCGCCTCCACCACCTGCCGCATGGCGGTTTCGTCCGCCACATCGGCACAGGCAACCAGCACTTCGGCACCCAGCGATTGAATCTGTTTCACCTTGTGGATGGTCCGGCTGGTCGGGTCGTTTGCAGGGTGATTCGTCAGCCAGGAATCCCATGCGGCGGCTTCAGGAAGTGCGGTGCGCGAGGTCAGCACCAGTTTGGCCTGGGCTGCTTCCGCCAGATAGGAAGCAATTTCCAGCCCCATTCCGCCGGTTCCCCCGGTAATCAGGTAATGTCCGCCGGTCTTGACCAAAGCGGGAAGATTTTCCTGCCGTTCCAGGCGGACATGTTCGTAAGCCAGCCGCCACCGCCTGCGCCCGCGATATCCAATCAGCGCCACGGGTTCTGACCCGGCCTGGATTTCTTTGACCAGTTGGCCCACCAGCCCAGCCCAGGCCGCTGACTGGTTCGCAGGCAGGCCGAGGTCAACCAACCGGCAGGTCAGATTGGGAAATTCCTGCGGGATTCCCAAAGCCGGCCCCAGCAAGGTGGCTTTTTCAGGGGCCAGGGTTTCTTCGCCCGTGATGTTCCACAGACCGTTTGACACCACCGCCAGGTTGAGTTTCCGCTGGGGAACTTTGGTGGCCAGGGCCTGCGCCAGCCAGACCAGACTGTCAAAACCAAGGGCCTGCGCGGCTTCAAAACTGTCTGGGGTCAACTGCCGGTGTTCAACCGGTGAAACCGTCCAGGCATGAACGATGTGCTGAGGGAAGGTTTCCCGCTGGAGGAGTTCCGCCAACAGCCGGTGGTAATCCTCAACCTGGGTTGGATTGATGGAAAACACATCTGTTTCCAGCGTTTGAAAGGCTGTTCCCGGCTGGACCCGCACCACGTGCTGGCCTTCCTGTTGCAGCTTTTGCCCCAATGCGGTCCCAAACCCGCTTTCATCCGCAAACACCAGCCAGGATTGGGACGTGCTCTGCATGTGACCGGGTAACAGCGGGGCGCTTTTCCAGGTTGGCACGGCAAACCAATCGGCCAAATCCGTTTTTCGTTCGCTGGCGGCTGCTTTCGTCGGTTTTTCCCCGGTGGAGCGGGCTTCAATCCAAAACCGGTTCCGTTCAAAGGGATAACCCGGAAGCTGAATCCGGAAAGGCTGGTCATCCTGCTGGAGCCCCTCCCAATCAATCACAACCCCGGCCTGCCACAACTGACCCACCGTCCGGAAGATAAAAGCCCGGTCGGAACTGGGGTCGTCCGCATGGCGCAAGGTCGGCACAGCCATGTGTTGGCGGGTAAAGTGGGGATGCTGTTTGGCCAATGAAACCAGGGTCTTGCCCGGACCAACCTCCAGCACTATCTGATGGGGCTGGTTCAACAGGGTTTCCAGCCCCGTCGCAAAGCGAACGGTGTTGCGGACGTGGCTGACCCAGTAGGCCGGACTGGTGGCTTCTGCGGTTGTAATGAAGGCACCACTCACGTTGGAGACAAACGGAGTCCGGGGAGCCTGCAAAGGAATCGTCTCCAGCAGGCGGGCAAATTCGTCCAGCATGCCCTCCATCATGTGCGTGTGGAAGGCATGTGAGGTGCGCAACCGGTGACAGGTCACACCCGCCTGGGAAAGTTGTTCCTGTACTTGTTGAATGGCGGGTTCCGGTCCACCCACCACATTGACACCAGGAGCGTTGGAAACAGCCAGGGAAACTTCGGCTGAAAGAAAGGGTAACAGGTCGGCTTCGGGCAACTGCACTGAAAGCATGGCTCCGGTTGGCATCTGTTGCATCAACCGGCCTCTGGCGGCCACCAGTTTCAAACCGTCCTCAAGCGAAAACACACCGGCCAGACAGGCAGCCGTGTATTCCCCCAGACTATGCCCCAGCATCGCCGAGGGGCGGACGCCCCAGCTTTCCCACAATGTCGCCAACGCATATTCCAGCACAAACAAAGCCGGTTGGGTGATGGCCGTCTGATTGAGGCTGACAGCGGCGACTTCCTCATTTTCCCGGATTGGAAACAGCCGGGTCCGGAGGTCCAACCCCATGACCGGTTCCAGGAATTCAGCGCAACGGTCAATGGTCTGGCGGAATACCGTTTCACTTTGGTACAGGTCCCGGCTCATGTTGATGTATTGGGAACCCTGACCTGAAAAAATGAAGGCGACTCCAGGCCGGTTGCTTTCCGGCGTGGGACCGGCAGTCCGGAATTCCTCCCGCAGTACCGTTATGGCATCGGCCAATTTCTGGCAGACCAGACTTCTCCGGAAGGGAAAGGCATGGCGTCCGGCCTGAAGGGTGAAAGCCACGTCAGCCGCATCAAGTTCCGGATGCGCCTCCAGGTGCTCTGCCAATTGGTGTGAAAGCGCCGTCAGGGCGGTTTCCGTTTTGGCTGAAAGGGTGAGCAGTTGCCAGTCTTTTCCGGGTTTCCGGTGGGCTGGCCGGGGAGCTTCCTCCAGTACCAAATGGGCGTTGGTGCCGCCAATGCCAAACGAACTGACCCCTGCCCGGCGCACCGGCTGGTCGGTTTCCCAGGGTTGCAAGCGGGAATTGACCCAAAAAGGACTCGTTTCAAAATCAATGGCCGGATTGGGTTTTTCAAAGTTGAGGCTGGGGAGCAACGTCCGATGATGCAGCGAAAGGGCGGTTTTAATCAGCCCAGCGGATCCGGCTGCCGTGTTCAGATGCCCAACGTTGGTTTTCACCGAACCGATGGCGCAAAAATTCCGCTTCCGGGTTTGGGTTGAAAAGGCTTGGGACAAGGCGGCAATTTCAATCGGGTCACCCAGGACGGTTCCCGTCCCGTGGGTTTCGATATATCCGATGGATTCGGCAGGAACGCCCGCCACGGTCAGGGCATCCTCAATCACCTGGGCCTGGCCGTCCACGCTGGGGGCCGTGTAGCCGACTTTTTGCGAACCATCGTTATTGATGGCCGAACCTTTGATGACGGCATAGACCGTATCCCGGTCAGCCACCGCATCGGCCAACCGTTTCAGCACCACCAGCCCGACGCCGCTCCCGCCGACGGTCCCCTGGGCCCGGTGGTCAAATGCCCGACAATGCCCGTCGGGTGAAAGGATGCTCCCGGTCTGATGGAGGTAACCGGTTTCCTGCTGGAGGTCAATCGAGACGCCACCCGCCAGCGCCATCCGGCACTCTCCCTGGAGCAGGCTGCGGCAGGCCAGATGCACCGCCACCAATGAAGTGGAACAGGAGGTTTGCACCGTCAGCGCCGGCCCCTTCAAACCCAGTTTGTAGGCGGTTTGCATCACCACATGGTCTTTTTCATTGCCAATCAACACCTGAAAAGGGTCCACTGCATTGACCACATCCCGGTGGGAATAGAGACTCAGCAAATAGCTGGGGGCACCGGAACCGCCAAAAATCCCAATCCGGTCGGGATGGTTCTGAGGGTCGTAGCCCGCGCCCTCCAGAGCATGCCAGGCCGTTTCCAGGAACACCCTTTGTTGCGGGTCAAGCAGTTCGGCTTCACGCGGGTTGAATCCAAAAAAGGCGGCATCAAACCGGTCAATTCCGGCCAGCGTTCCGCCCGCCGGGACAAAGCTGGGATTTTGAATCAGGGCTTCCTCCACTCCAGCCGCCCGCAGTTCATCCGGGGTGAAAAAGCGGATGGATTCAACCCCGTTTTTCAGGTTTTCCCAGAATTCGGTAACCGAATCAGCCCCAGGGAAGCGCCCCGCCATGCCAATCACGGCAATGTCGGTGTCAGCGGTTGTACGGAAAGGCTTGATTGGGGCTGGCGCTGCTGCCACAACCGTTTCCTTGTGATTGGCACGGTCCAGAAACTCGGCCAGGGAGCGGACGGTTGGATATTTGAATAATTCGACCATGCGCAAACCGGGCAGGAATTTCTCGCGCAGTTGGCTGTGGACCCGCACAAGCAGCAACGAATGGCCACCCAAATCAAAGAAATTCTGGTCGCGCCCAACCTGCGGAATTCCGAGCACGTCCTGCCAAACGGCGGCCACGGCTTCCTCCAGGTCGGTGGCCGGCGGATTGGAGATTGACGCTTCCGAGGGCTGAAACCGGGGTGCGGGAAGCTGCCGCCGGTTGACTTTTCCGTTATCGGTCAAAGGCATGGCGTCCAGCACCACCACGGCTGCGGGAACCATGTAATCAGGCAACCGTTCCCGCAACCAAGCCAGGACTGCGGACTGCTGACTGCTGACTGAGCCTGCTTCAAGGACTGAGGACTGAGGACTGAGGACTGAGACAGAATCAGAATGCTCAGTCCTCAGTCCTTTCACCTCAGTCCTGAGATAGGCCACCAGCCGCTGGTCACCCGGTTGGTCCTCACGCACCACGACCACGGCTTCGGCCACCGCAGGAAACTGGCGCAACAGGGTTTCAATTTCCCCCAGTTCAATCCGGTACCCGCGCAGCTTCACCTGGTCATCAGTCCGATTGAGAAATTCCAGCGAACCATCCACCCGCCGCCGCACCCGGTCACCGGTACGATAAAGGACTGCGGACTGCGGACTGTGGACTGAGCCAATCTTTTCACCGGTTTTCCCCTGAACCCTGACAAAGCGTTCGGCGGTCAATTCGGGACGATTCAGGTAGCCCCGCGCCACCCCGGCACCGCCAATGTAAAGTTCCCCCGGTACGCCCACCGGAACCAGCCGTTCCTGGCCGTCCAGCACATAGGTCTGAAGATTGGGAATGGGATGTCCCAACTGGGGCACGGTTCCGGGCTGGATGTGGAAAACCGTTGTATCCACGGTGCATTCGGTTGGTCCATACACATTGTAAAAAGCGATGGCCGGGACCGCCGCGCACTGGTTCCAAAGCTGTTCGTCAATCGCCTCTCCGCCAATCAAAACCAGCCGTAACGGGAGTTTAGTTTCGGCCAGCAATCCGCCCTCCAGCAAAATCCGGAGCTGGGTGGGGGTGCAATCGAAAACCTCAATCTGATGCCGCTTGAGATAGGCCACCAGGGCATGACCATCAAACCGGATTGCTTCGGGAATGACGCAGAGCGCATGGCCAAAAGCCAGTTGCACCAGTTGCTTGACCGACGTGTCAAAGGAAAGCGAACCATTGACCGCCACCCGTAAAGAAGTGCCTTCCAGACTGGCATACGCGGCTTCCCGCAAGGCAAACGCCAGATTCACCACCGAGGCATGTTCGACCACCACCCCCTTTGACTTTCCCGCCGAACCGCTGGTGTAAATCACATAAGCTGGCTGCTTGGGTGAAAGCGGAACCGAAGGCGGGGTATCGCTTCCCCAAGACGCATCGGGCATGGCATCCAGGGTTAAAACCGGAAAGCCGGATTTTCCCCAGGGTTCGGCCAGGTTACGTTGGGTGACCAGCGCCGCCAAACCGGAGTCGGTGGCCATAAATTCCAGCCGGTCCATCGGATAGGCCGGGTCGAGGGGAACATAGGCAGCCCCGGCTTTGAGAATGCCGTAAAAACCAACCACCATCGCGGCGGAGCGTTCAAGGTGCAGCCCCACCAGATGTTCGGGGCCGATGGATTGCGCCCGAAGCCAGCCCGCGACCCGGTTTGCCCGTGCTTCCAACTCGGCAAAAGTCAGGGTTTCGTCATCGGCAACCACGGCGACGGCAGCCGGGTTCTGCTCAACCTGGGTTTCAATCAGGTGATGCAAACAGCGGTCGGTCGGATATGGTTTCCCCGTGTCATTCCAGGCTGCCAGTTGGTCAATTTCCGCCGGGGTCAGAAGGGGCAAGTCGGAAATGGCCGTATCCGGATTTTCCAGAACTCCGGCAAGCAGGGACTGCCAATGTCCGGCCATGCGGGCAATCGTCGAGGCATCAAACAAATCCGTGTTGTATTCAATCGTCCCTTTCAGGCCATCCCCGGTTTCAACCAGATTCCAGGTCATGTCAAACTTGGCGGTACCGGTTTCGGCATCATCCAGGCTCAATTCCAGCCCGGCCAGTTCATACCTGGGACTGGGGGTGTTTTGCAGCACAAACATCATCTGGAAAATCGGTGACCGGCTGGAGTCGCGTTCCGGACGCAGTTCCTTGACCAGCAGTTCAAAAGGGACATCCTGATGGCCATAGGCTCCCAGAGCGGTTTCCTGCACCCGTGCCAGAACGGTGCGAAAGCTCGGATTGCCGGCCAAGTCGGTTCTGAGTGCCAGCGTGTTGACAAAAAAACCAATCAAGCCTTCGGTTTGGGGATGATGCCGGTTGGCAATGGGGGTTCCCAAAATGAGGTCCGTCTGCCCGGTGTAGCGGAACGCCAGGGTTTTCACCGCACTGAGCAGGGTCATAAACAAGGTGACTCCGGCCTGGCGGCTAAAGGCGTTCAGCTTTTCCGTTGTTTCAGCCGGAATGGTGAACCGGTGACAGGCACCAACATCCCGTTTGACCGCCGGGCGCGGTCGGTCAGTGGGCAAATCGAGCAACGGCAAGGGGCCGCCCAACCGCCTGGTCCAATATTTGAGCTGATAATTGAGGTTGTCCCCTTGCAGCCATTCCCGTTGCCAGGCGGCAAAATCGCGGTACTGAATGGTCATTTCGGGCAATGAGGGCGTTTTGCCCTCCACCAAGGCGGTGTACTGTTCGACCAGTTCCCGCACCAGAATTCCGGTGGACCAGCCGTCCGACACAATGTGGTGCATGGTCAGAAGCAAAGTATGGTCCGTTTCCCCACTTTGCAGCAGTTGGACCCGCAGCAACGGAGCTTTGGTCAAATCAAAAGGCTGTTGGGCTTCCAGGCTGGCCAGCCGGCGAAGCTCGGTTTGTTGCGCCTCTCCGGTCAGATGCGTCAACGGAACCACCGGCAACGTCAGATGGAGGTCAGGAAACACCTGTTGAAACACCTGCCCCGCAACATTGCAAAAGGAGGTCTGTAAAATCTGATGGCGGTGCATGACCGCATTCAGGCTTTGTTCCAGGCACTCAATCTGCAAGGTGCCCTTGAAATGAACCACCGCCGGCAGGTTATAGGTCGCGCTTCCTTCCTCCAGTTGTTCAATAAACCACAGCCGTTCCTGGGCAAATGACAACGGGTAGTGCTCGCTGGGGGGCTGCTTCTGGATGGTCCGGGAGGGGTCCTCCAACGTGACCTGGCCCCGGTTCAGTTTTTCGAGCAGGGCTTTCTTGGCGGCTGACAAATTGGCCTGACGTTCGCCTACATTCTTGGGTTTCATCTGAATTCAATCCTTGGAAAGACTGTCAAACCGGATTTGACAGCAGGGATAAAAGCTGTTCTGCCTGTTCGTCGCTCATTGACTCCAGGTGCTCCAGGATTTGTTCCTCCAGGAGACCGGCCAGATGGCGAATGGTCGGAGTTTCAAACAAAGCCCGCAGCGGGACATCCACTCCAAAGGTGGAGCGAATGCGTCCCAGGAGCTGGGTCGCCAGCAGCGAATGTCCGCCTAATTCAAAAAAGCTGTGGGTGACGCCGACCTGCTCCAGACCGAGCAATTGTTCCCACATGCCGGCCAGGGTTTCCTCCAGCAGGGTTTGCGGCGCTTCATACGAGGTATCCAGTTCCAGCCGGACTGTTTCCGGGACCGGCAAAGCTTCCCGGTTGATTTTTCCGTTGTGGGTGAGCGGAAAGGCTTCAACCAGAACAAAGGCTGCCGGTATCATGTAATCGGGCAACCGTTTCCGTAACCAAGCCAGGACTGAGGACTGAGGACTGAGGACTGAGCCTGCTTCAAGGACTGAGGACTCAGGACTGAGGACTGGGTTTTCTGATTCTGCCTCGGCCCGCAGTCCTGAGTCCTCAGTCCTGAGATAGGCCACCAGCCGCTTGTTTCCGGGCGTATCTTCGCGGACCATCACCACGGCTGCCTGGATTCCCGGAACGTCAGTCAAAGCCGCCTCAATTTCACCCAATTCAATCCGGAACCCCCGGATTTTGACCTGCTGGTCAATCCGGCCCAGATATTCCAGGTCTCCATTGGGCAGAAACCGGGCCAAATCCCCGCTGCGATACCAGCGCGGACAGTCCTGGGAGTCTGGGGAGTCAAAACCTGACACGGTGACACGGTGATGAAGATTTTCCGGGTTTCCAGACTCCCTAGACTCCCTAGACTCCCTAGACTCCCTGGACTCCCCAGACTCCCTGGACTCCCAGGACTCCCGAGACTTGAATTTCTCCGCCGTCAGTTCGGGGCGATTGAGGTACCCACGGGCCACCCCGGCTCCCCCCACATACATTTCACCGGGAACCCCAATCGGAACCGGTTGCCCGCAGGCATCCAGGAGGTACACGCGCAGGTCAGGAATCGGGCGGCCAATCACACTGCCCCGCCGGGCTTCGACATCCGCCCGGCGTATCCGCCGATAGGTGACGTGGACGGTTGTTTCAGTAATGCCATACATGTTGATGAGTTGGGGTTGCTCGTCTCCATGCCGGTCCATCCAGGGTTTGAGGCTTTGCAGTTCCAGGGCTTCACCGCCAAAAATGACATACCGGAGGGCCAGCCTGGAGTTTTGTCCCAGTTCCTCTTCGGCTGCCATCAATTGCCGGAAAGCCGACGGCGTCTGGTTGAGCACCGTCACCTGTTCCCGGCACAGCAGTTCGTAAAAAGTTGCGGGGGAACGGCTGACCAGATAGGGAACCACGACCAGCCGACCGCCATAGAGCAAAGCTCCCCAGATTTCCCAAACCGAAAAGTCAAAAGCAAAGGAATGAAACAGGGTCCAGACATCCTGTTCGTGAAAGCCAAACCACGAGTCGGTGGCGGCCATCAGGCGGACCACGTTGGCATGGGTGACCATGACCCCTTTCGGCTTCCCGGTGGAACCCGATGTGTAAATGACATAGGCCAGATGGCTGGGATTGACCGTCTGGGCAAGCTCGGCTGCGACTGGTTTCAGGTCGGCAAGTTCTTCCAGCAGCACATTGGTTGCCTGATGCTCCGGCAACCGCTCCAGCATGGCCTGTTCGGTAACCACCACCGGAACCTGGGCGTCCGCCAGCATGAAAGCCAGCCTTTCCTTCGGGTAAGCCGGGTCCAGCGGAAGATAGGCTCCACCGGCCTTGAGAATTCCCAAAATCGCAACCGGCAGTTCCAGTGACCGTTCCAGGCAGATGCCGACCAAAATGTCGGGACCAACGCCCAAACCTTGCAAATGCAGAGCCAGACGATGGGAGCGTTCATCCAGTTCACGGTAGGTCAACCGGGTGCCCTCACAAACCACCGCCACTGCGTCGGGAGTGCGCCTTGCCTGTGCAGCAAACAATTCATGGAGGCATCTTGTAACCGGAAAGCCGGTTTCAATCTGATTCCAGCCGTGCAGGACCAATTCCTTTTCCGCTTCGCTCAACAAAGGAAGCTCCGCCACCAATTGGTCCGGCTGCGCCGCCAGACCAGCCAGCAACACTTCAAAATTTGCGGCCATTCGCTGGATGGTGAGCGCGTCAAAGAGGTCGGTGTTGTATTCAAACACCGCTTCCAGGCCGTTTTCCCGTTCGGTGACCAGCAGCGTGACATCAAACTTGGCGGTTCCGCTGGCGGCATCCTCCAGCGAGATGTTCAGCCCCGGCAGGTCAAGCGCAAGCTGCGCAGTGTTTTGCAACACAAACATACATTGGAAAATGGGTGAGCGGCTGAAATCGCGTTCGGGGCGCAGCGTTTCCACCAACAGTTCAAACGGAACGTCCTGATGGGCAAAGCCTCCCACAGCGGTCTGGCTGACCTGGGCAAGCAATTCCCGGAAGGTCAGGGGATTTGAAAAATCCGCCCGCAGAGCCAAAGTATTGACAAAACACCCTAACAGGTTTTCCAAATCCGGATGGATGCGGTTGGCCACCGGGGTTCCCACAATCAGGTCGGTCTGCCCCGAATACCGGTGCAGCAGGGTTTGGAATGCCGCCAGCAATGTCATGAAAAGGGTGGAGCCGGCGGATTGGCTCAGGGTTTTGAGGCGGTCGGTCAATTCCGGACCAATGAAAATCCGGTGGTCTGCCCCGTTGAAGGTCTGCCGGGCCGGTCGGGGCCGGTCGGTTGGCAGGTTGAGGACCGGCAGGCTTCCGCCCAACTGCTGTTTCCAGTACCCCATCTGTTGTTCCAGAGTTTCCCCTTGCAGCCAGTTTCGTTGCCAGGCTGCAAAATCGGCATATTGGACCGGCAAGGAGGCCAGTGACGAGGGCTTGCCCTCGGCAAAAGCTGCGTAGAGCGTGGTCAGTTCCCGCACAAACACTCCCATTGCCCAGCCGTCGCCAATGATATGGTGGAAGGTGCAATACAAAACATGTTCATCCGCCGCCAGTCGGAGGAGCCGCACCCGCAGGAGGGGTCCGGTGGTGAGATTGAAACCCAGGTGGGCTTCGGTGGCGGCTTCGGCTTCAATGATGCGTTCCCGTTCTTCCAGCGGCACGGCGGTCAGGTCAACCAGCGGCAGTTGCAGGGTGAACTCGGGAGCAATCACCTGGACCGGAGCCTCTTCGCCCTGCTGAAACGTGGTGCGCAGAATCTCGTGGCGCTGTCCGATTTCCCGCAAAGCCTGTTCCAGGGCCGCCACCTTGAGCATGCCTTTCAGCCGGACCACTCCGGCAATATTGTAAAAGGGACTTTCAGGTTCCAGCCGGTCCAAAAACCAAAGCCGCTGCTGGGCATAGGAAAGCGGGAGTTCCGCCTCCCGCGAGACGGAGGAAATCACCGGCAGGCTGGCCGCAGCCGGGCCGCCACCGGCTTCCTCAACCAGATGGAGCAACCCGCCCAGCGTCGGAACGGCAAAAAATTCCTTGATGGAAAGATTGACCTGAAAGGCTTCCCGCAGCCGCGACAAAACCTGAATGGCAAGCAGCGAACTGCCGCCGCTGGCAAAGAAATCGGCTTCGGTGCCCTGGGGTTTGGCCCCCAGCACTTCCTGCCAGACGGCGGAAACCCGTTCCACCGTGGAATAGCTGGAGGAACGATACAGGGCGGACAACGATGGGGCGGTGCCAGCCCTGGCACCAGGGTTGGTTCCGTTGGCTGCCGCTTCTGCGCCGTTTGTATTACAGGCAAGTGCGTCAGCGGAAAATTGACCACCCACACGACCCGGCTCGACCCAATACCGCTGCCGTTCAAAGGGATAGGTGGGCAACACCATCCGGTGCAGCCGTTCGTGGGCATGGAAAGCGGTCCAGTCCACGATGGCACCGGCAGCCCAGACCTGTCCCAGCGTTCCGGTCAAAAAGGCCACATCCGATTGCGGGTCACGCGGATGACGCAGGGACGGAAAAGCCCTGGTCCGGGCCACCACGTCCGGGTGCAGTTTCGCCAGTGAACTCAGGGTGTGACCGGGGCCGACTTCGAGCAGAATGGTCTGGTGGTCTTTGGTCAGAGTCGCCAATCCGTCGGCAAACCGGACGGTCTGGCGCAGATGGCGCGTCCAGTATTTGGCGTCGGTGGCTGCTTCAGCCGTAATCCAGGTTCCGGTCACGTTGGAAACAAAAGGAATCCGGGGCGGGTGCATCCGGATTTGCGCCACCCGTTTGGAAAATGCCTCCAAAATTCCCTCAACCAGAATCGAATGGCCGGCCACGTCAATCGGCACCCGGCGGCAGTCAATCGAGCAGGCGGAAAGCGATTGTTCAAGGGCTTCGACGGCTCCCACAGGGCCGGAAACCACACAGGAATGGGGTCCGTTGATGGCGGCAATGGAGAGTTCCGGCGTGAGCGAAGGCAGCAGTTCCACCTCGCTGACCGGCACACTGAGCATGGCCCCGGCGGGAATCTCTTCAAACAACTGGCCGCGCAACACCACCAGAGCCAGGGCGTCCTCCAGGGAAAAGACACCGGCCAGACAGGCAGCCGTGTATTCGCCCAGACTGTGACCAAGCATTGCCTGCGGTTCAATGCCCCAGGATTTCCAAAGCTGGGCCAGGGCATATTCGGTGACAAAAAGCGCAGGCAGGGCGAGCGAAACCCGCCGCAATTGTTGGGCGGCTGCTTCCGTCTGACCTTCAAGTGGGAAAATGGTGGTGCGCAGGTCGCAACCCAACAGCGGTTTCAGCAGGTCGCAACAACGGTCGAAATGGTGCCGGTAGACCGGTTCCAGGTCATAGAGGTCAAACCCCATCCGCACGTGCTGCGCCCCGCCGCCCGGAAACATAAAGGCAATCTGTGGATTTTCGAGGGGCAGCACCCCTTCCTGGGGCTGTTCCAGGCGGGCGACGGCTTGGGCGAGGTCGCTACAAACCACCGTCCGCCGGAAGGCAAAGTGTTTGCGGCCAAGTTGCAACGTGTAAGCCGCATCAGCCGGATTCACCAGCGGATTGGTTGTGAAATATTCCGCCAGATTGGCGGCGGCCCGGTCCAGCGCCGTTTGGGAGCGGGCTGAAAGCGGCAGCAGGAAATAGGGCCGAAACACGGCTGAGACTTCGGCTTCCGGAGCCTCCTCCACAATCACATGGGCGTTGGTCCCGCCAATGCCAAACGAACTGACCCCGGCCCGGCGGGGCGTGCCGTTTTTCTTCCATTCCGCCAAGCCTGTGTTGACATAAAACGGGCTGTTGGCGAAATCAATGCCGGGATTCGGCTGCGAAAAATTGAGGCTCGGCGGCAGTTCCCCGTTTTCCAGCGCCAAAGCGGTTTTAATCAGCCCAGTCACACCGGCGGCGGTGTCCAGGTGGCCCACATTGGTTTTGACCGAACCCACCGCACAACGGTTCGCCCGGTCGCCGTAAGCCTGGGTGAGCGCCGCAATTTCGATGGGGTCACCCAGCGACGTGCCCGTTCCGTGGGCCTCAACGTAGGAAATGGTTTCCGGGGCAACCTCGGCGGCGGTCAGGGCCTTGGCAATCACTTCGCGTTGGCCGTCCACGCTCGGCGCGGTAAAGCCCACCTTGTTGGAACCGTCGTTATTGATGGCGGTTCCTTTAATCACGGCGTGGATATGGTCGCCATCGGCCAGCGCGTCATCCAGCCGCTTGAGGACCACAATACCCACGCCGTTACCGCCCACGGTCCCGGTTGCCTGCGCGTCAAAAGCGCGGCAGTGACCGTCGGGAGAACCCACGCTGCCTTCCTCGTAATAGTATCCGTACCGCTGCAACAGATTGATGGTCACGCCGCCCGCCAGCGCCATTTCACATTCATTCCGGAGCAGGCTTTGGCAGGCCATGTGAACCGCCACCAGCGACGTTGAACAGGCGGTTTGGACGTTGACGCTCGGCCCCCGCAAATTCAGCTTGTAGGAAACCCTGGTCGGCAGAAAATCCTTGTCGTTGCCAATCATGACCTGATAGCCGAGCGCCGAATTGCCCAGCAGGCCGTTGGCCAGCGCACCGTAACGCGGATTTGAATACAGGTTGAAGAGATAGGTGTTTTGCCCCACACCGGCAAAAACCCCAATGGATTTTCCGGCGGTTTCGGGGTTGTAACCCGCCCGCTCCAGGGCCTCCCAGGCAACTTCCAGAAAAACCCGTTGCTGCGGGTCCATGGTTTCGGCTTCCAGTCGGTTGAACCCAAAGAAATCCGCGTCAAACCATTCGGGGTTTTCAAGTGACCCGGCGGCTTTGACGAAATTCGGATTGTGAATCAGTTCCGGTTCCAGCCCGGCGGCGGTCAGTTCCGCATCGGAAAAGAAGGAAATGGATTCAATTCCGGAGCGCAGATTGGTCCAGAAAGTTTCCAGGTTCTGGGCTCCCGGAAACCTGCCGCTCATGCCGACAATGGCCAGGTCGCGGGCTGCGGTTGGAACGAATTTCGGCAGCATGGTCGAGGACATGCTGGCCACCGGCTGCGCCTGCCCCTTGGTCAAATGTTTGGCCAGGGTCCGGATGGTCGGAAACTGGAACAAATCCACAATCTGAAGGTTCTGCCGCAGTTGTTTCCGCAACCGGCTATGGACCTGCACCAGCTTGAGCGAATGCCCGCCGATTTCAAAAAAGTTATGGTCCAGGCCGACTTTATCCACCCGCAGCACGTCGCGCCAAATGGCGGCAATGGCGTGTTCCAGTTCGGTTTGGGGCGGTTGGTACGCTTTTGTTTCCGTGGGCGGGGCCGTCACAACCGGGCGCGGCAGGGCGCGCCGGTCAATTTTTCCGTTGGTGGTCCGGGGCAGGGCGTCAAGCACCACCACCTGCGGAATCATGTATTTCGGGAGTCGCTCCGCAACCCAATTGAGAATTGAGAATTCAGAATTGAGAATTGAAAGCGAATCCTCGGTGAAGGGTGAGATTTGGTCTTCACCCTGAACCCTGAACCCTGAACCCTGAACCCGTTCCTTCGGAACCGCGTAAGCAACCAACTGTGTTTCGTTGGCGGCATCCTGCCAGGGCACCACGACCACTTCGGCCACAGCGGGATGCTGCGCCAAAACGGCCTCGATTTCACCGACCTCAACCCGAAATCCCCGGACTTTTACCTGCTGGTCGGTGCGGCCCAGAATTTCAATGGTTCCGTCTGACCATGCGCGGGCCAAATCGCCCGTGCGATACAGGCGGGCACCCGGTTCGGAGGTGAAAGGATGCGGAATGAATTTTTCCGCCGTCAATGCCGCGCGTCCAATGTAGCCCCGTGCCAGTCCGGTTCCGCCAATGTGGAGTTCGCCCACCACTCCGGTCGGAAGCGGGTTCAGGCGAGCGTCCAGAATAAAAAGCCGGGTGTTGGAAAGCGGCAGCCCCACGGGCAGCGAACCGCCGGTAACCGGGGTTTTGGCTGCAGCGGGATTAAAGACGGCGGAAGTAATCGTGGTTTCGGTTGTCCCGTAGGCATTGAGGAATTTCACGCCCGCCGGAACCAGCTTTTTCCACTCCAGAAACCGCTCGGCCAGAACTTTTTCGCTTCCGGCCACCACCAACCGCAGTGAACGCGGCCAGACGGGATGGTCCAGCGCCAGTTCCCGCACCCATTCGTGCCAGTAGGAAGCAGGCAGGTTCAAAACCGAAAGCTGATGGCGTTCCACCAGCGGAACCAAATCCGTAGCGGCCAGTAAACCCGTTTCGCCCCGGAAAACCAGGGTGGCACCGGCCAGCCAGGTGGGGAAAATCTCTTCGGCGGCCACATCAAAGGCAATCGAAGCAAACTGTAACACCCGGTCCTGCGGATTCAATTCGAATTGTTCGACAATTGCCTGATTGTGACTGAGCAGGGCACGGTGGGAAACGCCGACGCCTTTCGGAGTTCCGGTTGAACCCGAAGTGTAGAGCACATAGGCCAACTGGTCGGGGTCGCAGGGTAGCGCCGGAGCAGTTTCCGGTTCCTGGGCCAGAACTGCCGCAGCTTCATCCAGCCAGAAAAGGTTGAGTTTGTTTGCCTCACCCATGGGATTGGTCCCGATGTGCTCCCACAGGCTGGCAAAGCGGGATTCGGTCACCACGGCGGCCACTCCTGCGTCCCGCAGCACATAGGACAGGCGTTCGGTGGGAGCCTGCGGGTCAATTGCCAAAAATGCACCGCCTGCTTTCAGAATTCCGAGCAGGGTTACGGCCATGCGGGCTGCCGGTTCCAGGCAGACCCCAACCACGGTTTCCGGGCCGACTCCGAGTTTTTGCAAGGCATGTGCCAACTGACTGGAGCGCCGGTCAAGCTGTTGGTAGGTCAATTGTTCGCCCGGACTGACCACCGCCACGGCCAAGGGTGTTTGGGCTGCCTGAATCGCAAACGCCTGATGGAAACAGAAGCCATCGGTCGCCAGAGTTTCCATGGTCCGATTCCAGCCCGCCAGCACCTGTTCCAGCTCGCCTTGGTCCAGCAGCCGGACTTCCGCCACTGACTGTTCCGGTGTCCGCACCAGATTCCACAAAAGGGTTCGGAAACGGGTCACCAGATTGGCAATCGTGAGCGGCGCAAACAGGTCGGTGCTGAATTCGACCATGATTTCCAGTCCATGCTCGTGTTCGGCACAGTCAAAGCTCAGGTCAAACTGGGTGGTGCCTTTGTCAAAATTGAGTGGCGCAATGGTCAGCCCTGGCATCTGCAACGGTACGCGGGGTGTGTTTTCCAACTGGAAAAGCACCTGGAACACCGGATTCCGGCTCAGGTCGCGTTCCGGTTGGAGCGCGTCCACCACCAATTCAAAGGGCACATCCTGGTGGGCATAAGCCGCCAGCGTCGTTTCTTTCACCTGCCGGAGCAGTTCCCGGAAGGTCGGTTCGCCCGAAAAATCAGCCCGCAGTGGAAGCAGGTTCAAAAACGGTCCGATGATGCCTTCCAATTCCGTGCGGGTCCGGTTTGCAATCGGCGAACCGACAATCACATCCTCCTGGCCGGAATGCCGATACAGCAGGGTTTGAAAGGCTGCCAGCAGATACATAAAAAGCGTGACGCCTTCGCGGTGGCTGGCGGCGCGCAGTTCGGCGGCCAGCTCCCTGGGGAACACAAATTTCTGGCTGGCACCGCGATAACTTTGCAACGCCGGGCGCTGTCGGTCAGCAGGCAGTTCAAGCACCGGCAAAGGTCCGGCCAGTTTTGTTTTCCAGTACTCAAGCTGTCGTTCCAACACATCGCCTTGCAGCCAGGTGCGCTGCCACGCGGCAAAATCAGCGAATTGAAATGGCAGCGGGGGCAACGCGGCGGCCTCGCCCCGTGAACAGGCTTCGTACAGCACCGCCACTTCCCGCACGAGCAACCCAATGGACCAACCGTCGGCCACGATGTGGTGCAGCGTCAGCAGCAACACATGGTCGCGTTCCGCCAGCCGGAGCAAGGTCGCCCGGACCAATTGACCATCAGCCAGCGAAAACGGTTTTTGGGCTTCCCCGGCTGCCAGTCGTTCCATCTCATAATCGCGCTGCGCTTCGTCCAGTCCGCTCAAATCCACCGTTTCCAGCCGCATCAGACTGACCGGACTGACAGTTATCAAGGGCTGTCCCTCTACCGATTGAAATCTGGCCCGCAACACTTCATGCCGCCGCAGGATTTCACTCAGGGCTTCGCGCAGGGCTTCGACATTCAGCCAGCCTTGCAGCCGGACGGCACCGGGCATGTTGTAGAAGGCATTGTCCGGCTGAAGCTGGTCCAAAAACCACAACCGTTGCTGGGCAAAGGAAAGCGGCAGGTCTTCAGTCCGTTCCAGGGCCTGGATGGGTGGGGCCTCAAACCCTTGGCCGGAGCGCTGCACTTTGTCAATCAGGGCGGCAAAATCACCCACGGTTTGGGCTTCAAACAGGCTCCGGATGGGCAATTCCAACTGGAACACGTCCCGCACCCGCGCCATGACCTGCGTGGCCAACAGCGAGTGGCCGCCCAATTCGAAGAAATTGTCAAGGATTGACAGTTTGCCGCACTGCAAAACCTCCGACCAGATTTCAACCACCAGTTCCTCGGTCGGGGTCAGGATTGCCTTCAGTTTGCCACTCACGCCAACCCGTTCCCGGCCCGGAGCCGGCAACGCCTCGCGGTCAATTTTTCCATTCGGCGTGAGGGGGAATTCTTTCAAAAAGACAAAGGCTGCCGGAACCATGAACCGGGGTAAGCGGTCCCGCAGGAAGGGAAGGACTGAGGACTGAGGACTGAGGACTGAGTTTTCTGATTCTGCCTCGGACCTCAGTCCTCGGACCTCAGTCCTGGGTATAATGTAGGCAACGAGTTGTTTTTCACCTGCACGGACGGCGCGGGCCACGACCAGGGCTTCGCTGACCGCCGGATGCGCCCGGAGGGCAATCTCAATTTCCCCGATTTCAATCCGGTGGCCGCGAATTTTGACCTGATGGTCAACCCGTCCGAGAAACTCGATGTTCCCATCAGCGAGATAGCGGGCAATGTCGCCGGTGCGATACAGGCGGTCGCCTTGTTCCAGGCCAAAGGGATTGGCAAGAAAGCGTTCCACCGTCAGGGCACCCTGGTTGAGATAGCCACGGGCCAGTCCGTCGCCGGCAATGTAGAGTTCCCCGGCCACGCCCACCGGGACCGGTTGCAGGTTCTGGTCAAGCAGGAACACAGCCGTATTTTGCACCGGACGCCCAATCGGAATGTTTTTGTCGGGCCGGGCGGCCTGCGGGTCAAATGTGTGCAGCGTGGCACAAATGCTGGCTTCGGTCGGGCCATAGCCGTTGATGATGCACAGCTCCGGCATTTTTTCATTGATGAACGCCAACAGGGTTTCGGCAATCGGCTCCACTCCGACCAGCAGCCGCCGCAACGGAAAAACCGCATTTTCCCGGCTCAGACGGTCGGCCAGTTCCCGCAGCATGAAGGGCGGAACGTAGGCACTGCGAATCTGATGGGCCTGGAGCCAGCCCAAAAAGGCGGCGGAGTTGAGGCGGACTTCATCGCTGGGGATATGCAGGGTTCCGCCAAAGAGGAGCGTGGAAAAAATTTCATACACCGAAACGTCAAAGCTGAGGCTGGTCCACCAGCTTCCGCCCCAGCCGGACTGCACCGGACGACGGCCATCAATGTCAAAGAGCAGGTTGATGACGCCGCGATGGCCGCAACAGACGCCCTTCGGTTTTCCGGTTGAACCGGAGGTATAAATCACATAGGCCAAATTGGTCGCCAGCCCCGTATGAGGCAGGTTGGCGGTTGGTTCGGCTGCCAGCGATTCCCGCTCCAGGTCGAGGAACCAGACCTGTCCGCCATATTCGGGCAGGTTTGAAACCAGTTCGGTTTGGGTAATCAGTACCGGAGCCTGCGAGTCCGCCAGCATATAGGCCAGCCGGGCCGCCGGATACGTCGGGTCCAACGGAACATAGGCTCCGCCTGCTTTCAGAATTCCCAGCAAAACCGCCATCAGGTCCGCCGAGCGTTGCAGGCAGACACCCACCGGGAGGTCCACCCCAACCCCCATTTTTTGCAACCGGTGGGCAATTTGGTTGGCCCGGCGGTTGAGTTCCCCGTAGGTCACCTGTTCGTCATCGCAGACCACCGCCAGCCCGTCGGGTGTGGCGGCGGCCTGGGCTTCAAAGAGGTGATGGAGGCAACTGTCTTTCGGATACGGAACCGGATTCCGGTTCCAGTCAAAAATGAGCTGGTTCCGTTCGGCTGCGGGCAGCAAAACCAATTGCGAAACCGGTTTTTCCGGATGCGCCAGCAGGTCCGCCACCAGGGCGGAGAAATGCCCGGCCATGCGCTCGATGGTGGCGGCTTCAAACAAATCCAGGTTGTATTGCAGGGCACCGGTCAAACAGTCGTCCACCTCGGCCATCACCAGCGAGAGGTCAAACTGTTGGACGTGCTGTTCCAGGGCAATGGATTCAAACTGCAGCCCGCCCACATCCATTTTGACGCCGCCTTTTCCAATTGCCAGCGCCACCAGCCCTTCGTCGCCCAGTTCCGCCGCCTGATGCCAGGCAAACATGACCTGAAACACCGGGGACCGGCTGGGGTCGCGTTCGGGTTGCAGCCGTTGCACCAGCCAGGGAAACGGCAAATCCTGATGTTCCAGCGCTTCAATCACCGTTTGGCGGGTTTCGGAAAGGAAGCTGGCAAAGGTGCTGTTGGTCTGGAAATCAGCTTGCAGCACCACCGGATTGACCAGATAGCCAACCTGATGGGCATATTGCACCCGGTCTTTTCCCAACAATGTGGGCGAACCCACCAAAATCCGGTCCTGCCCCGTGTAGCGATGGAGCAACACCTGGAACGCCGCCAGCAGCGTCATGTAGGGAGTTGTTCCATGGGTTTTGACAAACTCGCGGAAGCGTTGTGACAGGTCCTCATTCAATCGGAACGGAATGGCTCCGCCGCGATAGGTTTGCACTTGCGGGCGGGGTTTGTCGGTGGGGAGCTCCAGCACGGTTTTGATTTTGCCCAAAGCGGTCTGCCAGTAGCGGAAATGCTGCTCGCCGGCGGCAGAAGCCACCATGCCCGCTTCCCAATTGACAAAATCCGTAAAGCTGGCCGGATTTCCCGGCAAGAAAACCGGGCGGCCCGCCACCTCCGCCGGATAGACGCGGCGCAAATCCTCAATCAACACCACCAGGGACCAGAAATCCGAAATGATGTGGTGCAGGTTCAAATGCAGGATGGATTCGGTCGTGCTTCGGGTCAGCAGGGTCACCCGCATGAGCGGCCCCTGCTCCAGATTGAAGGGTTGTACCGACAGTTCGGCCAGCTTGTGGTTCAGCTCGGCTTCGCTCCAGGAACCGGCCTCCACCACGGTAAAATCAACTTCGGTTTGGGAGTGAATCACCCGCACCGGCACCCCGTTCCGTTCCTTGAACACTGTCCGGAGCGCGGCATGGTGGTCGGTCAGCCGTTGAAAGGATTGACGCAATGCGGACAAATTGATTTCAGACTGGATTCGGACGGCATGGGGCAGGTTATAGGCTCCGCTTTCAGGTGCCAGCTTGTACAAAAACCAAAGCGCTTTTTGCCCGTAGGAAAGCGGATACACATCCTCATTGAGGTCGGCCAGCGAGGTAAAAGCCTGGGTCAATTGACTGCTTCCCAACGCCACCGGATGGGCGCTCTGTTCCATTTCGGAATAGACCGGCAGGGCACGGCTGCTTTGGCCGAGGGTGTCGTGGGAAACCGGTTCCAGGCGGGGAATTATCCAGGCAGCCAGGTCCAGCAAGCTGGATTCACCAAACAAAAAGGTCAGCGGCAGACTGATGCCAAACATGGTTTCCAGCCGGTGTTTGAGCTCGACCGCCGCCAGGGAATCCAAGCCAAAACCGGCCAGCGGCTGGTCCAGTTCAATCGGAGCCGCGCTGGTGCGCATGGCCTGGGCCGCCTGGGTCCGCACCACATCCGCCAAAAAGAATTTCCGTTCATCCGGTGGCAGGGTCAGCAGAACCGCTTTCGGGTCTTCGTCAAACCCGGTTTTCCAGGCGGTTTCCTGCAACGTATCGCTCCAGACCACTTCCAGCGTGTTGGCGGTGTATTTGTTCCGGCAGAGATGGCGCTGGATTTTGCCGCTGGTGGTTTTGGGAATGCTGCCGGGAGCCAGTAACACCACCGAATACACCTGAAGTTCGTGACGCTCCACCACTGCCGCCCGGACCGAAGCAATGATTTCGTTGGCGGCAGGCGTCGGGCCGGAATGTTCCCCTGCGGTCGGGCGCAGCCTGCGCACCATTTTGGGTTCCACTTCGGCGACCGCCACCAGCCGTTCCTCAGCGGCGGTTTCCACCGAAAAAACGCCGATGCAGCCGGTCCGCAGGGCCGGATGGGCGGCTTCGACGGTGGCTTCGATGTCCTGGGGATAATGGTTGCGGCCCCGGATAATGATTAAATCCTTGAGCCGACCGGTCACAAAAAGCTGTCCGTCCCGCATGAAACCGAGGTCACCCGTCCGGAGAAACGGCCCCTGGCCGCTGCCGGCCAGAGTGGCACCGAAACTGCGGGAGGTTTCCTCCGTCCGGCCCCAATAACCCGCCGCCACGCTCGGCCCGGAAACCCAGATTTCACCCACTTCATCGGTGAGCGCCGGACATCCTTTCACAGGGTCGGCAATCACCACGTTGTTTCCCAGCGAAACCTCGCCGCAACCCACAAAAATCTGGCTGTTCTGGTCGTCGGCTTTGGCCTCGACAATCCGGTCGCGGGTCAGTCCTGCGGGTTCGACGGGCAACCGGGGAGCGAGCCTGCCAACCCCGGTTCCGGTCACAAAAAGGGTGGCTTCGGCCAGACCGTAACAGGGGAAAAAGGTTTCCGGCGTGAACCCGCTGACCGCAAAAGCACGGGCAAAGCGGTCCATCGTATCGGAACGAACCGGTTCCGCCCCATTGAACGCCACTTTCCAGCAGCTTAAATCGAGCGCCGCCCGTTCCTCCGGGGTGGTTCGCCGCAGACACAATTCATAAGCGAAATTGGGTCCGCCGCTGACCGTCGCCCGGTAGCGGGCAATCAGTTCCAGCCAGCTTACAGGCCGCTGGATAAAGGCCGAGGGCGACATCAAGACACAACTGGCCCCGACAAAGAGCGGATGGAGCACATTTCCAATCAGCCCCATGTCGTGATAGAGCGGCAACCAACCGGCGACCACGGTTTCCGCCGTGGTTTCAAATGACGCCTGCATGGCCTGTTCGTTATGGAGCAGGTTGCCGTGGGTCACCATCACCCCTTTGGGCGTCGAAGTTGAACCGGAGGTATACTGCAAAAAGGCCAGCGTTCCGGAGGACAATTCCGGTGCCTGCCAACCAGTCGAGGAAAACTGTTCGGGGTTGTCCGTGGCCAGCCAGTGGCACTGGGTCAAACCGCTGGCCCCGCCGGACATTCCCACAGCGGTTCCCACCGTTTCGGCGGAACCGGTTTCCGGATTGGCAATGCCGTTTTTCCATCGGTTGGCAATCAAAGAAGTGGTCAGAATGACGCGGGGAGCGGCGCTTTCGGCAATCGCAGCCAGCCGGGGCAAGGACCGTTCGGGCTTGGAAGGATGCGGCGGATAGGCGGGCACTGCAATCACTCCGGCATACAGACAGCCGAAGAATGCAGTAATGAAATCAAGCCCCTGGGGATAGAGGAGCATGGCCCGGTCGCCCGGTTTGGTCACTTCCTGTAACTGAGCTGCAATCCCCTGGGCACGGGAATCCAACGCAGCGTAGGTGACCTGCTCCGGTTCGGCCCCGCCCTCGGTCACGTAGGTGTAAACAACTTTTTCCGGCGCTTGGGCCGCCCGCGTGCGCAGCAGGTCAACCAGGGTCAGAAATTCGGAAGGACAGTCGGCTCTTTGGGTGTGCGTCGGCATGGCTCCTCACAGCTCCAACCAATGGTTTCGGACACCGGCAGAGGCAGGTTTTCAGGGAATTTCGGAGCAGGCAGACACACATCTCCCTTGTGACTGGAAGAGAAAGGATGCTCTCCAGCCATCCGGATTCAGTTCGGGTGTTTGGAAACAGGTGTCTTTTTGCCCGGCAAATGCTGCCTTCCCTAAATAACCAACCCGTGCCGGTACAGAAATCAAAAGGCGGGAGTGATGCCTTCAGGCAGGCGGACGGAGCCGCATGGTTCACACCTGAAGGCGTACCTCTCAGAAAATTTGGAATGTGGCGCGATTTGTTTCATCGCGCCACAATTCCCAAAGATTCTTACTTTTTCGGCAACGTGGTGGTGTGACGGGATTGGCCTTGCTCAGGCACACATGGACATTTCCTGCATTTTTTTGCGGAGACTGAGTGGACGGAGGTCAGTCCAGACTTCGGAAATATAGTTCAGGCATTCTGCCCGGCTTCCGGTTTTCTGAACTTCAAACCAGCCAAGGGGAATTTCACGGTCGGCAGGCCAGATTGAGTATTGTTCTTCGTGGTTGATAAGCACTTTATAGAGGGCGGCGTTTTCATTTTCAAAAGGCATTGTGGTATCTCCAGTACATCTCCCTGCCTTTGGGCAAGGGATGTTCTCCTCAATTTATAAGTCTGACTTGGTGCGGGTCCGGAAGGAACTAAGGTCCCATCCGGTAATAGAAACAGACAATGATCAAATCTAAACCAACAAAATCAGGAAATAGCACCAGAGCATGGCCCTTCTGCCTTCCTGCACAAAACAACTTTCAAAAAATCAGCAGATTCGGTTTTCCCAATGTCAGGGCAACGGTTTTTCCCGTTTTGTTGTGATGTCACACACCTTAATGAACTTTTGTGGTAGGTACAACCTACGAAAATTCGTAGGCCACCACCACCTTGAAGCAGCCCTGTTTGGCAACCTGAATGGTCCATCCCCTGCAAAATCAGGGCAGAACCCGACACCCGTCCCACCATGCTGCCCGGAAACCCGTTCCAAAAATGAAAAACCCCCAGTCCTCGGTCCTCAGCTCCCAGTCCTTTTCTCCCTTGAGCCCTACTTATTTCAGTAGGAAATGGCCGCTGTCATCCGTTGGGAAATGACTTTTTCTAGCTTCCATCAAGTGTTTTTCCAGTATTTTTTTCAAGGAACCGTTTTCCCTCACTTATCGTTTGGCTCCCTCTGGAATAAGTAACTCTTTGTTCCATCATCCTCAAACAACCAAACAACCAGACTTTCCGGAAAAATTCAAAGAGTCCTGCCCTGAGCCAGTGTTGCGACCTTCCGGGAGTTCACCACCCACATTGTCCTTTCAGCAAAGGAGTGCGACGAATGTTTCGAGCTTTTTTGGCCTGCGTGCTGGTATTGATAGCCACCTCCTTCAGTTACGCCGCCGGTCCGGCTCCGCAACTGCTGCGGATGCCCACCGCCAATCGAACCCACATTGTTTTTGTTTTCGCCGGTGACCTGTGGAGCGTGCCCCGTGAAGGCGGGGTCGCCGAACGGTTGACCACCGGCATTGGAATTGAAACGGCCCCCCAGTTTTCACCGGACGGGCAAAGCATTGCGTTTACCGGCGAATATGACGGCAACGTGGATGTGTATGTCATGCCGGCCAAAGGCGGCACGCCGCGCCGGGTGACCTACCATCCCAATTCGGACACTCTGGCGGGTTGGTCACCGGATGGGAAAAACCTCCTGTTTGCCTCCACCCGGACCACGGAAAATTTCCGGACGGCCCAGCTTTTCACGATTCCGGTGAACGGCACCTTTCCCACTGCGTTACCGCTCCCCATGGCCTTTGAAGGCTCGTTCTCGGCGGATGGCTCGCAACTGGCTTACGTTCCCGTGCCGCGTGCTTTTAATGCCTGGAAACGGTATCGCGGCGGGCTGGCTGCCCATATTTGGGTTGCCAATTTGGCTGATTCAAGCGTCGTCAAGGTTCCCCGCACCGACTCCAACGATTTCAACCCCATGTGGATTGGCGACAAAGTTTATTTTCTGTCTGACCGCAACGGCCCCATCACGCTCTTTTCCTATGATGTGAAAACCCAAAAGGTCACGCAGGTGCTGGAAAACAAAGGGCTGGATTTCAAGGCTGCGACAGCCTCGGCCAGCGGAGGCGTGATTGCCTACGAACAGTTTGGCAGCATCAACCTGTATGACCTCCAAAGCGGAACCGCCAAAAAAGTGGAGATTACGATTGAAGGCGACATGCCCGGCGTGCGGCCCCGGTTTGACAAAGTGGGTGAAAAAATCAACGGTGCCGCCATTTCCCCGACCGGGATGCGGGCAGTCTTTGAGGCCAGAGGTGAAATCCTCACCGTTCCGGCGGAAAAGGGCGATATTCGCAACCTGACCAACACGACCGGCGTGGCGGAACGTGACCCATCCTGGTCGCCGGATGGCAAATGGATTGCCTATTTCAGCGAGGAATCAGGCGAATATGCCCTCCACCTTCGTTCCCAAAATGGCCAGGGCGAAGTCAGGAAAATTGATTTGGGCAAACCGCCTTCATTCTTTTATTCCCCCACCTGGTCGCCTGACAGCAAAAAAATTGCCTACGCCGACAAACGGCAGAACCTCTGGTATGTTGAGGTTGAAAAAGGCTCCCCGGTCAAGGTGACGTATTGCGAACGGGGTTTGGGACCGTTCAAATGGGCACCCGACAGCCAGTGGATTGTCTATGCACGCGCCCTTCCGTCCTACCTGGGGGGAATATTTGTCTACAGTCTGACTGATGGCAAAAACACCCAAATCACTGACGGATTGAGCGATGCTGGAACCCCGGCATTCGACCGGAGTGGCAAATACCTTTATTTCACGGCCAGCACCGACATCGGCCCGAAAATTTCCGGGTTTGACATGTCGGCCTATGCCATCCGGCCTTCCCGCAGCGTGTATGTCTGTGTGTTGAAAAAAGGTGACCCGTCACCGCTGGCCCCGCAAAGCGACGAAGAAAAGATTGCGGATGATAAATCCGCCGAGGGCAAGAAAGACGGGGAGGGCGACAAGAAAGACGGCGACAAAAAGGAAGAAACGCCCAAGGTTGTGATTGATTTTGAAAACCTCAGCCAGCGGATTCTGGCCCTGCCGGTTCCCGCCGGAAATTACCAGGACGCCTTTACCGGCAAAGCCAACCAGTTGTTCCTGGTGGAAGGCTCGTTTGACGGTGGCGACGATGGCCCGCCGCCGGCCACGCTGCACAAATTTGACCTGGAAAAACGGAAGGTTGATAAAATTCTGGAAGGAACAAGTGGCGTGACTATTTCCGCCAACGGCGAAAAAATCCTCTTCCGAATGGGCAACAACTGGTTTATCTCAGGAGCAGACCAACCGGTCAAGCCCGGCGACGGCAAGCTCAAGACTGAAGCCATGCAGGTTTATGTTGACCCGCGTGAGGAATGGAAGCAGATGTACCGTGAAACCTGGCGGATTGAACGGGATTTCTTCTATGACCCCAATTATCATGGCCTGAACATTGCGGCGGCGGAAAAGAAATATGCCCCCTACGTGGAGGGGCTGGCCCATCGGACTGACCTGAATTACCTCTTTAATGAAATGCTGGGCGAATTGACCGTTGGGCACCTCTATGTCAATGGTGGGGACCAACCCACACCGAAACGCACACAGGGCGGTTTGCTGGGTGCGGATTATGCAGTGGAAAACGGTCGGTACAAATTTGCCAAAGTCTATGATGGTGAAAACTGGAATCCAGGTCTGCGGGCACCGTTGACCCAACCCGGCGCAGAAGTCAAAGCCGGTGAATACCTGCTGGCGGTCAATGGCCGCAGTCTGATGGCCACTGACAACATTTATGCCTTCTTTGAAGAAACCGCCGGGAAACAGACGCTGTTGAAAGTCGGCCCCAACGCAGACGGCAGCAATGCCCGCGAAGTGACCGTGGTTCCGGTTGGAAACGAAGGAGCCCTGCGGAATCTGGCCTGGATTGAAGCCAACCGCCGCAAGGTGGACCAAATGAGCGGTGGAAAACTGGCCTACGTCTGGCTGCCTGACACTGCCGGTTCCGGGTACACCAACTTCAATCGGTATTTCTTTGCCCAACTGAATCGTGAAGGAGCCATCATTGACGAACGCTTCAACCGGGGCGGGCATGCGGCGGACTATGTGATTGACTACCTGAAAAAACCGCTCATGAGCCACTGGACCGGGCGCGAAGGGCTGGATTTCCGGCAGCCGTTTGGAACCCTGCCCGGCCCCAAAGCCATGCTCGCCAATGAATATTCCGGTTCCGGGGGCGATTACCTGCCCTGGATGTTCCACCGCGAAAAACTGGGCTACCTGATTGGCAAGCGGACCTGGGGCGGTCTGGTTGGAATTGGCGGTTATCCATCGCTGCTTGATGGAGGTTCGGTGACGGCACCCAGCTTTGCCTTTTATTCACCCGAAGGCAAATGGGAGGTGGAAAACCACGGCGTCAGCCCCGACATTGAAATTGACATGGACCCGAAACTATGGCGACAGGGACGCGACCCGCAACTGGAAAAAGCCATTGAATTGTTACTGGAAGATTTGAAAAAATCTCCTGCCAAACAACCGGTTCGGCCTCCGTATCCGAATTACCACAAATGACCTGAAACCATAGGGTTCAGGGTCCAGAGTTCAGGGTTCAGGGTCTTTTGAATGGATAATTGACAATGGGCAATTGACAATGAAAGCCCCATCCAGAGCTTCAAATCTGCTGATATTCGAAAACCCCGAACCCTGAACCCTGGACCCTGGACCCTGAACCCTGGACCCTAGACCCTGAACTCTGAGGACAATTGACAATGAAAGCCCATCCGGAGCTTCAAATCTGCTGATATTCGAAAACCCCGAACCCTGAACCCTGAACCCTGGACCCTGGACCCTGGACCCTGGACCCTGAACCCTGAACCCTGGACCCTGGACCCTGTTCTATGATTCGTTTCTGTAAAACCGTTTTTTTTCGGCAGGGATTCTGTTCCCTGCTTTTGTTTTTGGCAGTCTTTGCAAATCAAGGCTTGGGGCAAAATCAAAATCCCGGCTTCGGAGTAACAGGAATGCTCAAAAAACATCCCTCATTTCCCTCGAAATACATTGCCGCCCGCGAAGTGGATGTGTGGCTGCCGCCGGGCTACGAGCAGGACAAATCAGTGCGGTACCCGGTTTTGTATATGCACGATGGTCAAAACCTGTTTGACCCGGCGACTTCCTATGGCGGGGTTGATTGGGGAATTGACGAAACCATGACCCGGCTGATGAGCGAAGGCAAAATCCGCCCGGCCATCGTGGTTGGAATCTGGAACAGCCCCAAGCGATTCCAGGAATTCATGCCGCAAAAGGCAGTTCCCTCCGGCAAGGCCGAAGACGTCAAGAACCTCCTGAATCCTGTCACGGGGCCGATTCTTTCCGACCTCTATCTCAAATTTCTGGTGGAGGAAGTCAAATCGTTCGTGGATAAAACCTACCGCACCAAGCCGGGACAGCCGGACACCTTTGTCATGGGGTCCAGTATGGGCGGGCTGATTTCAGCCTATGCCATCTCGGAATACCCGAAAGTTTTTGGCGGAGCCGGTTGCGTTTCCACCCATTGGCCGGCTGGTGAAGGAATCGTGATTGATTATCTGAAAAACCGCCTGCCCAACCCCAACAATCATAAACTCTATTTTGATTTTGGAACGGCCACGCTTGATTCAACTTACGAACCCTACCAAAAGAAAATGGATGCCGTGCTCCTGCAAGCCGGCTTCACCCCCGGAAAAAACTGGCTCACCCGCAAATTTGAAGGTGCCGAACATTCGGAAAAAGCCTGGCGGCTCCGGGTCGAAATTCCCCTGATTTTCCTCCTTGGAACCAAAGCCACCCGCCCTTGAATTGCAACAAAACTTCCTTTTCCCAGCGGGAAAAACAACATCCGTTCCAGCCAGAGTTTCAGCCTGCTGATTGGCTAAAGCCAGCCTCACCGCAGAGACGCGGAGGGTTCGCAGAGGGTTCGCAGAGGGTTTTTGGTTTTTCTCTGCGTATTCTCTGCGAGTTCTCTGCGCCTCTGCGGTGAAAAATTAAGAAAGCACCAAAAAATTTACAGCTACAAATTTTTTGTTTGAATTTATTTTCCAGGCCGTATCTTTTTATCCTTTTTTGGTAATCATGGGCAGCAATCACATGAAACCGAAGGGAACAGCGTGATCGAACCGACATCTGACGAAGCGTTGTTAAACCGCGCCATCACGGGTGATGAAACTGCCTTCCTGACGCTCTATCAGCGCCATCGGGATGTTGTCTATGGATTCGCCTACAGATTTACCAATTCGGTCGAAACCGCTGAAGACATTACCCACGACTGTTTCATGGGCCTTTTAAAAAATCCGAATCACTTTGATCCTTCCCGAGCATCGCTTTCAACCTATCTCTGCGGGGCGGCCCGCAATCAAGCGCATAAACTGTTACGGATATTGGACCAACCGGGTGAGACTGAAACAGATTTTGAGGCGGAGGCACTCCGCACAGACCGCAACCCGCTCCAGGCTTTAGTCGAGGCAGAACTGACCCAGGCCGTCCAGACGGCCATTTCCGATTTGCCCCCCCTGCAACGGGAAGCCATCATCCTTTTTGAATATGAAGAAATGCCTTTGGCAGAAATTGCCAAGGTGTCCGGAACCGATGTCGGCACCATCAAATCCCGGCTGAAACGTGCGCGCGAACGCCTGAAACGACTGTTTACCGGTTATTTTTGAAAGAAAACCGGGAGGATCCATTTATGCCAGACCCAACCAAGCCTTTTGATACCCAACCGCCCTCTTCAGATGATGATGCCGGTGTGTCTGACCGCAGGTTCCGGGAACTGCTCCGGCGGTGGGAAATGCCGCCCCCATCGGCCCGACTGGACCGCCGGGTCCGGGAATCTTTTTCACAGATGAACGCCCCTCCCTGGTGGAGGCGATGGTTTTTGCTACCGTTACCTCTGCCAATGCTGGCGGCGGCTTCACTGGGAATGGTTTGTCTGGGAAGCGGATATGTGCTGGCCCGTCTGCTGCTGCAGCCCCAACCGGCTCCGGTCGCCCAGATTATTGAGAAAATCGTGGAAGTTCCGGTCATGCGGGAAAAAATTGTGGAAGTTCCGGTTGAGAAAAAGGTTTTTGTGCCGGTTCCAGCCAAACCCGATCAAAAACGGGGTCCCAAAGACCTGGTTCGCTCCCAACCTCTGCCACCGGGAGTTTCACTGACGGAACCGGCCCCGCCTCCCACCGGGCTGCCCCGCGATTTTGGCTTGGCCGACGTGCGGCTTCATTGTGAGCCAGTGCTGGTGAAAATCAACGGCCAAACCCTCAAAACAGAATTGGGAGGTGAAATCACAGGCCGAATGCTCTGGGTTTCCATTCCGGGCAAGGGAACCTTTCGTTTGGCGGTGGTTCCCCCTGCCGATGCGCAGTTCCTCAAGCTGGGTTCCGTCAACGGCAGGCGGTTGAACTTTCTTTTTGAAAACGACTCCATTGAAATCGAGTCGCGCCGGTCTTTTCTCGATTCCCCCGGCTGGTTTACCCTGTGGGTGAAACAGGAGCCGGAAGCAACCGGTAGTTCCCAAGCGGCAATGGTACGGTTCGGAGTTGTCGCCCCAGTCCCTGAGAGTGTTGAAAAAGCCCCCCACCCCTGAAAGGTTGAGGGTTCCTGCCTCAGCCGCATGGATGAAAATTTCCTGGAATACCCAACTTGCCACCCGGCATTCCTTGCCAAACTGCTTCAAGAGTTTTGCTCGGTACCAGCTTCCTTCCGGGAAGGCTGATGACTATATGAACCCGTTACCTTTCCCCATTGCAGCAAATCGTACTCATCGTGGGTGAGAAGAAATCCGGATGGCTCTCATCCAGTGGTTTCAGAGTTCCATCTCTATTTCTGACCTTCTTTGGTTATATGTGCAGCCCCTGTGGCCTCCCAAGCTCGTTGGCTGGCTATTGGGTTCCTCGGAAGTATGCTTTCACGAACCGGATTTGCCTCACCGGCGGCGAATTTTCAAACAACACACCGCTCGTTTGGGTAGTGCACATGTGTTGCAGTGCGCCAGAAATCCAATTCCTGCCGAATCAATGCCCTGGCTCCAGCCAGGAAAGCCCGTTCGGGAGGCTGTCCTGCCCGTCGGCGCAGTATTTCCGGAACCATTCCATCAATTTCAATCGCTATGGCCATCGGTTGCATGTACCACCAGGGAGATTTTCTTTGTTTTTTGTGAAAGCGCGGACTGACCGCAAATTATTCCAGACCGGAAAAAATTGATTGTGGGCCGGCAGGGAAGGAAGGTTGTGAGGCCCTTTTCTTTCGGTTATAAACGCGGTTGGCAACGGCTGGATACAGGCTTCAAGCTTTTCAAATTGACCCATGTTGTAAACCCTGAAAAATTATGCTGACCAGAGTCGTGCGGGTGGTTTTGGTTGATATTAACCCGAAAATGATCCAAGCCTGGGAACAGGCTTTCTCCCACAATCCCGAAGTGGAAATTGTCCTTGGCTCCATGTTGGACCGGCAGGTGGATGCGTGGGTGACTCCCACCAACTCCCGTGGAAACATGGATGGCGGTCTGGATGCCATTCTCAAAAAACACTTCGGACCCGCCATCGAAAAAGCAGTCAAAGAGGAAATCGCCCTGCGGTACAAAGGGCTGATACCCGTTGGACATGCCGTTTGTGTGCGAACCGGACGCCCGGTTCCGCAATTTCTGATTTCAAGTCCCACCATGCAGGCTTCCGCGCAAAATATCAGCGACACGCTTAATGTTGCCCTCGCCTGTGCGGCGGCTTTTCAGATGATAGACATGCAAAATGCCGAGATTCCAGGCTGCATTGATTCGGTGGCGCTGCCTGGATTGGGTGCCAATACCGGACGGGTGCCGGTGGCAATGTGCGCCCACTTGATGTGGCTGGTCTATGACATGTTTCGCAAACAGGACTTTGTTGATTTTGACTACATGCGTTATGTGCTGGAAAAAACCCTGAAAGGCTGAACCTCCAGCCCGAAGTTTTGAACCACCTGAATTTCACCTTATGAATCCCCAACTGCAAAACGACCTGGAACATTTGGAACAGGCTTTAACCGCTGCCTGTGAACAGTCGGTTGAATTTCTCAAAACCCTGGCGGACCGGCCCGTCAGCCCCCGCCCTCCGGTCTTTGAACCGGATACCCTTCCGGCTGAAGGCTGGGGCGTGCGGAAAACCTTCGATTTTTTTCGGGAAAAATACCTGTCCGGAATCTCCGGCAGCGCCGGTCCCCGCTATTTCGGGTTTGTGACCGGCGGCACCACTCCGGCGGCGCTGGTCGGCGATTGGCTGACCAGCACTTTTGACAACAACACGGCGGACAAGGACGATTCCTCCGCCCCGTATCTGGAACGAAGTGCCATTGGTATGTTGCGGGACCTGTTTGGGCTGTCCGATTCCCACAGTGGGACTTTTGTTTCCGGCGCAACCATGGCCAATTTCGTGGGACTGGCGCTTGGTCGCCAATGGGTGGGAAAACAGCTTGGCGTGGATGTGGCCCAGGACGGACTGGCCGCTCTGGGACCGGTGACGGTGCTCAGCGGCGCACCGCATTCCTGTACCTTCAAAGCTCTTTCCATGCTGGGAATGGGGCGCTCCAGCCTGAAGCTGGTTCCCTGCCTGCCGGAACGGGAAGCGGTTGACCTGCATGCGCTCGAAACCGCCCTCCAGGAACTGGATGGGCGGCCCTGCATCGTGATTGGCAATGCCGGAACGGTCAATTCGGTTGATTTTGATGACCTGGAAGCCCTGGCCCGCCTGAAAGTGGACTATTCATTCTGGTTCCACGTGGATGGCGCTTTCGGTGGGTTCGCCGCCTGCTCGGACCGGTTTTCACACCTGACCAACGGCATGGACGCCGCCGATTCAATCGCCATTGACGGGCATAAGTGGCTGAATGTGCCCTATGATTGCGGCATGCAGTTTACCCGCCACCAAAAGCTGCAAACGGACATTTTCCAGAATCGGGCGGCCTATCTCGGATTTCTCACCGATGAACCCGAATTTTTTCACCTCACCCCGGAAAACTCGCGCCGGTTGCGCGCCTTGCCCGCCTGGTTCAGCCTGCTGGCGTACGGGCAGGAAGGTTACCGCGAAATTGTCGAACGGAATGTGGATTTGGCCCGGTTGTTAGGCGAAAAAATCGAGGCTTCCACAACCTTCAGGCTGTTGGCTCCGGTTCGCCTGAATGTCGTTTGTTTTACGGCAACAGGGTCCGCCACAGCCCCCAGGTTACAGGAATTGCTGGAGGAACTGCGCCGGGACGGACGGGTTTACCTAACGCCGACGGTCTATCAGGGCACGCCCGGCATGCGGGCGGCTTTGGTCAACTGGCGCACCTCTCAGCACGACATTGACATCACGTGGCAGGCCCTGCAAGCCGCTGCCGCCACAATAATCCAATCTTGAAACCACACAGGAGCATGTTTCATGGAACAACGAAAACTGGGCAATTCCGACCTTTCGGTTTCGGCCATTGGGCTGGGTTGTATGGGGATGTCGGAATTTTATGGTCCGCGTGAGGATGCCGAATCCATTGCCACTATTCACCGCGCGCTGGAACTGGGCGTGAACTTTCTGGATACGGCGGATATGTACGGACCATTTGTGAATGAGGAACTGGTGGGAAAAGCCGTGGCCGGAAAACGCGACCAGTTTGTGATTGCCACCAAATTTGGAATTGTCCGCGACCCGAACAACAAAACCCTTCGCAGTATCAGCGGCAAACCCGATTATGTGCGGCAGGCAGTGGACGCCAGTCTCAAACGGCTCGGAATTGAGGTGATTGACCTGTATTACCAGCACCGGGTGGACCCTGACACCCCGATTGAGGAAACCGTCGGAGCCATGGCCGAATGCGTCAAAGCCGGGAAAGTCCGCTATTTGGGCCTTTCGGAAGCTTCAGCGCAGACACTCCAGCGGGCGCATGCGGTCCATCCGATTTCGGCCCTGCAAAGTGAATACAGTCTCTGGACCCGCGACCCGGAGGATGGGGTGCTGGAAACCTGCCGCGCGTTGGGCGTGACGCTGGTGGCCTACAGCCCGCTGGGGCGCGGGTTTTTGAGCGGCGAAATCCGTCAGTTTGAAGACCTTGCTCCGGATGATTACCGGCGTCATTCGCCACGCTTCCAGGGCGAAAACTTTGCCAAAAACCTGGAACTGGTGGAAAAGGTCAGAGCCATAGCCCTGGAAAAAGGCTGTACCGCCAGCCAGTTGGCACTGGCCTGGGTGTTGGCCCAGGGAAAAGATATTGTGCCGATTCCAGGAACCAAGCGGATTGCCCGGCTGGAGGAAAACGTCGGGGCGCTGGCGGTTCAACTGACCGATGCCGACCTGCACCGGATTGATGCCGTGATGCCCAGAGGCAGCGTTTCAGGCGAACGTTACCCGGCGATGATGATGCAAAGCGTCAACCGGTAAAACAGTGGGAACAGAAAGTGGAAACCGGAATGAAAACCTGTTGCAACGCCATTCTGTTGGTACTGGTTTCGCTGGTTTCCCTGCCGGTGTTTGCCGAACGCCTGCCTATCAAACGGTATACCAGCGGTGACGGATTGGCTCAGGACCGGGTGAAACGGATTGTCCGCGACCAACGGGGGTTTTTGTGGTTTTGCACCGCCGAAGGTTTGAGCCGTTTTGACGGGTACCAATTCACCAATTACTTTCCGGACTATGACCGGGCGCAGTCGTTTAACGACCTGCTGGAAACCAGGGAAGGCGATTATTGGGCGGCCACCAATGGCGGTGGCGCGCTCCGCTTTTACGGCACCTTGTCTGGGGCGGTGGTGCCCCCGCCAGGACGCCCTGGTTATCGGTTCCACAACCAGGACCGATTGTTTTTTACTGCCTATCAGCAAGGTGACGGCAACCAGAGCAACCGGGTCAACGCGCTGTTTCAGGACAGCCGGGGGACAATCTGGTCAGCCACGGATGATGGCGTTTTCGCTTTCAATGAACGACGCGGAGAAACGGAATTCCAGCCCGTCCGGTTACCCGAAACGGTATCCAAGGGGCGACCGCTCAAGGTCTGGGCCTTTGTGGAAACGACGGATGGAACCCTCTGGATTGCCACCTCTGCCGGATTGGTCAAACGGTCCGGGGAAACCGGCACCTTGGTACATGTCCGGAAACCGGTGGCTGGTTCCCCGCAGATTTGGGCCATGCTGCTTGATTCCGCAGGCCGGATATGGGCAGGACATAACCAGGGGGTTTTTGTATTTGACCCTCGCCAGGAACTGACCCCCGTTTCTCCGGTTCCGGCAGACGGCCCGACTTTGACCCTGACTCCGTTGTGGCAACTGAATGCCGCCAGCGGGTTGCCGGCGGAACAGGTCAATGCTCTGTTTCAAAGCCGGAACGGTGAAATCTGGGTGGCCACAGTGGGCGGGGTGGTCAGTTGGAAAGACGGGATTGTGCGCAGTTACACCACCGAAAACGGCTTGAGTGAAAACCTGATTCGCTCAATTGGCGAGGACCAGGCGGGAAACTTGTGGCTCGGAACCCAAACTGCCGGAGCCATGAAATTTTCCGGTTACGGTTTAACTTCGTTTGATGAAAGCGACGGCTTGGGAAATTCTGTCATTCACTCCCTGTTTGAAGACCGGCAGGGGCGGCTGTGTGTGGTCAGCGGGTATTTGTTTCTCAACCGGTTTGACGGACGAAGGTTTCAGGCCGTGCAGCCGGGCCGCCCGGAGCAGTTTGTAACCAACGTGGTCGGGGCGCGCAGTCCCTTGATTATCCAGGACCATCTGGGGGACTGGTGGGTGGCCCGCCGGGACGGCTTGTATCGGTTTTCCAATCTGGCGGAGGTTGAGGAACTGGCCATCCGGCCCCCAACCAAAATCTATGGACCGGCTGACCACGGCCTTTCCAACTCGGCCCTGCAACGGTTGTTTGAAGATTCCCAGGGTAATATCTGGATTTCTTCCGCTGACCGCGAGGGGCTCTCCCGGTGGGACCGAGCGACCAATACCTTTCGCCATTTTACCGAAAAAGACGGGTTGGTTCCCTTTTGCAATCCAAGCTGTTTTTGTGAGGACCCCTCCGGAACCGTCTGGATTGGTTCCATTGAAGGGAAGATTTTCCGGTTTCGCCAGCAACGGCTGGAGGAATGGCAAAACAGCCTTCCCGGATTTAAGGGAGAAATCCTCTGTTTGCATCTCGACCGGCGGGGCTGGCTCTGGGCGGCAGCGGCAGGCGGGGGGCTGGTCTTTGTACCGAATCCGGCGGTGGACCAACCGGTTGGTCAGCAGGTGGTTTCCCTCCAGGGGCTGAATCACAAAATCATGCGCTGTATTACCGAAGACCAGCAGGGCAACATGTATTTTGGCACGGCTCAGGGGGTTTTGCGGTATCACCCCGAAACCGACCGGATGACCCATTACACCACGGTGGATGGGCTGGTCAGTTCTGAAATCCAGACTGCTTTTTGCGACCATTCCAACCGCCTTTGGTTTGGTACGCTGCGGGGACTGATTTCATTGAACCCACACCTTCCTGCCACGGTCCTGCCCCCGCCGGTGTACATCAACCAATTGCGGGTGGCCGGAATTCCGGTTCCGATTGCCGAACTGGGTGAAACTGAAATTGTTCTGCCCTCCTGGGAAGCCAACCAGAACCGGATGCAGATTGATTTTTTCGGTATTCATTTTGCCGTAGGAGATATTTTGCAGTACCAGTATCGGTTGGTCGGAGAGGACTCCGACTGGAGCCTGCCAACCAGTCAGCGAACAGTCAATTTTGCCAATCTGGGACCGGGTACCTATCGGTTTGAAGTGACAGCCATCAGTACCAACGGCCTCCAAAGCCGCCAACCGGCAGTGGTCATGTTTTCAATTCGGCGGCCACTTTGGCAACGCTGGTGGTTTCTCACCCTGGTTTTGGGTGGAACTTTCGGATTGGCCTTTGGTTTTCACCGGTACCGGGTCGCCCAATTGCTGAAACTGGAGCGGTTGCGCCTTCAAATTGCAGCCGATTTGCACGACGACATCGGGGCCAGCCTTTCACAGGTTGCCATGTTAAGTGAAATCGTCAGACGACAGGTGACGGACACGGACAGCCCTGTTCTTCCCTCGCTGAACCGGATTTCGGTGATTTCAGCCGAAGCCATGGAAGGCATGAGCGACATTGTCTGGTCCATCAACCCACGCAAAGACCGGGTTAAAGACCTTGTGCGCAGAATGCGCCAGCAGGCCGTTGAGGCGCTTTCGGCCAGGGATATTGCCTTTCGGTTTCAGGCCACCGAAACCCAGGGCGAGGTCAAACTCGCACCCAACATCCGGCGGCAGTTTTTTCTGATTTTCAAGGAAAGCCTGAACAACCTGCTCCGTCATTCACAATGCACCGAGGCGGAAATCAGCCTCACGCTGGAACACGACTGGTTAAAACTGGTGGTCAAGGATAACGGGCGCGGGTTTGACACTTCCATCCACCGTGAAGGCAATGGCCTGCACAATATGCGAAATCGGGCGCGGGGGCTGGGCGGCAAACTCGAAATCCTTTCCCAACCTGGCAGCGGAACCACCTTGAAACTGACGGTTCCACTCCACCAACGGGGCAAATAAAACCAGGACTGAGGGCTGAGGACTGAGGACTGAGCCAAAAACCAGGACTGAGGGCTGAAATGGCCTACCTATACTGGCAGGTGACAAAAACAAGAAGGCCAAGTAGAGTAGGAGCAAGATTATTTTCCTCGCCAAAGCTTATGTCACAACTGAGAAATGAAACGCAGACGGAAAGTGTTCCCGGTGTCATACGGGTGGCAATCATCGAAGATTTGCCCGAACTCCGGGAAGGGTTGCAACTGCTGATTAACGGAACCTTTGGCTATCGCTGTGTGGCCAGATTTTGCTCCGTTGAAGACGCCCTCAAAACCATCGGAAACGAGTTGCCCGACGTGGTTCTGATTGACCTGGGATTACCGGGCATGTCAGGTATTGAAGGGATACGCCTGCTCAAAAAGCAATATCCCGATTTGCTCCTGGTGGCATTGACCGTTTTTGACGACGACGAACAGATTTTTAATGCCCTGTGTGCCGGGGCTTCAGGCTATCTGCTCAAAAAAACCCCGCCTGCCCGGTTGCTTGAGGCACTCAAGGAAGTCACTTCCGGCGGTGCGCCGATTTCGCCCGAAGTCGCCCTGCGGGTCATTCGGCTTTTTCGCCATGTGCATCCCCCGGTGACTGCCAACTACCATCTGACACCGCAGGAAAATCAGTTATTGCGGCTGTTTGTGGATGGGCACAATTATAAAACTGCTGCTGCCGAACTGGGTATCAGCACCAATACCATTTCCTTCCACCTGCGGAACATTTACCAGAAACTCCAGGTTCACTCCAAATCCGAAGCTGTGGCCAAAGCCCTCAAAAGCGGGCTTTTATCCGACCGGTAACCGGGTTTGGTTGCGCGGCAGCCCGATTTGTTAATTTGCCCGTGGAGGTCTTCTTCCGACTCGCTTTAACCAACTGAGGGGTTCTTTCGGATGGCCCTGAACAAAACGGGCCACTTTTTTCATCAAATCGGAAGATGTTGCTCTTCTGCCCTGCCCCAACCCTACCTGTTTGGGTAGGGGGCGACCAAATGACCCAAGACATGGGTTAGGGTCGTTTCCGGTTTCCGCCCCGGTTTTTGGCAAGCCATTCCAATCGGATGATGGCAGCGGCAGCCCGATACCGAACTGCATCCTTTTTGTCATCCAACAGGGGAACCAAATTCTGTTTGACCTTTGGTTCATTGCGAAGTGCCAGGGCATGGACCGCACTTGCCCGAACGGTCCAGTCTTTATCGTCCAGAGCTTCGACCAGCACCTGGAGGGAATCATCACCTTTGTCCTGGGCCAACAACAAAGCGGCGGCGGCCCGTCCGGAAATGCCATTGTAGGCCATCAGGGATTCCAGCGAAGCGTAACCGGTTCCAACACCCGGAAGGGGAATAAACCCGATGCCCTCGCGGACAACCAGCTTAAACATCCCGTTGGGTGTTTTCATCAGACGGAGCGCATCCCGTTTTTGGCTGGTCAGAAAACCGGATTTGACCTTTTTGTCCCCTTCCACCACTTCCAGCAACACGTCCCTTCCAGCGGGGTCATTCATTTCCCAGAGGGCCTTGGCCGCCGCAAAACTGACTTCCGGCACCGTGTCATCCAACGCTTTTTTGAGCAGTGGAATGACCTTCGGGTCTTTGAGCATGGGTAAACTGGCGCAGGCGGCCACCCGCACCGGTACATCCTCATCGCGCAAGGCAGCCTCAAGCAAATGCAGCGCTTCGTCCTGTGCGCCCATCAGGCTGACGGCCACAATGGCTTCCCGGCGTTTGTCCGGGTTTTTTTCATAGGTTGCCGAAGTCAGTATCTGAAAAGGAGTATCCCCTTGTTTATTCTGGGGATTTTGCCCCCAACCCACCATTGGGACAAGCAGCAATACCAGCCAACCGCACCAATTTCGCATGATTTGAAAACCCCTCTGTGGAAAAGTTATGGGAGTCGCGGGAGTCGCAGGAGTCTGGGAGTTTGGGAGGTCAAGAAATTTCTGTCACCTTCTACCCGCTACCGCCTTATCAGTGCTTTGACTTCCAAGCCCTTCAAGACTCTCAGACCGCTTTTGCCTCCCCTGGCCTTACGATTCCCTGAAAAAAGCGGTAAAAGTGAAATAACCCTTTTTTGAACAAGAATTTACAAAAAGAAAAAGGAGCCCTTTGAACGTGCTCCATCCTACCGAAAAAATCACTTTGTTTCCAGCCTGTCGGAAACGGAATGCAGAAGCCGAGTTCAGCGGAGGAGAAGTGACCAGGAACGGGAATATGCGGCTGGTGCGGGAAGCGACCCGCTGTAATTTCGGGGTTTTGAACTGAAAAATGAGTAGAACTACTCATATAAATTGAGTAGTTCTACTCACGAAATTGTCATCTTCTTTCTTTATACTTTTCCTCATCTTGAATTCCTTCCTGAAACTTTCTGAGGAAAAGTTGATGAAACAGCCGTCGTCCTCCAGTTTCAAACAACCAGGGTTTCTTACATTCGGCAACCAGGTGGTCAGGCCGACCTTCGTTTTGGCTTGGCCAAAACCTGAAGTTCCCAACACCTCAGCGCACGACCACAAGCCCACAATGGCTTCCCCTCATTGGCTTTCCCTGACCAGCTTGTTTGGACAGCAAACCCTCAGTTTTATGAACCCGTTGAACAATTCCCCACTCACGCCAGCTAAAAAGTGATTTTTATGTCTTTTCCTTTTAGATTCAGATTGTCCCGGTTGACCCGCCTGACCACCTCAGAGGGCAGCTCTGTCCGTCACCTGAACCCGATTCCATTGAAGTCAACGCCCCTGACAGGTGGGTTTCGGTCCAACCGCGCACAGCGTCACGTGGTTGGGTTCGTGAGCCTGCTGCTGGCAGTCTGGGCTGTGTTGCCCCTGGTGCAGTTGCACTCTCCGGCGAAGGTGCAGGCTCAACCTGGAACTGGCTGGCAGGAACCAGTCTCCGAAAACGATTCCACCAACCTGGTGGTTGGTCCCCAGACAGCCGGCGACCCGGTCGAATGTGTTTCCCTGAATGACCCAACCCTGCGTGGCTTTGACTCAGAAGGCTTCCTGAATAACAACTCGAGAGGTCGTAACACCACCAGCACCGACGGGCGGTATGTCGTGTTTACCAGCAATGCAGCCCTGGTGCCTGAGGACACCAACAATGTGACAGATGTCTATCTGCGTGACACGGCCTCCGCAGTGACGGTGTTGGTGAGCGTCAATGCGACCGGAACCGGCAGCGGCAATAATGTTTCAGATTTGGAGGTCCTCAGCGCAGACGGGACCAAAGTCGCGTTTCGGAGCAGGGCCACGGACCTCGTGGCCGGCTTTACGGACGGGAATGGTGCCGTCAATCACGATGTTTTCCTGCGCGACCTGACAACCGGAACCACGACGGTCGTCAGTCGCACTGCCACGGTCGCCACCACTTCGGGGAACAACTCCTCAGATTCACCAGTCATGAGCGCGGACGGGACCAAAGTCGCATTTCGGAGCACAGCCACCGACCTTGTGACCGGCTTTACCGACGGGAACGGCAGCAACACGGATGTCTTCCTGCGCGACCTGACGGCAGGAACGACCACGCTCATCAGCCGGAACGCCACGGTGGCCACCACCTCGGGCAACAGTCTTTCAGATACGGCGCTCCTCAGCGCGGACGGGACCAAAGTCGCGTTTCTGAGCCGAGCCACGGACCTCGTGACCGGCTTTACCGACGGGAACGGCACCAGCACGGATGTCTTCCTGCGCGACCTGACGGCGGGGACGACCACCCTCGTCAGCCGTAACGCTACGGTGGCCACCACTTCGGGCAACAATCTTTCATTTTCGCCGGCCCTCAGCGCGGACGGGACTAAAATCACGTTTGTGAGCACGGCCACGGACCTCGTGGCCGGCTTTACCGACGGGAACGGCACCTCAACGGATGTCTTCCGGCGTGATCTGACAGCGGGGACGACGACCCTCATCAGTCGCACGGCCGCCAGCGCGACGACCTCGGGCAACGGAAATTCCGATCAGCCGGTCCTCAGTTCGGATGGGACCAGGGTCGCGTTTATCAGCACAGCCACGGACCTCATAGCCGGGTTTACTGACGGGAACGGCACCTCGACGGATATCTTCCTGCGCAACCTGACGGCGGGGACAACCACCCTCGTCAGCCGCACTGCCGCCGTGGCCACCACCTCGGGCAACGGGAATTCCGATACGCTGTCCCTCAGCGCGGACGGAACCAAAGTCGCGTTTCAGAGTACGGCCACGGACCTCGTAACCGGGTTTACCGATGGGAATGGTGCCAGTACCGATGCGTTCCTGCGGGACCTGACGGCCGGAACGACAAGGCTGGTGAGTCGGATTGCCACGGTGGTTACCACTTCGGGTAACGGGAATTCAACCTTGCCGCTCCTCAGCGGGGACGGGACCAAAGTCGCCTTTGTGAGTCAGGGAACCAATCTGGTGACCAATGACCCCAATCCAATTTCCAGTGTGCTTGAGTACAACGTGCCGACGGGAGCCAATATGCTGGTTTCGGTGAGTGTTTCACCTTCGGTGACCGGGAATAACAATTCCCAGGAGCCGGGTTTCCCCCGGAGGAATACCACCATCAGCAACGCCCAGGGACGCTACGTTGTGTTTACCAGCACTGCCTCCGATTTTGGGCCCACCGACACCAATGATTTACAGGATATTTATTGGCGGGATTTGCAAACCGGAGAAATCCGCCTGGTCAGCATCAATTCAACCGGAACCGGCAGCGGGAACGGAGTTTCATCTTTACCAGTCCTCAGTACGGACGGGACCAAAGTCGCATTCCATAGTACCGCCACGGACCTCGTAACCGGGTTTACCGACGGGAACGGGGCCGGTACCGATGTGTTCCTGCGCGACCTGACGGCCGGGACGACGACCCTCATCAGCCGCACCGCCACTCTGGCCACGACCTCGGGCAACAACAGCTCGGATTCGCCGGTCATCAGCGCGGACGGGACCAAAGTCGCCTTTCAAAGCTCGGCCACGAACCTCGTGACCGGATTTACCGACGGAAACGGTGCCAGTATCGATATCTTTCTGCGCGACCTGACGGCGGGGACGACCACGCTCCTGAGCCGCACCGCCACGGTGGCCACCACTTCGGGAAATAACGCCTCGGATTCGCCGGTCATCAACGCCGACGGGACCAAAATTGCATTTCGGAGCAGAGCCACAAACCTCGTCACCGGATTTATCGACGGAAACGGCACCAACACGGATGTCTTCCTGCGCGACCTGACGGCGGGGACGACGACCCTCATCAGTCGTACCGCCACAGTGGCCACCACCTCGGCCAATAGCCTTTCAGATACGACAGTCCTCAGCGCGGACGGGACCAAAATCGCGTTTCGGAGCTTTGCCACGGACCTCGTAACCGGATTTACCGACGGGAACGGCGGCGGCTTTCCGGATATCTTCCTGTTTGACCTGACCGCAGGGACGACCACCCTCATCACCCGAAATGCCACCGTGGCCACCACCTCCGCGAATAACACTTCAAGTGCGCCGGCTCTCAGTTCGGATGGCACCAGGGTCGTGTTTGTCAGCTTTGCCACGGACCTCGTAACCGGCTTTACTGACGGGAACGGCGGCACGGATGTCTTCCTGCGCGACCTGACGGCGGGGACAACGACCCTTGTCAGCCGGAATGCCACCGTGGCCACCACCTCCGGGAATAACACTTCAGATACGCCGGTCATCAGCGCGGACGGCATCAAAGTCGCGTTTCTGAGCCGGGCCACGGACCTCGTGACCGGCTTTTCCGACGGAAACGGGACCGGCACGGATGTCTTTCTGCGTGACCTGGGGGCTGGGACGACCTCGCTGGTCAGCCGGAATGCCACCGTTGCCACCACCTCAGGCAACGGGAGTTCAGATACGCCGGCCATCAGCCCGAACGGGACCAGAGTCGCGTTTCGGAGTGCTGGCAACAACCTGATTCCGAATGACTGGAATGGTTTGAACGATGTGTTTGTGGCGACGGTGTGCGCCGTCACCGCCACGGCTTCCAACAACGGCCCCCTCAATCTAGGGAATCTACTCCAACTGACCGCCACCGGGCCCGGCGGCGCGACCTACAGTTGGGTTGGTCCGAACGGATTTACCTCCGTACTGCAAAACCCGACCATTCCCAATGTGCAACGCATCCATTCCGGGCTCTATCGGGTGACGGTCACCAGCGGCGGTTGCTCGGGTTCGGCTTCCACCATAGTCTCGGTCAATACCAATGCGGTCGCCAGTTTGAGCGTCACTTCCAGAAACTTTGATATGCAACCGGTCCCCGGTTATGTCGGCACCTTCACAATTGGCACGACCCTCACCAACACCGGTACCGCCCCCCTGGTGGGCGCATTTTTCCGCGTCACCCAGCTTAACAAAGTCGGAACGGACCTCTTTCCCGGTCAGCCCTACCGGTTGCGCTCCGCCAACAACGGCGCAGGTGTCGTGGGGGATACCCAAACCGTCCCGATTGGGTCGCTCGCCCCAGGCGGGTCCTTCCCCGTGAATTTCGGCGTCGGTATCGGAGGAGGGCGGCAACCCTTCCAGCTTTTCGTGGACCTCTATGCCGTGACGACCGCCTCACCCCAGGGGGGACGGATGGGGCATTATGAATTTACCGTCAACCAGCAGTTTGGCACCGGGAAATCCGGGATTCAGTTCCAGGCGGTCGAGGACCACCAGACTGCCAGCGACGGCAGCACGGCACTCATAAGCGGAATTGGTGTGCAGACCAGTCCGGTCGTGGCCGTGGACCCTGCCAACCCGCGCCTCATTGCCGTGGCGGCGACTGATTATCTGAGCCAAACGGTGCTGGTGAAACTGTCGCAGGACGGCGGCCTTTCGTGGCGTACCCTGACGCCACTCAAAAACCTGGGGGGGCAAACCTATGACAGTGCCCAATCCCCAAGTCTGGTCTTTTCCAAGGGCGAACTGTATGTGGCCTACATTGCGGGCAACCTGGAGGATTCCGCCAATGCGGTGCTCGTCGCCCGCCTGAGTGACCGACTGACCTTCACGGTACCCACCGCGCTGGCCAGTGCGAGCGCCACCGATTTCAGGTTCTTCAGCCGCCCGGCGTTGGCCGTCACTCCGGCGGGACAGGTCGTGGCGGTATGGGAAACCAGGAATTCCTTCACTGAAACCAACACAATTGAATACCGTCCGGTGACCGCCACCCTCGGCAGTCTCCGCCAACCCGTCACGATTGCCACCGGAGCGGTTGGCCACCCTGCCATTGCAGCCACCTCGGACGGCAGCCTGTTGGTCGGCTGGAATCAATGGAATGCTGAGAAATCAAGTGAAGATGGCACGCTGCTGGTCAGCTCCAGCCGGGACGGGGTGAGTTTCGCAACCCCTACCCCAATTGCCATTACCGGGCTGGGAGCCGGGCTCTATACCGCCGCCATGCCCGAAGCCCTTGTGACCCCAAATCTGACTCTGCTGCCGGACGTGAAACAACCCGACAGCCTGACGGCGGTGTTTACCGGAATTGGCAACGGGTTGGATATTTTTATGACTACAACCTCCGACGGGGGCCGCACCTGGAGCCAGCCCCACCCTCTGACCAACGGCACCAACGGCGACCAGTTTCACCCTGCCGCCGAGTTTGACCTGAAAGGAAATCTGTTCGTTACCTTTTATGACACCCGCCACGACATCACCGACCAAACCGTGCTGGTCCGGCTGGCAAAATCAACTGACCGGGGGGTGACGGTTGCCGAAACCCCGGTCTCGACGCTTCCGGCAAATGCCTCGGTGACCAACCCCTTCCGGGATTTCAATACCAACCTCGGCACCCGCACCGGTTTCGGAGTGCTGGCCAATGGAACCGTTGTGGTGGTCTGGACCGATACCCGTCAGGGAAGTGCCGACATTTTCCTCAAATGGCTCACCCCATAAAAGGTGATTGAGCCCAAACGTTCGCATCCGATTCCCTTTTGAACCGAGTGGGGCATTCCCGGTGGGAGTGCCCCACATTCCTTTTGCCTGCGAGCGCACCGAGGTCAACACTGTCATTGGGCTGAGGAACAACCGGGCATTGGCCTCAAAGGCGGCCCTTCGGATTACCGAAACCACCGCCTTTCCCCACCAATGGTCGCACTCGGAAAGCCTGGAACCTGGAGCCATACCCTGGTGTGATGTACCAATGGACTTTCAAAAGTCAGTCATTCATCTGGTAAACGCCTTTCAAGGCATACACGTGTTCCTGCCAGATTTTCTGGTAACGGGCCTCGTCCACTACCGGCTTGCGGATCATTTTGAGGCACAGTTCCATCTGTTCTTCGGTACTGCTCGGTTTGCTGTGCAGTTGCAAAGCAAACTTCGAGAAATCCCGCACAAAACAATCAAACATCTGGTCCACCAGTTCCGGTTCAATCCCGTAGGTCTCCACGTTTTCCAGCATCAGTTGGCTATAGACGATGATGGTAAAAAGCTCGCCCAAGGTCAGAATGAAGTCCAAATCCTTGGTTTGGGCCGGGCTGGGCGGCGCTTTGAAAAGCAGGACCTTGAATGCCTTGATTTGCTCTTTGAAAAGTTTGAGGTTGGGAATGTCATACCGGTCAAACACGGGTTTGTGGTCGTGAAACCGAATATGATGGAGGTTTTTGGCCGGTCCCTGGCGGAAAAGAAATTCATCATGTACCGGGTCACTACATTGGGGGATGGTGGGCAAATCCGCCGGTTCACCAAAATAGGACGGCATGAATTTCAGAATCAGGGCAATGTTGACATGGACGGTGCCTTCCAGTTTTGGCAAAGCGCGAATGTCACGGGCCGCCATCTCAAAGTAGGTGTCTTTCTCAAACCCTTTGGCGGCAATCACGTCCCACAGCAGGTTGACCACCTCTTCGCCCTGGGTGGTGACCTTCATTTTGACAATTGGATTATAGAGCAGATAGCGCCGGTCTTCCGGCGAAGCCGTGCGCATGTAATCAGCCGCCCGCAAAGCAAACAGTTTCATCGCCACCAACCGGCAATAGGCTTCGGTGAACATCTGTTTGACATGCGGAAAATCGGTCACATACATGTTGTACAGGCGACGGTTGGCGGCGTGGTTGATGGCTTCATAAAAGGCATGGGTACAAATGCCGATGGAGGCCCAGCCCAGATTGTATTTCCCGACGTTGACCGTGTTGAGAGCAGCGTCCCAGGCAGCCTGTCCCTGGGATAAAATGTCGGCCTCGGTCAAGGGGTACTCGTGCAGAATGAATTCCGAAACATACGACTGGCTGGCGGTCACATTCTGCACACAGGCAAAAGATTCATGCTTTGAACTGACGGCGAAAAAAACATAGTCACCCGTATCGGTTCGCTTGCCAAAAGTTGAAATCAGCGCTGCCGCGTTTCCATTGCCAATGTAGTATTTGTCTCCTCGCGCCAGAAAAGTGCCGTCACCCTTGGGAGCCAATTCCATATCAGTTGAGTAAATATCCGCCCCATGCTCTTTTTCAGAAAGGCCAAAAGCAAAAATTCCCCCTTCCTTCAGCAAACCGGCGGTTTTGTGTTTGACCGCTTCATTGTCGCTCATCCAGATGGGTCCCAACCCCAGGATGGAAACCTGCCAGGTATACCAGTAACAGAGTCCGTAAAACCCCAAAATTTCGTTGAACTCACAATTGCGCCAGGTATCCCAGCGGGCATCCTCGCCGCCGTAAGCAGGCGGTGTCAGAAGCGTGGCAAAAATCCCTTCGCGTTTAATGAACTGAAGGAAATCCGCATACCACACCCGATTGAAGTCATCCGCTTTGAGTCTTTTTTTCCCTTTGGATTCAAAAAACTCGATGGTTTTCTGCATAATGGTGCGGGAACGTTCATCGGCATAGGAACGCTGGTGCTGTTTTGGATTGAAAAGTAGCATTGGTTGACGGCTCCTTGAGGAGATTCGGAATGAGGTACGTGGACTGCTACATTACCGAAAGTGCGGGCTGTGTGAATAGTGGTTTTTCATGGGTCCAGGCTCCAGCAGAATCGGAAATCGGTTTTTTTGAGATAATTGGCCAAAGGGGTTGGGTTTGGCTGATCTTCTTTTGGTTTGCAGCTACCTTACAGGTGGTGCCACGGCCAGTTTGGTTCTCCGGGTGGCATTGTTTTCTTTCCTTCCTTACAATTCCGCCCAACCTTGTCTGGGGGGACGGCAGTCATTCCCGAACTGACAGGTAAGCAAAGACCAGGACGCGAGTCGGACATTGTTTTTCGTGGGGATGGTTGATTTATGCGAAGGAGCACTATGAGTTTCTGCAACCGTTTTTTGGCAGTTGGTCTGGCGGTCTGGTTGGGGGCTGCTTCATACCCGGTTACGGGACAAACCCCAAGCCCGACCCAAAATGAAGCGGAAAACCCTGTTGCCAAAGAAATCAAGGAATTGTTCGACCAGGGCGGCAAGTTCTATGTAGCGGGAAAACACAGTGAGGCGATCCCCTACTTTGAAAAAATCCTGGCTCTTAAAGAAAAATTCTACGGCGCAGAACATTACGAAACTGCCGCGACTTTAAATGATTTGGGAGTTTTGCACCGGGCTAACGGGGATTTCAAAAAGGTTGAAAGCTACCTCAACCGGGCTTTGGCCATACAGGAAAAAGCGCTGGGGCCAACTCATCCGGACGTTGGCCGGACCCTGCTCAACCTGGGACTTTTTTACACCCAGATTGGGGTTTACGCTGCTGCCGAAACCTGCTACCTCCGGGCGCTGCCCATCTGGGAAAAAAGCACCGATCCTAAAAAGAATATTGATTTGGGCTTGCTGCACAACAATTTGGGTGGGGTCTATAATGAAATATCCGACCATATCAAAGCTGAGGCTGAGTATCGGCAGGGGCTCTCCCTGTATGAAACGGTCCCCAACAACCAGCAAATCCTGCAAAATCGGGCCACCACCTGTGACAACCTGGGGCTGACCCTGCGCCAAAGAGGTGATCTGGCTCAAGCCCTGGCATTTCATGAGCAGGCTTTTGCATTGCGGAACCAAACCTACGGCCCCGACCATCCGCAAACCGCCAAAAGCTATTTGAATTTAGGTTCTGTATTCTTACTCCAAGGGGAATCTGGCAAAGCAGCGGAGTTGCTCAACAAGGCTTTGGCCATTTTGGAAAAAACCTACGGGAAAGAACACCAAAACCTGATTGTTCCGCTGCTCAGTTTTGCTGACCTGCATTCCAAGCGAGAGGAATTCGAACCAGCGGCAGCCCTCCTCCAACGTGCCCAATCAATTGCCGAAAAGACCTGGAATGGTGACCATCCAACCGTTGCCCGCTGTCTGGTCAAGTTGGCGGAAAACCGCGTTCATTCCGGAAACCTGGCGGAAGCCCGCCAGTTATTGGAAAGAGCCCTGGCAATCCGGTTGAAAACCTTTGGACCAAATCACCCGCAAACCGCCTCAGTCTTGAATTATCTGGCGCTTCTTTCCTGGGGTCAGGGAAACTATCAGGAGGCAGTTGAACAACTTGGACGGAGCAACCAGATTTTGGAACAGGATTTGGTTCGCAACCTGTCAGTGGGTTCCGAAAACCAGAAACTGAAATATCAGGCCAAAATTGATCCAATTAAAAACCAAACCATTTCCTTTCATACCCGCACTGCCAAAAACCAACCAGAGGCCGCCCGGTTGGCTTTGACCATGATTTTGAACACCAAAGGCCGCAGTCTGGATGCCATGGCCGATGTTTTGCACAAAGTCAGGCAAAATTCCAATCCTGCTGATGGGGCCTTGCTGGATGAACTCAGCCGGACGCGGTCTCAACTGGCCGCGCTCCTGCTCAAGGAACCCGGCAAACAGGGTGCCTCCCGCTACCAGGAAGACATTAAATCCCTTGAGGAAGCAGTCGAACAGCTTGAAGGCCAACTCAGCCGAAAAGGGCTGGAAACCCGTCTGGAACGGACCGCCATCACGCTTGAAGCGCTTCAATCGGCGTTACCTGAACAAAGCGCTCTGGTCGAATATGCGACCTATCGTCCTTTTGACCCGCTGAAACAGGTGTTTGGTGAGGCCCGACTGGCTGTGTATGTCCTGAAAAAAACAGGAGAACCAAGGGGGTTGGATTTAGGCCCCCTGTCCATCATTGAACCGGCGGTTGGTGCTTGGCGGAATCATCTGCGGGAGGGAAAGGCGAATCCCAAGGGAGCCCTACAAACGGCTGGCCGCAAACTGGACAGCCTGATTTTCCAACCGGTTCGGAAACTGTTGGGTGGAACCACCCGGCTTCTGATTTCCCCGGACGGCGTGTTAAACCTGATTCCTTATGACGCCCTGGTTGATGAAAAAGGACTCTATGCAGTCAATCATTATGAAATTTCCTATCTGACCAGCGGGCGGGACCTGCTTCGCTTCCAACTGGCAAAAACGGAGGTTGGGACCACTCTGGTGGTGGCTGACCCGGATTATTCCCAGGGGCCGGGTCCACAAATTGGAGGGGTTTCCTTTGCCCCTCTCGAACGATTGGCTGGCACTGCCGAAGAGGCTGCTTCCATAGGAAAAATGTTTCCCAATCCCACCATTTTGACCAAAGGGCAAGCTACGAAACAGGCCTTGTTGGCGGCACAGAACCCTTTTCTCTTACATATCGCCACGCATGGGCAGTTTTTGGCCGACATGGGGCCAGTAGTGGCCGACATCAGCCAACGCAATTTGACCCGGCTGGACCGGGAAACTGACTTGGCCCCCAACCTGGAACAACTCCGCAAAGCCAACCCGCTGTTTCGTTCCTGGCTTTTCTTCGCCGGAGCCAACCATGCCAACGAGCAATCAGTGCTGACCGCTTATGAAGCCATTGGGCTCAAATTGTCCGGGACGAGACTGGTGGTGCTTTCCGCCTGCGACACCGGACTGGGTAAGGCGGTCAACGGGGATGGTGTTTATGGCCTGCGGCGAGCTCTGGTTTTGGCGGGGAGCGAAACCCAAATGATGAGCCTCTGGCCGGTTTCCGACCAGGGCACCAAAGACCTTATGGTTGGATTTTACAAACGGTTGCGCAGTGGTGCCAGCCGGAGTGCGGCTCTGCGGCAGGTGCGGCTGGAGTTGTTGAAAAACCCCAACCGCAACCATCCCTTTTACTGGGCTGGTTTTATTCTTTCCGGGGAATGGAAAGAACTGTAGTCGGATTTCAGTCAGGCAGCAGAATTTCTCACGGCTTTCAACAAATTTCCCGAAATGTGCCAACCATGAAAAAATCATTGACCATCATTGGTGTAGCCCTGGCGTTCCAGGTCATTTTAGGCGGCTTTGCCTGCCACCTCCCTTCAACCTCATCTATGACCACCGAAGCTCAATCCCCCCAGCGTCCTTCTGCTCCTGTTCCGGTTGTGGTGGAACTGTTCACCTCTGAGGGCTGTTCCAGTTGTCCGCCGGCTGACTCCCTGCTGGAACAATTGGAAAGCAGCCAACCCATAGCCAATGTTGAAATCCTGCCCCTGGCTTTTCATGTGGACTATTGGAATGAATTGGGTTGGGTGGACCCTTTTGCCTCACGCCAATTTACCGAACGACAACGGGCTTACGGCGAAACCATGGGACTGCGCAGCATTTACACCCCGCAAATGGTGGTGGACGGAAAAAATGAATTTGTGGGTGGCCGCCGCAGTGATGCGTTTGCAGCCATTGTTGACGCCAGTCACTTGGCCAAAATCCGGATTGACCTTTCCGTTCCAGCTTTGAAACAAAACGCAGACCTGCCTGTTTCAATCAAACTGGCGGCCCCGACCCAGATACCTGCCGGGCGGAAATTTGACCTCTGGCTTGCCCTGACCGAATCCAAACTCCATTCCAATGTTTTGCGCGGTGAAAACGGCGGTCGCACCCTTTCGCACACTGGTGTCGTGCGGAAACTGTGGCAGGTCGGGCAAGTATCCATTGATTCATCAAGCCCCTCTGCCGGCTTTACCCAAACCATCTCCATCTCTCCCGATTGGAACCCCAAAAACCTGCGGCTGGTGGCCTTTTTGCAGGAAATCAATTCAGGTCGGATTGTGGGAGCTGGCTCTTATCACTGGTAAACAACAAAACTTCAGAAAAAGCCTGCGAAAAATGCTATTTCCCCTTGGCTCCAAGGGCTTTTGGGGTAGCCAGTTGCCCCTCTTTTGTTGATAATTCCCCGTGCCACCCAGCAGGACCCCACCTTCGGTCCGGTCCGTTGCGGTCTGGCGGCAAATCCCTTTCAGTTTGGCCCTTTTTTCAAGACAAACCCGATACTCACAAGCTTGAAAAATGTCCCTCGGCAGGCGTGCGTCGTGCTACCCTGTCCACTTCATTTTCTCGAAAGGAGCGGTGTTCCATTCTGGCTTTCTCCAGCAGAATGACAACATCGGTTTTTACATGAACACCATTGGCGAATTTGTGGCTGCTATTGATGACAGTTCGGTCCTGTTATCACATTGCCTGGAGCGCGTCGCAGTCAAATCCCCCCTGGCTGATTCCTATTTTGAGCAGGTGGCGGAACACACCGACGCCATTGCCTATGCTGCCGAGCAATTTGGCCTCAAATTAAAATCCCACCCGATGCCGATTTACGATGAAATGGCTGTCGCCATGATGATTGATTTGGGTGAATTGGTGCGGGTCGCCGGTTGGCGGTTGGGAGAAATGGATGGTGATTTCTATGAAAGGCTGCGGGTCACGTTAAGTGAAGCCCCTCCGATTTTTCGAGGGTTGGCTGCCCGTGCCCAGGGTTTCCAGCATGGCATCGTTCCTTCGCAGGCGATCCCCACCATCAAGCTGTTGCGCAAGGTGATGGAGGTTCCTTCCCGCACGGAAACGGCTCTGGCACCAGTTGATTCTGCTACACCTCCCCGTGAAAGCCTGCCCCACGATGACCCATTTGACCTTCTGGCTTTGGGCGAGGATGAAATTGGCTCATTTCTGGAAGGGTTTGGGGACACAGGCAATGAGGTCTGGGCCGGAGAACCCTCCACCGGCGAAGTCCCCACCGGCCAGACCGAAGCCGACGACGAAACGGTGCGTGAGCTGTTCTCTGAAATCGCTACTGCTTTTGTGCGCCCCTTGCGTGAATTTGTCGCCCAGGTCCGGCTTGGGCGGGGCGGAAAAGACTGGATTGAACCCTGCCTGGCAGCCTGTAAATCGGTGCGCACCGCAGCGTTGGGAATCGGGATTGGAAACCTGGCCACCCACATGGAAGCCTTTGAAACGGTTTTACGCAAAGCCGAACTTTCCTATGGGGACAATCCCGACACGGATGAAATCCTGCGGGACGAAATCCATGAATCCTATCTGACCCTGGAAAACTATTTGCCCAAGGTCTTTTTGATTCCGGATGATTTCAATACGCCGGAATCCATCATCATCAGTTCCCTGCTCAAACAGGTGAACGTTGGGCGACCCGCCATCCGCCGCCTGTTTGCAGCCGGGGTGATTACCCTTTCAGCCTATGTCACAGCCAGACCCACCGACATGGCCGCCGCTGCTGGATTGCCCTTGTCAGTTGCGGAACGCATAGTGGACCGGTTTCGCCTGTATGCCACCGAACCCCGCCACCGGATGGATGAAAAAGAAGCACGGGAAGTTCGGGTATCAATGCTCAAGGGCCATCTGGACTCCCTGCGGTCTGAACAGGAAACCTTTCTGGAAGCTGCCTCCAATGAATGGATTGACCCTTCCAAAGCCCCAGCCAAAACCGAAAGCCGCCGCCGCCGCCAGGAAATCATGTGGGAAGTCACGGTTCTGCTTTCCGAACTTGGGGAAGCCGAGGTGTTGGACAAACTGGTCCGCCTTCCCTTTGATAAACGGATTGAACTGTTGGAACAATCACTGGGACACTATTTCTGATTTTTTCCCGTTCGATTGCCCGAAAAGGCGCGCCAGCAGGCGCGCCTTTTTTGTTCTGGATTGAACATGCTCACAAGGGTGTTTGTTGGTTTTGAAAACCAGTCATTTCTTCCCAAACATACCTAAAAATGCTTCGACAAATCCGACCATTTCGCATAATCTATGCCGAGTTATACCTAACCCACTCGCACTAATCCGCACTAATATGCCTGAGAACAACGTTGTAACTGCATCAGAAGCCTGTGAAATTTTAGGGGTTTCTCCTGATACCTTTCGCAAGATTGCGCGGGAAAACCAATTATTGACCATCTCGGACCCGACCGATGGGCGGGTCCGGCTTTATGACCGGTCCTCGATTGAGGCACTGCGCAAAGCGCCACCGTTGATTTCCACCCGCCATCGGGTCATCACCATCAGTAATAATAAAGGCGGGGTTGCCAAAACCACCTCCGCCATCTCCCTGGCTGCCGAGGCGGCCAACGACGGGTTCAAAGCCCTTCTGATAGATGCGGCTCCTCAGGCCTCGGCGACCACTTCCCTCTTTGACGACAAACCGGCCTCCACGTCCAAAGCCCCGGTACTGCTCTCCTGGCTGAAAGGTGATGTTCCTTTTGAGGAATTGATTAAGCCGGTCCGGTTCCAGGAGTTCACCTTCGATTGCATCCCCAGCCATCCCCAAAACGACCAGATTGACCGTTCCAACCCCTTGGAAGTGGTGCCCGCTCTGCGCGAGTTTTTTGAAACCTGGGATGAATCCCCTTACGATTTTGTCTTCATTGATACGGACCCTTCCTTCGGAACCTTGGTATCCATGGCCCAGGTGGGAAGTCATTTTGTGCTGTGTCCGGTCCAGGCGGATGTCCTTTCCGTTGATGGCACGGCTCAATTAACGCGGCAATTGCAACGGGCCAGAGCGATTAACCGCAGCCCCTTCCCCAGTTTGCTTGGATTTTTCCTCACCCGCTTTGATGCCCGGCGGCGGGTGTGCAAAGAGGCCATGGAAACCCTGAAAGCCACCTTTCCCGGAATGGTGTTGGAAACGGTCATTCCGGACAATGTGCGGATTACGGAAAGCCCGGCCCAAAAGGCCCCCATCAATTTGACCGCCCCTGATTCCAAAGGGGCATTGGCCTATCGTTCGTTGTGGAAGGAGATTTTGGAACGTGTCGAAAGAACCACCCGAACCACACCGTAAAGTCACTCCCTTCAAGCCTGGGAAACGGCCTTCCACCTTTCGCCGGTTGAATCTTGATTTTGCCGGGACGGCTCTGGACCAGTATTTGATACAAGAGCAACTGGAATTGGCTCGTCAACCTGAGGAAGTGGAAAATCCTGCAGCGGAGTTCCCTGAACCGCCTGTTGAACCCGGTTCAGGCCCTCTTCCCTCCCAGGTGGACACCCCTTTGAAACGGGTTCCAAGACCCCAAAGTGGTGGCTACACAAACCCAGTGGTGGCTACAAATGTAGCCACCAGTTCCCCGGTGGTGGCTACAAACGTAGCCACACCTCAAAGTGGTGGCTACAAACAACATTCAACCGGTGGCTACAAGCAACCTCGTAGCAAAGACCGTCATAAATATGAAGGAAAAGAACAGTTCAATATTCGGCTTGATTCGGCAAAATCCCAGAAAATAAAGGAATTATGTATTACCTTGCACATGACTCAGCAGGAATTCTGGGACGTGGTGGCTACACACATTATTGAACTGGCGGCTACAAATGTAGCCACATTGGGTCAAACCTTCAAAGGTCTGGTGGCTACAAATGTAGCACATGATGACATGATGATATTTAATACACATGATGATATCATCATGCGCTACCAGCGTTACGCCGGACAGGCGTGGACACGCCGGGACGACCGCGAAGGCGTCAAGTACAACGGGACCGACCTGCGCATTATCGAAATCGCTTTCATCAGCACCATAGAGAAAAAACTGAGAGGCAACACCGCCAAACAGCCCATCCGCAGTTTCAATTATTTCACCCAGGAAATTGACCTGTTGCTTGAACAACAACAAAACAAGGAATTGCCCGCCACCCTCGACGAGTATCACAAGTATGTGGTTGCAACCTGGGAAAAACGCATCAAACCGATGCGGGACGCCAAGTGGGGAAAAAATCCGGAAACAAAACCCGGCAAGTAAGGAAGGAAACCCATAAAAACCGATCTCAACCAGGGTTGCCCAAACCTGGAGAGAACCACTCAGTGGAAAACCAAAATCCACCCGCCAGCAAATCAAGGTTGCCCGGAAACAAACCCGATTTCCAAATCCTCCACCAGCCTGCCGGGAAGAGAACGCCGCTTCAAGGTTAGCGCCCGGACTTCACGAGAAACATCAAGCAACCCGCGAACTTCACTGGAAAAGAACTTGTCCGTTTCCAATGGTTCAAAAAACTGACCTAAAATTTTCTGCCCCTGGTCAAATTGGACCACGGTCACTTCAGACCATTGGCCGTTTGGGTTTGGGTTGAGTCGGGCAGGTGCTTTTTCAAGCAACAGGGATTTCAGTAAATCAATCCGGTTGGAAAAAATGAGATGATTCCGGTGGACTGCATAACCAAGCTTTCGCCCCAGTTCGGGAAGGGTTAATTCAACCCAGGAAACCCCATCCTGATTCTGCTTCACCCACTGAAGGTGATTGGAGCTTTGCGGCAGGGCCAGCCGAGCCTGGATCAATTCGTTGAACGCCTGTTCCAATCTCTCAGTCTTCACGGCACCGGGTGTTTTCAGTGAAAGGACCACCGCTTTTCGGAAATTGGCAAACAGTGGCTGGGGCAGGAATTCAGGGCTGTACAAGGTAGCCTGCATGGTGGGACGTGCTTCGCGCAATGCCTCGGCAAAATGAGCCCGGTAGGCTGCCTCAAGGCCAACCTTGGTTTTTTCAAAGTTGGCGGGCGGGGATTGCCCAGTTTCTGCTTCATCGTCAATTTGCCGGTCATACCGGTAATCAAGGTACTGATAGGAAAAATCATCCTCTTCCGATGACTCCCAGGTATCCCGCCACGATTCGGAATAGCCAAACGGGTTCCCACCCCAGGATTTTTTGACCACGGTGGTTTTGGTTTCCACAGGTTCAAAAAACACGGTGCCAACCGCATCCGCCGGGGCCCCTGCTGAAAGGGAAAACGGTTGCAGCCGGAGATAGGGAATATCCGCCGGAAGCAACCCGCGCAGACGTTCAACTTCGGTTTCAGCCAACATTCCCAAAGGTCCGGCGGCGGGCATACCGCTGCGGAGAAACCGGCGATGTTCAAACCACCGGTCGGCCTGCATTTCAAAATCGAAGATACCGGCCTGCACTCCCTTCACTTTGTCCAGTCCGGGATGGATCCAATATTCCTTGAAATACCAATCACGGTTGAGTTTCTGCTGGTCAATCCAGGAGGTGACAAAGTGTGGGTTGATTTCACCAGTGAGAATCTGAAAGGCGGGTTCATCGGAAAGGCGGTCTTTGATATTTTTTCCATTCAGGTTGGCCAGCGTGCGCAGCAACAGTGAGGTATTGGTCGCCAGCACCAGTTTCCCTTTGCAAAAAGAAAACAGAAAGTTCTGTTTCTGCCGGTCCCGGTCCACGGCCATTTGCGTGGTGTAAAAGACCGACCCGTCAGGCAGTTCATTGTGGTCGAAATGGTCCTGATTGAGGGCAAACACGGAAGCCTTGAAGGTGGCTTCATCCACCGGAGCCACAAAAACCATCTCCATTTTTCCAATGTCGTAAACAGCCAGGGCAGCCTGGTTTTGCGTGGCACCGTGAAAAGCCCGCGAGTCCAGCGGAAACCCGAGTGCGAGGGAAACTTCGTCGAATCTTTCAAGCAGTTTGATGCCCAGGTGCCGTTTCTGGAATTGGTCGAAGTTGACACTCTGAAGGTAGCGTTCCCGCAGAGCCGAACGATTCCACAAATCCAGAAATTCCGGCAGGTTCCTGAACTGAACGTAGATACAGGCACCACGGGGACAGGCTCTGGCAAGTTCATAGGGGCTGGCAGGGGTTTTGGCCGATTGAGCCGAAAGGACTGCCGCCAGTCCTGCCAGCAGGACCAGGAATGTAACCTGAAACCGGTTCGGTCGTTGTTGCCAGGGCCAAACAAATCCACGTTTCATAGCTTGCCACCTCTTCGAACCTCTCACATCCATTTTTCAGGTCCAGGGTTTAGGGTTTAGGGATTCAGGGTTCAGGGTTTCGAAAACCAGGGATTTGAGGAGTTGAGTTCAAGGTTCCAACTCAAAACTCAAAACCCAAACCCGTTTCCCACATTTTGTTGGGTCACCCGATAAGGGGTTGAAAATGGGGTTGGCCGTTTTTTCCTGAGGTCTTCCAGCCTGACAATGTGCAGGTTGGATTCCCTGAAGGCGGTTGCCCCGGTCAGCCAGTTTTGCCGGGTTTCCTCAAACCCGATGGCCCGGTCAACGTCACCAATGGTTTCCGCTGCCTGGGACAGCAACCGCAACAAGGATTCGTTTGAAGCCGGTTGTTGCCCCTGGTTTCGTTCCGCCAAAAGCAAATGGAAAACGTTTGTTCCGGTTTCTCCGGGCGGAACCGGGGTTTGGTAATCATTGGACTCACCGGTTGCAGTTGATTCGACCGGTTCCGGTTGCACCGGAGGCCGTTTGATTTGAAATTCACTCATGGTGGAGGCCAGTTTGAGCGCTGCTTCCGGCTGGCTCCGGACGCAATAAAGTCGGACCAACTGCCGGCGTGGCGATTCCTGGGCAAATCCGCAGGCATTCATCAACGGGGTTTGGGACTGATAGGCATCGGCCCGTGCCAAATGGACCAGCGCTTCCGCTGGGTTTGTTTTTTGTTTTAAAATCCCCAGGAGGAATTCAGAATAGGTGGTTGGGGTGAATCCCTGTTTTTTAGAAAAAAACCGCTCAAAATCAATTTGGCGGCCAGTTGCGGCTTGTTCGAGGAGGCTGGCGGCGGTCGAAATTTCCAGGTCGGCGGTTCCAGTGGCGGCCAAAGCTGTTTGCAACTGGTTCCAGCGGTCCGCCTGGGCACCCACCAGCAGGTCGTTGGCCAGCCAAACGGCAGTCCACCTGGTTAAGCGGGTTGTTTGCCGGTCACCCAATATCTGAGCCAGTTGCTGAATTGCTTCGGTGATTTTCCTGGTTGCCGCCAACAACCGGATTTTTTCCAACCCATTGGTTGCATTTTCCGGTTCCACCGCCTGAAGCCGGGAACGATACCCAAGGCTTGCCTCAAACAAACCAAAACGGGTGGTCAATTCGGCTGCCTGCTGCAAAGCCCTGGCGGTTTGGATGGAGTTTTGGGGCGCTGGTTTTTGGGTACTTGTTGCTTCAATCCGCCTGGGTTGGACCCAGCCCAGTGAACTCATCTGGGCTTCCGTGGCGGCTTTGGTTTCAGGCCGGGAAAGGTCAAGCATGAGGTCCAGCAGTTTCAGTCCTGCGGGAGTTTGTTTTTGGGTAAAGGACTGCCGGGCCAGTTCCAGAAATGACAGCGGGTCATACTGCTCCAGTGCAATCAGCCGTTCGTGAAAGGCCCGCCCCAAAGCATCGGCCTGGTCCGGAAATCCTTCCTTGCGCAGCATGGTTTGACAGTCGTTGAGCCGCACCAGATTTGGCACCTGGACGGGATTGATTTCGGGCCGGGTTTCAATTCCGACAAAATGCAGCAGTTTGGCAAAGTCCACCTGGCCACCCCGGACCGCCAGCCTGAATCGTGCCAACCGGAGCCAGTCGGGGCGGGGAAATCGCTCGGCCAGGTCGCTTTCAATGGAGGCGACCTGAGTCGCTGCCTCCTGGTTTTGGTGCTGGTCAAAGAGATATTTCACAAACTCTTTTTGCCAGGTGTAGCGTTCGTTATTGGGTTCGGGATTTCTGAAGTTGGTCTGGTGGTCAAAAGGTTCTTCCAGTTGTTCGGGATGACCCGTGTTTTTGACCATTTCGGAATAAAGATAATCCTGGTCAAATTTGGACAGACCGGTTTTGAGCGGAATCACCAGTTGGTAGAAGGGGGTCAACTCCGTCTCGGTCACCAACAGGTTTTTGATAACCAGCGTCGGCAGTTCGGCCAGTTTCGGAGCCGTGTTGCACAGGTCCAGAAAGAGGTTGACCCGTGCTGTATCAACCTGGGGCGGAAGAGGGCCTTCCTTCCAGGTGTTGGAACGGAACGAAAGGGCTACGGATTGGAGCAACGGGCGCACCGTCTCAAAGGTGATGGTTACCAGTTTGCCTTCAACCGGCGGGCTATTGAGCACAACCAGCCAGTTTTTCAAAAAAGGCAGGATTTTGGCCCGTCCTTCGTTGTCAAAGCCATGACTGGTCAGGGTTTCGAGGTAAAAAGCACAATCCTGTGCTGATGGGTTTTTCCCCAGCAGTTTTTCCCAGGTTTCAAACGCCTGCTGCCGGTCACCACCGAGCAGGTAAGCGGCTCCCAGTTCAACCAGCAGGGATTTGTCAGATGGCGTTTTTTCCAGCGCCAGTTTGTAATGCAGGATGGCTGCCGGGGCATCCTTTTGCTGGACGTACCAGCGGGCGGTCTGGGTTTGGGCGGCCACGTCTTTGGGGCGGTTTTCAATCAGGGCCGGCAGGTAATCCGGTTCCGGTTGTTTGAGGCCGCCGGGAACCCCGGTTTTGCGGTTCAAATAGGCCCACTGACCATAGGTTTGAGCCAGTGCAAACCACTCATCTCCAACAAGGTAGGCTTGCGGGTCGGGCTGCCCGCCCAATGCTGCGCCAATGGGTTTGACTTGCAGGGCTTCGTGAAAAGCCACTCGATTGGTTTCGGTAAAAACCCGCAAGGCAAGCCCGATTTCCGCTCCCCGCGAGCGCCGCCAGGCTTCCGGCAGAGAAGCTTTGTCAATGCCGGTCCGGGCCAGTTCAAAATCTCCCCGTGAAATCAGAAAATTCACCAGTTGCAGGTGGCGGAGAGCCGGATTTTCAACCAAAACCCGGAATTCCTCCCGTCCCTCCGGGCCTTTGGCGGCCAACATCTCGAAATATCGCAGGGTGGCGGGGTCGCCTTGGTTCAAGTCGGTTTGTTCCAGGGTTTGGTAATAGTGACGGAGGGTCTGCAACTCCAGTTCGGTATTTCCCAGCAGGCGGGCATATTGTGCCAAAACCCAGTCAAAATCGTGGAAATTGTGCTCCGGGTTGTTTTTTTGCTCGGTTTGCAGGACTTCAATGGCTTTTTGGAAGGCCCCGTGGTCAGCGTAAAAAGCCATGAGTTTCTGCAAACTGTTATGATAGGCCCCGCCGTCGGTTTTTTGGGCCTGAACCTTTTCCGTCACCAGCAGGTCTTCCTCCAGGCGCACCAAACCAGCCCTCCGGCACAGGTTTTGGAGCAAAGCCTCTGTTCCATATTGGGCCGGAATTTGGGAAGCCGTGGCCAGCCGCTCGCGGATGTCGGATTCCAGGCCGGCCAGTTCATCCCCGGTGGCCCGTTCGGCTGCCACTTTGCCAATGCCCTCTGAAATGGCGTAGTCCAGATTGCGCAGAAAATCCCGCGCCTTTCCGGCTTTTTCGTTGTCCTTGCGTTCGGCTTCGGCAATCAGGCGGGACCGTAACTCCCATAACCCTGTGGCGACGTTGGGCAGCGGTTCGACCATGCGTAACGTTTCAATGTAGGCAATCAAATCCGAGGAACCGGGGTCGGTCTTGTAGAGGTCCGCCTGAATTTCGGCCATCACCTTGCGGTAAGCGGCCACCGCTTTTTCCTTTTCGGTAAAACGCAACCGGGATGCCGCTGCCATTTGTTCAGCCAACGTCAGGGGCGGTGCGGTTTCCTTGGGCAGCCGGGCCCGCACTCGGTCGGCTTCGGCTGTCCGTCCGGCCTTTTCCAGGGCGGCAATCAAAAGTTTCAAGGTGTCGGGCGCATCATTTGAGAGTTCAGCCGCTTTGGTCAGGGCTGTGACCGCGCCGGAGAAATCATTCTGGCGGGTTAAGAGGCTGGCCAGACCCAAATGAAGGTCAACCATTTCAGGTTGGTTGGCCAGCGCAGTCCGGTAATTCTGAACGGCCTGGGGAAGGTCCCCTTTGGCCTCGTAAATCCGGGCCAGGACCAGATTCCAGCGGTAATTTTTGAACGCCTGGGCGGCTGTTTGCTGATAGTAGGCCAACAGTTTGTCACCCCCGCCATACCGTTTGGTAAATTCCAGGGCGGCATTCAGATAGGTTTCATCTTCCGGGTTGCGGTTGATGATTTCGATATGTTGCTCAATGGCGGAATCGAAGTCTTTGAGGTCGGTAAAGGCCGCAATCATTTCTTTGCGCAGGTCGGCCACCTGGTATTTGATTTCCTTGATATCGGAATCCTGGTTGGCAATCGAGTTCAGCGTCTGTTTGAAAATCACCTGAAGGCGGGCCGGTTGCGAGGTTTTGACATAAAGGCTGGCCAGTTCGTGAAAGACATCCGAATCAAGGTCATTTTCCTTGTAGAGGGCGAGCAGCATTTTTTCGGCCTGGGCCGTCTGTTTGGCATCTTTGTAGCGGTCCACCAGCTTGCGGGCAAAAATGTAGCGGTACTTTCCTTTCCCCACCCGCATGGCGGTCTGCAACACCTGGATGGCTGCTGCCTGCTTGTGCATTCGCCAAAGCGCGGCAGCCGTTTCCGAAATCACACCATAGTTGCGAGGGAAGGCCCGCAACAGTTCCCGCAGGGTTTGTTCGGCTTTGGCATTGTCTTTGGTTTTTCGGTATTGGTCGGCCAGTTGCAACCGGTAGGATATGGAAAAACGCGGGCTTTTGGCGGCTCCAATCAGTTTTTTCAAAGCCTCGGTTTCGCCAGCCGCATCTTCGGCTTCCACAAACATGTCCCTGGCGCGGGCCAGATAATTTTGTGAGGTGCTTTGCGCGACCGCTTTGAGGAGCAAGGGGCGTCCTTCTTTCCAATGCTCGTTTTGTTTCAGGAATTCGACAAAGCCCAGGGTCAGCCAGGAAGCGTCGTTCTGTTGGGCTGCTTCATGGGCAAAAGCAGCCTGGAGGCGGGCGGGCACCCCCTCCCGTTCAAATAACACCGCCAGCCGGTTTTTGGTGCTGACCCGGTCGTGATATTCGGTGGTTTCCTCATTCAGGGCTTTGACATATTCAGCCAGCGCCCGGTCCAGATTGTGTTTGGCTTCGTAAATGGCTCCGGCCTGAAAGGCAAACTTATCCAAATCTCCGGTTTTTTCCCGCAGCGACTCAATGGTCCGCAGGGCATCGTCATACTGGTAATAATCCCAATACAGCGTGGCCGTGTTGAGATAGGTTTCCGGGTCGCCGCTGGCCAATCCAATCAGTTTTGCCCATTCCGCTTTGGCTTTGGGGTAATCGCCCAGCTCGGCCAGGATTTCCCCGGCTTTGGTGCGTTCCTCTTCGGAAGCGGGGTTGGCGTTGGCCACCACGAGTTGGTGTTTGGCTGCTTCTTCGAGGAAGCCTCGTTGCCGCTGTCCGAAAGACCGGGTCAGGGTCACCAGCCGTTCGGAAAATTCGGGGGTGTTGGGATACAGGCGATTCAATTCCCGATAAGTTTCCACCGCTTCCTCAAAACTGGAAAGCCGCAGGGCGGCGTCGGCCCGGAACAGTTTGTAAGGCAGGGCCGCCGCCGGGCCTGTCCCGCCTGCCTTGAGTTTGGCTTCAGCCTGCCGGGCACGCTCAATCGCGTCCCGCAGTTGATTGGTGGCCGCCAATCTGTGCAGGTACTGCGCCCGGATGGTGTCTGATTCAAAGTAATATTCACCGGTCAACCGAAGCCAGTCCGCCGTCCGATTCTGGTTTTGGTAGGCAAACAGCAATCCGTTGACAAAGGTTAAATTATGGGGAAAGCGTTCATGAGCCAGACTGTAAAGCCCCAGATACAGATTCTTGTCAAAATCCCTGTCATCCGAGCCTCCCCCCTTGGTGATGAATTTCCCCAGATACGAGACGGTCTCGGCATCGTTGAACGACGCCAGCAGGTTGTGTGAATAGGTGGCAAATTCCTGGCGGAATTCACGGCGAATCAACCAGCGGGCCAAACGGTCCTGCCACCTCGTGGTGGGAAACTGTTTCAGGGCTTCCTGGTAAACGCTGCGCTGCTGGTCAATGAAATTGGTTTGTCCCAGCCATTGCAGCAGGTGCTCATACAATCCTGGCTCGTCAGGATATTTTTTGATTTCCCGTCCATAGAGCACCAGGATGTCCTGGGTCCGGTTTTGCTTGGCCAGGGAGGATACCAAACGACCCAAAACGGTTTGATAGGAGGTTTCGCTTTGGTTGACCAACGAATCCGTTTCGGAGGATTCCCCATTTTCGGAGGAACTCTCCGACGAGCTTTCCGGCAGGGTCAGGGCAATTCCCCGGTTTGAGGCAACCGGCGGGTAGGCCGGAACCGTGGGGGCAACCTCCGTCAGTTCTTCCAGTTCTGTCTTCACCTGGAGCATGAGGGTGCCGGGTTTCCGGTTTTTTCCCTGATAATCAAGAATCCGCTGATAGACCGCCTGTTCGTTTTCCGGTTGCTGGAGCGCAATGTAACAATCAGCCAGCTTCAGCGCGACAGTGGGGAATTCGGGGGCGTCGGCATACCGTTTTTCAAACTCAGCCAGGGTTTCGCCGGCAATCCGGGTGTCATTGACCGAAATGTAGAGCCGCACAATATCAAGATACATCTGGGCCAGTTCGGGGGCGGTCGGATATTCCTGTTTGTAGGTGGAAAATATCCGATACGCCGTGGCCCGGTTAAACAAACTCACGGCATTGCCTTCGGTTTGCCGGAACCGGGCTCCGATTTTGCTGTCGGCAAAAACCAGGGAAAGCACCGCACCCAGGAGTCCCGGACTGGAGTCAGCCACCGCAATGTCCCGGAAAAACCGAACGTCGCCATCCGTCAGGGAGAGCCGTTGGTTGCCGGCATCCATCAGGATTTGGAACAACTGATAGAGAACCTTGGCCCGCACCGGGTCACCGGGTTTCAACGACCCTTGCAGACAGAGCGTGTAGAGGTACCGAATGGCTTCCTCCCGATACCCGTTTTGCAGCAGGTAATTGGAAAGGGTGACCAGTTCTTCAGGTTTCCAGTTCTGTTTTTTGGTGGTGCGGGCGCGTTCAAGCTGTTGGATGACTTCCCCTACCGATTCGGAAGTGTAGGATTTTTTGAGGTAATAAAGCAGGCGGATGGTCAGTTGAAAATCACCCGGATTTTTCCGAAATGCCTGTTTGATTTCGTACCCGTAAGCCCGAAACCGGTTCCGGTTTTGCAGGAACTCAAAAAAAGCATCGGCCACGGGTTCCGACCAGCGGCTTTCGATTTCCTGGCGGAACATCTGTTCCGCTGTTTTTTCCTGCCCCAGCGTCGTGAGGAGCTCCGCCCTTTTCGTCAAAAAGTAGGTCAGATGGCTGGGAAATCCCGGCTGGGAGGTTTCCAGCATGTGCAGGGCCTCCCGGTAATTTTTTCCTTCCTCCAGTTTATTGATGTACTGCTCAAACACAGAAAAAACGGATGGGTCGCGGTCAATCAACTGTTTATAAAATTCAGGTTTGAGATAGCTGTCCAGGTTATGGGTACGGGCATGGGCCAGCAGGCGTTCAACCAGTTCCGCCCGTTCACTGCCTGGTGCCTGGTTCAGCATCCGTTCCAGGCACATGGCTTCGCGGTCAAACTGGGTCTGGCGGTGAAAGAAGGCAGCCTGAATTTCCAGGCTTTCACGGCTTTCGTGCTCCAGTTTGACATATTGTTCCAGTTCTTTTTCGGCGCTGGCGGTTTGACCCAGTTTTTCGTCGGATTCTGCCAGCAATTCCAGAATCCGCGCCGATTGCGGGTTTTTGGCCAGGAGTCCACTGAGGTTCCTGCGGGCGGTTTCGGTGGGGAGCGGAACCAGTGCCTGGGAGCCAAAAAATTCCTCCCTGGTATAGCGGGCGCTTTCTATTTGGCGCTCCAGTTCAACGTCTGCCGTTGGCTGAGGGGAATTGTCAGCCTGGGTCCTGCTTTCGGGCGGAAAGCCGTTTCCCGCCAGGAGCAAACCGGCCACCAGCAAAAAAAGTGCGAGAAGCGGAATAAAACGTTTCATGGGTCCTTTACTCTTTTCCGGTATGAGAAACTCAGTCCTCAATCCTCGGTCCTGTTTCAATGCACTTCCACAATGATTTCCGCACTTGATTGATTATGGGCGAAATCCTCCGCCGTGACGGTAATGGGATACCGGCCAGGGGCGATTCCCGCCGGAATCCGCAGTTTGCCGAGATTGGTTTTCGCCGCGTCCGACCACAGCAGCGGCACCGCCGGGGCTCCGTACATCCGGGCCGCAAGCCGGAGCGTATCGCGGTCCGCATCCACCCGCAGTTCGATTTCATCACCGGCTTTGGCGGATTGGGGCTGGGCCGTGGGGCTAATTTGGGGTGCATGGCTGTCCACCACAAAACTCTTGGTTTCCTGGTACCCGTTTCCATCTTTGTCGGTCAGCAGCAGGCGGCATTGATAGGCCCCGTCAGGCAGCCAGGCAGGAGCAAAAAACCGGACTTCCCAGACCTGCTGGCTGGGCAGGAACGTGAGCGGCAGGGTTTCGCCAAAAGGAAAGACGGCAAACACCGAACGGATGGACGGGTCGGTTTTGACCCGCAAAACCGGGTCGCCGGGTTGAATCAGGCGGGGCCGCAGCAAAGACCGGGGAGCTGCAATAAACGCAGTGTACGGGGTGTCAAATTTGTATTTCTGGGCCAGCCGGATGATTTCCGAAATCAGTGCTTCGCTTTCGCCGTTGACATCAATTTCATGCAGCAGGGCATCCACCCTGGCCCTGGCCCAAAGGCGGGGCAACTGGTCGTGCCGGTCGTCAAATTCGGGCAGGGATACGGTTTTGCCGAGTTCTATCGGATGGTTTCCCAACCTCCCTTCGATTTTGACGGTGGTTTCCGGAGTGGGCTTGGTATACCGACCGACGAAGGAAAAACCGGCTCCGTCAAAGGTGTGGCCGCCGGTGGCATACACGTGCCGGAAGGCGTCTTTGCTGGGGCTGGAAAATTGCAGGTTTTCAATACTTTCGGTTCCGACTTTTTCAAAGAAAATCCGCAACTGGCTGGAAATGTCGTCGGTTTCACGGGCCTGGAAAAAGGAGCCGTGCGTGCGGGTGGTCAATTCCTCCAGCAGCCTTGTGTCGGCGTCGCTCCCGACGGCAAACGCAAAGAGCCGCAGATTGGATTTTTCCTGGGTTTGGGCAGGCTCAAAAAGACTGGCAATCGAATTGAAGGAAATGGTTCCGAGCGTGGGGTTGACATCGGAAACCAGCACAATGCAGCGCTCGCCCGGCGGATATGTGGCCGTCATTTCCTTGGCTGTCTGGAGAGCTTTTCTGAGGTCCGTGCCACCGGAAAGGTAGGATTCCCGCAGCATGCGCAGGGCTTTTTCCACATTCTCCGCCGTTCCCGGCAGTGGTTCCGCCGCCAGGGTTGACAGCCCGGAGTTGAACAATATCAGGTTGAACCGGTCACCTTCCGTCAAATTGTGCAGAAAGTAATCCAGGGCCTCAACCGCCCGGTTCAGTTTCAACCCGTGCATCGAAAGTGACGTATCAAACAGGAACACCAGATTACGGGACTTGAAGGATTTTCCCGGCTCGGTGGTTTGCGGCCCCTGCTGGTTAAAAATGGCGCTCGCCTGAAAATAGCCGTCCGGATTTCGCGCAGCCAGGGCCGGGTCCCGCAAATCATAGGCGGAAATCGTTTCCGGAGCCCGATAGGCAACCCAGGAAATGGTGCTGTTTGGGACATTCAGCCGGTAATCAAAGGAAAAATCCGAAGTAAACGTGACATTCCGGGCATGGCAGGTGAATTCATACTCCTGCGGTCCTGCCTTCACGGTTTGCAAAGGGTAGGCTTGACTTGCAAAGACCGGAGCCGAAAGCGGGGTTTCACTGACAATATGCAGGTTCAGGTTGAATTCCGCACAGGTTTGCGGGTCCCCAAACGAGGGTTTAAGCGGAAACGTGAAATGGCTCATCAGTCCATCCACGGGCAGCATTTCCGAATATTCCATTTCCACCCGCTTGGTTCCGTAGGAAGGAATCGGAAACACCTTGGCTGAAAAAGCCGATGTTCCGCCATGCTCGTCATCCTGCTGGAGAATCCCAGGGTCCACCCGCTGGTTTTTGATTTGGGTGTAAATCTGGTTGGCCCGCCGGATTTCCATCACTACGCCGGGAATCCTGGTGTAGCCGTCCCACACCGCAAAATCCGAAATGGAGGCGGTGCGGGGCAGGGCAAACAGGTATTTTCCTTCCAATACCTGAGCCACATGGCTGTCAAAAACCTGGAGCACCCGCACCCAGGCATGCTGGTTGTCAATCCGGATGTCCACATTCATGACCTGCAACGAAAGCATGCTCGCATCGGGTGTGTTTTTTAGGGTGGATGGAATCAGGACGCCTGATTGGGCCTGTGTTGGGGGAGGTTGCATGGCGCTCCAACCCAATACGGAAACGGCCAATCCAAGCACAACGCAGCGCAACAAACGAAGCCTTCCCATAGCGCAATTCAATGTCCTTTTTGGAAAATACGAAGCGGTGAAAAAAGGAAATGAGCGGCGGTTCCGCCTGTGGAACCCGCCAATGTCTGTCAACGGTAAAATCGTTCGAAATGAAAAAAATTAAGGACTGTGAACCCGGATTGTCCACAATCCGGGCGGTACCACCCTGGGATTGTCCACAGTCCGGGGTTCCCAGTTCCGGGAATTCCCACAGTCCGAGTTTTTGGTTCAACCGTGCGACCAGAATGGTACTGAAAAAGCCTAACCGATTTCAGGTTTTTTTCAATCCGGGTTTCGAGTTGGATGCAGTGCCCCGGAACGTGATGGGCACGGGCGGGCAAAGAGTTTTTGACAATTTCCCCGAATTTGGTTAGTTTGGGAAAAGGCACCCAGGGGGGCCTGCACCCGCAAAAGAGGACCTCACCCTTCTTTCCAACCTTTACAGGTCATAAACATTCCATCGTTTCCCTTCAGGCGCGGGTTTGGGAACAACTGCTCAAAAGGAGTCTTTATGGCTGTCAAACGTCCCCTCAACCTTGAGGAATTCAAGGTTCAAGCTGCAATTCTCTTAAAAGACCTGCGGTCCCAGGAACAAGTCCGAGCCCTCAAGGCCGCAACCCGGTTTCACCAACTGCCGCAGTTTTCCGACCATTCCATTTCCAGCCTGTTGGTCAACCGGGAATCCATCAAACTCAAACACGCCCTGACTGTGATTGCCGTTGAAAACAAACAGCCGAGTTGGACGGATTTCAAACGGTATTGGGAACGACGCGAAGCGTTGCGTGCCCAGCGTGCGTTTTCACCACTCTATCCCCGCCGTTGTGCCGGTTTTCTGAACGAATGGCATGGAAGTTACGAAGTCGCCCGCCGGTCCTTGGAACAGGCAGGCGGGTTTCTGCTGCCGTTCAGGAGTCAGTATTTCATTTGTACGGCGGACTATATCCGGGTTTTGGGACTGGAACCGACCGACCCGGATTGGGAGCGGATTGGGTACGATTGGGTCCGACCGGCTCACCAGGATGCCTGGGAACGGCTTAACGGCAAGCTCAACGCCATTCAACTTCGCCCGGATGAATAACCGGGCTTGGAACAACCGTGAACCTGACCGGGTTGGCGGTTTTCTTTTTTAACCGCGAACGATGCAAAGACATAAAAAAAGAACGAGTTGGCGGCACATGGTGCGGTTGTCTTGCATCCTTCGCGGTTTGCGTAAAACGAGGTGACTCTTGAAGCTCAAATCCTTCAGCGTACTTTGCTTTCCGGCCCTGATTTTTTTTGGTTTGTTCTCCACTTTGGCCGCTCAATCGGTTGATTCCCGGCTGTATCAAAATCTGAAATGGCGGTGTATTGGTCCATTTCGGGGTGGCCGTACCGTGGGAGCGGTGGGGATTCCCAATCAGCCCAATGTGTTTTTCATCGGCGTCAATCATGGCGGAGTCTGGAAAACCGATGATGCCGGACGCACCTGGAAACCGATTTTTGACGACCAGCCGACCGGTTCAATAGGTGATGTGGCGGTTTCTCCGGCCAATCCCAACACAATTTACGTGGGCAGCGGCGAGGGACTGCAACGCCCGGATTTGTCGGTGGGGGACGGTCTCTATAAATCCACCGACGGCGGCAAAACCTGGCGCAATATGGGTTTGCGGGATGGTCAGCAAATTGGCGGCATTGCGGTTGACCCCAAGGATGAAAACCGGCTGTTTGTGGCTGTTTTGGGGCATCCCTACGGTGCCAACGAGGAACGGGGCGTTTATCGTTCACTCGACGGCGGGGAAACCTGGAAAAGGGTTTTGTACAAAGATGTCAATACCGGTGCCGTTCAGGTGACGCTGGACCCCAACAATTCCAAAACTGTGTACGCCGATTTGTGGGCGGGGCGGCAGGGGCCGTGGGAAAACGGACAGTGGAATGGTCCGGAAAGCGGTTTGTTCAAATCCACCGACGGAGGAGACACCTGGAAGAAGCTGACCGAAGGGCTTCCCACCGTCGAAAAGGGGCTGTCGCGGATTGGTTTTACGATTGCCCCGGCTGATTCCAGCCGCCTGTATGCGACCGTCCAGGCCAATCAGGGCGGCGGCATCTACCGTTCTGATGATGGCGGCGAGCACTGGCGGTTGATGAACAGCGACCCGCGTCTGTGGGGCCGGGGAGATGACTTTGCCGAGGTGAAAGTTCATCCCCGCAATCCGGAAGTGGTTTTTGTCGCCAATACCTGTTCCTACAAATCAACCGATGGCGGCAAAACCTTCGCGGCGTTCAAAGGTGCGCCGGGTGGCGATGATTACCATCGGATTTGGATAAACCCGGAACAACCGGACATCATGCTCTTTGCCACCGACCAGGGAGCCACCATCACGGTCAATGGTGGCCGCACCTGGAGCAGTTGGTACAACCAGCCCACCGCCCAGTTTTACCATGTGATGACCGACAATCAGTTTCCCTATTGGGTCTATGGCGGGCAGCAGGAAAGCGGTTCCGCCGGAGTGGCCAGCCGGGGCGATTATGGGGCCATCACGTGGCGCGACTGGCAGACCGTGGGGGTTGAGGAATATGGTTATGTGGCTCCCGACCCACTCAACCCAAATCTGATTTACGGCGGGAAACTGACCCGTTTCGACCGTTCCACCGGGCAGGTGCAGGACATTTCGCCCGAAGCGGTCCGCAGTGGGAAATACCGGTTTCTGCGCACGGCTCCGGTGCTTTTTTCCCCGGTCAATCCAAAACTGCTGTTTTATGCGGGGAACGTACTCTTCAAAACGCTCAATGGCGGCCATTCCTGGGACATCATCAGCCCGGATTTAAGTCGGGAAAAAACGGAGGTGCCGGAAAGTATTGGGGTGTACCGGACACCGGCCATGGAAACCATGCCCCGCCGGGGGGTGATTTACACGGTTGCGCCCTCCAGCCGGGATGTCAATCTGATTTGGGCCGGAACCGACGACGGTTTGATTCACGTGACACGGGACGGGGGCAAAAACTGGCGCAATGTGACGCCGCCGGAATTGACCTCCTGGAGCAAGGTTTCACTGCTTGATGCCTCGCATTTCGACAGTGAAACCGCGTATGCCGCCATCAATCGCTTTCGGTTGGATGATGTACGCCCGCATATCTACCGCACGCATGACGGTGGCAAATCCTGGCAGGAAATCACCAAAGGCATTCCCTCCAACGAAGTGGTCAATGCCGTCCGGGAGGACCCCGAACGACGGGGGTTGCTCTATGCCGGGACCGAACGGGCCGTGTATTTCTCAATAGATGATGGGGACAACTGGCAAACCCTGCGGTTGAACATGCCCTCCACTGCCATCCGGGATGTGGTGGTGCATGGAGACGACATCGTAGTCGGAACCCACGGACGGTCTTTCTGGATTTTGGATGACATCACACCACTCCGCCAAATCACGAAGGAAACCGCCTTGGCGGAAGCGGTTTTTTTCAAACCCCAGACCGCCATCCGGATTCGTCGCAGTCTCAACACTGATACCCCGATTCCACCCGAAGAACCGATGGGGCAAAATCCGCCGGATGGAGCCATTTTCAATTATTGCCTGCAAGCCGATGCCAAACAGCCGGTCACACTGGACATTGTGGATGCTGAAAACCGGTTGGTCCGCCGCTTTTCCAGTGAAGACCGGCCCGAACCCATCACCGAGGCCGAGCATCCCTATCCGGGTTACTGGTTTCGCCTGCACCAGCCATTGAGTGCGAAAGCTGGAATGCAGCGGTTTGTCTGGGATTTGCTGTATCCGGCCCCGCCCGGTTTGCCACGGGCCTTGCCAATTTCAGCCATTTATCGTGATACACCAACCGAACCTTTGGGACCGGCGGTCATGCCTGGAACCTATCAGGCGATTTTGACGGTGAATGGAAAAACCTATGCCCAGCCCCTGGTGGTCAAACTGGACCCACGGGTCAAAACCCCGCTGGCGGATTTGAAAAACCAGTTTATCCACTCCAAAAATGTCTACGATGATTTGGTTACGTTGGACAAAGCTCTGATTGAAATTCGCCAGATGCGGAGCCGAATTGCCAAATTGAAAGAAGAAGGCAAAGCCGGAGAAAAGCTTGAAGCCCTCAATAAACTGGACGAAAAGCTGGCGGCTTTTGAGCGAACTACACCACGGGGACCAGCCAATGCACCACAACCGGTGACAGAAATAAAAAATCTGGCCCTCATTCAATCCGGGTTGAACCGGTTATTGGACATTTTACAAGGGGCGGACATGCCTCCAACCACCCAGGTTCTAGCTGCGGAGGAAGCCTTTCGGCGTGACTTGGAGCGCGGGTTACGGCAATGGAAGGAATGTAAAGAGACCGAAGCCAAAGGTTATTAACCAGCTCGGAAAAACCTTTGGAGCGAATTGGGAAACTCGTTTTTTGGAGTGCGGTGACAAGTCCCCGCACTCCACAAAAACCCGATGGGGGATAGTCACTTAAACTCGCCTTGAAGCTGAAATGCGGCCCAGAAATAAGGAGCCTTCCAGCGTTTGTCACGGGAAATTGCCAGTTGGGCTTGGCGCAATGCCGCCGCCGCCGATTTTCCTTCCTTATGCAGGGCCAGGTAAAAGTGTTCCATCAATTTGGCGGTGGCCCGGTCGTTGATGCTCCACAGGCTGACCACGACGCGGGGGGCTCCGGCATACATGAAGCCACGGGTGAGGCCGACCAGCCCTTCGCCGCGATATTCCTTTCCGAGGCCGGTTTCGCAAGCCGACAACACGACCAAATCCGCCTTTAATTTCATTTGGTAGATGTCCTGCATGAGGAGGAACCCGTTTTGTTCCTGGCCCTGTTGGTCAACCAAATTCAAGACCAGTCCGGAAAGTTCCGGGTGTTCCGGATTGACAAACCCGTGGGTGGCAAAATGAATGATTCGATGCTGGCCGAATTCGGCTTTGGTCACCAACTCGCGGTTAGCTGCAAAATCCAAAGCCAGAAAGGTATTTTTCCGACCAAAAATTGAAGTGATGGCCTGGGCTTCCTGCCGGGTGCCGGGCAAACGGCTGATTGTGAGGCTGGTGGGGAAGCCGCCGTTTTTTTCCTCAGGGCGCACCAGAATGCGGTTCACCTCGGCGGTGCCGGAAGAACTTTTGACCTGTGCCGGCTGGGGTATTTTGTCTGCTTGGGTGGCAGTCCGGAACACCCGTGGGTCATGTTCCGAAAAAACCGGGTCAGCCACCAGGGCCATCCATTGCGGAGCAGGTTTGCGCCCTTGCAACTCCTGCCGCAAGACTGCCAACGTGCTGGCCGAAGGCAGGAACGCAATTTCATGGTTTTCCAGTAAGGGGCGGTAGCTTTTGGCCGGTCCCGGTTCCGCCAGGGCTGCAAACGGAACCAGTTGCAAAGCTCCGTCCGCCACGACCAGAAGGCGTTTTTTGCCGAGTTTTTCGGCCACTGGCTGCAAAATCAAACGACTCAGGTGCTGGATTGCTTTGAGCGCTTCTTTTTCATCTCCTTTGCCGGAGCCTGACTCCATTTTGGTCAGGTTCCGCTGTTTTTGACTGGCGTGAGACAACAACCGACTGGTTTCACGGGCTGCCTGGGTAATTTCCGCCATGGGGGGCAGTTGAAAACTGTGGATGCTTGTTTGGGTGACCGCCCAGACATAGCTGTGTTTTTCTCCCAGAAAATATTCCAACAGCAGGGTATCTGATGGGAGCAGTTGCTTTTGGATTTCTTCCAACGAAAGCGGTTTGGGCTGGGTCAACGCGGCATATTGGCGGTTGTTTTGACGGATTTTGGTTTGAATGAGCCCCAGTTGGGTTCCCAGTTCTGCAAAATCATTTTCCGCCTGAGTCAGGGTTTCAGGCTTGGCCTTGGCTGCCTTGAGTCGGACCAGCCGGTCGGAAAGGGCCTGCATCAGGGCCGTCACATTCTGTTCTTCAGCAAACAAAGCCGGGTCCACACTGCTTCTGAGGTCAATCTGGCTTTCGGTCAACTGGTCCAGCAGGGAGCGGGCCCGTGCCGTTTCCGCCACGGTAAACGCTTTCCGGTCAAATCCGGCACTGGGATTCAACCGGTGCCGCTCCATCAGCACATCCACATACAGTTCATAATAATCAAGCACCTTGGAGAAAAAAGAAGTCCGCAGGGATTGGCTGACCACCTTGGTCCGCTGGGATTCAATCAGGCGGATGGCTTCTTCCAAGTGGGCCTGTGCTTCGGGCCATTGACCCTGGCTGGATTCGATCTTGCCCATTTCAAACAGAATTTGAAATTGCAGTTGGGGGGCTGACAACTCGACCCCCATCTGGTAAGCCTGTTCAAGTAACTTCAGACCGCTTTGTGGTTGGCCCTGCTTGGCCTGGAGCCGTCCCAGATTGGCCGTTGCATAGCCCTGAATACTTTTGTTCCCCAGTGACTGGGCCAAAGCGAGTGTTTTTTGGTAATGGGATTCGGCCAAAGAAAAGTTATGTGCGGTTTCCTCCAGTTTGCCCAGTTCAAGATACATGCGGGCCTGAATCGCCCGGTTCCCGATAGTCAGTGCGGTGTCCAGAGCCGATTGGAAAACCTCTTTGGCCTTGGTGAAATCCCGTAGGAAGTAATAATTTTTTCCCTGATTGAGCAAAATACTGAGTTTCGCATTGATGTCACTGGTTTGGTTGACGAAGCTCAGAGCTTTTTCATAAACCGGCAGGGCCTGGGCGTAATCGCCAAATTCCGTATAGAGCACCGCAATGTTGCCCAACACTGAAGCTTTGGGCATCAAAGCATAGTTCGGTTGCAGATTGAGGGATTCATAATAGTAATCAAGTGCTTTTTGCTTTTCCCCCACATCGTAATAGACCCGCCCAATATTATTAAGCAGGGCCGGATAGCCCGGATGATTTTCTTTTGCTTTGAGAATGGGTAAGGCTTCCAGGTAAACTGCCAGGGCTTTCTGCTTGTCGCCCAGGCGGTTGCAGGCGACACCCAGCTCCAGCAGGGAAACGGCCACCCGTTCTGTGTCCCCCAGTTCCCGATACAGGGCAATCGCCTTTTCACTATAAGGCAATCCTTTCTTGTGTTCATCAAACAGGTTGTAAATATGGAAAATATTGGCAAAAGTCGGGGCCAGGTTTTCCTTGTCCCGGATTTTTTCGTACTGCCCGGCGGCTTTTTGAAAGGACTCAACCGCTTTGTCCAATTGATTTAAGTTGCCATAACAATCGCCCAGAAAGTTGTAAGAAACCCCTACGTTCCCGGTGTCTCCAATGTCCTCAAACAGTTTCAGGGTTTCCTGAAAAATGGGAATGGCCTTTTCAAAGGATTCTTTCTTCGCCTGAAAATAAAGTGTCTGCCCCTGGTCGAACTTCTCTGTGGCTGTGATCAGGGTGCGGTCCCGGCTGGAGAGAGGATGTAAGGCTAACACCTGCATTTTGTAGGAGTTGGTCTTTTGCGCCTCTTTATTTCGCAAAATGGTGAAGGTATAGGTACCCTCCTGCTGAGCCACAAAATGAAGACGATGACGCGTCTGATACGATTTTTGTTCAACTCTGGTGATGGTATTGCCATCCGCAGCAGCCAATTCGAAAACCAAATCAGGGCGGGTGGGTTTGGCCGCCACATGCAGAAAATCGCCTGCCTTGATTTTGATCTGGAAGGAATGGGTTTCCTTTTCGCCGAGGGTGGTTTCCAGTTCGGTACCTTCCTGCAATTCCTGGGGCAGATTTGGTTTGGATTGCGCTGCTTCCTGCACGGTGTCACCAGCTACCGGGAAAGGGAGGCCCGCACCGCAACAGCCGCACAGCAGGAGACAAAGTCTGACGAGCCAACGCTGGCAGCCCGTTTGCCGAAACAAACTGCGCAAAAAAACAGTCCAACCAAGCTCAGGATGGTTCATGGAATCCTCCTGGGGGGCTATGTCTCTCAGAAATTAAGGGGCTGCTGGTGTGCTGGAGGATTGCGGCCAGAAATTGTTGTTTTGGCCTTCAGCTTACAGTTTAGTCAAACCGGCAAAAGAAACAACTGGATTTCCGGAAGAGGTGGGAAGAATCAGGCAAATCTAAATGGCGGCAGTTGGGTCGGGTTCATTGAGGGAAAGACCGACCCAGAAAAACATCTTCGGTTCCGTTCCGGTTATCGGTCCAGACGCAGACATAGCTGCCTTTTCCGCCGGGGGCCATTCCGGTTCGTTCGCCCAGATTCACGCAGGCCGTCCGGGTTGGATTTTGGTGTGAGGTATTGGAAGCCACCGCCGACAGTCTTTCATTCGGCAGAAAGCTCACGCCCCCGTTGGTTGAACGAGCCAGAAATTGGTTGACGGTCTGGCGGGTTCCATCCAGTCGGGTGTCAGAAAAACTGACGGCGATTTCTTTCCTGTCCGGGGCAACGGCCAAGGCCGGGTTGAATTGGTCACCCTCAGCCGTATCATCATTGACGTTCCGGCGGGTCTCCCAACTGGCTCCCGCCGTCGTGGAACGTGTCAGCCACACGTCCAGGCTGGCTCCGGCATCAACCAGGACAGCGTAAACCGTGCCCGGTTGGAGGGGGTCGGCTTTCAGTTGCAGGCCGGCAAGCACCGGAACATCAGCCAATGCGGGGATGGTCCGTCCGGCTCCCATTCCGGTTTTGGCAAGCAGAATCGGAGCGCCAAACGTAAGCCCGTCTTGGCTTGTGGCACAAAACAGATTTCCGGTGGAGGTCTCCAACCAACCAACATAGGTGCGGCCCTCCGGTCCCAAAGTCAGGGTTGGCTGGGACAGGGCACCCTGGGCGAGGGTGAGGGGAAATTTGCTTTGGGAGTCAGCCAACCTGATGCGCCCGCCGGTTGGGGTGCGTTCTTCCCAAACCACCACGTTTCGGGAGCCAACGGAGTCAAGCGTGGTTCGTTTGACGAAAACCCGGTCACCAGGGGCAACTGCGGTCAGTATGGTGGGCGGGTTAAACGAAAGGCGGTCAAGCAGTTTGGTGGCTGAAACCACGGCACAGGCATTGTCCTCGGCATTCGCCAGACAATAGGCCACCGTCAGATTCCCATTGCCGTCGTAGGCCAGGGCGGGGTCAAATGCCTGTTGGTAGGTGATTCCCCCCACCGTTCCGGGCAACAGCATTTCCCTCCAGGTTTGCCCATCCTCGGTACATTTCACTGAGATTTGGCCGGTGGCAAAATTGGTACAACTGACGGCCATCCGGCGGTTTTCCTTGCGGTCAACCGCTATCACGGGATTTGCCTGGATTCCCGCCCCGGTCACAAAGGGCGTCTCGCCGGAGGTCAATTCCGTGACGGTCCCCAGGTTGATTTCAGGCTTTGCTGACGGGGCTGATTTTCTGACGGGTTGTCCTTCAATGAGAAAGCTGCCCAGTTTTTGCTGAACGGATGAGGTGCCGGTGGCTCCATAGAGATTGGCAACCAGAGAAAACGTCCGGCGATTGGTGGCATCAACCGCCACATTGAAGGTAACCGGGGTGGAACCATTGCCAGCCAAAGGAACCCCGGCCACCGTCACTCGTGAACCGGTTCCCCCGGTCCCGCTGGAACGGTTGTCCACCCAGTAGGGGCGTTGCGGGTCGGGGTTTGTGACATTCAACTGGGTGATTTCGAAAAAGAGCGACTGATAGACCAGGCCGCTGTTGTTTTGCAAGGTTCCCGAAATCCCAAAGGTCGTGTACGTGCTGGTATCAACTGCCGGAGCCGGAGGCGGGTTGACCGGCTGGGCTCCGGGATAGGTGGTTCCGGTGACTGTGTAGGAAAAACTGCCTGGGCCTTCATTCACTTGCAGTGCAACGGTGGTCTGCCCAAACAGACTGCATCCGTTGTCGAGGTCGTTGACCGTCACGGCATAAGTTCCGCTGTCGGTTTGGGTCACCGTTGCAATCGTCAGGCTGGCGGAAGTGGACAAAACCCGGGCTGAGTCCTGTTTCCTCCAGGAAAATTGATAATTTCCTGAGCCGCCGGTGACGGTCGCATTCAGATTGAGAGTGGCACCCGGCGGCAGTGCCGTGGTTCCACTCAGGGTGACGGTGCCCCCTGAGCACAGCGGCTGAATTGTAAAACTGGCGGACGATGTGGTGTTACGCGGCGGAAAGGTTGCATCGGACACCCGAATTCTTGCACGAGTGGTCGAGAGGTTGGGAACGGTCCACAGGTAGGTTCCATTTGCTCCACTGTTTGGGACGTTGGTGGCAATCGTAACCGGGGTAAAGGAACTGTCATCCGCAATCAAAGCCAGGTTGACCGGATTGGCAAAACCGTTGGCATTCAGCCAGGTGATGGCGGTGGTGCTTCCCACGGCGAAAATGCCGAAACTCGGCTCGACATTGGTGATGGTGGCGGTGGTGGTGTTGATGGCAAAGCTCGTGGCTGATTGGCCGCTGGGGGTTCCCAGCACGGTTTCCCGCACCCGGACCCGGCAGGTTGCACTGGAAACATTGGGGACCGTCCAGGTGTAGGAACCCTGGGCGGTCGGATTGGCCAGATTGGTCACAATCGGGGACCAGCTTGTCCCGCCATTGGCTGAGAATTCCAATGTCACCGCAGCCGCAAACCCGAAGTTATTCGTCCAGCGAATGGTGGTCTGGCTCCCGGCCTGCAACCGTCCGGCTGTGGGCTGAACATTGGTAATCACGGGGCCGCTGGCCTGAAGGGTGAGATTCTGGGCGGAAACCCCGTTCCGGCTGGCATCTCCGGCCACCTGAACCAAAACCCGGCCTTGAGTGGTCGGGGCCAACGGCAAGGTCCAGACATAACTGCCGGTGTTGGTGAGATTTTGGGCAATGGTTTGGGGGAACGTCGCCCCGCCGTCAGCGGAAAAAAGCAGGTCCACATTTCCGCCAAATCCGTTTGGACTGGTCCAGGAAATGGTGGTTGAACCGGGAACCGGCAACAGGGTGCCGCTGGGCTGCACATTCGTGAAAAAGACAATGCCGAAGCTGTTGGCTGATTCCGCCTGCAACACCGGGTTGGTGCTGGATTGAACCCGAATTTTGCCCTGATTGGTTTGAACGAGCGGGATTGTCCAGCCGTAACTGCCGCTGTTGGCAAGATTGCCGGCAATCAAGGTTGGAAACGTCGCGCCTCCGTCGGTTGAAAGCAAGAGGTCCACATTGCCGGAAAAGCCTGTGGGATTCACCCAGGAAATGACGGTGCCGGCTCCGGCTGAAAAGGTATCGCCGCTGGGCTGGACGTTGGAAATCGACCCAATTGTAAAATCCGCTGCGGAAATGCCGGTGGGGGTTCCGGTTGCGGCATCCTGTACCCGGATTCGGGCCTGGGAGGTCGCCAGGTTCGGAACATTCCAGGAATAGCTGCCCGCATTGGTCAGGTCGGTGGCAATCATCAACGGAAAAGTCGCTCCGCTGTCGGTCGAAAGCGCCAGGTTCACATTCCCGGAATAACCGGCATTGGTCCAGGTGACAGACGTGGCAAAACCAGCCACCAGGGAGCCGCCGCTGGGTTGCACATTCAAAATCAGCGGGCTGTTGCTGAGGGTCAGCACCGCCGGAGACAGGACGCCGGTGGCAGCGGCGCTGACCTGATAGGTTCCGGCGCTGGAATTGGCAATCACGGTTCCGCTCGAAACCTGCCCATTGGCCGGAATGGTCACCGGATTCACCGCAATCGAGGCACTGGCTCCGCTGACTGGAAAGGTAAAGAAGAGTCGTCCGCCTTCCACGGGTTCATTGTTGGAGGCGCTGACCGTAACATTCAGAGGTTGGGGAAAAGCGCTGCCGGGAACCGTGGACTGGTTGTTCCCGCCGGTAATGGTGACGGTAAAACCTTGTGATTCAAAGGCCCCGCAATCAACGTTGCCGACCCGTCCAAACCCGCGCTGGTCGGTGGTTGGCGCTCCGGTGGAAAGTCCGGCATTGATGGCGGCACTGCCGGGGAGCAACCCATAAACCGGCGTCGGACTGCCAAACTGCCCGGAATTGCTGAGGCCCGGATTGGTGTTGGTTTGGTCACCCGATGCGGTTAAAAAGCCATTCCCGGTTCCATCAGACAGATTTCCCCCCGCAGATTGAATGCTGGGCTGGTTGCCGTTGAGGCCCAGGAGTTCCAGGGTGGTCGGGCTGTTTCCGGCCAAAATATTGTTTTGCAAGGTGGAACCGGCATTGTTGTTGAGGTTGAATGCCCCGGTGAGCAGGGCTCCGCCTTTTCCGCCCGGTGCGGAGTTGTTCACCAACGTGCAGTTGGTCAGGGAAAGCGTGGCCGGACCGCTTGCAAAACTGGCGTTCAGAATTCCTCCGCCAAGTGCTCCAAGGAACCCGCCGCCCGTAGCCGTGTTGCCGGTCAGCGTGCAATTTGACACTGTGAGCGTGACACCGGAGCTTCCGTTAAAATAAATTCCCCCTCCCACGCTGGCTGAATTATTGACAAAGGTGCAGCCGGAAACGATTCCCTGAGCCGCCAGATACAGCCCGCCGCCGCCGCCATTGCTGCCGCCGGACTGGTTGTTGGACAACGTACAGTTGAGCAGTTGCAAGGGACTGTTAGCTTCCACCCCGCCGCCGAAAGCCCCGGAAATGTTACCCCCGGAAATGGAAAGTCCCGCAATGGTGACGTTGCTTAAACCGGTGGCAATGGAGAAAATCCGGCAATTGGCACCGGCTCCTGGCTGAACCGTCAGCTTGTCGGCTCCGGGTCCGGAAAGGGTGACTTCTCCGGTTATGGCTGGCAGGGCGCTGAGAATCGTAATGGTTTGCTGGCCGGTCGGCAGCGAAAACAAGATGGTTTCCGGTTCAACCGTGGTGTTGGCTTCGGTGAGGGTTGCGCGCAAGGTTCCGCTGCCATTGTCATTGGCACTGGTGACCACCAAATGTCTGACTTCGCAGGACCCGATGTCGGGGGCGTTGCCTGGAGGGCGGCTGTATCCCCGCTGGTCACTGGTGGGAAGCCCGCTGACTTGACTGTTTCCGGCATCTATGGCGGGACTGCCGGACAAAAGCGGATAGAATTGCGTGGAGCCTGAAATTGAACTGAGACTGCCCAATTTGGGGTTGGAGTTGAGCAGGTCGCCCGGCTGATTCAACAAGCCGCTCCCGTCATCGGCGGAGAGATTATTTCCGGTTGAAGTCACCACGGGAGTGTTACCCTGCCCAAGAACATTCAATGTGCCGAGGTTGGGCAGGCTGTTGCTTCCCAAAATGGTGTTGGTGAGGGTGGTGGTGGCGTTTGGCCCGGCGCTGGAAGTGATGGTTGCCACGGCTCCGCCTTTGGGGGTGGCTCCCGTGGTGGAAAGCGTGTTATTGACAATGGTGCAATGTGAAATGGTACAGGAGGTTGAATTGAGGTTGAGAATTCCTCCGCCGTATCCCCCGAAAAAGGAATTTCCCTGTGCCTGGTTGCCGGAAATGGTGCAGTTGGTCACCGTCGTCACCGAGGAATCCACATACACCCCGCCGCCCCAGACGCTGGCGGTGTTGGTTCCTACACATGACTGAAGCAGGCTGAGGGTTGAACCTGCAACACTGATTCCGCCGCCGTTGGTGGCACTGTTGCCGGTGACGGTGCAGTCCGTCATCGTCAGGGAAGCGCCGCCGGTGACGCGCAACGCCCCGCCGAAACTGGCAGCCGTGTTATTGCTGAAAGTGCAGTTTTGCAGCGTGGCCGAACCTCCGGTCAGACTGATGGCACCGCCTGAATCGGCAGCCGCATTGCCGTTCAGCAGGCAATCTTGCAGGATGAGGCGGCTGGCGCTTTCAATCGCCCCGCCGGAACCGGGGGCGGAACCGCCTGCAATCGTCAAAAAGCGGAAATCACAGGCGGTTAAACCGGCATTTACCGTAAAAATTCGAAAATTTGCGGCTCCGCTGGCCCTTTTCACCTGTGCCTGACTGGAAGTGGACCCGTAAAGCTGAAAGATGGGTTTATTGATGGCTGGCAGGGAACTCAACAGATTGATGGGCTGCGAAAGGGGCAGAATGGTGATGAGCACCCGTGTTTCACTGGCGGCATTGGCATCCAGCATCGCCTGGCGCAACGAGCCGGTTCCCGCATCGTTTGAATTTGTGACCGTAAAGGTGGCAACGGAACTTTGGTTCGGTTGGCTGAAATTCCGGGCCGGGTGGGAGCCATTCCTGTTGAAACCGAAGCTTTGCCCGGAAACCAGCCCTCTCCCAATCTGGCCCAGACACAAAAGACACAAGGCCCACACCCACACCCCGCCGGACAAACGCCCACGAACCATAAAAATGCTCCCCAAAACCCCGAAAAGTAAGGAATTTTGGGCTGGATAGTGCAGTTGGAGTCTTGCGATAATGAAGCATTTTCCAACGAACGGTCCCAAATACTGATGAACGGTCCCTGGCGACTATGAGCGGGAGGGGCTAGGATTCAGGGTCTAGGGTTCAGGGTCTAGGGTTCAGAGTTCAGGGTTTTAGAATAACTGAAAACTGAGGGATGGAATTTGGATTAAATTGTCAATTGGCCATTTTCAATTGTCCACTCAGAAGACCCTGAACCCTGGACCCTGAACCCAAGACCCTGAACCCAAGACCCAAGACCCTGAACCCTGAACCCTGAACCCTGAACCCTGAATCCTGAATCCTGAATCCTGAACCCTGAACCCTGAACCCTGAACCCTGAACCCTGGTTTTATGCACCTGACAGCCATCTTCCGAGACCCGACAATTATGATACCGGCTGCATTCCGCCAGGAATTTGAACGGGAGGCATGGTTTGGCAACTATGCGACAGGCAGAGCGGTCAATCCGTTTATGGGGATGACCAACCTGTTGCTGATTGTTGTTGTCAACTGGCTCAATGTTTTCAACCTGCACTATGAACCCTCGTGGCTGACTTTTTGCGTCCATTTGATTTTTTTGCTGGGAGCGCTTGGGTTTGGCTGGTTTGTGCGGACCCGCGACATCTCCTCCGCAGGAGAAATGACTCCGGCTCATCGGCGCTGGATGTACGTTCTGATTGGTTTTTTTGTGATTGGCGTGAATGTGGTTTTCAGTGTGCAGGTGCAACAACAGGCAAATCCGCTTCCGTTTGCCGTTCTGGTTTTCGGGCTGGCGGCCTGTTTTACCCTGCCGGGGTGGTGGCGACACTTGTATTGGGTCAATTTATTGTATTTTCTGGTGGTCGTATCGCGGTTTCACCCGGAGCCGGCCCACCGGAAAGAGGCGTATTTCTTCGGTCTGCTGTTGACCGCCTCCGGCTGGGTCTGGGCACAGGTGCTTCTTCGGTCACGGGTGGCCAATTTCCTCAACCGCAAGGAAATTGAGGCGCAGGCGGCAGTCATCGCCGCCAAAAACCGGGATTTGGTCCAATTAAACGAAGAATTGCGGGTTGCCAATCAACTCAAATCGGATTTGCTGGAAATCGCCGCCCATGACCTGCGGGGACCGCTGGCAACCATCAAAGGCTATACCGGATTACTGAAAACAGCCCCGGACCATCCTGACTGGGTTCTGGACAGCCAGGACCTGCTCAATGAAATCGAGCAGGCCAGTCAGAACATGCTGGCGCTGATTACCAAACTCCTTGATACCGCCCTGATTGAGCAGTACGAACTGGTGCTCCACAAAAAACCTGTGCCGATGCAAACCTTGTTTTCGGCTTTGGGAGAGCAGTTGCTCCCGCTGGCCCTGAGCAAAGGGCAAAAGCTGGTTTGGGAGGTTGAACCTTCCCTTCAGGTGGAAGCCGACGAACTCCGCTTGCGGGAAATTCTGGAAAACCTGATTGGCAACGCCATCAAGTATGCCCCGCTCGACACCACGATTCAGGTCAAAGCGCGACTGGAAAAACAGGCGGTGCTGGTTTCGGTCCAGGATGAAGGCCCCGGCTTTACCCCGGAAGACTGTGACCATGTGTTTGAGAAATTCCGTCGTTTGAGCGCCCGGCCCACGGCAGGGGAATCGTCGGTCGGTCTGGGGCTTTGGATTGTCAAACAATTGGTACTGGCCCACCAGGGCCGGATTTGGCTGGAAACCGCTGTCGGGCAGGGAAGCACCTTTTGGGTATCACTGCCTGCGACAGGGAGCGGGGTCAGGGACGCAACCGTTCCCGCAACTGAGTGGCAACCCGGCGACTGACCACCTGGGGTTCGGTCATCCCGGCCAAGTGGATTCGATAGGACCGGTTGGACCAGTCCTCCACTTCGGTCACAAATTCCAGATTGACTATTGTCGAGCGGTGGATTTTCAGAAACTGGCGTTCGGGCAGAAGCTCCTCCCAATCCTTGAGCGACAGGTTCGTTTGCACGTTGGCTGCCGTGATGGTCCAGAGGCGGGAAAGATAGGCTTCCGCCTGGATACATTTGATGGTGCTGATTTTGAGAAACCCGGAACGGTTGTTGATTTTGAGAAAAAGACGGTCCTGATAGGCAAATTTTTCGGCGGTTCGAGGTGCTCCAACCGGCTGGGCCTGGTGCAGTCGCTGAATGGTTTGTTTCAACCGGGCCGGTTCCGGAGGTTTGATAAGGTAATCAAGGGCATTCACCTCAAAGGCACGGGCGGCATATTGGTCGTGCGAGGTCACAAAAACCACCCGGCACTTCAGCTCCATCTGGTCCAGCAGGTCGAACCCGGTTTCCTCGCGCAGTTGCACATCCAGAAAAACCACATCCGGTTGGGCGTTTTGCAGAACCGTGACCGCTTCGGCTACGGACCCGGCTTCCCCCACCACCGTCACCGCCCCGGTGGTTTGCAACGTCAGGCGCAACAATTTGCGGGCGGAAGGTTCGTCATCAACCAACACGGCTTTGAGCATGACACGACTCCGGACATATTTCTGTTTGGATTGAGCGGACTACCGGTGATTGGAAAGGTTGGGCCGGATGATTCGGTTTGTGGATTGCTGGCCCTTTGGGCTAGAGTTTACCCAATTCGCTCAAAACGCCAACAGAAAAGACCATACATTTGAAGCGATTCATCCATTCCCGGACCTTGTGTTACGGCAATTGCCACGCATATGGAATACATACCCGATTTTGGAAACTTCCAACAACTGCTGACTGCACCACCTGGGGAAGAGGTCGGCCAGAAATTACTGCAATGGGCCCGCCACACCAAAAACAACATCGAACGGGGTGACATGATGTTGGGAATCCTGTCGGTTGCGGAGGCGCAACAGGTTCCGGTGGCGTTCCGGCAGGCGGCACTGTGTGGTATTTCCGAAGCATGGATGGAGTTGGCCTCGTGGCTCACCCAGCCGCCTTTTGGTCCACCCGATTTTGCTGCGGCGGAACAGGCTCTCCGGCAGGCCATCACACTCAAGGTGCCGAAAGCCAAACACAAACTGGTGGAATTAGTCTGGTATTTTCTGCGGGATGAAGCCACAGAGGAACAAAAAACCGATGCCTGCCAGTACCTCCGTGAGCTGGTAGGGGAAAACGACCAGGATGACCACGCATTGTTCATGTTGGGGCAAATCATCAATGCCGGGTTCGGGACCCAGGCCGACCCCTCAAAAGCCTTTGAATTCCAAACCAAAGCGGCCAATTTAGGGAACTCAAATGCATGGTTTGAACTCTATGTCCATTATTCCGCCGGCATGGGGGTCCCGAAAGACGAAAAAGCAGGTTTTGAGGCCAATCGCAAGGCTGCCGAGGCCGGGCATTACCGGGCCATGTACAATATGGGGGCTTTTCTGGCAACGGGCCGCTTTGGCGAAAAAGACATGGCGAAAGCGGTTGAGTGGTATGAAAAATCCTCCGATGCTGGTAATCCCAATGCCACAATCACCCTCGCCATCATGTATGCAACGGGGGATGGGGTCGAACCGGACCTTGAATATGCCGTGGAGCTTTTTGACATGGCTGAGGATATGGGAGCGGACACCACGGAGTATCGGGAATCAGTGGGGCTTTCGTCAGATGAATGAACCAACCCACAGCGCCATATACACGTCGTCCTGATAGTCATCCGCCCCGTACTTAATCCGCCGGGTTTTCCGACCTTCTTCGACAAATCCCAGGCTTTGATACAGTCTGATGGCCCGCTCGTTTGACGACCGGACCTGAAGTTCAAACTTCTCAATCCGGGGATGGGACCGCACCCAGTCAATCAGATGGACCATCATTTTTTTCCCCAGCCCGCGCCCCTGGTGGCCCTCATGAATGGCAATCGTCAGAAACACCACATGAGAGAGCGCCGCCAGTCGGTGTGGCTCCAGAAAGGCATGGCCCACAATTTCGCCTTCGGTTTCAAGCACAATGCAAAGTCCCGCATCGTGTTGGGCAAGTAAGGCAATCCTGTCGCGGAACATGTCGTCTTTTAACTCATCGGGGCTGGACGCCAGTCGCCCCGGAACCCTGGCAATCTCGCGCTCCGCAGCGGCCAGGAGCGCAGCCTCCTCCAGCCGGGCAGGACGGATGATGTACTGTTGCGATTCCACGTTTTGACCTCCGAATTGAATTCTGGAATTCTGAAAACCACCTGCACGCAGCCCTGCTGTGGCCTGGTGCAGCACTTCAAACCCACAGCAACCTATTTGGGCCAAACCTCGCGCGTGTGGTGGCAGTTCGTTTTGAAAACACAACCAAACACCAAATCAAACCACCTCAACAAGGTCACGAACAGGTTTTTTATGTCAATCGGAGCTTTTTCCTTTATCGTCCCGGTTCTTCGGCGGAATCCGGCGGAATCACCAACACACCTGCCTGAAGCGGCTGAAACCCCGGCGGAACCGGTTGGAGACGGGTTGCCATTGCCGACACTGCACGGCTTGGACCGTAACCAGCTTCAGGCTGTGGTTCAGCCGGAGGATTCCCCCAGGCTGAACATCCCGCATTTGCTTCAAAATTTAGGCCGGACTGCCTGATTTTCAGCCTGTTCTTTCAGAGGAAAACAAAATCAGCAGTTGGTTTCCTCTCTGTAGTTGAATTGGGGTTACGGCTGACGGTTCCGGCTGAGTGAGTCCATCCAGTTCACGACATCCGGAAGGGCCTCAGGCACCACGAGCAGATGTTCCGCTTCATAGGTTTTGAAAACCGTCGTAACCCCTTTTCCCTTGAGCATTTCAGCCAGTTTGGCAGACCCCCCACGGGAAAAATCCTCCGTTCCCGCCGCAATCAGCACCGGAACCTGCTTCAGTTTTTCCAATTCACCAATGGCCCCGCCGGAAATCAAAGCCAATCCGGCAAAGGCTTGGGGATTGTGCTCAACCAGGCGCAAGGCGGCAATCGCCCCCAACGAATGGCCAACCACAAAGATTTTGGTGGCTTTGGGGGCTACCAAAGGACGGACCGCTTCGACCACCGTAAAAAAATCCTCCAATGGGTTTCCGACCCTGGGTGCCACCACTGCCCAACCCCGTTGCTGACATAATTTCACCAACAGGCCATCTCCGTAAGCAGCAAAAAACATATTTTCACTGCCTCCCGCTCCGTGCAGGGCCAGCACCAGCACATCCGCCGGTTTGGTTGGAACCCAGGCTCTGACCGACTTGGTGCCGCCGCTGGCCGGGACTTCCAGGAAGAGGTTGCCGGGACCTGCCAAAACCGAAGGACTGGTTTTTCCCTGTTTCAAGGTTGTTGAGGCAGCCAGGGTTTTTTGCAGCATTGCGGCAGCCGGAAAATCGGTTTCAAAGGTCTGTCCCTGGGCCAACTGTTCCAATCGGTTGAATTGGGCGGACAAACTGACAAATTCCAGTGACTGAACCGGGTTCCCGGCAGTTTCAGCTTTTTGAATGTGCTCCAGATTGGCTTTGATTTTGTGCAATGTGGCTGAGAGGTCCGGCTGGAGGCTGAGAACCGTCGGCCAACTGCGGACGATGTGCCCTTGCCCGGTCACAATCTCAATCCGCAGCGGAACCTCCCCGGCAGGTAATTTTGCGACTGAACATGTGGTTGTGAGCGGCAGTTCACCAATCTCGGCTTGCAGCAGAACCCGCTGGCCGGACAGGCGCAGCAGCAGTTTGGCGGCTGGAAATCCCGCCTGATATGCCTGTTTGACCTGCAAGGTGGCTGGGCGCTTCGGGTCCAGCAATTTGGGCGTGAGCAAAAAGGTCAGGGAATCGGCCCAAACCTGCTCACTGGTCCGGGCTTCGTTGTTGAGCGTTCCGGTCGTTTCATCCAGGGTTTGAGCCACCGCAGCCAGTTTCCCCCCGAAAAAACCGGAAACAGCTTTTTGCATGAGCGGAATCGCTTTACGGCGCGCAGTCGGGTCGGAACAGCCCAACCAAGCGCGTTCCACCTGTTGGGTTCGACGGCCCAACTCCGCGCGGGTAACTTCATATCGGGCAGATGAGGCACCTGGTTTTTCCGTTTGGGCAAAGGCGGTTGAAGAGAACCCCAGCGCCAGAAAAATCACACCTGACAGCCAACGAAAACGTGTCATGAGAGAAGAATCCTGTTTTCATGAATTGGGGGGAGAGTTCTTTACCATGCGGATTGACAAACCGGAAAGGGGCTAGTTCAATGTGGAAATTCTCAAAGCCCTGCGGTTCCGGTTCATTCACGTTTCACCCAATCGGAAAAATCAGCTTGAAGCATCCCAACTCAACGGACTCATAACCATTTTGGTCCATACCCTAAAATCCTTACTTCGTGAGGGAGCATGAATTACTTTGTTACCGGTGGTACCGGTTTTATTGGAAAATTTCTGGTTGAACGTCTGGCAAAACGCAAAGACGCGACGGTTTACGTCCTGGTCCGTGAATCGTCCATGGACAAATTTGAAGCCCTCAAGGAACGAATCGGCGAACATGCCGACAAACTGGTTCCGATTATTGGTGACATCACCAAAAAGGGCCTCATTGCTCCGGCCAAAATGAAGAAAATCAAGGGCCAGATTGACCATGTGTTTCATTTGGCGGCCATCTATGACATGGACATGGATGACGAAACAGCAGACTGGTACAACGTCGAGGGCACCCGCAATGTGGTTCAGTTTGCCAACAAGCTGGGAGGCGACGTGCGGTTGCACCATACCAGTTCGGTGGCGGTGGCGGGAGGTTCCTTCCGGGGCCGCTTCACTGAAGACATGTTCGACGAGGGGCAATCCCTGAACCATCCTTACTATCGCACGAAATTCGAATCGGAACAGGTTGTGCGCGAAGAATGCAAGGTGCCGTTCCGGGTCTATCGTCCGGGTATTGTGATTGGCTCCAGCGTGACCGGCGAAATTGATAAGATTGACGGCCCCTATTATTTCTTCAAGATGCTCCAGACCATCAGCTACAAAGTGCCGAAATGGCTGCCCCTGCTCGGCATTCACGGCGGCAAGGTGCCGATTGTGCCGGTGGACTATGTGGCGGCGGCAATGGACGCCATTGCCCATAAACCGGGCTGGGACGGCAAAGCCTTTTTCCTGCTTCAATCAAAGGCACCTTCGCTGGGCGAAGTCATCGAAACCTTTTTGACCGCCGGGCATGGCCCCGGATTCGCCACCAAGCTGGAGTTGCCCTGGCTGACCGACGCGCTTCATACGGCCACCGGCACCATGGAACGGTTTACGCCGGAAATGATTAAGAAACGGCTTTCGAAGGTCATCGGAGCACCGGTTTCGACGATTGCCTATTCGTTCATGACCACCATTTTTGACGACAAAAATGCCAGGGCAGCCCTCAAAGGAACCGGCATCAAATGCCCGAACCTGGCGGATTACGCCTCGGTCATCTGGCAGTATTGGGAACAACACCTGGACTATGACCGCGAAGTTCCAGCCCGCATGGCGCAAAAGCTGGCAGGGAAAGTGGTGCTCATCACCGGGGCTTCAAGCGGCATCGGGTTTGCCACTGCAAAAAAACTGGCTGGGGCCGGGGCGCGGGTGATTCTGGTGGCCCGGACCCGCGAAAAACTCGAAGAAACCCAGCGCATCATCGAAAACATGGGCGGCGAAGCCTATGTCTATCCGTGCGACCTGAACGACCTCGAAGGGATTGATAAAATGGCGGAAGATGTCCTGCGCGATTTCGGCCACGTGGATGTGCTGGTCAACAATGCCGGACGCTCCATCCGGCGGGCGGTGGAGGAATCCTACGACCGGTTTCATGATTTCCAGCGCACCATGCAACTGAACTATTTCGGCGCGGTCCGGCTGATTATGGCCCTGCTGCCCACGATGCAGGAACGCAAAAGCGGCCATGTCATCAATATCAGTTCGATTGGCGTGCAGTTGAATGCGGCCCGCTTTTCGGCCTACGTTGCCAGCAAGGCGGCGCTGGATGCGTTCAGTCGTTGCCTGTCTGCCGAAGTCAAAGCCTATAACATTGAAATCACGGCGATTTATATGCCGCTGGTGCGGACGCCGATGATTGCACCGACCAAAATCTATAACTATGTGCCCACGTGGTCACCCCTGGATGCGGCCAATACGATTGTCCGCTCCATTTTGGAACGACCCAAGAGCGTGGCCACTCCGGTCGGAACGGCTGCCGCCATCAGTTATGCACTGTGGCCCAAAGTGAACGATTTCATTTTGTCCAAAGGGTTCCAGTTGTTTCCTTCCTCGGCGGCGGCCAAGGGCAAAAACGAGGCCGAACCACAGCAGGCCAAACCCACCTTGGAACAGGTATTGTTTGCCCTCCTCTTCAAGGGTGAACACTGGTAAACATTGGGGGCAGGGTTCAGGGTTCAGGGTTTCCCTGAACCCGAAAAGAGCCTTGCCCGCCTACTGGCTCTCTCTGGCAACCGTGGCCTCAATCAGTCCAAAAGGTTCATCGGTGGCCACAAAAATCTCATTGCGGTTTTCCATCCCAAAAAGTCCCAGGTTGACCGGCAGGTAATGTTTATTCGGCAGGGAAAGCCGGATTTGCGTCATATCCGGAAAGGCTGCCAGGATTGATTTTCCCATTTCATAGAGCGTTTGTTGAACCGAGAGGCTGTCATGCTCGGCAAAGACCTCCAGGCACAAGTGCCGCGCCCGCTCCCAGGCAGGTCCAAAATCCGCATCGGGGCAGTTCCAGTCCCACACGGCTTTAATCGAGGTTGAAAAAATCCGGTCACTGACTTCCGGAAGGGTCGTGAACTTGTCTTTGATAAACCCCACAAAGCCCGAGCGAGTGGTTTTCAAAACCAGAAGGTTGTCAATGCCGGATTGGACCGCCACTCCTTCGCGGGTACCTGTCACACAGGAGGTCCGCACTTCATGTGCCCGATAGAATGAATGCGGATGGGGTTCACCGTTGACCGGAATCCGCAACCAGACCGGTTCCACGCCTTCAATCCGGATTCTGGTCACCTGGGGGTTGTGTTCCAGAAAGTGATTGATTAAGACCTGAGAGAAACGTTCAACCTGTTCCACCGGGTTGTCTTTGGCCAGGGCAAAGACCGTGTTTTTCATGGTATCAGTGGGAAGCACCTTGGCGTTACTTCCTTCCAGGTAGGCGTTTTCCCAGTCGCCTTCAAACTGGATGGCCAAAGTCACCTCTTTGAATTCATGGTATTGGTCGGTTTTCCGGGTGATTTTGGCCAGGCGGACACGTGATTTTCCATAATTGCTGTGCTTGAGGGTAATGGACATGGTGAGCCTCCAAGAAAAGGACTGAGGACTGAGGACTGAGGACTGAGCTTGTTTTTTGGGAAAATCTGAATATCAGCTCTTGTCCCGCAACCGCTGGATAAAAGCTCAGTCCTCGGTCCTCAGTCCTCAGTCCTGATTTTAGCTTCCTCGATAGGTTGAATAACCGAACAGGCTCAAAAGCAGGGGGACGTGGTAATGCTGTTCGGCATTGCGAATGGTGAAAACCACCGTGACGGAAGGGTAAAACCCCTCCTGGCCGATGGCGTCAAAATAGGTTCCGGTGTCAAAAGTCAGGCGGTAAACACCTGGCTCCACTTTGGGTTCTGGACCGAGCAGAGTGCGGCAGCGGCCATCCTGGTCGGTTGCTCCGGTCCCCAGAACGGACCAGCCCTCTGCGGTTTGGCATTCCAATGTGAGCGGAACGCCGCTTGCCGGGCGGCCCAAAGTGGTGTCAAGCACGTGCGTTGTAATTCCACTCATAGATTTAACAGTTTCTCCAGTCGGATATGGGTGATGCGTCGTTGTTCCTCGGCTGCTATCGGAAGCTCTGCGTCAGATGAGTTTTCCATCCGTGCCCGGCACAGTGCCAGCATTTCAGCCGCCGTCTTGCCTGTCGCACAAACAATAAAAATAAAGCCGTACTTCGCTTCATAGGCCCGGTTGGCTTCGGCCAGTGCTTCCATTGTTTCCTGGGCGGCGTCTTTGGTCCCTGCCTGTTCCTGTTCCGACCATCCTTTGGTTGGAGAAGCTGCCTGGGGGCGTTCCCCAATTTTGGGATGGGCGCTAAAAGCCTCCAGCCAAGCGGCTGAATCCAGTTCGTTCCAGATTTCATCTGCCGTTTGGAACAGGGTTTGAATGGAAGTAAAAGGCCGGGATTGGGCCATCCGGTTGGCCCAGGCGCGGGAGCCACAACAGCCAAGCAGTTCCTTGGCGGCGGCCTCGGACCACAAAGCGTTGAGCCGTTGCAGACCGGCCATCATGCGCCCGGTCGGAGTGATGGTTCCCCACAGCCGCAGGCGGGCCACGCCGCCATCGGGATAAATGTTGAATTTAACGTGGGTAACCGGTCCCACAGTGGCCAGTTCGTTTTCAAAATGGTGTCGGGTATGGGCCAAAAGCTTGGTTCGGGGCAGGATTTCTGTCCATTCCCGGTCAGGTGCAGTCAATTCGGCCACGGTCGCCCCCGGAGCATGGCAGGCTTCGAGCGAACAGGTATCAGGAAAATTGCCCTTGAAATGCGAAGTGTCCACTTCAATGTGTTCGATTTCGCCTTCGGTCGCCAGTCGGATGATATTCCAGTCGAAGCCTGGACCGCGCCGCCGTTTGGTTTCCCAGCCGTCGCCCATGTTCGGTGAAAACCCCGGCATAATCAGGTTATGGCGCGAGCCAAAAAACATATCGCTGGAAACTTCCGACACGCCCCCGTTTTCCACTGCCGCCAGGTCCAGTTCCCGATTGCCTCGCAGCAGCCGTTTCCAATCGGGTACCACATCACCATATACCCTGAGCCGGGCTACGCCGCCATCAGGAAAAATATTGAACCGCAAGTGGGTGACTCCGACCGGAATGGCAATGGAAAACGGGTTTTTGCTGTCGCCTTGCAATTCCACCTTGGGCAGCAACTCCACCCATTGGTTAGCCGGGTCCAACAACTGTCCAACCGTGGGGTGTCCGGCCATCCAGCAGCCTTCAATGGAACAATGTGAGGGAAAATTCCCCCGGAAAAAGGCTGTATCCACCACCACACCCCGAACAATTCCCGGCAATCCCAGCCGAATCAGACACCAGTCATGACCCGAAACCCGTTTACGGCGGCTTTCCCAACCGTCCATCCATTTGCCCCGGTCAGTGTATTTTCCTTCAATAAAAATGGGAGTGGTCGGTTTGAGCAGATTTTCCTTTTCAGCAAAAAAATCATCGCTCGCTTCCAGAACCGTGGCCCCCAGTTTTTCGGCAGCCAAATCAATCAATTCGGTAAATTCCATTGGTATTCCGTTTGGAGTTCCGCCTTCAGGCGGCAGTTTGGAGTTCCGCCTTCAGGCGGCAGTTTGGAGTTCCGCCTTCAGGCGGCGGTTCTTTGTGCAGTCTTGAAGTTGTCAAAAGAAATACAAACAGCAGAAATTCCTTAAATTTTGGTTTTTTTCCTTTTTTCTGGAAAGAGGCCGCCTGAAGGCGGAACTCTAAACTGCCGCCTGAAGGCGGAACTCAGAACGAATTATGGTTTGATCCAGGCCCCTCGCGGATTTCCCACAAATTGCCCGTTTTCGTAAATTTTTTCACCCCGCAGCCAGGTTTCCCGCACAACGCCCTTCAACGTTTGTCCGGCATAGGGTGTCAGCTTGTGCCGATGGTGAAGCTGTTCCGCCGCCAGTTGGAATTCGGCTTCCGGATTCCACACGACAAAATCGGCATCAGCACCGACTGAAAAACTCCCTTTGCGACCGCTCAATCCGAGAAATTGCGCCGGTCCCTCACACATCCATTGAGGCAGGAACTCCATGCCCAGGCCCCGTTTCTCAAGGCCCGTCCAGATGACTGAAAGACCAAGCTGGAGCGAGGAAATTCCTCCCCAGGCTTGGCTGAAATCGCCGGTTTCCTGATGTTTCAGGTTGGGCGTACAGGGCGAATGGTCCGAAACGACAAATTGAATCATGCCATCCATCAAGCCGTGCCAAAGTCGTTTTTGATTGGCCCGTTCACGGATTGGCGGCGCGCATTTGAATTCCGTGGCTCCGTCCGGAATCTCCTCGGCAGCAAAGTGCAGATAATGGAGACAGGTTTCCGCTGTGGTGGGCAGGTCGTCGTCCCATGAATCACAGAGCAAATCAATTCCAGCCGAGGATGAAAGGTGGACGATATGGGTTCTGGTCCGGTATTCGCGGCACAGGCGAATCAGCAGGGCAATGGCTTCGTTTTCAGCCGCCGGCGGACGGGATGCAAGATAATTATGGTAGCGGCGGTGTTCTTCCGCTGAAAAATGACTTTGATGAGCACAGGCAGCCTCAATTGGCCCCCCTAGTTCGGCATGGGCCAGCAACTGGCCATCCAAACGGGCCAGTTCGCGCATGGCCAAACGGAGGTCGCTTTCCGTGACGAAAGGGAATTCCTCCACGCCTGAATCCACCATGAAACATTTGAATCCGAAAACCCCGGCCTTGAGCATTGCGGCAAACTCTCCGCTGTTGCCCGGAATGGCTCCGCCCCAAAAACCCACATCCACCTGACATTGACCGGAAGCTGCCTCGGCCTTGGTTTCCAGGTGGGCCAGGGTGGTGGTGGGTGGAATGCTGTTGAGGGGCATATCCACAACTGTAGTAATGCCGCCGGCGGCGGCGGCACGGGTAGCCGTGGCAAAACCTTCCCATTCGGTTCGGCCCGGTTCATTCAAATGGACATGCGGGTCAATCAGACCGGGCATCAGAACATCGTTTCCAACCTCCACCACCGGGCAACCGGGCGGTATTTCATTCCAACCGGCAACGGCGGTGATTTTCCCTTTTTCCACATGGATAGTCCCCGCTTGGATCCTATCGGGGGTTAAAATCCTTTGACTGCGAATCACAAAATCAGGCTGACTCATTGGAAACCAACCTTCCCAAGCAAAAAGAAGTGACAGGGATTTCAAGCGATTTTGGTGAGGCGGGCATTGTAAAGGGAAGGAAAGGGTTGCACAATGCCTCAGTGATTGAGTAAAGCAACAAAATTCATTGTTGTGATGTGATTTTTCCCTATCCCTGCTCGCTCTGAAACTGAAATTACGATGACAAAGTACCGGAGAAACCTGTCAAGAGGGCTATTTTGCCTGTCCGAAGAGCAACCACTTGGGAGACTTTCAATTCACAACGCCCAGTTTGGACTGGTTTGAACCTGAATTTTCACGCAACCAAACAAATTCTTTTTTTGAGGTGTCAATATGAAATCCAGAAGTAACCGCTTTGTTTTTGTTTTGGCTTTGACCACAGTTTTCGCGCTCCAGATGGGGGCTCCGGTCTGGTTGCCCGCCGGAACTGCTGCCGTGTGGGCGCAAACCGGGGTTCGTAACGGGGAAAAAGTCAAAACCAAAGGCCGGGTGGCCAAACGGCAGGGTGATTTGGTAACCCTCAAAACCTATGACCGGGGTGATGTGGTCATGCTTTTGACCAGCGCCACCAGTATCAAATCCAAAGGCGGCTTTCTCTCATCCGGTAAAGATTTCAGCCAGGATTCCCTGCTTGTAGGGCTGCGTGTCGAAGTCGAGGGCTTTGGCAACAGCGAAGGTCAGCTTGCTGCCCAGAAAATCCGATTTAAGGAATCCGACCTGGAAGTTGCCAAAAGCATAGACACCCGCGTGGCCCCGGTTGAAGACCGCGTGGCCCGCGTTGAAACCGCCAACGAAGAACTTGCCAGTCAGGTTGATGAACTCAACAACATCTCAAAAAGCCTGAAAACCGACATTGATGCCACGCGCACCGAAATGAAAGACCTCAACAGCAAAGTCAATGACCGGATTTCCGCATTGGATGATTACGATGTGAAGGATTCAACCACCGTGAATTTCAAGGTCAACAAATATGACCTTTCACCCGATGCCAAACAAAACCTGGACACTTTGGCGCAAAAAGCCCTCAACACCCGTGGGTACCTGATTGAAATTTCGGGTCATACGGACACAACCGGGTCTCTTGAGAAAAACCGGGTATTAAGTCAGAACCGGGCTGACGAGGTCGTCCGTTACCTGGCTGAAATGCACCGGATTCCGTTGCGCCGGATGATTACGCCATTTGGTTATGGTTCCTCACAGGCCGTTGCGGACAATACAACCAAGGAAGGGCGGGAACAAAACCGTCGCGTTGAAGTCAAGATTCTGGTCAATAAGGGAGAAATGACGGCAACCAATTAACTGAGGACTGAGGACTGAGGACTGAGGACTGGGCTTTCACCCAACTGTTGTAGGAAAAAACTGATATTACGATGTACCCTAAAAACAAGCTCAGTCCTCAGTCCTCAGTCCTGTCTTTTGGCTCAGTCCTCAGTCCTCAGTCCTGTCTTTTAATCCTGCATCCCGGCCAGGGCTTCCGTCAGTTGGTTGGCAATTTTGATTAAAGACTGGCCTGCTTCCTTTAGCTGTCCGTCTTTGACTTGCCGTTGACTCAGGGCTGCCGTGTCGGCAGCACCAACAATAAAATGAAAATAGGGTCGGAGGTTTGAACTGCTGCTGAAATCATTTTCCAGCCGTTCCAGATTTCCCTGGATGGTGCGGATGGTGTCAGCCAGGGCGTATCGGGTCCGCTCCGTTTTGCGTGTGACTGAGGAAGGGACGTTGTTGGCATCAGAGGCTTCTTCAACTGCTTCAAATCCTTTGGTAATCCCGCCAAAAACATACAGGAACTGAGTCATTCCCTTTAATTGTACGGCAATCTGTTGCGCCCCGGCGCGTTTTTCCGCCGCTGCCGTATTGGCTGTTTTGACCGGAGCCGCCGGAGCAGGCGCGGACTTGGTGGTTTTGGGTTTCTTTGAACTGCGTGCTTTTTGGGCTAAAGTCGTTTCGGAAGAGCAACCGAGCATTCCAACCAACGCGAGGACTCCGCAAACATATCGCAAGACCATTGGATGTCTCCTTTGACAAGGTTTTTGACCGATGAGGCAAAAGTGTTGAAGCAATTGTTTTTTGTTGCAAAACAGGCAGGGAAAGCTTCTTGATCTTTTTCCATTTTGTTTGAACCTGTGCCCGGTGGCAAGATTCAAGCCCTCCTTAACCAGTTTTTTCCACAATGGACTTTTTCTGAGGTCGCCGATGTCTGTTCGATTACTTATTTTTTTCCTATTGGGAGCCTTCTTTCTGGGTGCCGGGAACTGGACAGCAGCAGCCCAAACCCCGGCTCAATCAGCTCCGCCTGCCAAAGCCGAAGAGGATGCCTTTTCCATCGAGGCCACGCTGGTCACCGTTCCCGTTATCGTGACTGATGCCAAGGGGCATTGTGTGACCGGGCTGAAGCAAGCCGATTTCACCTTACTGGATGAAAACACCAAACAGGAAATCACGTTTTTTGATGCTGCCGATGCGCCTTTGACGGTTGCAATTCTGCTGGACACCAGTTTCAGCACCAGTTCTGTATTGCCTCAAATCAAGGAGGCCGCCACCGCTTTTTTGCAGGAATTGCGCCCCCGCGACCAGGCTCTGGTGTTAAGTTTTGACAGTGAAATCAAGCTGTTGATGGGGCAGACGGGTGATAAAAACCTGATGGCACGGGGGGTGGCCCTGGCTGAAATTGGCAAAATCTATGGGACCCGGTTAAATGACGCGATTTCCCAAACTGTCAAACAACACCTGCGGGCCGTCACCGGGCGCAAGGCCATTGTGCTCCTGACGGATGGCAAAGACCTCAAAAGCCGTATCACGGCAGAACAGTTGCTCTCCCTGACGGCTGAAACCAACACGGTGATTTACACCATTTTTTTCCGGACGGAATCGGAAGTGGTTCCCCCGAAGGATGCCGCCAGCCAGTCATCCGACAGTGAAAAAGGCCGGCCCCGACGGGTGGTCACTGATTCCATGACGCAAAAGGAACGAGTGGAACTGCTTTTGACCGATGCCAATGCCCGCCGCGAGTGGATGGAACGGCGGAACCGGTCGGCCCAGGCTTTTATGCATGAGTTGGCCTATGTCACCGCCGGACGGGATTTCATCAGTGATGTCGGGGACCTGAAGCTTGCGTTTCGCACGATTTCCGATGAATTGCGGGCGCAATACACGCTGGGTTTCTATCCCGAATCAACCACGGCAGCCGGACGGCATGGCCTCAAGGTTGAAGTTTCCCGCCAGGGATTGACCATCCGGGCGCGCCAAAACTATCGGTCCGAGGAAAAAGGGGCTGATTAAAGCCCCTTGAACCGCACTCAGATGGAACGGGAAAACAGTTCCATCGCCACACCTTCAACAAATGAAATCCTAATGTCCTTTTCGTAAGCAAATCCGAGTTTGCAGACGACGTTCTTGGATGCCTCGTTTTCCGGGTGAATCACGCTGACCAGCCGTTTCAATCCCAAGTTCTGTTGGGCATCGGCAATCACAACGCGGGCGGCTTCCTTGGCCAAGCCCTTTCCCCAGAATTCCGGCAACAGCCGGTACCCAAGTTCATCCTCATCAATTTCCTCCCACCGTTTGACGCCGGAAAACCCAATCACGGAGCCGGTTTCCTTCCAAACCAGGGCAAACCGGCCATAGCCATAGACCTGATAATCCCGCAAGGGTTGCGCTTCCAGATATGCACGGGCTGCTTCTTTTGAAGCGAAGGGCTGGTTGCCGGTGTATTTGATGATTTCCGGAATGGTTCCCAGCAGGTACAAAGCATCAACATCCTCCGGCGTGAACCACCGGAGGAGCATTCGTTCGGTTTCAAGCACAGGACTGTTCACTGTCAAATCGTTCCTTTCGGGAATTGGACTCAGACGGATTCGGTTACTTTTTTTCCGCCTTGCGATGTTGGTCAAACCAGCCAATCACATGAAGAATTTTGGAAATATGGTGGCTGGGCCGGACGCGGATGCCGTGTGGCTCGTTCGGCACGCGAACCAAAACGCTCTCGACTCCCAGAAGTTTCAACGCCTGGTAATACTGTTCCGCTTCGGAAATCGGCGTGCGATAGTCTTCTTCGCCACACATGACCATCGTGGGGGTTTTGACATTTTTGACCACCGACAGCAGCGAACGGGACGCATAGTTTTGTTCGTGTTCCCAGGGTAGGCCGGGAAACCAGCGGTTATGGGTGAAGTTGCCAATGTCGGAAGTCAGCACAAAACTGGTCCAGTTGATGACCGGGTAATTTGAAACCGCCGCCCGAAACCGGTTGGAACGACCAATCATCCAGCAGGTCAGCACCCCGCCGCCGCTGCCGCCGGTGACATAGAGTTGTTCCGGGTCAACGTAGCCTTTGGCAATCACTGCATCCACCCCGGAGTTCAGGTCATAAAAATCGTCTCCCGGATAGGCATGGTGAATCAGGGCGGAAAATTCTTCGCCATAGCTGGTGGAACCCCGTGGATTGGTATAGAGCACCACATAACCGGCAGCCGCCATCAGTTGTTTTTCCACATCGAACCGGTCCCCGTAATTGGCAAACGGACCACCGTGAATTTCCAAAATCAGGGGATATTTTTTGGCCGGGTCAAAATCAGGCGGTTTGATAATCCAACCCTGGATTTTCCGTTTGTCCTTGGCGGATTCATACCAGATTTCCTCAACCTGGCCGAGTTTGCGGTCTGACAGCACATCGTCATTGATGGCAGTCAGAAACTGGGTCGCGGGTTTGGCAACGGTACCAACGGCAATATCACCGGGCCGGTGGGGATGGCACAGCGTGATGGCAAACGCCCCGTTTTTGGCAAATGACACGCTCCCTTGTGGTGCTCCCAGCCCGCTGCCAACATTGCCCAGCAGTTTTTTGACCGTGCCGTCCAACGTGATGAAATAGAGCCCGGTATTGCCTTCACTATCCGAAAGGAAATAGATGCCGCTGCCATCCGGTGCCCATTGCGGGGCTTCCACATCCCGGTCCCATTTGGCGGAAATGACCCGTTGATTGCCGCCCTCCCGGTCCATGACGCTGAGTTTGGTTTCCTGATAGGACTGATACCGGTCTTCAAAGCCGACAAAGGCAATCATTTTGCCATCAGGTGAAACGGCGGGGGAACGCTCCGGACCTTTGCGGGTGGTGAGGGCCCGCACCTTGCCGTCCGCCACCGAGAATTCATAAATGTTGGTGTCTATAAAATCAAATTCCGCGTTTTCCCCCCGGTTGGCGGCCAAGATGAGATATTTGCCATCGGGCGTCCACACGGCGTCGCTCGCGTTGAAAGGGGCTCCGTGGTGGAATTTTCCCTGCGTGACCTGGCGCGGGGTTCCTCCTTCGGCGGGAACGACAAACACCTGGGCATAACCAGGTTTCAGATAGCCCAGCCCATTAAACCGATACACCAGCCGGTCGGTGACTTTGGCCGGGTCGGCCCATTTGGCTCCTTCAGGCGGGGGCGGCATTTTGATGATGGCGGGAGGGGCTTCCGGCACCAGCATGGTAAAGGAAATCCATTTTCCGTCCGGTGACCAGTTGGCTCCACTGGGAGCCGCAGTCAGACTGGTCAGTTTGGCCATTTGCCGGTCCTCTGTCCGATAGCAGTACAATTGCGGGCTTCCATCCCGGTTCGACTGAAAGAGCAGTGATTTTCCATCCGGTGACCAACGCGGGGCGGAATCATTAAAGTTGCCACTGGTCAGAGCATGGTGTTCGGTTCCGTCGAAATTCACCATCCACAGGTTTGATTTTCGCTGGTCGGTCATGATGTCGCAAAACTGCCGGACATAAACAATCCGAGTGCCATCCGGAGACAGTTGCGGGTCAACCGCCACCTCCAGATTGAAAATATCCATAACCGATAGCGGACGGGTTTGCGCACCAGCCAACCCGGAAAACAAAACCATGAGACAGGTCCACATGAGGCATTTCGCCATGCAACGCATAGAGACACTCCTTTGCAAAAGAACGGGTCAGGTGAAGTTGATTGTACTTTGAGGAAAGCGGTGGGAGAAAATGGATGGTAATCAATCCAATCCAGTGGCAGCTTAAAGAAGTTTCCTGCCAAAGAAAAGCAAAAGCACCCACAGGGGGCGGCTTACACCGCCCAACCGGGTTTTGAATTCCTGGTTATTCGTATAACTAACTCAAGTGGAATCAATCTTTTAACCACAAAGTGACCGCGGTCACTTTGTGCCGTTGGTAACCGCCTCGGCAAGCGCATTCCACAAGCCCAAAGCCGGAATTTGGCTGATTCCGGCAAACTGGGCGTCATTGACTTCAATCACAATCCAGTTTCCATCCGTCAACTGACCCACATCAACTGCCAAAAGCGGGATTTCCAGCCTGTGGGCTGCCAAGAGGGCCAGGCGGTGAACTTCGGCTGCCTCGGCGGAAGACAACTCCATGTCGGGGTCGTGGCCCTCCCAGTAGTATCCGCAACCCACCACTTGACCTCGAAAGACAATCACCCTGAACTCTCTTCCCAATGGAAACCCTTGTTCCGTCACCCGGTGATGTTTAAGTTGGACTAACTGGCGCACAATGACTTTTCCCCGTGATTGGTAAGCTGACTTGAAAAATGAGGTGACAATCGCCTGCAATTCAGTCGAGTTGGAAGCCACGCACGCCTGCCACCCGTCGGCTTTGCGTGACCGAACGGCCCCCCGCACAAAAACCGGGAAGGGAAGTGACCGGACACTCTCCGGCCAGTCTTCAGGGTTGGTCAGGGTCACGCTTTCCGGGGTCAGGCCAAGCAACAATGGATAGAAACGATCAAATTCCTGCGCCCGAATATGCTCCTGGGGTGAATTGACCAATCGGAGGTTTTTCCTGGCTGCGGCAGCGTACAACTCTGAATACCGCTCGAACGAAGGAATAAATCCCACCCAAACTGTCAGCGTTTCCTGCGGCTGTTCCGGAATATGCCAGAGGGCGTTGTCGGCATGTTCACAAACCGCAAAATCATTGGGAATATAATAAACTCGCCATCCTGCAAGGGCTGCCGCTCTGGTGACCTGTTGGTTATCCTGCTCGCTCAAGGTGCGGGGGGAATGAACGGTTGCTTCACTCAGAACAATCATTGGGTTCCTACACAGAAAATCAACCACAGACTCTGAAATTTGTGCTGCAATTCCGTTGTCTCTGGTGAATGGAAAATGGTTATCGCACATTGACGAAAACCATTGTTTCAGCCTGGGGTCTTTCACCCATCTGGAATACTCTAAAAGAAATCCGAGATTGTCCAGCAGGCACTCAAAGTGGAGGAAAATTCCTTGTTCCAACAGCCTGTTTGACCACTCAACCACTGCCTTATTTGTTTTCCGACAACCAAATTTCCCTGGATAGTCAGATTCAATTGATTCCCGTTAGACAGGTTATCGGAAGCCAGGTCAAGCTTGGGCACATGTGCCAAGTGAACGGATCCAGAATCATGGTAATTAAGGTCGAAACAAAAAAATCAGGTGGTACCAGGGATGACAAATTCCGATCCCCCCTTGTTCTGCCTACCAGGATTAAAGCTAGGCTCCTGTTCCATTCAAAAAACAACCCCCGTCAAGCGGCTCGGAAATTTTTTTGCATTTTTTTCAAGGACTGTGGATTTCACCATTTGCAACCTTGAACAAACTCTTTATTGTCATCTTACTCAACAGGTTACAAGTTGTTCAGGTAGTTCTTTACGGCCTTTTTCGTCTTCAACCATGTGGCTCTTCCTTTTCCCTACAGCCTATGAAAAGAAGATTATTTTCCGGCCCTGACGACTGGAAATTATGGTTTACCGGCCTGGCCCTCATGGCCGGACTGCATCTGATTACCTTTTCTTTTTCCCCCAATATCTGGGTGGATGAAGTTCAGATTACCGAGTATGGCCGGGTGGCGTTGGAACCGCACAGTTCCTGGTCCATCGTCTGGCAGACCACCAACGGAAAACCCTTGCAGGGGGTGACCTATCCGGCCTGTGTCCTGCAGGAACTGGCTTGGCAGGTCACAGGTTCACATCTGGGTCCCAGAATTTTTTCACTTTTTGGTGCAATGGTGGCGGCAACCCTGCTGGTTGGCTGGTTGCGGGCCCGTGGTGGCTCGGGCTGGACGGTCCCGGCCCTGGGGGTGCTTTTCTTTTTGGACCCTTATTTAATGGTCAGTTACCGGTTTGGCCGGGTTGACTCCTGGAGCTTGGCGGTTCTGTTTGCCCTCGCCTGGATGTTGTGGAGCCTGCTTTCCCGTCCTGCTGCCGCAACCGGATTGCCGCAAAAAGTCGGACTCCTGGTTGGAATCGGAACCGTCATCAATTTTTTCATTTGGCCAACCAGTGCGGTTTTTTTTCCTTTGCTGCTGGCGGAAGGATTTTTGGCTTCGCAAGGAAAACCCTGGCTTCGATGGGACGTGGGGTCCGGCAGTCGGCTGGCCGGCTGGTTTCTGGGGAGTGCTGCCCTGGGGTTGATTTTGCTCCTGTTACCAATTGGAATCCTGAATGGAAATGGGCTCGGTCAATCAACCATGGCTCAGGCCCAGGGGGACTATCTTTGTTACACAGGTTGGTCAGGAGGACGATTGCTGGAAAATCTGAAAAGCCTGGAAACCTTTTGCCGGTTTTGCCCGCTTTTTCCGCTGGCCCTGGTGGCGGGGTTGGTGCTGCGCACCAAGTGGGTTCACTGGGTGGCTTTTCTGTTGGCTTTTCTCGCCATCTCTGCCTCACGGGTTTACTTATTCCGTGTCATCTATCTCTTGCCCTTCATTTTCATTTTGCTGGCGACGATTTTTCAACAACTTCAGCAACCATCCGAACCCAAAAAACGAATTGGCCGGTTGACCCAGGCAGGGCTCCTGCTGATGGTTGCCTGGAGCTGTTTTTTCGCCGCCGCTTCGTGGGTCGTGGCCCCTTTTTATTACAAAGCCAAAACGGATCCAAATCTGCTCCTTCAGGCTGGTATGCACCATATTGGCACCGGCCCCCGCAAAGTCTTTCTGGATAATTTCGGGCTTTCCTTTTATTACGCCGGGAGAAACCT
>JAIBAN010000185.1 GCA_019695185.1 Blastocatellia bacterium | reverse complement strand
GGGCAAAGCCCGACGGGTTTTCCGTCGCGGAACCACCTTCTTTGGTTTTCAAAAACGGGGGCTTTTCGGAAGCCACGAAAAAACATTTGGAAATGTCTGAACGCAACCCAACGGCAGCCATCACCGGCTGACGAAGCGCAACCAACCTGCCCTTCATTGATGTTCCCCGCTGAAGTCAGTCCGCGTGCATGGCATGGTTGGGTTGTTCTTTCACTCTTCATTCTCCTTGGCCCGAAAACCAGGAAAGGATCGCTGCAATATTTTTCTGAGCTTCCGGGCTCCTGCCGTTTTAGGCCTGAACCCTTGGGTGTCACTCAATTTGGGGGTGACAAAGTCGATGTTTTGACAATAGTAACAAAGACTGGCATAGGCCAGCAGCTTCTCACCCGCAAAAAATTTAATCGCATAGATGGGTTGATGGCAGGCAGAGCCAACCTGGGCATAGCTCAATCTGCGCCAGAGTTGAGCAACCTGTTTCGCCTGCTGGCCGGTCAGGGTTTTGGTTTGCTCAACTTTATTAAACCCAAACCCGCTGGTTCTCACTGCTTGTAACTCAACCCGGTCAACTGCCGGGAGTTGCTTCGTGAGTGGTCGGGCAGCCTGATTGATTTGCTGGCCCGCCTGCCCAGAAATGACCCCAAGCAAAAGGATGCAAACGATTATCAGGGTCCGAACCATTGAATGTCACCTTCTTCTTTAAAACAACCCAACGGCGGCCATCACCGGTTTGCGAAGCGGCGACCAACTTGCCATTTATTGATGCTGCCCGCTGAAGCAAATCCGCGTGCATGGCATTGTTAGGCCATCATTTCTTTCCCCAGATGTACTGCCGTACCTCTTTTGAAAGCAAAAAAATTAACATCCAAATGAAAATGAACAACTGAATCGTACCAATTACACTGGCAACAACCTCAATGGTTTTGCCCTCGATGGCCCCTGCCACCAATAAAGCCAAGAGATGAATAGGAGCAGCCAGGAGCGGCAGGATAAGCAACAATGAAAAAGCAACAATGAAAATGAAACTGGCCTTGCTGCGGGTGAATAACCCAAAACCATTAAAAATGAAAAAGCCTCCAGCAAGGGCTGCAAAGAAAAGAGAACGGGTTGAAAATTGGTTTTGCGCTAACTGAACCAAAATCATACGGGTAGCTTGGAAAATACCAAAAAGAAGAACAGCCAAAGTTGCTTTTTTTACACTACCGGGAAGCAATTTAATAATTTCTTCGGGGTTTTGGCTCATTTCATCACCGTTTAACGGGGAATTTGTTTTCAACTCTGAACTACCATTGAACAATTGGAAATTGCTAACCTGATTGGCCTAACGGCACGCATCACCGGCTGACGAAGCGCAACCAACCCGCCCTTCCTGGATGTGCCCCGCTGAAGTCAGTCCGCGTGCATGCGTTGGTTGGGCTGGTTTTGTCCCCAGCCCACCCGAAATTTACCCGGTTTGCCCAAACCCGCCAACCCGGTGGTTTGGTTTTGGATTTGGCTTTTGGATTTCATTGGTTTTCCGGTTCTGATTCTGTCCCAATTTCCGTAACCCTGCCACCACGTTCCGGGTTCGTTCGGTCCGTCATTCCGGCCTGGGCCTTTCAACCTACCCACGGGTGACTTTTCTGCGGCTTTTTTTCCTGCCCCGAATTGGTCTTGCCCTGGTTTTTGTTTGGTGCAGGTGCGGGTTTTGGGTTTGGTTTTTGGGTTCCGCCCGGTTGAAGCCCTCAATGTGCGGCCCCATCAGTCAATCAACCTGCAAACCAATTGACCCATTCCGGCGAAAAAAGATTGCCAAACAGCAAAACCGTCAAGCCAGTTCTTATGGCCTCCACCAATTTTGGTCATTTCTGCTGCCAGGCCCAACGGCTGCCATCACCGGTTTGCGAAGCGGCGACCAACCTGCCCTACATTGAACCTGCCCGCTGAAGCAAATCCGCGTGCATGGCATGGTTGGCTTGATTTTGCAAACCCAACCAAATTGCCGGGCGACCAACTTGGTTTGAAAATATCACCCTGGTATCAATTGACGGTCAACCCGTTTTGGCCAGCGCGTCACCTTGCTTTGTTGCCCTGCTTGCCTGCCAAGCCATTGACGGAACCACGAAACAAACCGGCCACCTCACCGCCACGGCCTGACCGACCAGGCAAACCCCGGAAACCACGGGGAGAACCCAAGCAACAGGCCACCACGACCTGCCCGACGCGAACCGGGCGGAACCACGGCACACCAAACGGAACCCAACGGAAAACCGGACTGTTGCCCAAACAAGCCCGCCGGAAAACAAGCGGGCAAATCAAACCAACCGGCCAACCGGTCAACAATTTGACCGGTATTTCAACTTTGGTTTCCTGAAAAGAACGACAAGCCAACGACCGCCATCACCGGTTTGCGAAGCGCGACCAACTTTCCCTACATTGATTGCTTCCCGCTGAAGCAAATCCGTGTGCATGGCATGGTTATGTCGATTTTTGGTCAAAAGGCATTTGGCCAAGGGTTTCTGCCTCTTGGATTGAAATCGGTTTGAGTTCTTCCAATAATGGAAACGATAAACGGCGAATCTTGTTTTCTTTGTAACCGACGTAGGTCAGCACGTCGTTGCAGATGGTCCAACGATCCTCAATCTTCACAAATTTAGGAGGCCACACATCTCCGAATCGACATGCGAAAGTCCAATGTTTTTCCCGGTAGATCAAAATTGCAGTTTCGTTTAACCACTCAAAATACCGCACATCACAGCCAAAAAATGGATTGTACGACTCTATTTCGGCAAAACTGTGTAGATTCGGTTGGGTCACTTGATGAATCCTGATGGTGACGTCGAAATTTCTTTGATATGCGCCATGAGGATGAAAGCCAGTATCTTTTACCCGAGTCTCAACATAGGCAATTTTCCCCGTCGAATTGGTCGCAGCAGCAATGATTTCACATTCATATCCATCGGAATCAATAAGCACGGAAGTTCGTCCAAGGAATGCGGCGACCGCAGTTATCTTACTTGGGTCGGGAGGGTTTCCAGCTAAAAACCGTATGGACCGACCAAATTTTTCGGGATTTGGATTTCCTTGAACGAAAAGTCTATTGGAATCACTCATATTTTTTCGACATAACATGATATTGAACTACACCTTGGAGCCTTTCATACGGCACGACCTGACAAATACTCCACGGTGGAGCTTTTTCCCGGCGTGCGCGTCAAAAACTTCAAGCCGTAGTCTAGCACCGCGCAGGAAGTAACAAAAGTTCATCGTGCAATCTATCACCGCGCAGGAAGCATGTTTTCCTGCAATCCCCCCCGGCCTGCCACCCACCGGAAAGTGTGGTTGGGCGGGAAGTCATTTCCCCTGCTGGCGGGCTGTTGGTTTCCGTGGCATTTCATTTGCGTCAGTGAATTTAATTTAATTTTACTGACCAAAGGAAATGCACATGACCACCCACCCAACTCCCAAACTCCTGGACCAGGTGCGGACCGTTTTGCGGCGGAAGCACTACAGTCTGCGCACCGAAACCGCCTATCTGGACTGGATTAAACGCTTTATCCTGTTTCACGGGAAGCAGCATCCGCGTGACCTCGGAACCGCCGGGGTACTGGCCTTCCTCGACCATCTGGCACTGGACCGGCAGGTGGCGGCCGCCACCCACAACCAGGCCCTCAATGCGCTGGTCTTTCTGTACCGCCACGTGCTGGGGCAGGACCTGGGGGACCTGTCCGACCGGGGCCGAGCCCGGCAAACCCGGCGGCTGCCCGTGGTGTTGACCCAAACCGAAGTGGAACGGCTCTTCCAGCATCTGGCACCGCTGCCCCGGCTGCTGGCCGGACTGCTCTACGGGTCCGGGCTGCGGCTGCTGGAATGCCTCCGCCTGCGGGTCAAGGACCTGGATTTTGCCACTTCCCAGATTCTGGTCCGGAATGGCAAAGGGGACCGTGACCGGGTCACCATCCTACCCCAAATGCTCCAACCCCGCCTGCGACTCCAGTTGGAAAAAACCCGGCTGCTGCACCAGGAAGACCTGGGTGAAGGGCGGGGTGCGGTCTGGCTGCCGGATGCCCTGGCGCGGAAATATCCCCAGGCCAACCGGGAATGGGGTTGGCAGTATGTGTTTCCGGCGCGTGAACTGTCCCGTGACCCTCGGAGCGGAGAGTTGCGCCGGCACCATCTGCATGAGGCTTTCCTCCAACGGGCGGTCAAAACCGCCATGGTGCAAGCCGGGATTGATAAAAACGGGAGTTGTCATTCCCTACGGCACAGCTTTGCCACCCATCTCCTGGAAAACGGTTACGACATCCGGACCGTCCAGGAACTGCTCGGCCACAGTGATGTCCGGACCACCATGATTTACACCCATGTCCTCAACCGGGGTGGCAAAGCCGTCCGAAGTCCGCTCGACAGGGCCTGACCGGAGTCTGTGCCATGCACTGGCTGCCAGCCGAGCCTGGTTCCTGGTCCGACTGGTGCGGTTGGGTTCCGGTGACCCGGTTCCCGCCACCACCCGCCAGCCACACGGACATGACTTCCGGCTGTGGCTGGTTTTATTCTGATTTCCCCAGCCGCTGGAAACAGTTTTTGAGCCGGAAGCGAAATCCGGCCCCGCTTTGGCATGGAGCTTGCACCACAGGAAACCAAGCACACCACCACTTTTCCCGAAAGGAAACCCAACCCATGCCACCCGTCATCACCACCACTGTCGCGGCCCAGGGAACGGCTGAACTCGTCCGCGCCTGTCGCGGCATCGTACGCCGCAGCCTGCTGGCCGCTCCCCACCAGCGGCTTCCGGTTGCAGAACTGGAACGCCGCATCCGGAGCTTTCTCAATCTCCATTCCCGCACCGACCGGGAAGCCGAATTCACCCAGGAAATCTCCGTGACCTTCTTCCTGCTGCGGTTCTGTCCCTTTGTCACTCTGGAACTGCGCCACCAGCCACAAATGGTGGCGCTCCATCCCAAAGCCGCCGCCGGACTGACAACAGGCCGGGAACGCTTCCGGACCTGGGTCCCCAGCCAACTGGCGCGGGGAACCAGACTTGAAGCGCCAGCCCTGCTTTCCTTGCTGCTGCACAGCAACGACACGGGGCTGCTGGAAGTCTGGGCCGATTATGCCGATGTCGGCGGCCTGCCGGCAGCCATCCGCGAATTGTGCCTGCACCCGGAAGCCCAGCCCGCTTTTCCCACCGCCGCCTGACCCTGAAAAGAACGAGGTCCATCATGTCCAAAACTTTGGTCAATCCTACCGAAAAACCGTGCTGTATTCCATCCATAGCCTTTACGCCGTTACGCTCGCACGCAAAATTTTTCATTTTCCGGCCAAACTTCCAGGTCTCTTTGAGGGTTTGCTCCGACTGAACATTGATTATCAGACGAGGATCAACTTGAAAGGGCGGAACGAAGTTCCTCCGGGATGACAACCGGCCGTTTCGTTTCAGGCGAAATACACACTTGGGTAAGTTGGGCAGTAAAGGCGGTTTCCCCGGTCGATTTGCGGGCCACTATTGCCAGCGCACGGGCTGGCGGCCAGATGCCCATCTCAAAGATGCGGCGCACGGCTGGCCCTCGGAGTTTGCAAGCCAGAAAGTCGAGTGTCGCCTCAACAATGAAATCACTCACTCGGGGCGTATAGACAATTCCGCCCGGGTCAAACCAAGCAATAACACCTGTTTGCGAAAGCACCGGTGCTTTGTTCTCAGGGTTCGGGAGAAATCTGAACCTGTTCTCGTTTATGTATAAAAACCATTTCCTGGGGTGGCAGGTCATCATGGTTTTAGGAACCCGGGATTTGTGTTAGAACCTGTCCGGAAAATCACTTGCACCGTGCCAAACGCTTGACCATGAGGTCAATCATAGCCAAATAAACGAGGGCCTCACTGGTAGCGGCGCGGCGTTCATAATCCTTACTCAGGCGGCGAAACC